>JACMLM010000001.1 GCA_014379595.1 Anaerolineales bacterium
AGCACGCAAACGCCATCGCCGAAATGCGGGTCATCTTGCAGGAACGCGACGTCGTGAGCAACCGCGACTTCGAAAAGGACAGTGCATCGGCCCTGTATTATTTGTGGCAAACCGGCGAAGTAATGACGCATCACCGCGAGCACTTCGAGCGTGTGTATGCCCTCACCGAAAAGGTCGCGCCCGCGCACCTGATTCGCGAGAGCAGCGAGGCTGAGACTGATCGCTTTCTGATCAAAAAGGAAGTCAGCTGCAGCGGACTGGCGCGAATCAAACGTACAGGGGAAGCATGGGGACGCGGCGAGCCGGATCGCGCGGCAAAGAAGATGCTTGAGGGGATGTTAGCCGACGGAGAGCTCATCGAGGTGCAGGTCGAAGGCTGGAAAATGATACATCACGCACTCCCCAGCGACACCAGGACGCTGCGTGATTTAAGTGCAGGACGCATCCCAAAGGCCTGGACGCCATTGGAAACGACCACGACTGAGGAGGTCCTCTTCCTCGCGCCGCTTGACCAGGTGAGCGCACGCGGGCGGGCCAAAGTTTTGTTCGGGTTTGACTATGTTTGGGAGGTATACAAACCGGCGCACCTTCGCAAGTTCGGCTACTACACGATGCCGATCTTGTGGGGCGATCAGCTCGTGGCGCGTTTCGATAGCAAGCTCGACCGCACGACAAACACATTCGTCATCCTGGGCTTGTGGTTGGAGAACAAGGTTCTCGGCAAGGACGAGGCATTTGCTGAAGCATTAGCTCGCGGGTTTGCCCGCTTCATCACTTTTCTCGGCGCGAGCAAGATGGATGTAAAGGCAATTCGCGAGCCGCTGCTACGCCAACGCGCAAGTACAATAAATATTATAAGAACAATCAAAGAGTAAAGAAATATGTCGACAATCCGTTTTGAAGCTAAACTGTTTAAAATAGACTCATGGACCCTTCTTAAGCTGCCTAAGAGCGCAAGCGCGAAGCTTCCATCACGAGGCATGACCATGGTTGCGGGAACCATCAACGATTTCCGCTTTCAAGCCGCGCTCGAACCAGACGGTAAGGGAAGCCACTGGTTCAGGGTAGACAAAACCATGAGCAAAGCCATTGGAGCAAACGCAGGTGACACTGTAACACTGGCGATTGAGCCGGTTAAAGAATGGTCGGAACCCAATGTGCCAGCAGATTTGAAGAAAGCACTAACTGCTGCCACACATGCACAAGCCACATGGATGGATATCACGCCGAATGCACGTTGGGATTGGGTTCGTTGGATTGGCGCGACCAAAAATTCGGAAACGCGTAAGAAGCGAATCGGAGTGGCATTATCCAAAATGAATGCTGGAAATCGAAGACCGTGTTGTTTCAACCGTAGCACATGTACCGAACCCTATGTATCGAATAATGGGGTACTGCTCGAGCCGACGCAAACGACGGCAGCAAAAGCAAAGGCGTAGTAAGAAGTAATAAGTAAAAAGACCGCGAAGTGTACACTTCGCGGTCTTTTTGTATATAGAGCCCGGTAGGATTTGAACTTACAACCAAGCGGTTTTAGCCTTTATTCCTGTACGGCTATGATTTTACTCTGTCTGGACTGTAACTTTCAACCTAACGGAGTTAGGCTTATCTCCCATTGCCATACATTTTTCATACATTCAAATAACTACAACACTTTTCGAAATCACCTGTCGGAAATTACGATAGTTGGCACGGCCTCAAGAGATAGTTTAAAATCCTTAACTACACTATTCACTACCCAATCAGGAAGCGGATAAAACGCACTGTCAGTCTCAAAAAAGGCGACATCAAACGAATCGACACTAAAACCATTTATGGCTTCGATATGTATATCTCTACGCCACATATCGATTCCGAAAGTTAATCCATCTGGTTTAAGAGGAGCTATTCTAAAAGCAAATCCATTTTGATCGGCAAATCTTTGCATTGCATTAAATAATTCTTTCTGTTGGTCAATATCAATATCTACAGTGATTAATCTCCGAGAACTCTTTCCTATGTCTTTACTATTATTTTCCATATAAACAGAAAATGTCTTGAAGATATAACCCGTAAAAATACCTAAAATAAATATTATTACCAACAAAAAAGTATTTCTGTATTGCATAATCTTCGTTACTCCCTATGGATGGCTGTGCGTTGTATAAGGCAACGCCTCACTACGTACAATAATAGAATAGCGCATTATTTTTGACAATTGCATTTGTGAAAATCAAAAAGTTAGCATTTCTTTTTCTGATATTAAGTCTATCTCATTATAAGCACTTTTAGTTTAGTTTTACAAATTTGCCCAATAAAAAGCCGCTCTTTTCAGAGCGGCTTATAGTTTGTACTATTTTTTCTTGCCAGCTTTGCGTTTCGCAGACTTGGCCTGCACCGTTTTCTTCGGAGCAGCCTTTTTACCTTTTACTTTTCCCTTCCCCTCCACCGGCATCTTCTCCAACTCACTCACCAACTTCTCCAGCACGTCGAATCCGCCTTGCCAGAATTTCGGGTCACGGATGTTAATGCCTGCATCCGCGAGAACCTTGGCGGGTGCTTCAGATCCACCTGCGGAGAGGATCTTGAGATATCTTGGCTTGAAGGATTCACCTTCAATTTTATATTGCTGATAAAGCGAGAAGACAAGTAACTGTCCAAAGGCGTAGGCATAGACATAGAACGGCGTATGATAAATGTGAGGGATGCTTACCCATTCCCATTTGAATTCATCGCTCAGTTCAACTGAATCGCCAAACTGTTCTTTTAGGTTTTCCATATACGCGGCGCATAATTCATCTACAGAAGCATTCTTCTGTACCATTTCATGTGCCTGCTTTTCGAACAACGCGAAATAAGATTGGCGCATAATAGTTGCATACGCATCGTCTACTTGTTTGAAGAGAATGTCACGGCGTACTGCGTCATCTTTTTCTTCCGCAAGCAATTTATCCGTAAACATGATCTCGCCAAAAGTAGAAGCTGTCTCAGCCAGCGGCAGGGATGATTGGAATGTAAATGTACTGTGATGTGAGGCCAGCATGGAGTGAATCGCATGTCCCAATTCATGTGCCATGGTGGCAACATCGCGGGCATTGCCTTGATAGTTCAATAAAACATACGGCGTCATCTCAGGCAAAATAGACCAACAGAACGCGCCATCACGCTTGCCTTTGCGTACTTCGCTATCCACACGGCTCTCGTCAAATACACGGCGTGCGAGGTCGCCTACTTTTGTATCAAAGGCGCTGAATGAATCAAGCACCATTTCCGCGGCTTTGCCATAGTCATATTTTTTGTCTGAGCCAGCCACGGGTGCATAAATGTCATAGCGGCGGAGTTTCTTTACACCAAGTGTTTTAGCTTTCAGTTTAAAGTAACGCTGAAAGACTTTTGCATTTTTGCGCGCAGTTTCGAGCAGTGCATTCACGGCTTCATTGGGAATATCATTTGCAAGATTACGCACAGAAAGCGGATCACTGAATTTACGCAATGAAATATTCTCATTGTGCCAATCGCGTGTAATCGTTTGGTACATTTGCCCAAGGATCGGTCCTGCTTCGCCATATACCCGATACTGTTCCTGATACGCCGCAGCACGCAGCTTTGGGTCATTACCTTGCACAAAGCGCATCAACTGTCCGCGGGTAAGTTCCTGTGTTTTACCTTTTACTTTCAATTTGAATACATACAGGCTTGTGATCGAGTCGTAGAGCGTGGTCAACGAATTTACGCCTGTTACATTTTTCAGGTTGACTACTTTTTCTTCCGCTTCGCTGAGCGTGTGCGGTTTGAAGAGACGCAGGGCCTCAAGATAATAACGATAATCACCTGAAGCATCCATCAAACGTTTGGCATTGACCTCGTCCAGTTCCTTCCACCATAAATTAAAAAACAAGGTGCGGTTTTCGATCTCAGCCAAAAATTGTTGTGCGCGTGATTGCAGGGAATGCGCCGCCTGATCTTGAGTATCTGCGGTGAAAGACAGCCCGGCAAATGAATATAGTTTGTTCGCAATACGGACTGTGTCTTCACTGGCATGCATGGCTTGCATGAATTGTTCAGTTGAAATATCAGGAGTCAACTTTCCGCGTATGCCTTCAAACGATGAGACCTGCTCTTCGATCATATCAAATCCGTTTTGCAATTCAGGGCTATCATAACCAGAATACAGCGGAGCCAGGCTCCATTTTGAAATTTTATATGCCATAATTTATCTCCTTAAAGATTCTTTTACCATAAAGTGGATGGTTTTTGTAGATGCTGCAGGAGGATTTTTTACCTATGCTTAAGCCGTTAAAGTATAACGTATTGATAATTAAACTGTTTGTTTCTGTTCACGGTATGCCAAAAATATTAAGCCGATCAGAGTAATTAAAGTACAGGCAGAACCTATAATGAGAGTAGTTATGTAGGCAGGGTCAGGATAGCTTGCCACAGATACACTGATAATATCAGTCGCTCGTTTGGAAACACCATAATTTTGAAGACTCCAAACTCGGGAATTGTATATTAAATCATATGCCATCAAGGCCATTCCAAATAATACAATTACCTTCTTTTCCCAACTATTTTTCCACTCATTGATAAGAGACTGGAATTGAATACTTGCAAGAGTAATTAGAAAAACCAGCGGAATGATCACAAAACGGGTGGGTGCACGTTGCGAGTCCAAAAAAGGAATGTGGGAACTAAACAAAGGCAGATAGATGGATCCCACCGAGAAAAAGATCATTACGATTATGGGAAGAAAAAGAGCGCGATATCTCTCTTCTTTCATCCATGTTTTGATTATTCCAGAGTAGAGAATAAAGGCAAATCCAATGACTCCCACATAATACGTTTTTTCCCAATACCCCTGGTTGCTGGGTGATGTAAACACCTGAAGGAATTGATAAACAGATTCGAATCCTCCGAGAAATTTAAGCCCAGTTCCACCTGCAAATTGAAGAGCAGGCGGAAGAATACGTATCATGCTTACGAGAATACATAGAACAATGGCTTTTATGATCGGTGAAAAAAGATGCGGTTGAAATAGCGCAAGCAAAAAAAGAAAAGTTATACAGTAAATAAAGAAATGTGCAGCACCCTGCAAAGTAATCACCAACATGAGTAGAGACATGGAAAGCATCCACTTCCAACCAGTCTTTTCTCCTTCCACCATTTTCATGATTAAGAGAACATAAAATGGCAAAAGAAAATATCTCACCCATTCAAAATGACCAACGCCCATATGCGCAACGATATGACCATTAAGGTTAAATAACAAAAATAATGAAAGGAAGGAGACAAAAGAAAGTTGATATCTTGCACGGATCAACAAAAGGCCCACAAAACTCAAGCTGTAAAGTATCCATACATTCACAAGAACATAGGTGGCCGGGTTCAGGAAATAAAGCAAAAGGATTTGCGGCGAAAAGGGACGATTTTGCCTTGCAAGATATCGCGAAGGAATCATGTAGGGCGAGTCGGCATGTAATGGAAATTGTCCACTTTTAAGTGCCTTACTAACAAAATCAAGGTAAGGTCCTACATGCAAATGCCAATCCTGAATATCGAAGCGGTTATTGAACCAATCCAGAAAGAACCCCCATTGCAACATGCCTGCTGCAAACAAACCTGCAAACAGAGCAATTACAACCCATTTTGTATGCAACGATTCAATAGGTTTAAAAAGAGTATTAAGGGAAAACTGACCGATTCTCTTAAGTTTTTGTAAAAAGGAATTAATCATATTTTCTCGTGAATATGTTTTACTAGCGATTTCACTAAAGACTGGAACGGATGTGCATGATGTCGCCATCCTTAACTGGATATTCCTTGCCTTCGAGTCTTAGCTTGCCTTTGGCTTTCGCTTCATTCATGGACCCTAAACTGATCAGGTCTTCGTAGGCAACTACCTCTGCTCGCACAAATCCACGCTGCAAGTCCGTGTGAATCTCTGCTGCAGACTCGGCTGCACTGGCTCCGCGCTTGGTCGTCCATGCACGCACTTCATCTTCACCAACAGTGAAAAATGTTTGCACCTGAAGCAGATCATATGAAAGATTGATCATTCTGCTCAAACTTAATTCTTTAATACCGTATTCTTCCATGAAGACTGCAGCATCTTCCGGGCTGAGCTGCGCAATTTCCATTTCAAGTTTACCCATCAACGCAACCGAAGGATGGTCGAGTACAGCATCCGGTGCAGATTGCCCTTCGCCCATATTGAAAACAGTAAGAATAGGTTTACGCGTCAGCAAACCAAAGCTTGCCAATTCTTTTTGTTCATCGTTCGTGAATTCCATGCTGCGTAAAGGCTTATTATCTGAAAGGGTTTTATTTAATTTCTCAAACAGCTCTGTTTGACGTGCGTTAAGAGCTTTATCTGTGCCACCTTTTTTACGCTCCTCAGCTAACTTCTCAATTTTTCTTTCCACAGCAATCAGATCGTTAAGCAGCAGTTCAGTTAACATACTTTCAGCATCGCGCACGGGGTTAACAGTTCCATTGGGATGCATTACATTATCGTCCGTGAAGCCGCGCACCACCAGGATCAAACCTTCCATTTGGTTCAGGTGATTCAACAGCTGCCCGGAAATGCCACTTTTCGCCGAACCAGCTTCCAGTCCGGCAATATCCGCATATGTCACTTTGGTGTAAATTGTTTTCTTCGGCTTGAACATGCCTGAGAGTTTGGTCACGCGCGGGTCGGGTACATCAACAACTGCAGTGTGAACTTCAATACGGCCAGCTGAAGCAGTGGTGGGCGTATTGCCGCGTGTAAGTGCGTTATAAATTGTCGTTTTTCCAGATTGGGGTAATCCTATGATTCCTAGTTTCATGCTTGACCTTATTGACGGGGATTTGTTATACTAGCGTGCGCTCGCTTGAATAATAAGCCGAAGTGGCGGAATAGGCAGACGCGCACGACTCAAAATCGTGTTCCTTCGGGAATGAGGGTTCGATTCCCTCCTTCGGCACTGGGTACAAAGTACCCGAAGCGGTATTATACCCTGTCGGGTACTTTAACCGAACGTCCTCTCCATACGAGAGGACGTTTGAGTTTAATTTGTTGACAATGATTTTTTGAAATTGTAGAATAAGTTAAGGCAACTTGTAACGCTGCAGAACGTAGACATCTTTATTCACATCACATATTTTTTCTGGAGGTGTAAATAATGAAGCTTTATCTGCTCTTTGCCGTGATCGATCTATTGATCCTGTTGCTCTATCCGATTGCTTATATATCCAATTATGTACGAAAGATAAGGGACGTAAAACATTAGCAAGTTGACAAAAAAACAGTAAAATAAATCCAGGAGGCACCTATGCCCTCATTGAACGATATCCTGGCTATTATTTTAGGTGGAGGACGAGGCGCGCGCCTCTATCCGCTGACACAAATGCGCTCCAAGCCTGCCGTTCCCATTGCAGGCAAATATCGCCTCATTGATATTCCTATCAGCAATTGTATTAACTCGGGGATCTATCGTATTGCAGTGCTTACTCAATTTAATTCTGTCTCTCTGCATCGCCATATTACTAACACTTATGATTTTGATGCATTCCATACCGGGTGGGTACAGATCTGGGCTGCAGAACAAACTCTTGAAAGCGCAGACTGGTATCAAGGCACTGCAGATGCCGTTCGCAAACAAACACTCGAAATACAATCCAGTGGTGCAAAGAATATACTGATCCTCGCGGGCGATCATTTGTATCGCATGGATTACAAAGCAATGGCTGAATTTCACTGGGATAATAAAGCCGATGTGACAGTGGCAGTCCAACCTGTTCCGAAAGAGGATGCCTCGCGTTTTGGAATCTTAAAACGTGAGAAGGATGGCCGCATATCATCCTTTGTAGAAAAACCAAAAGATGCTGAAATCCAAAATAAATTTGTCAGCCGTGATGATCCGTTGCGCCCGTTCCTGGGTTCCATGGGCATTTATATGTTTAAGACAAAAGTATTAATGGAATTGCTTGCAAACTTTCCAAATTTTCATGATTTCGGCAGTGACATCATTCCCCAGGCCATTCAGAGCCATGAAGTATTTGGATTCGATTTTGATGGCTACTGGCAGGATATTGGAACCATCAGATCTTTCTACGAAACCAATCTTGCACTGACCACTCCGGAAACCCCGTTCAATTTTTACGACCCGAAACTGCCCATTTATACTGATACGCGTTTTCTACCCGGTTCCATTGTCGAAGACAGCAAATTGCGTGATGTATTGATCGCAGAAGGGTGTCGTATTTTAAAATCTGATATTACCCATTCGATCATCGGGATTCGCAGTCAGGTCTCAACAGGCTGCGTTATAAAAGACAGCATTATGATGGGTTCAGATTATTATGAACGCGGAGAAGATGCACTGCCGATTGGCATCGGCGCGAACTGTCATATCGAAGGGGCCATATTAGATAAGAATGCACGCATCGGTGACAATGTGACCATTCGTCCGTTCCCACGCAATACAGATCTTAATAACGAAAAATGGTATGTCCGCGATGGAATTGTTGTGATTCCAAAAGATACAGAGATTTTAGCCGGCACAAAAATTGAGCCGGACTAAAAAATATATTTTCCCTGAACTGTAACCTGTTTGTTATCATTTCCCTTACGCAGGTCAACATTAAAATTATGCTATACTCGCATTATATGAAGTCATCGCGCGAATATTGGCCGCGCTGGGCAGAGACCTTGCGCCGTTTTCAACTTCACGAATTTACCGCCTCGTTCCTTGAAGCAGGAAGCCCTTTTGCTTTGCTTGGAGCGCAGGCGCTTTATTTTGGCCGGGGATTAATAGAGAGTGATCAATTAGTTGCCTTGGCTGAAACGCTTGAAGAAGAACAAGAAGCGCGCGCATTTGCATCTTTTCTCGTTCAGGAGAGGATGCCCTCATGATCGAATTAGTTATCCTCGTTGTTAGTGCATTTTTATTATTAGTATTTACAGTGTGGAAACGCAGATCTCCTGCAAACTTGCGCGAGATACCTGCGCTTACACGGCTATATCGCACGCTTGGATTAAGCATGGAAGATGGCACACGCCTGCACATTTCACTTGGACGTGGAAGTTTATTAGATGCACGTGGTGGATCTGCATTAGCGGGTCTGGCAATGTTACGTCATATTGCAGAACGAACATCCGTGAGTGACATGCCATCTGTTACATCTTCCGGCGACCCGGCGCTTGGCTTGCTCGCGCAGGATACATTACAAGCTGGCTATCAAGCCGCAGGGGCAGAAGAGTTATATGTCCCCACCACAGGCCGTGTGACAGGTTTAACCCCGTTTAGTTTTGCCGCTGGCGCAATGAACATTTCACAAAATGAAAATGTTTCTGCCAATATTATGGTCGGTCATTTCGGGTCAGAAGCCGCATTGCTCGCAGAAGCATCAGACCGTGAGAGTGTTGTCATGATCGGCGCGAGTGACGATATTACCGGCCAGGCCGTTCTTTTTGCAAATACACAAGATGCACTGATCGGTGAAGAGTTATTTGCTGCCGGTGCTTATTTGAGCGCGGGTGCTTCACATGTAGCCAGCCTGACAGTGCAGGATATATTACGATGGCTGGTCATCATCACTTTGCTCGGCGGCGCAGCTGCCAAGTTTCTTGGGATGATCTAATGCGAGTCTTTACTGCTGTCATTGCCATCGCTGCAGGTATTTTGATATTGGGTGGATACTTCTTACAGGGTTTGTTCCCAGCGCTTGCAGATGTACAAACGCTTTTATTGAACTGGGCGATCATCCTCGTTGGTGCTGCTACGCTGGTGGGAATCTTTAATTTAATTTCTGTACATACTGACAAGGTCCGCCGCCGCGAAAAAGGGAGCACATATAGTGCTATCCTCGTTATCTGTTTAGTGGTCACACTCTTATTAGGCATGATCCTGCGCCCTGATCATAGTGCCATGGAAATAGTAATGAACGGAATTATTCTTCCATCTGAAGCCGCATTGATGGGATTACTGACTATTTCACTGCTTTATGCAGCGATCCGTCTTTTACGCCGCCGTACAGACCTGATGAGCATTATCTTTTTGATCACAGCTGCATTCCTCATTTTTAGCTTTGCGACCCTGCCTTTTGCAAATATTCCCGCACTTGGCACTGTTGGACGCTGGGTGACTCAAGTATTGGCATTAGGCGGCGCACGCGGAATTTTAATTGGTGTTGCATTAGGAACACTTACTACCGGCTTGCGCGTATTATTTGGCGCTGACCGTCCTTACGGTGGCAATTAATGGCGGACGTTATTAAATGTCCTGTTTGCGGAGAAAGCAACCTGCCAGATCAGGAATTCTGTCAGTATTGCCAGTCACGTTTACAGCCTCTCACTGGTTCCCTCAAAGGAGCAAACGACCCGATCAAACCCGGTCAAGCTCCAACGAAGAAAAATACTGCTGAGCTTGAACCTATCCTGCCACAATGGTTGAGAGATGCTCGTGACTCTGCGCGTAAATCTGCAGAAGATAACGCTGCACAAGCCGGGAGTCAGCCACAGGAATCATTTAACACTTCCCCACCTGACCTGTTAGCTGGTCTGCAATCCCAATCAGGCAGCGACGAAGAGGAAACACCCGATTGGCTGGCCAACATCACCGGTGCCGCACCAAAAGCAAAAAAACCTCAAGCTGAATCCCCCGAAGTGCGCTGGGTGGAATTAGGCGGAGCAAAAGATTTTCCTCAGGAAGAATCAGCTAAAGAAGAACCAGAAGAAGAACCTTTTACCCCATCATGGTTGACTGGCTTAACACCTACCGAGTCATCGTCTGACGTAAAAGATGAATTGACAGATTGGTTTCGACAGGAAAATGATTCTCAGAAATCGCAACAATCTTCTGAGTCGCAGCCTGCTCCATTTGATACTTCATTCTCAGCATCCGAAAGCAGCGATACACCAGACTGGCTGAAGAAAATGGCCGCAGATAACCCACAAAATGATGATGCATTATTTAGCGATGCAAGTAAAGTTTTCGAAACTCCATCTTCTGATACGCCTGACTGGTTACGTCAAATGGCGGCAGAGGATGATAACGCGCCGATTCTTTCAGCAGGCACATTTGATGCTCCTACTTCAACGCCGTCATCCTCAGGAGATGCACAACCAGATTGGCTGCGTGCGATGGCTGACTCACAAGATCGCCCACAGGATGCTCTGCCAACTCAAAGCGCTGACTCTGCCAGTTTTTCAGAATTAACTTTCGATGAGCCCCCTACGGGGATTGCATCTGAAGCGGTTAAAAGTGCAACAAATGATAATGTGCCGGATTGGATGAAAGGGTTTCAATCTACTGAAAGCGAAGAACTCGTTCAAAGTGAAACACCGGCATGGTTGAAGAAAGAAGACGAACCTGCTCCTTCCGCAGAGACAGAAGCCCCTGCTTGGTTATCGAGTATGCCGGCTACAGAATCAGAACCGGAGCAAGCTCCTGCACAGGATGATGCTGCGTTTGGTGATATTCCAAGTTGGTTGAAGGCCGCTGCACCCCAATCATCTCTTTATGAAGAATCTGCTGCAGAAGATCTACCTCTTCCTGCTTCTGATTCCTCTCCTGATTCACCTGATTGGTTGAATACATTCAAATCGACAGAGATTTCTTTTGAAGGTCCACCGCCTGCTTTTACACCAGACTCTCAGTCAAATGAAAACATTGATGCACTTTTTGCAGAGATGCCAGATTGGCTAACAAACGCAACAGACCCTTCACCTTCTACTTCCACGAGTCCTATTCCTGCTGCAAATACAGATGAAAACATCGCACCCGGTGAATTGCCATCATGGGTACAAGCTATGCGCCCAGTGGATACAGGTTCAGCGCGGTCTTCTTCTTCACCATCTGCTTCCGGTGATCGCACATTGGAGTCGCGCGGCGCACTGGCCGGTTTACAAGGTGTGCTTCCATCAGTACCAGGTTTTACACCCACCAGCAAACCAAAAGCTTATTCCATTAAGTTACAAGCGAGTGAAGAACAACAAGCACATGCGGGATTGTTGGAACAGATTCTTGCCGCTGAGACTGCACCCGTTCCGATTGCTTCCTTCTCTGCTCTTACTACTTCAAGAAATTTACGCTGGTTCCTCTCTTTTGCTTTATTGGCTGTTATAACAACCGTGTTATTCATGCGGGGTCAGAGCTTCCCGATGCCTGTTGGTGTGCCGCGTGAGATCAATGGCGCATTGCAAGTATCGCAATCTATTCCTGAAGGCGCACCCGTGCTTGTGGCTTTTGATTATGAACCTGCACGCGCTGGAGAAATGGAAGCTACAGCTGCACCGATATTTAACGTATTGCGCCAGCCAAACCTGACTTTTATTTCCACCAACGAGATGGGTTCGATTTTAGCTGAGCGTTTCATTTCTGGACCTTTAGCTGATCCTGATCAAAGTGGATTTCAGTATCTGAATTTGGGCTACCTGCCCGGCGGACAAATGGGCATTCGCGCATTTGCACAAAACCCAACACGAACAACGCCTCAATTAGTGGATATCACTTCACTTTCGCAATTTATGGCATTGATCATCATCACAGACAATGCAGATTCTGCACGCGCATGGATCGAACAAACTTCATCCATCGGGAATGCAATTCCAATTTTAATTATTTCCAGTGCACAAGCTGCTCCTATGATCCAGCCGTATTATGAATCACAGCAAGTAGGTGGATTGGTCAGCGGTTTATATGGCGGCGCAGTGTTCGAACAAAATAATGGCGGCGTTCCTGGAATTACACGAACCTATTGGGATGCTTACAGCATTGGAATGCTGCTTGCCATGGCATTGATCGTCGGTGGCGGATTATTAAATCTAGCTCTAGGGTTGCGTGACCGTGCTGCAATGAGGGAATCAAATTAACATGGTCATCTCTGCTGATCTGATCACAGGTATTCTTAGCTTTTTATTCACGCTGCTCATTCTCAGCTATTTGATCGGAGATAATCCGCTTTTCCGCATTGCAATTTATATTTTTGTAGGAGCTTCTTCCGGTTATATTGCATCAGTGGCCTGGTGGCAGGTCATTTGGCCGAGACTCGTTTCTCCGTTAATGTTTGGCTCGATGCTTGAGAAGGGATTACTACTTATCCCATTGATCGGTTCAATATTGATCTTTATGAAAGTATCGCCCCGCCTTGCAGGGATGGGACGTATTGCAATGGCGTATATAGTGGGTGTGGGAGCAGCTGTAACCATCGCCGGGGCATTAAGTGGCACTCTCATGCCACAGGTCATGGGAACGATCAATGCATTTGATTTGGTTGCTGCCGCTGGACGCAATATAGAAGCTGTTGAAGTTGTATTCAATGGTGCTCTTATTCTGGCTGGCACGGTCTTCACACTTATCTACTTTCATTTTGGTGCACGTCCTCAAGCAGATGGTTCCATGAAGCGTTTCAGGTTGATCGAAATACTTTCATGGGGAGGGCACATTTTCATTGGCATCACATTGGGCGCGATATTTGCAGGCGTTTACGCTGCTGCATTAACCGCTTTGATCGAACGCATTGCTTCGCTTATTAACTTCATTGGGAATTTTCTTTAAACATGCCTACCTCACTGGTTGATGGTAATTCTCTTCTTGCAATAGATGTCGGCGCTGCCAATACACGCGCGGTCTTGTTTGACGTGGTCGAAGGCGCATATCGCTTTGTGGCATCTGG
>JACMLM010000036.1 GCA_014379595.1 Anaerolineales bacterium
GCGTTCTCAGAAACAACATGTTTAAGAACCTCCCTGAGATTGCTATGAGATGACATAATCCATGCAAATTCAGACTAAATTGCAAACTGCAACACTAAAATCGAATAAAAATCTCACACTTGATTAAATCAAAACAGGGCGTCTTCAAAATGAGGACGCCCTTCGACCGGCTCAGGACACCGCCTTTTCTCATCTTAGCCTGTTCGAAGTCAAACAGAAACGAGTTGGAAGCCGAATTTCTCGGCTTTCTTTTTCAGGTATTTCACCTGCTGACTTTTGTATTCCTGCTCATATTCTTCCACACTCAATTCTTCATACTCCACTTGATATTTCAACATGCGATACACAACACGCGCGATCGCATGTGCCGTTGCCACCGTCGCCTGTCGATTATCCAGCCGCGCTCTCAATCGTCGATAACGTGATCCAAATACACAGTCTGCACCCTTCACCGATTGCGCCGCCATGCGGAAGGCTTGTCCCGCGCGGTTCTTCGTTTTCAAGGTCTTGTTTTTCAAGACCTTGCCTCCCGATATCTCATGCTTGGGAGCCAAACCCAACCACGAACAGAAATGCTTTTCACTCGGAAATTTCTGCATATCCGTCCCAACTTCCATGATGACTGTTTGCGCCAGTGACACACCAAAGCCGTCTACCACGCTCAAATCCACGCCACTGATGCGTTTCAAGTGTTTACGAATTTCTTCCTTCTGTTGAGGTGCATTCTTGCTATGTGATTTCCTCTTCTTTGCCGTTAGTGGTTTCAGTTCACCCGCTTCCCAATCGGGCCGCGTCAATGCGTACATTCGCTCAATTTCCATATCGCAACTCTCGACCTGCTTTGTGTAAAAATCATATAATTCCAGAGATTGCTTCAACACAAACAAGTGCTCTGCGCGCCACGTCCCTGTTAATGCCTTGCCTATTTCTTCCACGCTTTTCTTGCATTGCCGATTTCGCAACTCTGCCAGTTTTTGCGGGTCGCGTTCTCCGCTGATGATTGCACGAATGATTGCTTGTCCTGTATCGCCTGTCACATCGCTCAACGCCTGCGATAATTGCACGTTCATTTGTAACAATGCCTTTTGCATATGCAATACATGCGGTGCGCGATGCTCCAACAATTGCCCACGATGGCGAAGCAAAGTACGCAATGCCGCCAACTCCCCTTCCGGCCGAAACGAACTTTCCAGCAATCCATAATTGTGCAAGGTTTGAATCCACTGCGCATCTATGATGTCGCTCTTCCGTCCTGGCACTCGCCGCAACGAACGCGAACTGATTAACAGACATTCAAAACCTTGCCGTTCCAATTCTTCAAACAACGGTATCCAATACACGCCTGTGCTTTCCATTGCGACGCTTTTGATCCTGTGCTCTTTCAGCCACTTCCCAATGTTTTGCAAGTCCACTGTGTAATTTCCAAAGGCTCGCACGATCTGCGTGTTTTCGTCATGTGATACACACGCAACAATTTCAACTGCCCCGATGTCCACGCCTGCTGCATCTTGATTCACTTTGCTCATGCCTGCAAACGGGCGCGCTTCTTCTACCCCAAAAGTGCGCTTGCTTTTCCTGCTCATTTCTTCTTTCTCCTTTTCCTTTGAGTTTAGCAAGCTCGGTCATTCGAGGGGATTAGCTTTCTCAACAGGGTCGCCCACTACGCCACCAGTATTTAAATCAATTTGACCGATAACCATGGTGCACTGCGGGACTGCGCATTCTTTCAGCGTGTTCTCCATTGCTATGTTCGGCTTATTGGCTTGCCTTTTGAAGTATACTTTTCTTGCACCCTTGTTTCTCGCGTATAAAATGATGCCTTATCTTTGTGGGTGCACTGGACAGGTGGGAGTCTGCGCGATTTTCAAGCATTTTTCTGCTCCCAAGCAGAGTCCACGCCTGCTCCACTGTCCGCTAGCGCAAACCTTTGGGCGTTTTCTTCTCAAATCATAAATAAGGGAGTTTTCCGAATGAAAGTTCTTCGCAGTTTGTCTATAAAAATCTTGATTGCCGTTATTTTCATTTCAGTTTTGGCAGGATGTTCTCCTAAAAAAGAATCGGCAAGCCAGCCAACAGACGCGATAATTGAGATTCGTAAATCACTGGAATTGCCCGAAATGCCTTTGGAATTCGTGGAAAATACAGGAATGATTAATTCGCCAAGTGGCGGATTAGAAGTTGCAAATTATCGAGATAGTGAAGGAAGAATTTACTCAGTCAATCCAAAAACAAATCAGGTTGTAGAAATTGACGCACGAGCGATTCTGTCAAATATTTCCAGCGATACACCTTCTTTGTCGCAAGATGAGATAAAAGCCAAAGCAATGGCATTTGCCAAAACCGTTATTCCTAATTTCGACTATCTCCAGTCTTCACTACAATACGAAGAAGGCGGAAAGGTAGATAATCATTTTTTCACATGGTATGGTGAAATGGCTTCTGGTTCAATGAATCGTCCATTTTTACAATTTGGCTTTTATAAGAGTGGTGCTTTGTTTGCGTACTACAATACGCTTTCTGTTGAAAAATAAAGTTGTGAAAAATATTGTCATGTTAGCAAAGGTGTCTTTGTTCAGGCGGCGAGTTTGGCACAATCCAAAAACGCCCAACAAAGCATATGCTGGATAGGTGGGATTCGCCGCCATTTTCGAGCATTTTTGTGGGTTCGAGTTTTTCTGCTCCCAAGCAGAGTCCACGCTGGCCCAAAATCCGCTAACGCAAACCGTTCCGCGGTTTGTGTTAAACTGCAAACCCCATCAAAGAAAATCTATGAAAACAAAAACGGCCTACACAATTTTGGTTGCTTGGGTAATTAGCGTCATCCCACTTACCTGGCTTGGTTATGGTAGCGACGGAGATGCATGGCGTATTGCAAATACTGCCAAAGCCATTTCAGTAACGGGACAATATGTGCGATCTCGGACAACGGGTTTCCCACTCTTTGAACTTTCTGTCACACCCCTGGTAAATCTTGGACAATGGTATCTTTCAAATTTGTTGCCGTTTGTTTTTGGCATCATAATTCTCATGGCTCTAATTCGTCTGGTTAGAAAAGGAGAAATCCACCATCCCAAGATAACCGTATTTTCTCTTATGTTTTTGCCGGTGGTTGTTAAGAATGCTACGTCGACTATGGATTATATTCCTGCGCTTGCCCTGCTCATTTGGGCATATGTTTCGTTACTTGAACGTAAATGGGTATTAGCAGGACTATTTATAGGGATTGCATGTGGCTTTCGCCCAACTTCTGGGCTTTTCGTAATTCCTGTAGCAATACTTTCCTACCTTGAAACCAGGAAACCTATTCAGGCAATTCAGATTCTCCTGATTGCTTTCATATCCGGGGTTATTTCATATTCTCCTGCTTTGCTAAAGTATGGGATGCCTAATCCATATCCAGGCATCCAACTTGACCAACAGATAACGATTCTGATAACAGGCTACAATGCTCTTCGACTTTTTGGTATTGTTCAAACTTTAGCATTAGGTGTGTGTTTTTCCATAATAGTTAGGCAAGTCCTGGTCAGGAAGAATGTCACCCCATTTTTCATCTTCCATTTTTCTAATATTCTAGTTTGGATATCATTATTTTTACTTTTGCCAGAAGAACCTGAATATCTTATGCCAATAATTCCTTCAGTTATTTTTATCCTGGATAGATACCTTTCAAAGAGAGTATTTGTTTTCATTTCAGTACTGCTTCTTTCTTATCACACTTTTCAAGTCGATGCACTTGGAGGGCAGAGTGGTGACAGATATATCAAAGTGGCCTTTAGGGCCGGGTTGACAGTACAAGATATTCAAGACAGGATTTTTAAACTTTCAATAAGGGAAGCAGCTGACCAATATGTTACATCGACAAAGACTATTCTCATGTATGGTTATCCCGAAATACCAGCCGCTAATGACCGTTGGGTTATTAGAAATATTAAAAACGATATGTATTGTCAACGAGATGGCAATCTTTGCATTTCCAGTCGGATTCTAGATGAAAACCGCCTCGAAATATTACATTCGGAAGGTTTTCGACTAATCGTTTGGAGAGGAGAAATGTGGGAGTACTATAGGACAGGAACATCATTGCCAAACTATATAGAAGTGATTGAAGATCTTTCTGTTTTCTTTGGCACCCCCATAAGCGGCAAGGCACTCAATCAACAATAGTTGAGATATTGTTCAACAAGTAAGTGAGTCGCCGAACACAGCGTGCAGCCGACAAGTGGGAGTCGCCGCGTTTTTTGAGCAGTTTTTGTGGCTTGGGTTGGTTCCGGCAAAACACCGTTAGCCCGCTGCTTATAAAGGGAAACTAAATGCTAAACATAATTCGTGCTGAAACAGAAGTTCATTTCCTACAAGTCCGAGAACTAATGAGTGAATTCATGGAATGGGACAGTGAACAAACAAAGCAGTTGGGTCTAGACCCTGTTGAAGTTGTAAATTTTTATTACCGTACACGTGACGATTCTTTACCAGGCCTTTATGCACCACCCAAAGGCTGCTTACTTCTTGCGATTGATTCAGATAATGCAGCAGGCATGGCCGCGTTTAAGCAATTATCTTCAAATATTTGCGAGATGACTCGTGTGTATGTTCGCCCGGAATTTAGAGGAAAACAAATTGCTCGTAATTTAATTCAAATGTTAATTACAAACGCGCGGGAATCTGGTTATGACATCATCCGATTGGAAACAACAACTTTTATGCAGTCAGCGATCAATTTATACTTATCCTTTGGATTCAAAACTCGTTCACCTTATTATGAGATTCCTGAAGATTTTTTAGATACTACTGTTTTTATGGAATTAGATATTTCAGCATAGAGAAAGATGATAAACTAAAAATAAGGCAATAAAAATGCACCTAAAGAAAAAGTTGTGCTACAACATAGAACGGGCTAACACAGCGTGGCTTCGAGTTTATACTGCTCCTAGGCAGAGTCCACGTTCGCTTGAATGATGCCTATACTCAGAAGGCGATACCTGCTCCGCTTACATCTCTGCGCTGCTGATGTTTTGTGTAAAGTACGTTTTGATCCCTGGTTCAGCATAGAACAGAACTGCAATTCCGACAAAAATGACTAACCAGACGACGGCAAACGCGCCGCTACCAGCAAACAAGCGAAACACTTGAATCGCTATACCCAGTCCCGCGACCAGAATGGTGACGTCACGACCCCACGATAGCCGGAAGAACAGCGGAAATGCAACAATAAGCCATAACCGCCCTTCGATGAGTTGAGCAATTCGCATGATTGGACCGAGTGCGCCAAATTGAGTATTGGAAGTAGCTAAACCACCGATGCCAAGCAGGTTGCTCCATGCAGTGGAGCTGTCCAATGCAAATAAGATCAAAAGCCCTCGGGCAAATAAAAGTGTTGCCAGGGTGAGAACAATCATCTTCGGTTCTATGCGATTAAAGGTCTTGGTCATTACAGTTCCTTTCACTTAATTCTCTATCAATTTGGTTCTGCCAATCAATCAGTGACTCAGACGCCCTTACGAGTTGCCAGGTCAAAAAGCGTTATGAGTTCTTGCGTGTACGTGTCCATATTCATATCCGGGTAGGTAATCCATTGCTCGAGCGCGCTATCAATTGCTTTGCGTATTGTTACAGCCATGGGGCGGGGATTAAACGTTCGGAATTCACCAGTTTCTTGTCCCCAACGCAGAAGCTCTTCAAGCGGCTTGAGAATCGACTCGTCAGGAGTTGCTTCGGCGGGTAGTTTACCTGGCTCACTGCGCCAGTGGATGACAATTTCTGCCAATGCCTTCACTTGCTTTAAATGGTTGCGCCCATATGCCAAATTGGATTCGATATATGTTTGCAGCAGCACACGCGCTGGGGCAGTAAGGTCAATATGCGCCTCCATGAAGAGCGCGGCATTGCGGTAAACTTCACCGATCACCTCGCGCATCAGATCATCTTTACCTGCGAAATAGTATGAAATAACACTGGTACTGATGTTGGCCCGCGTGGCAATCTGCGCTAGCGAGGTCTTTAGATAACCTAACTCGGAAAGCGCATCAATAGCACACTCGATAATCTGTGTGCGCCGTGCTGTTTCAATAAACGTTTGTTTCGGCTGTTCCATATGTTATTCGGTTATGCAATCTATCTATAGATCTTATAATCGAATTATAGATTAGTCAATCGAATTTGTCAAGCTCGGTGCTTTCGTATGCCTCAGACATTATTCCGTTTTTATCTGTTAATGCAAACCGTTTGGCGCACAAAGGCAAAACACAAGTTGAGAGGAGAATATGGCGTCTGACAAAATGACATGTCCAATCTGTGCTGGTCAGATTACCAAAGAAATAAGAATAGGTCATCTCAATAAAGGGGAACAGGCACATGGGTATCTATACAAAGCGTTCTGTGAATCATGCCAGATCATGGTAGAACGAAACATATTCGGAAAACAAGATACGGGTTGGTTTTCAAGTTCAGTTGACAAGAAAAATATAATCGGTGAGCTGTTAGATGAAGAACTTGTGCAGATTGAGAAGATGCTAATTAAATATCCGAGACTTTTAATCCAATGGAGAGAATTTATTGCCCAAAAACGAGAAACAGATGTTGTTTGTCGTTTTAAGGAAAAGGATTTACCTTATACTGGACTGACGATTAAGCGGGGAGATTATCTCATTGGACGATTTTGGGTATTTCGTAACTTGTAAAGATGTGTAGCTTGCTACATTATTGAAAGCAATAAAAGAATCATGCGGAAATATGCAATACATCCTAGGGCAAAGATATGTGACTACAAAACGTGCAGTCATTTTTCAACTTCCAAGTAGAGAATGTTGTCGATCCGATAACTAGAATAACCGCACAAAGATTTTTTAGTTGTACAATATCATCAAAGACTAACATTGTTTGGAGGTAGTATGCGCTACGGAGAAATCCCCGGACTTAATAAACCTGTGGCACGTATTGTGCAGGGGTCAACAATGATTGGCTCCGATCTGGATGAAGCGAGAAGTTTTGCACTGCTCGATCAAGTTTATGAGTTGGGCTGCAATACGATTGATACAGCACATGGGTACAGTGGAGGCAACAGCGAACGCATCATCGGGCGCTGGATGCAAACACGCGGTCTGCGCGATAAAATCGTCATCATCACCAAAGGCGGGGCTCATTCTGAAGATCGCCGGCGGATGACACCCTTTGACATTACGTCTGATCTGCACGATTCTTTGGCCCGCCTCAAAACTAACTATATTGACTTATACCTGCTACACCGCGATGATCCTGACCTACCTGTTGAGCCCATTATTGACATACTGAATGAACATCAGCGCGCCGGACGATTCCATATATTTGGTGCTTCGAACTGGTCACACCAGCGCATTGAGGCCGCTAATACCTATGCTCAGGCGAATGGGTTGGAGCCGTTTGTAGTAAGCAGTCCGCAATTCAGCCTCGTTGAGTCACTTGGCGAACCATGGCCTCTCTGCCTATCCATCAGCGGCTCTACCGGAATTGCTGCACGGGCATGGTACGAGCAAACGCAAATGCCATTGTTAGCCTGGTCACCACTTGCAAGTGGTTTCTTCTCCGGTCGTTTCCGCCGCGATAACCTGCATACATTTGGCGAGCGGGAATGGGATCGCGTGTGCATACAAACCTACGCAAGCGAGGAAAACTTCCAGCGCCTAGATCGGGTGGACATTTTGGCCGCCGAAAAAGGATTGACTGCTTCTCAGGTCGCTCTGGCCTATGTATTAAATCAGCCTATGAACATATTTGCAGCGGTAGGTCCTAGTAGTGGGGAGAAGTTTAGGGCGAATGTTGAAGCAAGCGATGTCCGCTTGACGCCGCAGGAAATAGACTGGCTCGACTTAAGAAGCGACAGTCGCTGAAGTGCAAACCATTCTCTGCATCTACGGATCTCTTCGTATCTTCTCGCGTTCCTGATCCCATAATTTTACAAATCGTTCAAAGACATCAGAAATGATTTCCAGTTCTTTTTCCGAGTAACTTGAGATCAATTCATCTTGTGCCTTTCTTGCTGATTTAAACCATGAGGCGATTTTTTCGGCACCCGATTTCGTGGGAGCGATTAGAGTCCCACGGCGATCATCGGGATTAGGTCGCCGCTCGATCAAGCCTGGCTTTTCGAGCCGGTCAAGCATGGCGGTCGTCGCACCCGAAGTGAGACCCGTATGCCTGGCAAGTTCAGAAGGTGTGGCAACACCTTTGAAGAATAGAAGCCTGAGACATTCCATATCGGTGGCGTTGAGTCCCTGCGATTCGTCCATCGCGTTTCGGAACAGCGTTAAGTGAACGCCATATTCCCTTACCGCGATCAGGGCTCGTTTCTTCAGATCTGTTTTTGTAGAGTTCATCATAGAATATCCTTGACATTATCTTTATTTTGAAGTATCTTTATTGTATAACTAAATTCTATTTAATGCAAGAGTTAATCAAAAGGAGATTTCCATGAGCACAAAGACCGAAACGAAGAAGGCAGCAAGGAACACCACCACAAAATCCAAGGGATTCACAGCCGAGGAAAAAGCCGCGATGAAAGAGCGCGCCAAAGAGCTGAAGGCGGAAGCGGCCAAGGCGGATGGGGAAAGCACCCTGCTCGCGAAGATCGCCGAGATGAAGGAACCGGATCGCAGCATGGCCAAACGGCTGCACGCCATTGTCACAGCTAACGCGCCTTCCCTCGCCCCGAAAACCTGGTACGGGATGCCAGCGTATGCAAACGCTGACGGCAAGATCGTCTGCTTCTTCCAAAGCGCGCAGAAGTTCGAAGCGAGGTACGCGACGTTCGGCTTCAATGACACGGCGAACCTCGACGAAGGCCACATGTGGCCGACCTCCTTCGCACTCAAGGAGTTGACCCCTGCCGAAGAGGCAAAGATCGGAGCACTCGTGAAGAAAGCGATCCGCTGAAACTGATGCATCTGTTATAGACACAGACATAACATCATTTCCTGGTACAGTCGGTTCAAAAAAATCAGCCTCTATTTTAAAAATAGAAAGCTGATTTTTTTTCAATTACTTACCTTCGAGAAGATCAACAAAGGCCTTCTTTGTCTTTGTTGATCTTTCATTCCTTTTACAGGATTTTCCATACAAGCCACTTAAGAAGATGGGCAAGGAGCTATCATGACAAGTTGGAAGAAATTCACAAATCAAGCCCCGCAATTTGCAGAATTTGGAAAAGCGCGCCTGCAAAGCGGCGTCGCTTATATTGGAACATTACGCGCGGATGGAAGCCCGCGCGTACATCCTTGCACTCCCATTATCGGTGAACAATTGTTTTTGTTCATGGAACCTACTTCGCCCAAAGGCAAGGACTTGCTGCGAGACCCACGCTATACATTGCATTGCTCCGTGGAAGATTCAAGCGGCGGCAATGGCGAATTCTACGTGCGTGGGCATGGAAAATTAACCAGCGATCCAATCCTTCGCGAACAGGCAGTACGTGTCTCTTCCTATGCTCCAGCAGATCGATACATCCTTTACATGTTCACGATCGAGTTTGCCTTTATGAACATCTATGTGGATGGCAAATCCAATACTCAACGCTGGCAATCACAAGAATAGGTTTTGTGACCCAATCCCGATTATTACCATTGACGGGATGTACAATCTTGACACCAACTGTCTATCAAAGATATAGTCAATCATTTGTGGGGATGGCAATAGATTTAGATTTCACTTGTATTCATTCTGATCGCTTCGCATGAGCATCATCAAGAGCATCTCGATCTTCGGCAGGCACGAATCATTTCCTGTCAAAGGTAAAAAGCAGTTTGGAAAGGTGTTATTTATCTTATATTCATTGTTCTCGTGTTCACAGGATTTGTTATATACTTTGCTTCAACAAACTGAGTCCAATGGATTGGAATAGCAGCCAACAAAGCGTGCCCCGAAGGGGTATAACGCGAACCGCCTAGCCCGCTCTATATAAAGAGAGGTACTTATGAAATCAAAATCAAAGGATTTGAAAAAAAACGCATCCGCCAAGAAAGCTTCGCTTGGACGCGTGCTTAAGAAAAATGAGAAAATCAAAGAGACTGTCAAGGAGGCTGCCAGTGAACTCACATCGGTAAATGAAGTTCTAAAGCAAGAAAAAATCCCTGTTCAGGTTATTAAACAGGCTCTTACTAAGAATGAAGATGTTGAACAAAAGGTTGCGAAAGCCGCAGACGATTTGAAGCTGGTTAACGCCAAGCTCGCCAAAGAATTGGCTGATCGAATAGTCATCGAATCAGAACTCGCCGATACGAAGACTGACCTGGCCGAAGTACGCGACGATTTATCAAAAGCCCAAGTAGAAAAGGAAGACGCACAACAAATTGCGCTTCAGGATGCGCACACGGGTCTTCCGAACCGTGTGTCATTTGAACAGGGTCTCGAACATGGGTTAAGCCAGGCAAAACGGCACGGTTGGGGACTCGCAGTCCTATTTATTGACATCGACAAATTCAAGCGTATTAACGACTCTTATGGTCATGATGTTGGAGACCAGGTGCTACTAATGGTGGCAAATCGTTTAAAGTCTTTTGTACGCGATGAAGATATGGTCAGTCGCTGGGGAGGCGACGAATTTGTATGCCTGTTGTTCGAAGTCAAGCAGGAAGCCGACGTGACTCGCCTTGCAGAGAAGATGATAAATCAGATTGCCGAAGACTGCGAGTTTAATGGGACTATTCTTTCCATTAAAGCCAGTATCGGTATTGCCATATATCCCACCGATGGAGAAACGGCTGACATTCTTTTCAAAAATGCCGATACAGCAATGTATAAAGCCAAGGGATCAAAGAAGCGAGTTGTACTGTTCCGAGAAGCTGGTGTGCGAAAAGCGGACTAACATTGTGTTTGTATTAGATTTGTAGCGAAATACAACTTTATGGTTTTGTACCAAAAGGAGTAAGCTATGGAACTCGGCAATTTCTCAATAAGTTTGGCAGTAAAGAATATCGATGCTTCAAAGTGCTTTTATCAGAAACTAGGATTTAATGTTTTCGGGGGAGATATCGCCCAGAAAAGGGCATTAAGCCAAATCCCATGAGAATAAGAAATGTCCTTCAGGAATACGAAGCAAAACTGGAACCTCCACCTGAGAGTCCCTTTCCGTCATCACGTGCCAAAGCAGAATGGAAAGTATATGAAAATGGCACACGTCAATGCAAGGTTTCAGTGTCCAAATTAGATTTACCAGATGGCACAATACTGGAACTCATCCTTGAGGACCGTCGAATCGCTAAACTCACTGTTCAAAACAGCATCGCGAGATATAAGCAAGAATCAGAGTTAGGTCAGATCGTGCCGGTAGTTGGAGTCAATCAGATCCTTCAAGTGATGTACGATGGCAAAGTAATTCTCGCAGGGCGGCTTTATTCGGAATAAAAGTTTTTCTGCTCACAAGCATAGTCCACGCGAACCGTTTGGCAGATCGGAGCATTATAAATGTCGTCTAATCAAATGCATCAAATTAATATTCGGGTTATACACAGCAAATTAATTTCCGAAACATTGAAAAAGGAAATTATTTCACTTTGCAACCGTGCCTACGAAGAAGATATGGAACCTCTGTTTGAAACATTTATTGATGCAACTCATCTTCTTGGCTATTCTGATGGTGTATTAGTCAGCCACGCTTTATGGGTCACTCGCTATCTGCAAGCGGGAACAGATCCCATCATGCATACTGCATATATAGAAGCAGTGGCAACGGACTCAAATTACCGTAATCGCGGCTTTGCTGCATCCCTCATGAAGCATCTAATCGGTGAGATTCAAGATTATGAATTGGCTGCGTTATCGCCTTTTAGTGTTGAGTATTATGGTCGGCTTGGTTGGGAAATTTGGCATGGCCCACTATTTATTAGAACACACGATGAATTGTTAACTTCTCCAAATAATGAAGAGGTTATGATTTTTCGGCTTCCAAAAACACCTGCTCTAGATTTGAACGCTCCACTTTCAGCAGAATGGAGAGCAGGAGAACTTTGGTAATTATCTCCTAAGGGTCATTATGCAAGCAAAAGATCAGAACCCGTTTAACCCTCAAGCGAGTCGGCCTGATATGCCGGAATATGGGCTGCTCAATGCTGATCAAGGTCAGGGCTTGCTGCCGTGGAGTTGGGCAGAAGAACGGCTGGAACGATCTCATAATTATTGGGTATCCACAACGCGCCCCGATGGACGACCTCATGCTACCGCTGTTTGGGGTGTCTGGTGGGACAACGCTTTTTATTTCAGTTCGGGTCGCCTCACACGTAAAGCGCGCAATCTTGCTCAGAACGCAAATTGTGTAATATGTACTGAAAGTGCTGCGCAAGCTGTGATTGTAGAAGGCGTTGCTCAACTGGTTGGCAATGGTGAAACTCTTGGGATGCTGGGGCAGGTGTATCGAGCAAAATATGACTCAGATTATCCGAGTGAGTCAAATATATACATCGTTCATCCAAAAGTAGTCTTTGGCTTTATTGAGGCGGAAACAGAGTTTAGCGGTAGTGCAACACGCTGGATAATTATGAGCAAGTGAGTGTAATAGTATTCCGTTGCTATCTTCAATGAAATATTGGTCAAAGTACATGCCGCATCTTCAAACCCCGCTGACTGGCACACCATGCGAGCCGAACGGTTCCTGGCTCGCACTGCAAACGGACTTCTCAAACCTAGAAATCCCAGGCTTGCCGCGGATCTGGCAGGGCGGGTTGAAGCCGTTGGCAAAAACGTAAAGCAGTTACAAGTAGGGGATGATGTATTTGGTGAAATGCCCCTGGAGGGGTTGGGAAGTTTTGCCAAATTTTTCTGTCAACACTACTTTTTGCTATCTGAGTCGGTGAGGATTTTTTTTGCTATTTTCTTTTCAAAGGAAGCGCCCTCATTCGAATGGGGAAACGACGTTGATGGGACGGGCACGCCCAGAAAACTACAAAGTGGCTCCCAGCCGTCTTTCACTTCAAATACAAGCAGGCGGTCAGCTGGAACGGTTTTCTTCACTTCCTCCGTCCAGGCGTTGAAGATTGCTATCGTGTGTTCGCGGTCGTTGGTACGCCCTTTGAAAACATCTTCCCGAATCAAATCACCAATTTGGATGTGAATATCGGGGAACACCCGTGCTGTCATTGAGAACAATCCGAAAAGACGAATCAAGACAAGCATAAAATTTGGCAACCGCCTGAAAATGGTTTTGGAGGCGCTGTCATACCATTTCTCTGGGTCGCGGACGGTCAGAACAACTTTGGCATTGGGGTATTGCTTCATGAATTCTTTGTAATAGAGCGCGGCGGGAAAATCTGTGCAAGATTGAAAACCCTTGAAAAGGAGTTCGTAATCAGGCACTTCCCCCCGCTGGAGTTTTTTCCATTCAGGCAGGTGTTCGGGGAGGATTTCAAAGGCATGATAGCATTTGCCAAAACCAAGTTGTTCAAGAGCCATTTTCAAGGATTCAGTGCCTGTTCTTCCGAAGCCTGCTCCAATGACTTTCAATTGATCGGTGCTCATTTTCTATCTCCTTAATAAGGCTTGCAGACTTGGATAAAATGACTTATACGATATCAAATAAAACACATGCTTTACAAAAAAGTGACAGTCAGCTGCGAGCTGACTGTCACTTTTTGCAACTTTCAGCATATACTCTCGTAAACTATCCTAACAACGAACAAATTAAAGTAATCATCGAGGATACTAATGAAAGCGATTGTATACACACAATACGGATCACCAGATGTTCTTCAACTCAAAGCCCAAGGACAATGAAGTACTAGTAAAAGTTCATGCAACAGCAGCAAATGCGGCTGATCTCCATCTCTTGAGAGCTGACCCCTTCTTGGTCCGCCTGGACTCTGGGCTTCTAAAACCAAAAAACCAGATTCTCGGAGCCGACATAGCAGGACGAGTTGAAACGGTTGGTAGAAACGTAAAGCAGTTTAAGCCAGGAGATGAAGTATTCGGGGACATATCCGCGTGCGGTTGGGGTGGTTTTGGTAAGTATGTATCTGTCCCTGAGAATATATTGGTGTTGAAACCGGCAAATATATCTTTTGAGGAAGCAGCGGCTGTACCGATGGCGGCAGTCACCGCCTTGCAGGGAATTCGTAATACTGGACAAATCAAGCCTGGGCAAAAGGTTTTGATCAATGGCGCATCTGGTGGTGTGGGTACATTTGCCGTTCAAATTGCCAAATCTTTCGAGACCGAAGTTACCGCCGTGTGCAGTACGAGCAAGATGGATATGGTGCGTGCCATAGGTGCAGACCATATTATTGATTACAGTAAAGAAGATTTCACCCAAAACGGGAAACGTTATGACTTGATTATTGGCGCTAACGGACACCAGTCGCTTTCAGATTACAAACGTGCATTAAGTCCTGAGGGGATGTATGTTTGTACTGGAGGCACAATGGCTCAAATCTTCGAATCCATGCTCTTGGGGCCACTCATGTCAATGGGCGGAAATAAAAAAATAAGGAATATGGGATCGGCACAACCTAACCAAAAAGATTTGGTTGTGATGAAAGAGCTTCTTGAAATTGGCAAAATAGTCCCTGTGATCGATAGAACTTATCCGTTAAGCGAGACTGCCGAAGCGATCCGCTATCTTGAAGAAGGACATGCCCGAGGAAAAGTAGTCATCACGGTTGCACATTAATCTGCAATCAAATAAGAAAAGAGCCGAAATAACATTTCGGCTCTTTTCTTATGTACCGAATAAAATCATATCGAATTTCGTAGCATCTTAAGGTAAGTAAATAACTTATCAATTTTTTAACAATGAGGAAAATAAAAGATGAAAGATTTACAGAAGGCAGGTGGCATTGCAGCACTGATCAACGCGACCGCGTACATAATAGGGTTTGGCATGGCTTTGACTATACTGGCTCCAGTAATGGATTCAGCTCCTGAGCAGTATTTGGCCTTTCTCGCGGATAATCAGACGCTGATGGTCGCATGGTACATAATCATCTATCTGATAGCTGGTGTCTTTATGGTTCCTCTGGCCCTGGCGCTCCACGAACGATTGAAGAATAACGCACCTGCACTAATGCAGAATGCAACCGCCTTTGGGCTTATTTGGGCAGTCACGATCATTATTAGCGGAATGATCCAGGTACACGATGTAGGCGTAGTTAGCGATCTTTATGGCAAAGACCCGGCACAAGCTGCAACCGTCATGTTGGCGCTTGGAGCTGTAGAGAGAGGCATAGGCGGTGCGATTGAACTTCCCGGTGGTATATGGGTTCTGCTGGTAAGTTGGGCTGCCTTGCGGACGGGCGGGCTTCCCAAGGCACTGAACTATCTTGGCTTGGCGATCGGTCTGGCAGGGATTGTTACGATTGTTCCCGCTCTCGGTGAAGGCGGAAGCATTTTTGGGCTGGGTTTCATCGTCTGGTTCGTGTGGGCGGGGATTACTATGTTGCGTAATAGCTCAAGTTCAACTCAATGAAATTTACATATAAATGATTCAGCGACAAGAAAAGAGCCGGAATATTAGTCCCGGCTCTTTTCTTGTTTACCGAATAAAATCAGATCGAACCTCGTAGTTATTATAGAAAGACATGATGAACCTGACCAGTCCGCCCGGGACCGTTGAAATGGATGACCACGCACTGATCGCCTGCGCACAGCAAGGTGACCGTCAAGCATTCACTGAACTGGTCACCCGCCATCAGGATAGCATTGTCAGTCTCACCTACCGCATGTGTGGCGATTTCCGACTGGCAGAAGATGCGGCCCAGGAAGCTTTTGTACGCGTCTGGCAGAACCTTCACAGTTATAAACCGCAGTATGCCTTTCGTAGTTGGCTTTATCGGATTGCTACGAATGCCGCGCTTGACTCTCTGCGCCGCGACCGCCCAACAACAGACCTCGATTCTTTATCTCTGGCCGATCCCGGCAAAACTCCGGAACAAGTGGCTGAAGAAAACCTGCGGATAGGTCATGTCCGTCGGGCCATCGCTCAATTGTCAGAGCCGCTGCGAATGGTTCTCATCCTACGGGAATATCAGGAACTTAGCTATCAGGAAATTGCCGATGTGTTGTATATCCCCGTGGGTACGGTTATGTCGCGCCTGAACTCTGCCCGCACTCTGCTACGTCAGGAATTGCTCGTTTTATTGGAGGAAGCATGAATATACATGTCAGTGAATTGCTCGCCGCCTATCACGATGGCGAATTACCATCAAATCGTCAACACCAGGTTGAAGGACATTTACAGGATTGTTCAACCTGTCGCGCCGAACTGGAATTGTATGTAGAACTTTCGTCTCTCTTAAAAGCGGATGTAGTGCCGTATCAAACTCCGCCGCAGCGTTTTGCCGCGCAGGTGCAGTTACGTTTACCTCGCACATTGCCCTCACGCATCTCGCAAAAAGAAGGGAAGCCTCCACGTTGGGCACTGGGTATTCCACTTGTGCTGATCCTCGTCTGGGCTTTTTTACAAGCCGCTATAAAGGTCACATCCTTGATCTTAACGGCCGACCAGTTTTTCGGTGTAGCAATTTTTAACAGTTGGATATCAACTGAAGGATTTCTCGAGACCAGTGCCAACTTGTTTCTATTCAATACTCTTGTACTCGTAGGCACAACTATTTTCTGGTCAGCCTGGATGGCTTTGTGGCTGGCCTGGCAAAAAAATCAAAATGTATTATCTATAAAAGGAGGTGTGACATGAATCACATCAATATCTTAAAACGTGCTCTTAACATTACCATCAACTATCGCGCCCTGTGGATCTTCGGTATGCTGCTTGCTCTTACTAGTGGCAGTGGAAGCGGCGATGGCAGTAGCAGTAGTTCATCCACCAATAGCAACCCCGAGTTTAACTGGCAAAATCCTTTTGGAGAATTTCCACAACCCTCACCAGAAGTAACAAATATGTGGATTGGGATCGCCATCGCTTTGGCGTGTCTGACTCTGATTTTGATCGTGATTGGGACGATTGCTCGCTATGTGTCAGAAACCGCGTTGATCCGCATGGTCGATGAGCATGAGGATAGCGGCGAACAATTAAGCATTCGTCAGGGATTTCGTATGGGCTGGTCACGTGCGGCTTGGAAAATGTTCCTGATGGATTTGTTGGTTTGTTTAGCTTTTATAACTGTATTTCTAATCCTGCTAGCTCTTGCATCAATACCCTTGTTAGTCTGGCTTACCGAAAATACACCTCTGCAGGTCATGGGTACCATCGTCTCAGCCGGATTAATTCTGCTGCTGATCTTTGTTTCCATTGTCACAGCGCTGGCTGTCACATTGATCATGCTCTTCGCCCGCCGTATCTGTGCATTGGAAGATCTGGGCGTGCGTGCCTCACTCCGCCGCGGCTATGAAATGGTCAAACAACGTTTGGGTGATTCTGTGCTAATGGGTGCCATGATGTTTGGCATCTCCCTGCTGTGGGTTATGGTTACTATTCCAATTATTCTGGCTGTCGTTGTAGTGGCCGCCCTAGTGGGGGGCATCCCTGCTCTATTGGTAGGTTCCATCGTTGGTTTCTTCACGCAGGGAACTACACCGTGGATCGTGGCTGCTGTCGTTGGCGTGCCCATCTTTTTAATCCTCGTCATTATTCCCGCTACGTTAATTGGCGGCTGGCAGCAAGTCTTCTCTTCCAGCACCTGGACGTTGACCTATCGCGAAGCATTGGCATTGGAACAGATAAAGGTGAATGATGAATTGCCTGAATCAACAAGTGAATAATTCGACAAAAAAATAGAATCAAATAACTCTGTCGATGGCCAAGCCATCGACAGAGTTGCAAATTCGAAGCTCATCAATATCCTTCAAAAGGAATAATAAAAAATGAACACAAACACAAAAACCGCTGAAATGGAAGATGTGAAGGTAAATGTAAAAATAAAGCTGTCAGCATTATGGATAGCTATGATGTTCTTGTACATATACGCTGACATACTTTCACTATTCAGGCCGGGTCAGGTGCAGGAAATACTCGAAGGAATGATGGGTCCGTTTCCGGCGAGCCAGGGCTCGTTGTTGACCGCCTCGATTTTGATGATCATCCCCGCCCTGATGGTTTTTCTCTCTTTGATGTTGAACGCGAAGGCAAATCGCCGGGTAAATATTCTCTTTGGTGTGCTGTATACACTTGTCAATATCAGCAATTTGATCGGCGAGACCTGGATCTACTATCTATTGTTCGGGGTTGTGGAAATTATATGTACTGGGATGATCATCTGGCACGCATGGAAGTGGACTAAACAGGAAAGTTAGCTCTAATAATATAGGCTCGATCAAAGTAAATTTGGAGAAGGCTCATGAAAGCAATCGTTTATCGTGAATATGGTTCGCCCGATGTCCTTAAACTTGAAGAGGTTGAAAAGCCCACGCCGAAGGATAACGAAGTTCTGGTCAAGGTTCATGCCGCATCCATCAATTATGCCGACTGGGTAGCTCTGACAGGTAAACCGCTCATTGGACGCATGATGATTGGAGGGATTCAAAAGCCGAAGCACATGATCCTTGGATATGACGTTGCAGGGAAGGTCGAAGCAATAGGCAAAGATGTAAGACAGTTTCAACCTGGCGATGACGTCTTCGGGGATATATCCGCACAAGGCGGAGGCGGTTTGGCGGAGTATGTCCCTGTCCCTGAGGATAAGCTTGTTGTGAAGCCGGCAAACGTCCCGTATGAAGAAGCGGCGGCAGTCCCGTTGGCAGGAGTCACAGCGTTGCAGGGAGTTCGCACGAAGGGACAAATCAAGCCTGGGCAGAAAGTCCTGATCGTGGGCGCTTCGGGCGGCGTGGGGATGTTTGCGGTGCAGATCGCCAAAGCGCTCGGTGCGGAAGTGACGGCGGTATGCAGTGCGAAGAAGTTGGATGTAGTGCGCTCGGTCGGAGCTGACCATGTGGTTGATTACACCAAAGGGAACTTTTTTTCAAGCGGACAGCTTTACGACCTCATCATCGGTGCGAACGGCAATTACTCACTCTCGGAATATAAGCGTGCGCTGACGCCGAACGGCACGTATGTTTGCACAGGTGGTTCGCTGAGTCAGATCTTCGGTTCGATGCTTTTGGGATCGGTGGCGACATTGGGCAGTAAGAAGAAGATCAAAAACCTGGCGGCGATGCCCAGTAAAAGCGACTTGCTCTTTATGAAGGAACTTCTTGAGACGGGCAAGGTTGTGCCCGTGATCGACAAACGGTATCCGCTCAGTGAAAGCGCTGAGGCATACCGATATTTTGGGAAGGGTCACACGACAGGGAAAGTGGTTATCACTGTGAGTGCATAACGCTTATTCGCAAAAAGGAGAATTTAACATGGAAGATATTCAAATCATACTTTCGGCGTTGTGGATCGCCACAATGTTGACCTACCTGCTGGGGGACGTATTGCGAATATTTAGCGGCGACTTTAAGGCGGGAGAAATAGGAGGTATGAAGATATCTCAGGGAATGTGGCTGGGAATCGCAATCTTAATGGTGATCCCGGTTGTTATGGTTTTTCTGTCCTTGACGTTGAATTATCCTGTGAATCGCTGGGCAAACATCATTGTAGCCATATTCTTTTTTGGTTTTAATCTCATTGGTTTGCCTACCTACCCTTCCGCTTATGACAAATTTTTGATTGTTGTTAGTCTCGTCTTCAATTCACTAACTGTCTGGTATGCCTGGAAGTGGGTCTAAGCCTGTCATTAGGAAAGCCTTGAAAAACGGCCGAAATTTTCGGCCGTTTTATTATCATTTACTCTGGATATTCATAAACCCCCTAAATCAGCTAGGAATTGGCCTCATAATTCAATGTAAAAAATACTTGACATTATGTATGTTTTAGTTTACTATATGTCTGTCGCACATTACAAGATGTAAGCATCAACAGACAAGATGAGGAAAACATGTCCTTCCAGGAAAAAAACATAAGCGTATCTTTAGTTAACTTTTCACTGATTTTGGCATTCTATTTGATCAGAGTGTTTCAAATGACACAGGGTGGGAGTTTCACTTCGACCAATATATTTCGCCTTTGGGGAATCGTTATTGCACTCGCAGTCGTCGTAACGATTGTTGGCACTATTCTCACGCATATTGTCTCCGCCATCATCCAAGCCATAAAAACGGGCGAGGAAGACCCAAAGATTGAAGACTTTGAAGATGAGCGGGATAAGTTAATTGATTTGAGAGGAACGCAGGCGACTTATACTGCGTCCTCAATTGGCGTACTGATTGCCATGCTGACTTTTGTCTTTGGACAGCCGCCGTTAGTGATGTTCTCCCTGCTCATTTTCTTCGGCCTCCTGGCACAAGTCATTGGCGATATTTCAAGATTGGCGCTCTATCGAAGAGGATTCTAATGAGCAAGAGTCGTATCAACAATAACATTCGCAAATTACGTTTCCAAAACAGTGAAATGACCCAGCAGCAATTGGCTGAAAAAGTGGGAGTCACGCGGCAAACCATTATCGCCATGGAACAAGAAAAATACTCCCCTTCTTTGGAATTAGCTTTTCGCATTGCACTGGTCTTTGACGTGCCACTGGAGCAAGTATTCTCTTACGATGCCGAAGCTGACTCCAAGTAAACAATATTCAAGAATATCCGTATAAATTCAAAATAACCATTCCACAGAACAAGGAACAAGACCATGAACAATGAGAACGAGCGAACCACAATGACCATTTCCAAAGCTTCAAATCCTATCAACAAGAGGGCTTCAACCTCCGTCAGGGCCGATTGGCTCGTACCCGTTGCGCTGATCATGCTTAGCTTTATCCCGGTCGCCGCAGGCATATCCCGTTTGGCTGGGTTGGCGGGCGGCGCGGCAATCACGCCGGAAAATGCGCGGTTCTTCGCAATGCCCCTACCCGTGATCATTCACATCATCGGTGCAAGCATCTACTGCATCCTGGGGGCCTTCCAGTTTTCTCCCGGGCTTCGCCGCAGAAGGCCCGCTTGGCACCGCGTAGCCGGGCGGATCTTAATTCCCTGCGGCCTTGCCGCCGGTCTTTCAGGTCTCTGGATGACCCATTTTTATCCTCTCTCTCCACACCTGCAGGGCGATTTCCTTTATGGTTTCCGGATCCTGATCGGCTCAGTTATGGTCATGTCGATTGCCATAAGTTTCTCCGCCATCCTGCGGCGGGACATTGCCCGACACCGCGCCTGGATGATGCGCGGCTATGCCATTGCCCAAGGCGCAGGCACACAGGCAGTAGTATCGATTCTCTGGCTCGTAATTCTTGGTACGCCGAGCGAGCTCATCCGGGACCTGCTTTTGATCGCCGGTTGGGTTATCAATCTCGCCGTGGCTGAATGGATCATCCGCGCCAACCGATCTAAGCAGCTCCACAACCCTCTTACAAGTAAGGGTTTGCCAACATCACCGTTGAATTCGTAAGCGGCTTTCGTTGAGGCCGAGTAAATGCAAGAAATAATTTTAGCCGCTAGCAATCTTTACTCAAAGGATGCAAACCATGAAAGCAATTGTAATCACGAAGTACGGCCCACCCGAAGTCCTCGAATTGAGGCAGGTTGATAAACCTACGCCCAAAGACAACGAAGTCTTGATCCGAATCCATGCCACAGCGGTGGTCGCAACCGACCCCATGTTTCGCAAAGGCGATCCTTTTATCGGCAGATTCTTCACTGGGCTGACGAAACCTAAACATGCGATCCCAGGTGATGTGGTGGCCGGCGATATTGAGGCAGTTGGCAAAGCTGTAACTTTTTATAAACCAGGCGACCAGGTTTATGCGGCCTGCGCCATGACGCAGGGCGGTCAGGCTGAGTATATTTGCCTACCGGAAGATGGTCCGCTTGCAATCATGCCGGTCGACATGAGCTATGAAGAGGCGGCTGGCGTCCCAGATGGTGCATTGGGCGCATTGAATTTCCTGCGCGACGCGGCTGGGATCCAAAGCGGACAAACCATTCTCATCAACGGCGGTTCCGGATCAGTTGGCACGTACGCGGTTCAACTCGCTGTAGACTTTGGGACTCAGGTAACCGCTGTATGTAGTACTCCCAATGTCGATTTGGTGAAATCACTGGGTGCTCACAAGGTTATTGACTACACAAAAGAGGATTTTACGCAGAACGGTCAGACTTACGATATTATTTTCGATGCGGTTGGGAAGAGTTCATTCTCGCGCTGTAAAAACTCGCTCAAACAAAACGGAGTCTACGTCACCACTGTCCCCGCGCTCGATTTCATGCTTGGCGTGTTGTTGACCTCAAAAAGCAAAGGCAAAAGAGCCGCCTTTGTAGCTCCGGGGTTGCGTTCGTCCAGTGACAAGGCCAAAGACCTTAACTTTCTCAAAGAACTGATTGAGGCTGGAAAGATTCGATCAGTGATTGATCGGCGTTATCCCCTGGAGGAGATTGTCGAGGCGCACAAGTATGTCGAAGCAGGCCACAAAAAGGGAAATGTCGTCATCACTGTGGCACGTAACATCACAACCCAACCAGGCAATATTTAGGAGAAACTCATGAAAGCGATTACGTACACAGAATATGGAGCGCCGGATGTGCTTCAACTACAGGAAGTAGGAAAGCCGACTCCCAAAGACAATGAACTATTAATCAGAGTCCATGCGGTCTCAGTCAATGTTGGAGATATTTGGGCGCGTAATTTCAAAGCCATTACCCCTGGCAAGTTTTCAATGCCTGGCTTGCTCTGGCTTCCAGCGCGGATGTATTTTGGATTTTCAAAACCTAAAGTCAATATTTTAGGGAGTGAGTTTGCCGGGCAAATTGAATCGGTGGGCAAAGATGTAAAATCATTTAAGCTAGGCGACCAGGTATTTGGATATCGTGGTCAGAGCATGGGGGCAAATGCCGAATATTTATGTGTCCCTGAAAATGGATTGGTGGCAGTCAAACCTGCTAACATGACTTATGAGGAAGCCGCAGTTGTTCCTTATGGGGCATTAACCGCATTGAATTTGCTTAGAAAGGTAAATATTCAACCCGGACAAAAAGTCCTGATCAATGGCGCTTCGGGAGGGATCGGTTCAGCTGCGGTTCAACTAGCCAAATATTATGGCGCAGAAGTGACCGGGGTATGTGGGACGCCAAGGATGGAATTTGTAAAATCGCTGGGAGCGGATAAGGTGATTGATTACACCAAAGAAGATTTTACTAAAAATGGTGAGACATATGATTTGATTTTTGACATTATGAACAAAAGTTCATTTGCAAAATGCAAAAATTCACTAAAAGAAAAGGGGATTTATCTTTTAGCCAGTTTCAAGATGAAACAGCTTTTTCAAATGCTATGGACTTCAATGGTAGGCGGCAAGAAAGTAATATGTGCGCTATCAGGTGAAAAGACCGAGGATCTACTTTTCATCAAAGAACTTGTTGAGACGGGAAAGATAAAATCGATTATTGATAAACGCTATCCTTTGGAACAGACTGCCGAGGCTCATAGGTATATTGAAAACGGGTACAAAAGAGGAAATGTAATCATAACTTTGAAGAATGATAAAACTTAACAAACTGTGCGCCATCTCGTTTCTCTAAAATATATGGTTATTGACGAGGAGTTATAATAAGGCCTGGTTTGATTTGAGAAGTGACAGTCGCTGAAACGCAAATCGTTGAGCAGTTCACTTTCCTTATCAAGATTCTTGGTATACTTTCTATCCTTATTTCCCGATAGTAATGAGATCATAAAATAAGGAGAATATTTTCAATGAGCAGCAACATCACAACTATTCCAGCATTACCCTGCGAATCAATGGACGACATGTTGGTCTTCTGGCAAGCAATTGGATTCGAAGTCACCTATAGACAAAAGGCACCCAACGCCTATGGAGTTGTCCGCTATGAGGATGATTATGAATTACATTTCTTTAGCCTCAAGCAACTTAAGCCAGAAGATAACTTTAGTTGTTGTCTCATTATCGTGCCTGAAGTGGAAGAGTTACATGCTTTGTTTCTCCAACGCTTGCGAAATCATTTGGGAAAAACACCATCGAAAGGATTTCCACGAATCTCAAGAATGAAACCGAAGCAAACTCGCTTCACGCTTACCGATGTATCTGGGAACTCAATTTATTTCATCAAACGTGGCAAAGAGGATGAAGAAGTCTCAGAAGCATATAAACAAGCAGGGCAAACATCCCTCCAAAAGTCATTAAACACTGCCATCCGATTACGTGACTTTCATAACGATGATGCTGCCGCAGCAAAAGTTCTTGACAGTGCATTGGCCCGTAAGCAAGAGGGAACACAGATTGAGCTTGCTCGCGTCCTCGCGGCTCGAATTGAGCTGGCTGTAGTATTGGATGAGCCTGAACTTGCTGGCAGTTTACATCTTCAGTTTAAGAAATTGGAATTGTCAGAGAGTGATCGTCAACTTCTAAGTGATGACATCACCATGCTGGAAAAACTTAAATCATCCTTTTAAAGGAAAGATAATATGAATAGTTGCACACTTGGTTTTCATACATGGGTTTATATCCGTGAGGGAAAGAGCCGCTGGTGCAAAAAATGTGAGAAGAAACAAGAAATGAGCGTCGAAGGAAAGTGGGTTGAAAGCCGCCCAGCAACCCGCGCTGTAGACAAGACAAAATATTGCGAATGCCCGAGCGACTACACCATAGCAATAAAATTAAAAACATGTCCACGCTGCGGATTGCCTCGTAGGCCCATTCCCTCAAAACTCCGCTAGGATAATTGTATAAAACACTGAAATATGAAAATATAAAAATCTATGCTTGAAAAACCAAACCTGCCAGATGAAAAAATTATTAACTGCCTACAGAGTGAATTTGGGTTATCCATTTCTGAACTTGAATTTCTACCTCTTGGCGCTGACCCTAATACAGCAGTCTATCGAGCCATAACAAAAAATGGCATTTCATATTTTGTGAAACTTAGGATGGGAAATTTTGAAGAAACAGCTGTCACCTTGCCGAAGTTTCTTTATGAGCAAAGTATTGGAAATATTATTCCTCCGCTTGAGACTCAAACAGGTCAACTATGGGGGAACATCGGTGATTTCAAATTAATTCTTTACCAATTTATTGATGGCCGAAATGGCTTTGAAATGAATTTCTCCGCTCATCATTGGCACAAGTTTGGAGCAACTCTTAAAAAGCTTCATATTGCTGAAATTCCTCCATTGATAAAAAACAGAATCAAAGTCGAAACATACTCTCCAAAATGGAGAGATAGGGTCAAAGAATATATGGGAATCATTGAAACAAAATCTTTTGTGGATTCCGTAGCGATAGACTTATCCGCTTTTTTGAAACTCAAACGTGACGAGATATTTGACCTGCTCGAACGAACTGAACGCCTCGCTCTTAAGCTGGGAGCTGATTCTCCACCCTTTACAGTTTGCCACTCTGACGTTCACGCGGGCAACATTCTCATAGATGAGAATGACAGGTTCTATATTGTCGATTGGGATAACCCGATCCTCGCGCCAAAAGAACGAGATTTAATGTTTGTGGGTGGGGGACAAGGCTTTAGAGGACATACTGCTCAAGAAGAAGAGATTTTGTTTTATGAAGGCTATGGTGAAGCTGAGATCAACCGATTTGTGCTGACATACTATCGTTACGAAAGAATCGTTGAGGATATTGCTGTTTATTGCGACGAGTTATTATCCACCCCTAAAGGCGGCGAAGACCGTGCGCAATCACTGGAATACTTAAAGTCCAATTTTTTGCCTAAGGGTACAATTCAGGTTGCTTATCAGGCGGATAAAACAGGCTTATTTAGCTAAGATGATACATTTGGAATAGCGAACATGCTTTCTCTATTCTATAATCCGAACTATGACGGTTGAAATGCAAGACATCCAAATTTACGACGAGTGTGTCCAAGATGTGAAGAAGTACATCCAGGAGCACATCAGCGAACCCCTAAATCGAGAGGTGCTGGCTGATGTGGCTGGTTTCTCGATTCCACATTTTCATCGTATCTTCACCCATCAAATGGGCGAGAATATTTCCACTTATATTCGTCGTGTTCGTTTGGAACGGGCAGGTAGAAAACTGCGTATGGGTGCAGTGGACATCACCGAGGTTGCACTTGCAGCGGGCTATGACTCCCATGCCGCATTTGGAAAAGCATTCAAACAACGATATGGATTCAGTCCCAGTGAGTTCCGTCAGCTCGATTGTTGGACCGCAACAGATCTTTTGAGAAAAGGATAAATTTAAATGAAGATTACATTGACCAGTGTCTCTATAGATGATTACGACAAGGCTCTAAAGTTTTACACCGAGGTGTTGGGCTTTGTGCAAAAGCGAGATATCCCCCTGGGAGGAGATGCCCGCTGGATTACGGTTGTCTCACCCGAAGAACCAAACGGCACCGAGCTTCTCCTTGAGCCAAACGCCGAATACCCAGCCATGAAAGCGCTCAAAGAGTCGCTTGTTAGAGACGGGGTACCGTTCACAATGTTCCAGGTTGACGATATTCAAAAAGAATACGATCGACTAAAAAAACTGGGCGTGGTATTCACCATGGAGCCAACGAATATGGGCCCAACAACTGTAGCAATATTGGAAGATACTTGTGGAAACCTGATCCAGATCTATCAAATGACTGGTGTTTAATTTAAGATACGATGGATAAAGTTATCCAAACGAACCTGCAAAACCTGTGGATCGAAGATCGCGAATTACAAAACAAAGCCTTCTTCCATATTATCGAAATCACGGACAAACCTGTGGCTTGGGCATATGAAGCTTGGGATGATGTGGTGGCTAACTTAAGTCACTCTGATAATCATAATCGGGCAATTGCGGCGCAAGTCCTTTGTAATTTGGCAAAAAGCGATCCAAAGGAAAGAATCCTTAAAGATTTTAATACCTTGATTACAGTCACAAAGGACGAAAGATTTGTGACCGCGAGGCATTGCATGCAGTCCTTGTGGAAAGTTGGCGTGGCAGGCAAGAAACAACAAAAGAAATTAATTGATGGTCTTGTAGGGCGTTTCAACGAATGTATTACTGAAAAGAACGGCACATTGATCCGCTATGACATCATTCAAAGCTTTAAGAATTTATACGATGCGATAAAAGATAAGAAAGTCAAAGAGAAGGCGTTGCAACTGATCGAAACGGAAGAAGATATAAAATATCGCAAGAAATATGCAAGTCTTTGGAAAAGCAAATAAAATTCTTAAAACAAAAGAGACTGTTAAAAACAGTCTCTTTTGTTTTAATTGTATATTACTTATTATCTACTTTTGTACCTTCACGCCTCGAACGAAGCCAGCCATTCAAACTATATTTTACGATACGCTCATTGCCTTCAAATAACTTTTTGAGATTGGGGCGCAACGCCCATATCAGTAAAATTTGGGCACCTACGCCATACCATACATAAACCCATGGGCCTTCACCTTGAAAAGCGCGGACGGCAAAAACGATAATCGCGAATAAGCCCACAGCCATGGTTGTAATGGATGCAACGCCAATTGAGAAGAAGGTCAAAATGCCGAGAGGCAGAATGATCAAGATGGAAGCGGGCCATAATCCCATTGCGCCGCCTACGGATGGTGCTCCGCCTGCACCGCCGCGCAAACGGATGATCTTTCCATTTACATCGCGCTCTATAAGAAAAACGGAATGATTGTGCCCAAGAATTGCAGCAATCGGCGCAAGTACATGTACCCACAGATCCGGTGTAAGCCATTGTGCAACCCAGACACTGACGGCGCCTTTTAATATATCAAGCAAGGCAGTGGCAATGCCTGCCCAAAAACCTGCGGCGCGCATCGCATTCGTCCCGCCGGTGCGGCCGCTTTCAATTTCACGAATATCTTTTCCTGTTTTAAGTTTAACGATCAGCAATCCAAAGGGGATCGAGCCAAATACGTAAGCCAGCAAGATGATCCCAATATCGAAAGCGATTTGCATGAAGTTCCTCCAGTTTGAGTGTACTGATAAAAACACTCTAAATGAAATAAGGTTGCTTATATGATCTACAAAATTACTTCACTGTAGGTGCAATTTGTAAGAATAGGGGATTCATTAACGTAGAAATATTGCCGAGGCCCATGCGAGTCCGATGACAACTGCTGGCCCAAATGCGGCCCGTCTCATGGGAATATTTTCTGTGAGGTTGACCGACAGCATGGTCAGCGCATATAACGGGCCTGTCAGTGCGAGACCAAATTGCAAAGGTGTGAGCGGCCAGTAATGCAAGCCAGCGCTTATTTGCGCGCAAACAAGCCCAATGCCAATTGCCCATGGGAAATCCCAGCGATCTGTGCCATCAAGATGAAGGATGCGTAAGCTTATCAGCATGGAAGTAATAAATGTAATAGGCACGATCAGGAACATGCGCACACCAGAAAAACGAATGGAAGATGCAAGAATAAGAAATAAAGCATACGCAAGCGCGGTCAAACCAGCACGTGCAAAAGCGTAAGATGGAGCCGCTGGATTAATAGTGATGTACTCTGCCAGGAAAACAATGATCAGCACGAGCGCGCCAAAAGCAAAACCAGTTAACCAAGTCCTGCCATCTGGCAGTAAAGCCAGAGGCGCACCGATCACAAACGTGGTGATGGTGGGCAGCATTAGATGTTCGATGTTGGATTTTTTCCCAAGGGCGGGATGATCACGCGTAAGCCAGTCCATGCCGGTGGCAGTTAAAGCTGCAGCAAGGATAGTCATCACTGTGCCGAGGGTGAGAGGATAAGCAAAATAGAAACCGGGCAGTTCAATGGTCAATGTGAAGCGGGGAGATTGGATGAGTCTGGTTAATGCAAATGCCAATAAAACAGATGCGATCAATACTCCCACCCGGTCTGCTGATGGCAGGTAAGAACGGTTCTCTTGCATGCAAAGATTGTACCTGTGGGCGCGTGTGAACGCAAGCAGGGGTATGGTAGAATCACAATGTTATGGAAGTTTCACGAATAGAAAATCTGCCTCCACCCCCTGGCGTGATCAGTTCAATAAAAGCTGGCTTTGATACGATTGCTTCTCACATTACAGCAATTCTATTGCCTTTGCTTTTAAACTTGTTCCTCTGGCTCGGCCCGCGCCTGCGTATTAATGTGTTGTTCGATTCGATCAAAAGCGATTTGATCACCATTTGGCAAACTGGCGGAGTACCAGCTTCAGATATTCAACTCGTTTTGGATGGATATGACAAGACGATTCCGTTTGTGAATTTATTCTGGCTTTTTCGTACGCTTCCGATCGGGATCTCAAGCCTGCTCTTTCCCCAAGATGTATCTCAAACGCCTTTAGGGAGTCCTTCCATTTTACAAGTGAACGCGTGGACTTTTCTTGGCTGGATATTCCTGCTGACCTTAGTCGGATGGATCGGCGGTGGATTGTATTTTCGCAGTGTGGCATGGCTCGCAACTGCAAATGAAGATGACCAACCTCTGAGCATTTATCGCACCATTGTCCAAACGATTCTTGTATCCATTTTCTGGAGCATTCTTTCGATGGTCATTGCTTTGCCCGTGTTTTTTGTTTTGGCACTGGTGATTCAAATTAGCCCGCTTATCGCGAATATTCTAGTGTTATTTCTAAGCTTAGTATCCATGTGGGTCATTGTCCCTTTATTTTTTTGGCCGCATGGAGTTTTTATCAAGAGACAAAATGTGTTCACTTCCATTATAAGCAGTGTGCAGATGGCACGTTTTACACTTCCCACAAGCAGTATGTTCGTGTTGACAGTGTTCCTGCTTACATTCGGGTTAAATTTTCTGTGGAGTATGCCTCCTGAAGATTCCTGGATGACGCTTTTGGGAATCTTCGGTCATTCATTCGTCTCCACAGCTTTGCTAGCGAGCAGCTTCATTTATTATCGTGACATGAACGTCTGGCTGCAAAATGTGATCGAGAAATTACGTCCTATAACAAAAAAAGCATAATTAAGTAAATAGAGTTGGAGGTTGTTGTGGCTGAAAAGAAAACAAACTATGATGTAGGCTCAATTCAAGCGCTTGAAGGTATCGATCATGTACGTAAACGTCCGGGTATGTATGTGGGCGGTACGGATATTAAGGCCTTGCATCACCTTGTCATTGAAGTTGCTGATAATGCAATAGATGAAGCGCTTGCTGGCTTTTGTAACAGAATTGACATCACTATTCATCCTGACAGCAGTGTGACGATTGAAGATAATGGGCGTGGTATTCCCGTTGGGCCACATCCCACCAAAAAGGATGCCAATGGAAAGCCAATGGAAACATTGGATGTAGCTATGACGGTCATCGGCGCAGGTGGTAAGTTTGGCGGCGGTGGTTATAAGGTCTCGGGTGGTTTGCATGGCGTGGGTCTTAGCGCTGTGAACGCCCTTTCAGAATGGATGACAACTGAGATCAAACGTGATGGTAAGTTGTGGCGGCAGGAATATAAGCGCGGCGTGCCTCAGGGTACTATTAAACAAATTGGCAAAGTGAAAGATGAAACGGGCACCAAGCAAACCTTTAAATTTGACAAACAGATCTTCACAGAAGATATTGATTTTCGATTTGAAACATTACTTCAGCGCTTCCGCGAAATGTCATTCGTGACGCGCGGTGTGACCATCAAATTTGTAGATGAACGTGCCAATCGTGAAATGACATTCTACTTTGAAGGTGGTATCACTTCGTTTGTACGTTACCTGAATCGCAACCGTGAAGGTCTTCATCGCGTTGTGCATGTTGAAAAAGAGGTGAATAACATTGGCATTGAAGCCGCGATCCAATATACAGACTCTTATACCGAATCTGTATATTCATTTGCGAATACGATCAATACCATTGACGGTGGTACACATCTCACAGGCCTGCGTTCTTCGTTGACTCGTGTGATCAACGACTATGCCCGTAAGAATGGATTGCTCAAAGATGCTGACCCGAATTTTTCCGGTGACGATACACGCGAGGGTCTGACGGCTATCGTTTCAGTGAAGCATCCTGATCCACAGTTTGAATCACAGACTAAAGTTAAGTTAATGAACCCTGAAGCGCAGACATATGTCACTCAGGTGGTTGGCGAAGCATTTGGCACATTCCTTGACGAGAATCCACAAGCAGCAAAGGCCATTATCGCGAAATGTCTTACCTCTGCTCGTGCGCGTGATGCAGCTCGCAAGGCGCGTGACCTCGTCATTCGCAAGTCTGCACTTGAATCACTGACATTGCCCGGCAAACTTGCAGATTGTTCCGAACGAGATTCATCCAAAACTGAGTTGTATATTGTAGAAGGTGACTCGGCAGGCGGCTCGGCCAAACAAGGGCGAGATCGTCACTTTCAAGCTATCCTTCCGTTGCGCGGTAAGATCTTAAATACCGAGCGCGCACGCCTCGATAAGATCCTTGGTAATAATGAAGTCAGATCATTGATCTCTGCGTTGGGCACCGGCATTGGCGATAACTTTGATGTAGAAGGTCTTCGTTACGGGCGTGTGATCATTATGACAGATGCCGATGTAGATGGTAGTCATATCCGCACGCTTTTGCTTACTTTCTTCTTCCGTTATATGCCGCTCTTGATCGATGAGGGTCATCTTTATATTGCACAGCCTCCTTTGTATCGAATCGCATACAAGAACCAGGTCAAATATGCTTATAGCGATAAAGAAAAAGATAAATCAGTTAAAGAATACGGTAGTGACAAAGTAGGTATTCAAAGATATAAAGGTCTGGGCGAAATGAATCCAGATCAATTATGGGAAACAACCATGAATCCTTCAAACCGCACCCTGCTCCTCGTTACAGTGGAAGATGCTGCCGAAGCAGATCGCACCTTTGACATGCTCATGGGCGATGCTGTAGACCCTCGCAAGAAATTCATCCAAACCCATGCAAAGAGCGTAAGGAATTTGGATATTTAGCAGTAGATTCGCAACCAATAGAAACGACGTAACTCACCGCGAAATTATTCTTCGCGGTGAGTTTTTTAATCCATATCACCTTTCTTGTTTGTCATGAAAGTACCATACACTCTCCCAACGGTTGTAGTGTACAATCCGAATACTATGGTCACTCAAAGTATTCAGCGCAACGTGCAGCTTAGTTTGCAGCGCTCCAACACTCTTGTAAATCAAACCTTGCAATGGGTTGTGCTGGCATATCAGGCACTTGCAGTGGTCATTTTTATACTTGGTTTGTTTTTGGCAAATGGATGGTTTCAACAACCATTCCTTGGGGCGTTTTATGAACATACGATGGTATTTAATGGAACAGGCCCTAGTACGCCTGATCCTGCTTGGGCATTATATGAACAAGTTGTTGTGGGAGATCAACTGATCGCCATCAACGATACGCCAGTTCGTAGTTCCGATGAAGTAAGCGCTCTCTTGCAAGATCTTTCCATCGGAGAAAATGTAACAGTGACAGTGCGCTCAGAAAGCGGGGAGGAACGTAGTTCGGCTATTACTTTATCTGAATTTCCCTCGTCCAGCCGTACTGTTTATTTTCTTATTCCTTCGATATTAAGTTTCATTTTTATTGTGGCAAGTTTGTGGATCTTTGGCTTGCGCCGCAATGAACCAGCAGGCCGCGCTTTTTCCCTCTTTACATCATCTCTTGCCATTATCACAGGTGCATATTTTAATGTCAGCACCATGCATCAATTTACACTGGTGTGGACTGTCGCATGTGCTCTTTCGGGCGGTGCACTCATTGATCTCGCGCTTTGCTTCCCGCTTGAACCTCGGTCTGTTATCAATCGTCCTTACCTGAGATTGGTTGGGATATTTATCGGGTTAATATTAGCCGTTCAGGCTTTTACAACATTGTTTAATTTCGAAAAGCCGACTGCTTATATTACAAGCTGGCAGTATATTTTTGGCTTTATTGCGCTAAGTGTTGTTCTCTATATCGGCATAAATCTATATCATGCTGTTTATGCCCAATCTCCTGTCATAAAAATACAATCCCGAACCATTCTTTATGGCACTACTCTTGCTTTCATTCCCATTGGCATTTGGTTAGCTGTTAAAAGTTTTAATACAAATATAAACTTTTCGCCATATCTATTTCTACCTCTGGCTTTGTTTCCTTTGGTAATCGGCTATACCATTTTACGTTTCCGCTTCCTTCGCACTGATGATATTGTTCGGAGCGGATTTATGTACCTCCTGCTTACAGTTTTTGTAGTGGGCGGATATGTGCTGCTCGTTACCGGAATAGGTCTAGTTTCACAAACGCAATTGCCTGCCAATAATGCATTCCTCGTAGGTGGATATATATTTGTGCTCGCTCTTGTACTGGAGCCGATCCGCACGAAATTGCAAAGCCTTTTAGATACTGTATTCTTCCGTGGTGAACGCGCCTTTGCTGAACAACTTGAGGGCTTCTCCCACAAACTCACCACCGCATTGGACCTCAACACAATTGGCACTGCCCTGCGCGAACAGATCGCTTCAACACTTAACCCGAGCCGGATCCACATCTATACATATGATTCGCTCAACGACTATTTCTCTGCCTTGCCCGGTGCAGATCGCCGCCCCACAAGCGATATCCGTTTCGCAGCTACAAGTCCATTTGCTCGTTATTTTGAAACGGAACGTCTGCCGCTATATTTGGATAATACTGCGTCATTGCCTCCAGCCTTACAATCTGAGCAATCACGGCTTGCATTGCTTGGCGCGCGTTTGTTCATTGTTTTAGTGGGTAAACAACGTGAAAATGGCTGGCTGGCTTTAGGTCCGCGTTTATCGGGTCAGCCGTATACGCCGCGTGACTTGAGATTCCTTGAGAATATTTGCGACCAGGCTTCTATTGCGATTGAACGCGTTCAAACTGTTGCACATCTTGAACGCCAGATTTTGGAAATGAATGCGCTAACGCGTGTATCGCAGGGCGTAAACGTTACATTGACTTTTGATGATGTGCTTGAATTGATCTATGCTCAAACATCGCAAATTATTCCAACTTCACATTTTCATATTACGCTTTTTAACAAAGATAGCGATTACTATTATTATGGCTTCTGCGTGGAGAATAACGAGCGAATTCCCGATCGTGAGAATCTGCCCTTTTCGACGAATACAGGACTCAGTCCAGAAGTGATTCGCAAAGGCCGCCCGATCATCACGCAGGATTACATCCGTGAATGCCAGGCGCGCAGTCACACGCCAGTCCTCGAAAATGTATTTGCATGGATGGGTGTGCCACTTAACGCAGGCGCCAAATCGATTGGTGCGCTTAGCATTGGCAGCCGTGATGGCGGAACAGTTTATACGCGCGGACAACTTGAACTTTTACAGGCGATTGCCGATCAAACCGCAGGTGCCATTGTAAAAGCACGTTTGCTTGAAGAAACGCAACAACGTGCACATCAGCTTTCCACTTTAAATGAAATTACACAACAATTAACATCAACACTTGAACTGGGACCGCTGCTTCAAAATATTCTTGAGAACGCTGTAGGCATTTTGAATTGCGAAGCAGGTAGTTTATTCATGGTGGATGATCAAACTGGCGAATTGGTTTTCAGAGTTACGGTTGGGCCTGTTGCTACGAATCTGATTGGTCAACGTTTACCGCCTGGTACTGGCATTGTTGGACGTGCGGCGCAATCGCGCGGGCCTGTGATTGAAAATGAAGATCAACGTACTGCCACAAGATTCAGCGGTGTTGATCAGCAGACTGGGTTTGTCAGCCGTTCATTGATGGCTGTGCCTTTGCAGGCAAAAGATCATGTCACCGGTGTAATTGAAGTTATCAACCGTCGTGATGGTCTGCCCTTTGTGGAGGACGATCAAAGTCTCTTGACTGCGTTTGCAGGACAAGCTGCCGTTGCCATTGAAAATGCCCGCCTCTATGAACTTACAGATCAGGAACTTGCCGCCCGCGTGGAAGAGCTTTCGGTCATGCAGCGCATTGATCGTGAATTGAATGCCAGCCTTGAAATGGATCGCGCCATGCGCATCACATTGGATTGGGCTTTGCGTCAATCTGGGGCAGAAGCGGGCCTGATCGGTATGTTGGAAGAAGGTCTGCTGCGCGTGATGTCGCATCAAGGATTCGACGAACGCATGGAAAACCTGCCCGATCAAACCTTGAAAGTGGAGATTCCAGCCATGATCCTGGCATTGGAAAGCGGTCAGCCGCAGCGTTTGACAGTTGGGACATCAAGAGATAAATTGCTTCCCGCTGCACATACACAAATGGTAATTCCTATTCGCCGTGAAACCGCAGTAATTGGATTGCTTCATCTGGAAAGCACAAGCGATTCATTGGTGGATATTGACTTTCTGACCCGCCTCACCGATCATGCCGCCATTGCCATCTCCAATGCACAGTTGTTTGGTGAAGTGCAACGTGCTAATCTTGCCAAGAGTGACTTTGTTTCTTTTGTGGCGCATGAATTAAAGAACCCAATGACCTCTATTAAAGGGTATACAGAATTATTGGCTGGCGGGGCAGTGGGGCAGATCAATGAAATGCAAAATAACTTCCTCACTACGATTAAATCCAATGTGGAGAGAATGTCCACTTTGGTCTCAGATCTCAATGATAATGCCAAGATCGAAGCAGGACGCTTGCGCTTTGAATATAAAGCCACCAATGCAGCAGAACTTGTAGATGAAGTAGTTCGTTCTCTTAAACGTCAAATTGAAGATAAGAAACAGACGTTGGAGATCGTTATCCCTGCAAAACTCTCTCCCATGTGGGCAGATCGAACTCGCGTTGGACAGGTGCTTACCAATCTGGCTAGTAATTCCTTTAAATACACACCCGAAGGTGGAATATTGCAAATAGGTGTGGAAGAAGCTGTAAACCAATGGGATGCTGAAGGTGCTGCGCGAGTCATTCATCTTTGGGTCAAGGATAATGGTATCGGTTTATCTCCTGAAGATCAACAAAAAATGTTCCAAAAATTCTTCCGTTCTGATGACCCGAAAGCACGTGAAGCACCGGGTACAGGTTTGGGTTTGAATATTACGAAGAGCCTTGTTGAAATGCAGGGCGGCAAGATCTGGTTTGAAAGTGAATACCGTAAAGGTACAACCTTTCATTTCACCGTTCCAGTGGCTGAAGAGTAGTGAGTTGTTGATATGACAGTCGTTTCGTCAGTAGGATATGCACAAGCGCTTGATGGGCGTGAAGCAGGTTTACAGGCGTCACATCAAGCCTTGAATCGACTGGGTGCTAATGTGCCGGGTTTTGCTGTGGTGATCGCATCGCATCAATATCAGGCGCGCGAAGTGTTGAATGGTGTAAGCAGCCTCCTGGGTGATACTCCCATGATCGGCTTTAGTTCTCCCGCCGGGCTTTCTCAAGATGGTCAACATCCACACTCGGTAGTAGTTGCTCTCTTAAGTGGTGATTTTCAAGCAGATACGATGTGGTTTCCCGGCTATGCACAGTCCGGGCGGGAAACTGCTGCAAAGATCGTGCAGCATGCTCAGGCGCGGGCCGAACGTCAATCCATTCTTTTCTTTGCAGATGGATTCAATGGCGATGCCGAACAATTTTGCGGAGCGATCGCACCTGATTTAAATATCACAGGCGCACTTTCCAGCGGTGATCTTCATACCGGGAATACGTATCAAATGGCGGGCAGTCAAACCGGCACGGGCGGAGTAGTTGCCGCCTTTCTGCGCGGAAATCTAAAAGTAGGGGTTGGGTACGATCATGGCTGGGATCCGGTTGGGAGTCAATTCCGTGTTACACGTTCACGCGGATTCTGGCTTCGTACTTTGGATGGCCGCCCTGCTTCTGAAACATATGCCAGTTTGTTTGGTTATCCTGCTCGCGATTGGGCATTTCCTCCATTAAATTATCTGGCGCGTTTATATCCCCTGGGCGTGGAACAGGGCGAAGACCTCGTAGTTCGCGCTCCGATCCGTGTGGAAGCAGATGGTAGTTTCCGTATGAATGCGACCATCCGCGACGGGATCGATGCCTATTTACTCGTTGGAAGCCGTGTTGCTTGTGAGCGAGCCGCAAGACAAGCCACGCAACAAGCCTTGTTGCAGCTTGGTGATGCAAAGCCCGCTTTTGCCCTCGTCCTTGTAGATGTCGCCTGGCAAATGCTGCTCAAAGCACAACCTGGTGCAGAGATTGCTGCAGTGCAGGAAATCCTTGGCACCAAAATTCCAATTGCAGGCGGGTACACATTAGGTCAGGTTGCTTCCACTGGAACTACAACACCGAAGTTCTTAAACCAACATATTGTGGTTATAGTTTTTGCTGAGGCGAACCAAAACTAACAGGAGGAAATTATGGCAGGTAAAAAGAAAAGAAGCGGATCGACGAACGCAGGCAATGGCAGTATTGTCATTGGCGGTAATGTGGATCGAAGCAACATTGTTGCAGGGAATAATAATATGGTTTCAAATCAAAGCATTAATATCGCGCCTCTCTTTGAAACCATATATCATTTTGTTGAAACAAATCGCAAACTTCAAGCTGGAAAAAAACAGGATGCAAAGGAAGAACTTCAAGAAATTCAAGCTGCACTTGAAGAACCAAAACCTGACGAGAACTTTATCACGCGGCGGTTTCGAAATTTGAAACGCATGGCTCCCGAAATTGTGGAAGTTGTTTTTGAAACACTCAAGAATCCAGTAGGTGGGGTGTCAGAAGTTATCAAAAGAATTTCAAAAAAGATGGCCGAAGAAGCGAATACATAAGAGTACAATTAACTGGCGGAACCTCCGTCAGTTTTTTTTATTGAAAGGATAAAAATGAAACTCAAAATCTTTTTGCCCATCCTGATTGTTTTGACTTTCTCAAGCTGTTCAGTCCCAGTGGATGTGCCACCGTCTCCGACTGCCCTGGCAATTGCTACTACGCAACCAAATTTGATCGCATCTCCAACATTTACTCCCATCCCCGCGCTGACACAGCCTCCAGCTTCTACACAGGTACAGCCTGCATCAACTGCTGTCCAACCTCCTGTATCAACCACTACACTTCCATTTTGTGATGATCCGCGCACTCGTGAATTGATCAATTCTTTTAGTGCGGCGATTGCAACCAAAGATGGGCCGTTACTCGCGTCACTTGTCTCGCCTGCCTCTGGTATGGATGTGCGTTTTTATCGCGATGGCAATGTTGTCAACTATGATGTGGAACATGCGAAGTTTGTCTTTGAAACCACATTTCAAGCAGACTGGGGGCTTTCCTTTGGAAGCGGCGAATCTACACTCGGTTCATTTCAGGAGATTATCCTACCTTCTTTACAACTGGTATTTACACCAAATGCTGCGGTGGTATGCAATCAACTCAAAGTTGGTGGTGCAACTTATCAGCCCGTTTGGCCGTACCAAAACTTGAATTATTACTCTGTGCATTTCCCCGGCACAGACCAATACGGAGGAATGGATTGGGAGACGTGGGTCGTGGGTATGGATAATGTGGGAGGCAAACCCCATCTGGCAGCACTTGTCCATTTTGTGTGGGAGCCATAGAGACGATAGATAAGACTTAACAACATTTATTTATCCCCTTTCCCTATATTTAGGGAAAGGGGATAAATTTTTAAGGTAAGAATCACTTTCATAAGCTATTCTATATTTATACTATTGCAAAAAGTTGCAATAAGGTATTCCTGTAATATGACCTGTTCAGAAGATTACGCCCCTCAACTGCATGCCCGTGGGTATCGCATGACGCCTCAAAGACATGCAATTCTTCATGTCCTTTGTGATTCAGGCAAACATCTGTCGCCTACTGAAGTCTATCAGCAAGCGCGTGAACAACTGACTAGCCTGACTGAAACGACAGTTTATCGAACGTTGGAATTTCTTGTAGAGAACGAATTAGCGCGCCCTGCCCATATGGGAAATGGGCATCTTGTTTATGAGATCGCGCGCCATGAACATCATCATTTGAAATGTCGTAATTGTGGAGATGAAATAGAGGTTGAACATGCCCTACTTTCAAAAGTTTATCGTCAATTAGAGTCTGCAAGCGGCTACCGCTTGACAGATAGCCATGTCACATTTTTTGGTCTTTGTGCACATTGTCAAAAAGGAGATTAACATGCATTACTCACCCGTACCCATGCACATCCCCGATGGTTTTCTTACTATTTTTGTATCGGTCATTTGTTGGGGTATTACAATTTTCACGCTTGGCCTTTCCATCTCAAAAACAAATAAGGCGCTTGGCGAAAAACAGATTCCATTAATGGGTGTAATGGCTGCTTTCATCTTCGCCGCACAAATGATCAACTTTCCTGTTGCGGGAGGAACTTCCGGGCACTTGCTTGGCGGAGCAATGGCCGCGATTGTGCTTGGTCCCTGGGCCGGCATGCTGGTGATGACTGCCGTCATTGCCGTGCAGGCATTACTCTTTCAAGATGGAGGCCTTGTTGTAATGGGTGCGAACATTTTAAACATGGGATTGCTGACATCCGCAGTTGGTTATGGATTGTATCGTTCTGTTTCCGGACAATCTAATAATAAGGTGAAACTTGCCGTTGCCGGGGTTGCAGCATGGCTCTCTGTAATGACCGGTGCTTTGATCACATCCCTTGAGCTATGGTTAAGTGGTATCTCAGATTTACAAGTTGTCGTTCCTGCCATGCTTTGGGTACATGCAGTTATCGGACTTGGCGAAGCATTAATTACCGTATCTGCTTTGGGTTTTATCTTCCGCACCCGTCCCGATTTACTTGGCGAAGGCTCTGAGTCGGCGATGGGCAGCCGCAACTGGGCTTATGTTGGCGGATTGATAGCACTCATAGTCGTTTTATTCTCACCTTTTGCATCCTCTAACCCTGATGGTCTTGAGCGTGTTGCCGGGGATTTAGGTTTTCTCAATGCAGGCCAATCTGCTCCCTATTCTATTATTCCTGATTACACATTACCTTTCCTCGGTGAGACTGCACTCTCAACAATTGCAGCTGGAGTCATCGGTGTATTGGTTGTTGGTGTAATTGCAATACTTATTGGCCGTGGTATGAAGGCAAAGGCGTAACTTTGCATTTTGACGCTTTTGATCGTTATCATGAAAAGGAAAGTTTCATTCACCACCTTGATCCGCGCGTTAAGGTGGTGGTGACGATTGTTTTTATTGTTTCCAATGCCCTACTGCCTGATGGCGCATGGATGGCTTTTGCGTTTGCATGGTTATTTTTACTCCTTGCGAATGTATTCTCGAAATTGGGGCTTACTTATACGACCAAACGTTCGCTGATTGCTTTACCTTTTGCGTTCATTGCTATTACAATTTTATTTTCCATGCCCGGTGAACCAGTTGCATCTTTCAAATTGCTTATGTGGAATCTTACGATCACGGATACAGGGCTTCTTCGTTTTGTAAGCATTCTCATCCGCTCATGGCTTTCGGTGCAATTGGCTATCTTATTGGTAGCAACCACACGTTTCCCTGATCTGATCCACGCATTTGAACATTTGCGCGTGCCTGCAATTCTTACTACTATTATTGCCTTCTTATATCGTTATTTATTTGTGCTAACGGATGAAGTCCTTCGCCTGATGAGGGCGAGGGAATCTCGTTCGGCGGCCTCGGCAGGTAACAGGTCCGGAGGAGGCGTGTTGTGGCGTGCGAAAGTTGCGGGTAATATGGCGGGTCAACTTTTTCTGCGAAGTTACGAACGTAGTGACCGCATCTACAATGCGATGTTATCGCGCGGGTATACTGGTCATCTTTATACGTTGAATCCGCATGAGATGCAGTCGCGAGATTATTTCGTGACTGCATTTGCAATCGCGGTCATCTTTATTGTTCAGATCATTGGAAGGCTCTAATGCCACACTCACACCCTCATACAACTTTTTCTATTCCAAAAAATAATGAAGATGCGCTTTGCGTGCAGGTACGTGACCTGCATTTTTCGTATCCTGATGGACACATGGCGCTCGAAAGTGTTTCGCTCAAATTATGCGATGGCGATAAAGTTGCATTAGTGGGGCCGAACGGCGCGGGAAAATCAACGTTGATGCTGCACCTGAATGGAATTTTGGGCGCGCGCGGCGAAGTGGAGATTCGAGGCCAACGCCTCACTCGTGACAATTTGCCTGCTATCCGCGCAATGGTGGGACTCGTGTTCCAGAATCCCGACGACCAACTCTTCTCGCCGACAGTTTTTGAGGACGTGGCATTTGGTCCCCTTCACATGGGTTTGCCTGAAGAGGATGTTCGCGCGCGCGTGGATTCGGCACTCGAAGCGGTACGCATGTCTTCATATAAAGATCGTCTTTCGCATCATTTAAGTGTAGGGGAGAAGAAGCGCATTGCAATTGCTACTGTGTTATCTATGAACCCAAGTATCTTGATCTTGGATGAACCGTCTGCTGGACTCGATCCGCGAGCTAGAAGGACATTAATAAATCTACTGCGAGAATTGCCAATCACTATGTTAGTCTCCACACATGATATGAGGCTGGTGCAGGAATTATTTCCACGCACGATCGTGATGGATGAAGGTCGGGTTGTGGCAGATGGCTTGACGAGCGAAATTCTGGAAGATGAAAAGTTATTAACGGCACATGGGTTGGAGAAACCATAATTTTCTGATACTGCCATGCTATAAATAAAAGAGCTGTGAGACTCGAGTCTCACAGCTCTTTTATTTTACAAATTTGTTAAATACTTGAAAAGTTAACTGGATTGCAAACTGTAGTCATTGTAAGAATAGTACTAAATGGGGATAATCTTCGCGATCATTATCCAGGTTACTGGAAATATTATTAATAGAGGAAAAATGAAGCGATTATTTAATATCTTTATGCTACTGACCCTTCTTTTGGCTGGGACACCATCTCTGGCTGTTCACGCAGCCGGCAATACATCTGCATTGCCTATCAGTAAGTTGCTTAACACAAATGGCACGTTAAACTTAACTACTGGTTACAGTGGGGCTGTGGATGTAGACAATTACAGCGTGCACCTCGACCCGGAGCACGGGCCAGTTTTTAGCCCGTTGATGACCATCAACGCCTGGAGCAGTTTGGGCAGCGGACTGAACAACATCGTCTACGCCATCGCCATCAACGGATCGAATGTTTATATGGGCGGGCAGTTTACCGATGCGGGCGGCAATACTAATGCCGACCGTATTGCTGTATGGGATGGTTCAAGCTGGTCGGCACTCGGTAGCGGCATCAGCAACGGTCAGGTGAACGCTTTGGCCTTCAATGGGTCGGTTCTATATGTGGGAGGGAGCTTCACTAACGCGGGTGGAGTTTCTGGCGCAAACTATATTGCTCAATGGGATGGCTCATCGTGGTCAACCCTGGGCGATGGTGTGGGCAACGCGGTAAACGCCATCGGTGTTAGCGGGCTAAACATCTACATTGCCGGGAACTTTGTAAATGCAGGCGTTGATGTCAATGCCGATTATATTGCCAAGCTCGATGGCGGTACCTGGTCGGCATTGGGTGCCACGCCCCTCACCGGCCCTGTCAATACCATTGTGGTTGCTGGCGCATCCATCTACGCCGGTGGAGATTTCATCAATGTGGGCGGGAATCCCGACATTGACAGAATAGCGCTATGGGACGGCACATCCTGGTCTCCTTTGGGCAGCGGGCTAGGCGCAACAGCTGCGGTTATCGCCTTAAGCGGCACGGATGTTTACGTGGGCGGCTTGTTCAATGACGCAGGTGGAGTCTCCAATGCCGATAAGATCGCTAAATGGGATGGGACAGCCTGGTCGGCATTGGGAAGCGGGTTGAATAGTTTCGTCAACAACGTTGTCATCAGCGGGTCGAACATTTACGTTGGGGGGAATTTTTTCAACGCGGGCGGCGATGCCAACGCCGATAAAATCGCTAAATGGGACGGGAGTGCCTGGTCTGCTTTGGGTACTGCACCATTAGACAACACAGTTTCAGCCATCGCCATCAACGAGTTGGATGTGTACGTAGGCGGCATCTTCAACGATGCGGGCGGCGATTCCAACGGCGACAAGATTGCCCTTTTCCAGCTCGATGCCACTGCACCAACTGTGGCGTCGTTCACAGCCACCTCACCCTCGACCAGCCTCAACGTCCCCATTACGGCCTTCACCGCATCCGATAACATCAGTGTGACTGGCTATCAGATCACTCAATCGTCTACGCCGCCCACTGCAATTGCCTCAGGTTGGACGGCCTCAGCTCCAACCACTTATACGGTCGCGGACAGTGGTTCATACTTACTTTATCCGTGGGTAAAGGATGCGACTGGGAATGTTTCTGCTGTTTATGGCTCTCCCGCCAGTGTCACAGTCGATGCGAGCAAGCCGACGGTGAATTCGTTCTCAGCGCTATCGCCCTCAACCAGTCTCGCCATCTCCATCACAGCGTTCACTGCTTCGGACAATGTGGCAGTTACTGGTTATCTGATAACTACATCAAGCAC
>JACMLM010000037.1 GCA_014379595.1 Anaerolineales bacterium
CGCTTGATTTCGATATGCTTCAAAAGGAATTGCTTGAAAAGATCCGCGCAGAACAAACATTGAAGCACAAAGATGACATCCTGAAACTCACTAATAAATTTATTGATACCATCACGCTTGATGCGGAGAGACTCCGACAGGAATGGATAGAAAAGATCCGCGCAGGACAAGCGTTGAAAGAAGAAGACGATATCCTGAAACTCATTGATGACAGTGTCGTAAATTCAAAACTTTCTAAAGCAGACATTTTACGTGGTCAAAAAGTAACAGCGGCATATAAAAGGCTGATGATCAGATGTCGGAACGTCACCCCCAAAGAGATCCCTTGGTTACAAATCTCCAATTTGTTTTATAAACTGGCACTAACCTGCAGGCAACGAAGAGGTAAGGATGTGGAGAAGAGATGGGGCGAATGGGAGTTGTCGGTTAGAGAACAATATCAAAAATTGAGACTCATCATCCGACAGGATACCAACGACGACACATATTCCGCGATTACCGTCCCTGCTTTGTTTCTGATCATTTTTTCTAACATCAATCTCCTTTGGAGGTCAATCGGTGGTGATACATTGGGGAAGGAGCTAGCCTTTTGGGGTGCACCCATTCTTTGGATTGGAGCAGCGTTTTTTGCCCAAGGTGTTATAAGTGTATCAATAGGTTCATTCGCTCAATGGGTGACAGAAAAAACCTGGACAGATTTTGAGGGCGTAATTGTCAATGTGATCACAGGTCTTTTGTCGGTCATATCTACGGCAATATTTTTGCTGCTTGCGCTTGATATTCTGACGGGGCCGGCAAGCGCTCCTCTCGAATTTGGTCCCTTTCTAACCTGGATAACTTACGAAGCAACAGCTAACATCTTACGCACGTTGGTAGTTATCTTTGTTGGAACGTGGTCCATAGCTCTTATTGTCAATCGTTCAATAGCATATTTACTCACCAACTGGGCATCTACGAACAGGCAATCAATAGATGAAGTAGTCATTAGAATAATCCAGCTAATTGCTACGTCCTCAGCAGTTGCAATTGGCATAGTTGTTACCTTAACTATAATTCAGGACCCCATTAAACAAGCAATTGGTACAGACCTTACTACTCTTCTCTCCATCTTTGTCACTATTATCGTGGCAATCGTTGGCTATGCCTCTCGCTTTATGTTCGAGAATCTTCTTAGTGGTGTCTCACTTCAGATCGAAAAACCATTTGAAATAGGTGATCGAATTAAATTGCCCGATGGGCAACTTTGCGAAGTAGTTGCATTAGGACTACGCCGCACCCTGCTTCGTAGTGTTGATGATTCCTCTAAAATCGCAATCCCAAATTCAGAATTGGCAAGATGGAGTATTAAGAATACATCACGCATGGATTCATCTCGGATTAATAACCACGTTTGGATTGCTGACCCGGCTCAAGTTGGATTAGCGCAAGAAATCCTGCTGGATATCGCCTATCTGGAGAGAGAGATTGATCAGATGCGCGTGTTTGAGGCTGAATTGACTTTGAGTGAACGCGATAAATTAAGAGAAAATCTGTTTCTCAGCAGTTATCGAATTACGCTTGAGGAAGGATTGGAGCGGCTGGTCAAGCGGCATATCAAGATCCGCAAGACCATTGTTTCGAAGATAATCAGAGGCGGCGTATCAGAACCCGAACCCGTTTTTGATGTGGATGGGAATACAGAGAAAGATCCGTGGAGGAAAGTATTAAACAGGATTGCAGATTCTTGGCGGAACTACAGTAATGCACTTAAGGATGAAGACGAACGACTATTGCGGTGTGTAAGAGATTTGGAAGGTGATCAAGCTAATGAAATACTACGTAACTATCGCCGGGCGATCAATGAGGTCGTTTTTTCTGAGCGCAAATCATCTCCCGACGATTTGAGTGCTATGCTTCGTGAGGTTGCCCTGCATGAGCGCATCGTTCCTGTGGAAAAGTTGTATAGCGTTTTACTGTTACTTTCTGAGAGTAAATCAAGCAAATTTAATATTGACCAACGTATTCTTGACAAAATACGAGGAAGGTTAAAGGAGTTCGAGTCTGAAAGGTTGGGCATCGTGTTCACTATTAGTGAAAATATCGCCATCCTCGAAAATTACATTTACGCAATTGGCGAGCAATATCCCGATGTGCGCTCCGAGTTGGATGGCATTATTGGAGAGCTAGCCAGAGAGCCATCTATCTCATCAGAGTACTCGGATGATGGACATGTTCGGCTTACCCTAAGCTGCTATGCTCTTTACCTGGAGCGCAGGCTGGAAATCCAGCACAAAATCAACCGCGAAATTGGGCAACGATTCAGAAGTGCAGGGATTATTTTTGACCGTTCAGTGCAAAAAGCGGTAAGCTAAATAGCTTAAACTTGCTGGAGTGATAAATGCATGCCGGGAATTGGAAAAATATCTAATAGTCTTTATGGTTTAATAGAATAAGAAAGAAACTAATATCCATTTTCAAGTTGGATTATTTATAAGATGTACTTAACCCCATATAGAAGGTCTAATTGAATACATCAAGTGAAACCGGTTTCTTATATCCCTTTGGCGAAGTGTCCTGTGAGCAAGAATTTGAAGTTCTCCAGGAACATTACCACGAATATTTCTACGACCAGAGCCGCTTCAACAAAGAAGCACTTGATCCGGAAATCTATCTGATCGTAGGGCGCCGAGGAGCAGGAAAAACATCTCTTACAAAATACTTCGCATTTCAAAATCGAATTAAGAATTCTCGTAACATTGACGTTGAGGAACCTGATATTTACAAAAACATCCTGGATCGGATCGCTAATCGAAGTTTCCCATCCACAGATCTTGCCGTCAACGATGTCTGTAAGATATGGGAATATCTTATCTGGTCATTGATCTTCAATGAATACCGTAAAAGTAATGCTGCAATAAATAGGGCAAGCCTTTTAATCAGCAAGAAAGGCAGCACATCTCAATTTCTCAAGGACCTTATTAAGAATCTTATTAGCAAATATCTGGATGAAAGCGGCAACATCGCCGACGAGTTATCAGAACTTATGACCAGCCCACTCTTTACAAGAGCTAAAGATCTGGTTATCGAGTTTACTCGCAAAGAACCGGTAATTATTGCAATTGATACATTTGAAAGATATGATAAAGAAAACATAGCAATGATGCTAATTACTGCTGCGTTGATACAATGTGCCAGCAAATTCAATATATCCTATACGAGAAAAGGAATTCACGTGAAGGCTTTTGTCTCTGCGGAAATTTTTCCCTATATTAAAGAAAGCAGTATACCGAATACAATAAAATATATCCGTGACCCACTCTACCTTCACTGGAGGCCAAGGGATCTTATTCGACTTGTTTCATGGCGGCTCTACAAACATCTCTTGGATACAAAAGGTTACAAATTTCCATTCAAGGATATTAATTGGGATGATTTTGATGAAGTTAGAGAGAAGATGTGGTTCCCTTTCTTTGGAGAAGTAATACAAAATCTCAGAGGGCGAGATGAGGCAAGTTTTCCATATATATTAAGGCATACACAAATGCGTCCTCGACAACTCGTATTGTTATGCAAAGGGATTGCCCGCACGGCTAGTCAAATGGAGAAGTTCCCCTTCTTTAAAACGATACCCATTCAAATGTCTATTGCCGAGTCCGAATCCCTCCTTGCGGATGAAGTCTTGAATTCATACGACTTGATATATCCAAAAGCTGCTGAAATCATTACTGCATTAACTTCTGCTCCAACTATATTCAAGGGTAATTATTTAGATCAAGTGGCAAAAAAAACTTCAGGAACATGGCCAGCGGGTCATTATGCAGCGTCAGCGTTCCGAAGACTTGTCGCTGAACTTGGAATAGTTGGCAGAGTTAGGAAGAAGGATGATAAAACAGGCATTGTAACAGCCGATTTTGAATATAATATGCAGGATCGCTTAACTCTCAATAGCGATGATTTATGTGTCGTTCACCCAATGTTCTACAATAAATTACAAGTAAAAAAAGACGAACCCTTGATAGTTTATCCCTTTCCTGATCATCCAGATTTTTATGATCTAGATTGATAGGTGTTACAAAGTAGCTATTTCAACATTCCTATACGGTCATTGAAGCCGCGCGCAGACGTGGTGAAACGCACTTGATGAGTGAAAGCCATGATGCTGATAAAGCATACGGAGTTCATACCAATCCAAACAAAGCAGAAAAGGTAATCTTTTCTGGTGACGATAAGATCATTGTGATCTCAGAAGGATAATGATTATAGGGACACGGCATCGCCGTGTCCCTACTGCTTTTCAAAAATAGAAATTGATTCAATATGATAAGTCTGGGGGAAAAGGTCAAACGGAGTCACCGCCACCAAACGATATCCCCCATGAATAAGCCTCGCCGCATCTCGTGCCAGAGTAGACGGGTCACATGACACGTAAGCAATGACCTGCGGCTGGATGCTAATGATCGCATCCAGTGCATGTTTTTCTATACCCGCACGCGGCGGGTCCACGATCATACAGGTTGAGGCATCAAGCCTGCCTGCCAACTCTGGCAAAATTTCCTCTGCTGTGCCTTCATATAATTCAACATTAGCAAATTCATCAAGATTGATCGCAAAATCTTCACAAGCGGATTCAGACGATTCAATACCGATCATTAACTTACATTTGGGTGCAAAAAATTTACTGAATAATCCAACACCGCAATATACATCCAGTAAAGTAGTAGATGATGTGATGGGCAATTTTGCCAGCAAATGTTCCACCATTCTCTCAGCCATTTTTGTGTTGACTTGAAAAAATGAGTTTGTAGAAACATGAAAATCTTTTTCGAGAATATTGATCATGAGATGACCCTGCCCAGCGATAACAACAGGGTGCTCATCAAATAAATGCACAATGGAAACATCCGCTTCAATTTCAAGTTCGGGTGTTTCGGGAGCATCCGATTCGAGTACAACTAGCAACTCTCCGTCACGTCCAGCACGAACAGAGACGCGCTCAATATCTTTGTTTGATTCAAATTGCAATTGGGGCCAGAAAGTATTAATTCCTATTTCAGGTAAATGACATTCTTCAATCGGAAAGACTGAATTCCCTTTTGAATTTACAAACCCCACTCTTCCTTCCGCTGTAAGATGAAACTGCACATGGTTGCGATAATTCCATTCAAGCGGTGAAGCGATTATTGGCTTTACAGGCGGGTTTTCTATTTTTCCAATTCTTTGCAATTGATCACGTAGAATTTCTGTTTTGGCTTGCAATTGTTTTTCGTAAGACATATTTTGATAATGACAACCACCGCATACACCGAAGTGCTTACATTTGGGCTGTATTCTTTCTGGCGATGCTGTTAATACCTCAAGCAATTCTCCGCGCGCAAAACTTTGTTTGTCTTGTACCAATCGGACTCTTACATTTTCACCCGGCAAACCAAATGGCACGAACACTGCGCGGCCATCGGGCAAACGTCCCATGGCTTCGCCGCCATAAGTGAGTTTTTCGAGTTTTACATCAAAGGTAGGTCGTGGAGATGGGGAATTTTCTAAGGCCATTAGCAGATTATAACTGTAACAAAAAGAGAAAAGACTGAGATTCAGTCTTTTCTCTTTTGTTTTCACTTCTTGTAAACAATTTGAAATCATCCAGCTCACTTGCCCTGTGGGTGCTAGCGAACTTGCAGGAGCACGCCCTTCGGGCAGTCCCTACTCCAAGGATATTGGTATTTAATTTATAAAGAAGGAAAGGACGATCAGCCCCACAAAGAATGTAGCTGCCAAAATACCGATGCGCTTAAGATCTTTCTTTACATGGGTATAGTCTGGATTAAACTCGGTGCGTTGTGCAGGGATGTTCACGATGGGTGTGGATCGATTGGGTCTGGAATTTTTCTTAGCCATTTTTATTCTCCTTAATTTTGTAATCGCGCAAAGACAACAATGCGCTGATTATCAACAAGATATGGATAACATGAAATTAAAGTAACTGTCGGTGAACCTGTAGATGACATTACTTCCACCGCAGTAGGTTCAACCAAAACTGTGCGGTCTACAATATAAGTATACTGCCTCTGCCTCGTATAAATGATGACCTGGTCACCGGGAGCGAGCCTGTCTAAATAACGGAATAACTCGCCATAGACATCATTATGTGCAGAGAGTACCACGTTTCCATCGTGACCTGGGTCTGCGGAGCCGATATACTGGCCGACTCCCTTTTTCAGCTGGTCCCACCCATCGCCTTGAACAATAGGGGCATCTATATTAAGTGCAGGCACTTGAATACGAATTCCCTGATCAGGTGCCGCTGTGGGAATGGGAATATTTGCAAGTGACTGCACCATGGGCCGCAGGTGTTCAGGGATTTCAGCTTCATTTGGTGCCGTGTTGCCTTGTGCATCTGGAGGCTTATGTCCGGAGGGTAAGACCACTGCCATAACAAGCGGCGTTGGTGTTACTGTTTCTGGATTAAGTGCAGCAACTACTTCATTATTAAGAGTTCGAAGTAAACCAAGTCCATTTAAGAGTACGACGACCAACCCGAGGACTGCAAGAACTTCCACACTCAAAAGGATGCGGTCCATCAACTTGCGGCGCGGATTCGCTGACACAGGCTCGGGCGCTGATTCATTTCCTTCCGCTGTATCAACTATCGGCGCAGACTGATGCGAATCTAAATCCGTTAGATCAGGCGCAACAGAAACGACACGTCCAGTGCGGCGAAAATGTTCCAGACGTTCTTTGCGCGCGCCGCGTCTTTTTTCCACCAACAGGCGACGGAGTTCTTCAACGGAAAGATCTTCAGGTGCTTTCTTGCGAGCCATAGCGAAGGGATTATACCGCATGGCAAGAGGCGGGTATTTCATGTAAGAGATATGCATTCCAATTGGTCTTGAGAATACAAAGCCAATACTGGCTTGATTTCACTAATGGTTACTGATAAAATATAGAACGTTTATTCTAAACACTTCTTAACTTATTTCCATAGTAAGGAAAATATGAGAAACAAAATTCTTGACGAAATTCAAATCGGCCTGGAAGAGGTACGGACCAATCTGACTCAATGGGTGGAAACAACGCCTGATGAGAAAATACAGATTTGTCTTGGTCCTCAGGATGAAACTTGCATTGAAGAACATTTACACGTGATTGACGAGTCGCTTGAGAAGATCATGGAAGGCACATTTGGAATTTGCGAGATCTGCCATGAACAGGTGGATCGTGAGCTTTTGCAGATGGATTACACGGCTACTGTGTGTCTGGGTCATTTTACCGATAGTGAACTTCGTCAGTTGGAAAACGAGCTGGAATTATCACAGGTCATTCAACGCGGCTTGCTTCCTCAAAGAGTTCCTTCCATTGAAGGATTAAACATTGCGGCTTTTAGCCGTCCTGCGCAAATCCTGGGCGGTGATTATTTCGACTTCGTAGATTTCAAAGACGGTGCAAATGGTTTTGTCATTGCTGATGTAAGCGGACATGGTGTTTCTGCAGGAATGTTCATGAGTAGTTTGCAAACCGCTTTTCATACTCTGGTTCCAGATTCAACTTCTCCGCTCGAAGTTTTGGAACGTATTAACCGCCTGTACATTCATAATATTAACTTCACCACTTTTGTTACTATTTTCTTTGGTAAATATAACCCTGAGACTCATGTCTTAACTTATGCCAACGCGGGACATAACTCCGCTTATTTGTATCGCGCTGCAACAAAGGAAGAAGTCTGGCTTCGCCCCACTGGCCCGGCGATCGGTCTCATGGAGGGATTTCGCATCCGCAAAGAGGATGTGAAATTGGAGCATGGTGATATTCTGCTGCTTTACACAGATGGCATCACTGAAGCATCAAATCATCAAGGTACACTTTGGGGCGAAGACAATATGGCAGATATTATTCGCGAGAATGCGAATTCATCATCTGAGCAGTTGATACAGTTGATCCTGAAGGCTATGAAGGGTCATACGGGTGAAAATCCGCTGGATGATGATGTTACACTACTGATAACCAAGGTTGGATAAAAGCGTATTGCCAAATCTTCCCCACCTCGGTATAATGTCAGTCCTTCGGGCGGGTAGCTCAGTTGGTTAGAGCACATCGTTGACATCGATGAGGTCGTAGGTTCGAGCCCTATTCCGCCCACAACAAAAGTCCCTATAGGGGCTTTTTGTTTTTATATTTTGTGCCAAAAACGAAAATTGAATTTGTCGAAGCCCATATCTTCAAAAAAGACATGGGCTTTTGTGTTGAAATCCCAGGAATCCAGTTGGATTTTATCGACGCCTAGTTCTTTGGCATGGCTCTCGGCACTTTTCATTAATGCCGTCCCGATTCCGCCGCCTTGTTCAAGAGGACGGACACTGATCTGGTCAATGAGTACATAACGCACGGGTAAGGTAAAAGGACTCTCAGGTCGTTCAATTAACTTGCATAAAATATAGCCCACGGCCTGTCCATTCTCTTCGGCGATGAAGACTGCCACATTTTTGTCAGCCAGCATTTCGTCAAAGAAAGCAACGGCGAAATCCTCTGTTGCAGGTATTTTGAAAATATCTGGATGGTGTTTTGCATGCAGGCGTTGAACATCCTGGCATAAGCTGGAGAGTAAAAGCGAATCCTGTGAAGTTGCAATACGTATGTTCATAACTTAAAAACACCTTGCCTATCTTCTGCTTGACAGCCTTTTGAATCGGCATATAATACAAGTTGATAATAATTATACGCGTTGAATGGGACGAGTAAGTGAAAGCGTTTCTAACAGGGAGAAAAGGCGAATGATTGAGAGCCTTTTCAAGAGACATTCAGTGAAAACCACCCATGAGCGTGAAACAGAAAGCTTTCAGAAATTATCTGTCAGTGAGTAAGTGGAACGGTTGGCTCCGTTATCGGCTTAAGAGATATCCTGAGTGGTCTCGATACAAGCAAAAAATCATTTGCTTTACTCGACCATCAAAGGATAAATCGGGTGGAACCACGTGAGCTCAAACTCTCGTCCCGTTGTGGATGAGAGTTTTTATTTTAAGGAGGCCCGTATGACTACAGACAGCAACACCGTCACTCAAAAGCGCCTCGGAGGTTTGTGACTGCTTCCCTCTGAGACGCGAACATGTCCACGAAGCAGAAGCAAACCTAACCGTAAGAAAGGAAACGAAAATGGCACAACAAACAGAACGTTACGAAGATACACAACTTTATAAGATCCGTCATTCTGCGGCGCATGTGATGGCTCAGGCAGTGATGGAGATGTTCCCTGATGGAAAAGTCACGATCGGGCCTCCAGTGGAAAATGGTTTCTATTATGACTTCGACCTGCCGCGCAATCTCACGCCTGAAGATCTGGAATTGATCGAAAAGCGGATGCGTGGAATCGTGCAAGGCAAGCATGAATTTAAGAAGAGAGTCGTTTCAGCAGATGAGGCGCGTCAGATTTTTGCAGACCAGCCTTATAAGTTGGAATTGATCGATGGCCTCGAAAAAGGCGGTCTCGACGAATACGGCAATCCACTTACAGAGAAGCCTGAGATTTCCATCTATCAGCAGGATACTTTTACAGACTTGTGCCGCGGTCCGCATGTGCAAACGACAAAAGAGATCAAGCAGGATGCTTTCAAGTTGATGTCCATTGCGGGTGCGTATTGGCGCGGCGATGAAAAGAATAAAATGCTGCAGCGTGTGTATGGCACAGCTTGGGAAAGCAAAGACCAGTTGAAGGAATATCTCAATCAATTGGAAGAAGCCAAGAAACGTGACCATCGCAAGTTAGGCAAAGAGCTGGAAATCTTTATGTTCGATGATGAAGTTGGTCCGGGTTTACCTTTATGGCTTCCCAACGGCGCGATCATGATCGAAGAGTTGGAAAAGTTGGCAAAAGAAATGGAAGAAAAAGCTGGCTATCAGAGAGTCAAGACACCGCATCTTACAAAAGAAGACTTGTTCCTTCGTTCTGGTCATTTGCCTTACTATGCCGAGAGTATGTATCCGCCGATGGAATTGGAAGGCGTGAAGTATTACGTCAAACCAATGAATTGCCCGATGCACCATAAGATATTTGGATCAAAGGGCCGCTCCTATCGTGACCTGCCTGTGCGCCTCGCGGAATATGGCACATGCTACCGTTATGAAAAATCTGGCGAGTTGATCGGCTTGCAGCGTGTGCGTTCGATGCAAATGAATGATGCACACATTTACTGCTCAGAAGAATTGTTTGAGCAGGAATTTCTCGCTGTGGTTGATCTGTATGTCAACTACTTTAAATTATTTGGCATTGAGAAATACGTGATGCGCCTGTCCTTACACAGCAAACAGGGACTTGGCAAAAAATATGTGGACAATGAAACACTATGGCTCAAGACAGAAGACATGGTGCGCCGAGCGATGACAAACGGCGGTGTGCCCTTTGTAGAAGCACAGGATGAAGCCGCGTTCTACGGTCCTAAAATTGACGTACAGATCTGGTCAGTGATCGGACGAGAATTCTCACTTGCCACGAATCAAGTGGACTTTGCCGTTCCAGTAAAATTTGATTTGAAGTTTACAAATAAAGAGGGCCTGGAAGAAGTTCCGTTATGTATTCATCGGGCTCCACTAGGTACACATGAACGCATGATCGGATTCCTGATCGAGCATTATGCGGGCAATTTTCCTGTCTGGCTATCACCTGAACAGGTGCGCGTCATTTCGATTACAGATGTTCAGAACGAGTATGCAGAAAAGATCGCCAAAGAGCTGCGCGAAAATGGAATCCGCGCTCATGCTGATATATCCTCACAACGCATGAATTCAAAAATTCGCCAGGCACAATTGATGAAAGTGCCATATATGATCGTGGTCGGCGATAATGAGATGCAAGCTGAACAAGTGTCCCTGCGTGTAAGAGATGGAAGCCAGGAGAACAACATTCCGCTAGGTGAGTTTGTGACACGAGTCAAAGATAAAATTATAAGACGTGCGAGCGAGTTGTAAATAAAAAGTGGAAGGCTAAATTGCCCTCCACTTTTTATTTACCCAAGGGATTATTTTATGGAACTGCATCTGGTTGCCACTGCAATTGCCATTTTCCCTTTATATTCACCCATAGTTTATTAAAGCGGATTTTCATTTTCCCTGAAGGTACTTCGCCTTCGTACTGGAGGTTATAGCTAATACCTGAATGTATACCTTCGACTACTTCCCAACTACTGCTCCCACCAATGAAAGTGGACCCCGGGTTCTCGGCGTTCACAATTTCGAGCTCCACTTCTGCTATATCTGGGTTGTACGCGAACTTGACTATATAACCCATCCCTTTATATAGTCTAATATTATCCACATGAACCGAATACCCATTGATAGCTATGTCTTCATCCACGGTCCATTTCTGCCCACCTTGTGGATTTGGACCCGTATCGAAATCAAACTCAGCCTGCGTATCGGTTACATCAGCCCGGACGCTATTGAAAGTAATGGTCAAAGGCCAGGCATGTTCCTTGCCCTCGATTTCATATGCCCATGGGAAGTTTCCAGTTTCACCAGTTAAAGAAAGAGTATCTTTTGGAAACGCCCAGGAAATATTTTGCCCGTTCGCATCCGTGATAATTGTGTTGTTTGCATCGCCACTCGCGGTAAATCCATCGGGAAATTCTATTGAATAGAATCGTCCCAGTAAGATATATCCATTTTTTGTTTCTGTCACCTTTTCCAAGACCAATGCGTGTTTGGAAGCAGGCGTGGGAGTCTTTATTTCTATAGAAGTGGTTGCCGTATTCATGGGTTGGCAAGATGGCAGCAGGAGCAAAACCAAGATAATAATTGAGAATAGTTTAATTTTCATTATTCTCCCCAGGAGCTACTTGCTCCGTGAAACTCATACAATATTTGACCTGTATCAACATCCCAAAAGCGGACGATGGTCAATGCACTATCTGCATAACCTACTTCTGCAGAGACTAGAAGCTGATCTATAGCAAGCCATTGCAACTGTTTGTAAACAGAAATTTTACTCATTCCAAAAGATTTTATAACCTTTCCAGTGTGAGAATCCCAAATCCGAATAACACCCCCGCCAGTGGCCAATTGATTCCCATCAGGGGACCACGCAAGGCTAAATACTGTATATTGATGCGCTTTTTTGATAAATCCATCACACTCGTTTGTTGCTGTAGTCCAGAAACAAACTGTACCTTCGGCACTTCCTGATGCAATTCGTTTTCCATCAGGCGACCATGCAATTTGCATGAAACTGCCCGCGCGTTCATCGAATAAACGGACAGCCTCATCCGTGTTGACTTTCCAGCGGCGAATAGCACTAGCCAAATCACCAGTACCAACAATGCGTGTTCCATCGGGTGACCACGAAATATTATGTGACGAAAGAGTCTCCTGTTGTGAAATGACTTCGCCCGATTGAATATCATGAACGAGTACACCCATCCCATTTATGCTGTCTGCCAGAGAACGGCTATTAGGTGACCAGGCAATATCCCCATAAATTGAGGTCAATGTATCATCTTTGCTTGTTTGTTCAAAGATTATCTTCCAGCTAGATGTATCCCATACAACAAGGTGTGAGTTTCCAAATTCGGAGCTTTGCATAACAAGACCACCCGCCGCCAGATTTTTTCCGTCAGGCGACCAATCAACCAAATAAAAACTTTCTGTTTCATTCAATGTTTGAAGATGCTTATATGTTTTAAGATCGTATATAACTACGCCCTGCGAAGTTGCAAAAGCGATGATTTTTACATCTGGACTGATACTGAAAGAACGAATCCGCCCTGGAAGATTTGCAGCAACTTTAGGCCTGATGTTAGGAAGTGGAATGGGAGTAGCCAGACTATATGTTGTAGTAAAAACAGGCTGTATTTCCGCAGGTTGGCAAGCGGTTAACAATATTAAAGTTAATAAAATAATCAAATAGTATTTAATTTTCATTATGAAAGCCTCCTATGAGTTTATCCATCATACAGGAAATTTTCAGATACAAGGCTACGATTCTTTGGTGATTCCCCTACATTTACAATACTCTTAGTCATATAAAAATCTTGAGAATGGATTTTAAAGAAAAAACTGGATTAATTCTCCAGCTTTTTAAAGTGTGATATATCAACAAAATTTATTTATGCAATTGTCTCAATACCAATAATGAAGTGCCTTGAATTGACAATGCAGTTAAGATAGCAAATCCGAAAGAAATAGCTAAAGAAGTTTTTTCGATAAGTAAACCAAGCACAAGATAAAAGCCTGCAAATGCAAACAAGCCCAAAGTTAGGCCACGTAGAACATTGACAGCGCCATCAGGTCCCTGCTGACGTTGGGCGAAGATGGCGAGAATGCCAGCAAACAATGGAAAAGTAGTCAGCAGGCCCGTCAGTTGGGGGCCAATGATCGGTGCAATGCTAGTAACGAATAGGATAAAACTGGTTCCCACCAAAATCCGTGCAGGAATGTCCCATCGATTAAGTGTTGAAACTGTAATTTCTTTTACTGTCTGTTTGGGCATTAACCATAAGCCAAGTGAAATTACAAGTAGAACAAGAGCAAAAAGAGGCAGCAGGGATATAACCAAACCCTGCAATAATATAGTTACCAAAGTGAAAATAGTCATACTACCAAGCGTTGTGATCTGCCAGTTAAATTTTTTCGCGAGCCATGCATGAGCAAGACAAAAAGCAATGAGCGAAAACCCTCCACTTAATGTGCCAAGGACAGCTTGCGCGGCAAAAGGAATATCATGACTAATGGCAAGGAAGAAAATGACAGGGCCTGAGGTCAATGGCAAGCCAACGATCCAGCCGCTGACAGCAGGTCCCCAACGGCGGCCAGCAAGACTGGCAGAACCAATAATGAGGGGAGCTAGAATTAATTTCAAAACGAGAATATTCATTGTTTTCCAAAGAAATAATCTTCACTTTATGATTAAGTATACGGTTAATAATATCGTAAAATCTGCAGCCATATGACCCAGCACAGGCACAAGCAAACCGCTGTCTTCGCGAACTATTTGTCTCCAGAACCAACCGATAAATGTGAGACAGGTCAAAGCGAAAATGAGTGAAACAGGATGAACCATGTTTATTAATACCAGTCCGTGATACCCCGCATAGACTACATCACCGATAGAAAAACCTTTTGTTGTGCTCCCAAGATATGCACGCCAGAAATATTCTTCTATAAATGGGTTGACGAGTGCAAAATAAGCTATAAATGCAAACCAGGATGATGACGAATCCAACCCCATGGATTTAAGTTGCGCATGAAGATTATTTGCAATTCCAAATACATCCCAGAGAAAATATAAGCCAATTCCGCCACCGCTACCAAGCAGGACACTTACAATAATCCACCTTGGAGATTTACTCTTGAAAAGAATATTAATTGGGAGTTTGGAACGCACAACTGCAAGCGTAAGCAAAATAGAAACATGAAACCCGATCATTGCGAGCCATGCGTTTTTAAATAAAAATAATCCCGCCCACACCGCGAGATAAGGAAGGATCGGCGCGAGCCAGTTCCTATTATTCTTTAACCAATGGTAAACGAACGAAGAATGTGCTTCCTGAGAATTTCTCTTCATCATGACCTTCACTTTCCACCCACATGTTTCCCTGTAATGCCTTCACAATACCTGATGCGATCGCCAGCCCAAGACCGGCACCTCCACCTTTGTAGTTGGTGCGGCTGGAGGAATGCAATTCAACTTTGCCCAATTGAAACAGTTTTTCAAAGATGATCTTATGATATTCAGCATCAATGCCGATGCCGCTGTCTTTCACACGAATCTCAGCCATTTTGCCAAGGCGTGCATCTTCTACAACAACTGCTGAAACAGTGACGGCTCCGCCATCTGGTGTGAATTTAATAGCGTTGACGATAATATGGTCAAGAGCCTTCTTGAGCAATTCAGAATCAGCTAACAGCGGAGGAATGGATTTGGTCGATTCATCCAGCTCAACGGTCAGGTTGCGAGCCGCGAGGTCAGCCACATAATCCTTAACAATGAGGCGCAAGATCAAGCTCAGACTCACCGACTCCATATGCGGATTGATCGTTTGACTATCAAGGCGGGTAACATCCAACATACTACTTACAACTTGATGTAAACGATTCGTGCCTTGCAATACCCCATCGATTGCTTGTTTAAGCATGGCATTATTTTGAATCGCATCGTCTGCTTTCAACATGCCAAGATAACCTTTAATAACCGTAAGCGGCGTACGTAATTCATGCGCGGCCACTTGAATGAACGCAGATTTATTTTTGTCGTGCTGCGCGAGATTGGTATAAGCAGTGTTCAACTCTTCCACGCGTTGAGAAACCATGCGTTCCATCATTTGATTAATACTGGTCACTTCATCATACAAGCGTGCATTTTCCAAAGCAACTGTCGCCTGCATGGCAAAGGCGGTGGCCATTAACGCATCATCTTCATTGAATGAATGTTTCGCACGGCTTAGAACAAACAAACCGATGACATTATCTTTTGAATATAACGGCACACCCAACCACGAACGATCACGCGGCAGCCAATCAGGTTGTTCCCATTTCTTTATTGCGTTTACATCACTGATAAGGAGCGTCTCGCCTTTGCGTGAAACTGTCTTATAAAAATCAACGCCTTCCAGCTTCAAACGAAATTCCGAAACATTTGCATCTGCTGGCAAACCGTAATGCGCGCGAAGCTGCGGTCTGCTATTTACATCTTCCATAAACAAAATGCCGCGGTCATAAGACATGACATGCTGCAACTGCTCAAGGATCTGCTCAGGTAGTTTTTCGATGGTTGTTAAAGATGATAATTGACGCGATGAACGCGCCAACGCTTCTGTGCCTCGACGCCGAACCTGTTCGGACTCAAAGAGTTTTGCGTTTTGGCTGGCAGCTTTTTCTGCCACATCACGAGCACGGGCAAGTTCAACTGCCCGTTCACGTGCTTCATTCAACAAACGTTCCACTTCCTTTTGTGCCTGTTCACGCTGCTGTACAAGCATGGTTCGCAAGAGCGCACTGGAAAGTAGATTTTTCAAACGCACATATACATCCCAATCTGTTGGGCCCATCTCTGCCCACATGAAACCGAAACGATTACTTGCCAAAGACAGAGGCATCACCACGGCATCATAACGATGATCTTCAGGTGTTTTTCCACGCGGAACTAATCTTCCCGTAGCAAGCGCAGATTTCTCCTGCGGAATATCAAATTTGTTCTGATCGTATTGCAGGAGCAAACGATAACTTTCAGGGGGAGGAGATGAAATGGAACCGGGCGCACTGACATCACTATAGAACATTACATACCAGCGTTCCAATCCCAATGTCGGGAAGTTTTTCGTGATGGCATCACCAATTTCTTCCAACGTCATGGCGGGCGCCATGGAAAAACTAAAGTTACTTAAAGCTTCTTCTTTTTGTTCAAATTGCAAACGGCGATACGCCTGTGCACGTTGCGATAATTCTCCCACCAATAAACGCGCCTGTTGAAATAAATTTTCAGCACGCAGCATGATGGCGTTACTTGTAATGCCGCCGAGTGCATATCTCCTGAACGTTGAAACAACGTTATGCCAGGTAGTGGAATCGTATCCATTGCGCTGTAATACTTCCACCATGAATTCGATCATTTTCAGGAATGCATCGCTTTTATCAGACTCGCGCAAACTCGCCAGGAATACATCCCATGTACGGCCAAACGCATCCACATACTGAGCTTTGGCAGAACCGTTTTCTGGGATGTTGGCCGCTCCAAACAACGCGCGGATCGCGGCATCGCGTTTATTTTCCAAACGCCCCGTCTGTGCCACTTCTTTAGGAAGCACAACTGCTCGCTGCACATTCTCAGGCAAACATCCACAAGACCAGCGCACTATCAATTGCACAGGCAAAATATTGACATCATCCACATGTTCGCCATTCATGCGCTTTAATAATGCAACAAAGGCCAGTTCACCAGCCTCTTGAAAAGATTGATGCACTGTTGTCAACGGCACGCCCATGGACTGCGATTCACTTACATCGTCAAAGCCGGTCAAGGCGATAGTCTCTGGTACTCGTATGCCGCGCTGTTGCAAAGCTTCCATCGCGCCAAAAGCCATGCGATCATTAGACGCGGCAATGGCTTGAAGCCGAATACCGCGTTCATCCATCAATGTGCGGATCGCAGCACGCCCGCTCTCCGGACTGTAATCACCTTCTACTACAAGATGTTCATCAAAGCGGATACTATGCGCCTTCAATTCCTCCTTGTAGGCGTTGAAGCGCTGGTCTGATTCCAATTGTCCTTTAATGCCGCGAATATACGCGATGCGTTTGTATCCATGCACTTCGATCAGATGACGGATCACAGCACGCATACCGCTTGTGTTATCCGCGATAAATGAAGATACGCCCTCCACCTGCACAGCAAAGGATGCAACAGGTGTGGGCGCAAATTCGCGGCAAAAATTCTTTATATCATCTGGGGAAGAACCGTGGCCAATATCAGCGGCCAGTAAAATTCCATCAAATTGACCCGGCTTGATCAGGTCATAAAGCCCATAAGACCGCCCATTATGTTCCGGTGCAGCAAGCGCAACCGGCTTTCCACCTGCAAAATAAACTACATTAATATCATTCGCTTTGGCTGAACTTAATACACCTGCCATGAATTCAGCACCCCAGACACGGCTTAATTGCGCACCGAGGACGGCAATTGTCTTTCGTTCGCTGGCGGGCTTTTTATTGGCTGTCATGGTGCAGTTCCAGAATTATAAGTCAAGGAGGCTTAAATCGGGATTGACAGTTTCGTAAAGAAATGAAATTGCCACGAAGCGCACTGGATTTCCAATCCAGTGCGCTTTGTGGCAAATGCCTTATGCGGTTTGCAGTGATTACCTAAGTGTAGCGAAGGGTCTCTAATTCTGAAATCCGAGATTCTTCGCTACGCTCAGAATGACATACGTAGTTAGTTATTTAATTTCGATTTGATATGCGCCAAGCTCGCGTGTAAAGCGTGTAAGGCCTGCAACAACCAGGTATGCAGTTTCTCCGGACTCCAACGAAAATGGAATCTCTGCAGTTTGATCTGCATTGAGTGTGATCCTCGTCACGCTGGAATCACTTGTCTTGATGAGAGTCAGGCCGAAAGTCTGAGGAAGAACGTTTTGAACTCGGACAAATCCTTCAGCTGCCCAGCCTCCCTCATCCGCTTCCAGATCGGAGCTATAGCCTGCTGCGGCCACCGAGATATCATCTACCATAAAGCCTTCGCCATTGATAGCGGCATCTGTAATATATTGAAAGCGGACAGAAATTTTCTTGCCGGCATAAGCCGAAAGATCAACTTTCTCTTCGATCCAATCACTAGTAGCGCCTGTGTATCCCCAGCCATATGAATTACCGGATGGGTCTGTATCAGTGCCGGAAGGTGTTGTGATGATCTGCCATGTTTCGCCATCTTCAGAAGCTTCAACATAAACATAATCCCAATCTTCTTCAATATCGTACCAGGTGCGGAAGGATAATTCCACTGGACCGCTTACGCCAGTGAAATCAAACTCTTTGGTGAGCGTCATATCTGACTCATCACCTTTATTCGACCAGAAAGCGTACTCACCGGAATATGGGCTGGCTGGCAAAAGACCCGTGACCGTTGAGCCGGTGAATGAAAGTGTGTAATCACCTGCGCATTTAATGGCAATATAATCCACACCATATTGATGCACATCGCGTGTCAGCGGGCTTTGCGGGCAGGTGCTAATGGTTTCAGTGGGAGAAGCTTGAGGCGCATCAGGATAATTGTGATAGGTAAAACGTCCATCACCTACCGTTTCATCCTGTAGCAGGTTTGCAACCGCCCAATCCATATATACATCATCCGCAGTGATCAACTCCCCGGTCAATGGGTCGGTGATATTAAGATCGGCAAGGGTATCATCCACGCTGGTGAGATCATTTTCAGGGTTGCTTGTTAATGCTTTGGTGGCATCCTTGCCAAAACGATCAAGGAAATAGGTAAGGTATAGAAAGCTCACCCCGTAATGCGCGCTAAAATCAGGCGATGAGTTATCTTCCCATGTGTTCAATTGCATATCGGGATTTTGCATATATATATAATCTGCCCCGCCAGAATAATAGCCATTAAGAAACGAACCTACCTCTGCAAAGCCTTCACCGATCCATGAAACATCATTGCGATCTGTGGGGAACTGGATCATATGAACAAACTCATGTGCCAAGACGCCATATGTATATTCATCAGAAAGCGCCTGACTGGTGCCCAACACATAGGTCTCATGTCCGTTGGAAAATTCCTTTACCAGTGGATTGAAAGAGTCGGATGAATTAAAGTAACCAGCAATGTTATGCCCGATACTGCTCGCGTAAAGAACATAGATATGAGGGTCGCCGTCCACACCGGGATTCGATTCGCTGCCGAAGAACTCACGGTCGGTGGGATAGATCTTATTTTCAAAAGTATCCATCAAAGCTTTCATATCTGCTTCGTTGACGCTCGTGCCTTCCTCCACCCAAAAATAGGAATGTGGGGTTTCATACATCAAAGTAGCTGTGATCTGGCTGTGCTCGGCGGTATCTGAATTTGAGATCCAGAACTGTTCCTTGTCACCGATCTTATAAGTTTTTCCCTCTACAGTCTTTGACACATCACAAATATTCTGCAACTCGCAGGCCAATTCATATGGATCATTCTCGGGGACAATGGCATTTTGCAAGGTACTTAGCGTATCGGTTGATATTGAATCCACCGGTGGACGTGTAACTTCTGTTTCAACGGTAGGAGTAGGGTCATCACTAGTAAATATGGGAGGGATATCTACGGTTGGTGAAACCTGACCAGAAGCATAGAACATATACCCGCCCAGGCCTGCCACTATGGTACAGATACAGCATAATAAAACCACAATCCCGATCACAATTGCTGAAGTGCCTGATTTCTTTGGTTCGTTTTCTATCATTTTGTCCTCTGCAATAAAAAGATTATTCCATCATACCGCGTGCGGGTGAAAAAGGGATTAGGAAATTGGTCATTTACTTAAAAGGCGAAAGACAGCATTGCTGTCTTTCGCCTTTTAAGTAACCAAAATTATGTCGTTGCGAGGGCGCTCTTGTACTTTGCCCGAAGCAATCCCCGTCACTGTGTTGGAGATTGCTTCGTCGGGAAGAGCACCCTCCTCGCAATGACATATGGAACTACGCGTCTACTTTTTGTTTCGATTTCTTCGTAGCTGCTGCGGTGTTGAAGATGATCTTATTCTCTTTCGGATCCACATCTACGATCACCACGGCGCCATCTTTGAATTTTCCGCCAAGTAATTCCACTGAAAGCGGACTCTCGACATATTTCTGAATGGCTCTGCGCAGAGGCCTTGCACCGAAGGCAGGATCATAGCCTTCTTTGGCAAGCCACAGGCGCGCTGCATCCGTCAACTGGACGGAGATGTCGTGCTCGTTCAAGCGATCCTGTACTTCCTTCATTTGCAGCACAACGATCTCTTCCATTTGTTCCAGAGTGAGCGGCGAGAACATAATGGTCTCGTCTACACGGTTAAGGAACTCAGGTCGGAATGCGCCTTTAAGGGCCTTCTCAATTTTCTCGTGCATGGCACGTTCATCATCATCCGCTTTTTGGGTGAAAAAGCCCAAAGTGCCGCCCCTGGTCACGTATTCAGTGCCCAGGTTCGAGGTCATGATAAGAACCGTATTGCGGAAATCCACAACCTTGCCCTGACCATCCGTCAAGCGGCCATCATCCAAAATTTGGAGCAAAGCATTCCAGACTTCTGGATGTGCCTTCTCGATCTCATCAAAGAGCACGACTCTATACGGGCGCCTGCGAACTGCTTCTGTGAGTTGGCCGCCTTCTTCATAACCGACATATCCGGGAGGCGCCCCAAACAAACGGCTGACCGTATGCTGTTCGCGGTACTCAGACATATCAATACGGACCAGCGCTTCCTCATCATCGAACATAAACCAGGCAAGCGCTTTTGCCAATTCGGTTTTACCAATACCTGATGGACCAATGAAAATAAAGGAGCCAATCGGGCGGCTTGGGTCTTTCAAACCAGAGCGAGCGCGTCGAATTGCATCTGAGACTGCACGAATAGCTTCTTTTTGACCGATGATACGCTCACCGAGGCGTGCTTCCATGTGAAGCAATTTTTCAGATTCAGTTTCGAGCATTTGATTAACGGGAATGCCCGTCCATTGATGAACAACCGAGGCGATGTCATCGACATCAACTACTTCATCCAGTTGATGTTCGGTTTCCCATCTTTCTCGTTTTTCAACATATTCAGATTCGAGTCTTAATCTTTCGGCTTTCTTTTGCGCAGCACGTTCGTAATCACGCTCCAAGCCAGCTTGTTCTTCTTCAGCACGCAAACGATCTACATCTGTTTTCATACCTTTAAGATCAGGAGGCATGGAATAAAGAGCAACGCGGACTTTCGCGGCGGCTTCATCCATCAAGTCAATGGCTTTATCGGGCAGGTGACGATCTGTCACATAACGATCAGCTAAACGAGCGGCAGCAGTCAGAGCATCATCCGAAAAATGGACTTTGTGATGGGCTTCATAACGATCGCGTAAACCATGCAGCATCTTGATCGTATCATCCACACTTGGCTCTTCTACATGAATAGGAGCGAAACGCCTTTCAAGCGCGGCATCTTTTTCAATATGCTTGTGGAATTCATCTAGTGTGGTAGCACCGATACATTGCAACTCACCACGCGCGAGCGCAGGCTTAAGCATATTGCTCGCATCCATTGCACCTTGTGCTGCTCCTGCCCCGATGACTGTATGCAATTCATCGATCATCAGGATCACATCACCCTTGGCACGTTGGACTTCATCCATAACGGCCTTAAGGCGTTCTTCAAATTCACCACGGAAGCGGGAGCCAGCGATCATTGCGCCGAGGTCCAACTGCACCACACGCTTGCCAGTAAGAATTTCAGGCACATCGTTGTTGGCGATCTTTTGCGCGAGTCCTTCTGCAATGGCAGTCTTACCTACACCTGCTTCGCCGATCAGAACAGGATTATTCTTAGTACGGCGGGACAGGATCTGAATGACGCGTAAAATTTCCTTGTCACGGCCAATGACCGGGTCAAGCTTGCCTTCGCGAGCCAGTTGAGTTAGATCACGCGAATATTTTTCTAGTGTGCGATATTTCGTCTCAGCCTGCGGATCAGTAACTCGCTGTCCACCGCGCAAGTCTTGAATCGAATCATAGACACGGTCCCGCGTTAAGCCCGCGCTTTCGAGAATGCGTGCGGCGGGTGTATTGCGTTCCGTGAGAATCGCAAGGAAGATGTGTTCGGTGGAAATATATTCATCCTTGAGCCGATTGGCTTCCTCGTTGGCAAGATCAATGATGCGCTTGACGCGCGGCGTAATAAAGATCTGACCTGCGCCGCCGCCGAAGATATTCGCCTTTGGGCTGGCGCGCAAAGTAGCATCCAAACGCTCGGTGAGGGCTTCAGCACTGACTGTCAATTTTTCAAGGATTTGGGGAATCACACCGCCTGGCTGTTCGATCAGTGCCAGTAAAATGTGCTCAGTATCAATTTGGTTATGTCCGTAGCGCTGGATAATTTCGGCGGCACGTTGGGCGGCTTCCTGCGCTCTTTCGGTAAATCTGTCAAATCTCATCATAGGGGTATATTCCTCCGCAGGATAAATTATCAACTTATCCTGCACAATAGGAGCATTATAACAAAAGCGATGTTCACATTTTATCAATAGGGCGTAAGAGGTATATTAGATTTTTTGGGCTGATGGGCGAAATATTTACCAAAAACGAAAGGAGGCTTATAGTATGGGTATGTGTGGGAAATCATGATTTGGAATAAAATTCCTCACAAGGATTACATTAAAAAAACGTGGAGATCTGAATTTCAATGAGAGATATAGAGCAAAAGAATCGCCGCCCTTTTTGGTATAAGCCACTGCTGGCGTTGGCTTTCATATTGATAGTTTTTCAGGCCGCATCCTGCACTTCGAATAATGACAATTTCGTTAACTCGCTATCCTTTATATCTGACAAGAGTGGCAAACCACAGATTTATGTTATGAGAGATGATGGCACCAATCAGATTCGTTTAACTTATATAGGTAATCTGATGTCTAGCGTTGACCTGATTGGTATGTTTGCTCACGACTGGTCACCAGATGGAAAGTATCTGGCCTTTCTTTGTATCAGATATGGATGCAGGCATAAATCGGGATGTTTATCGAATGAATGCAGATGGCTCTAATATTAAACGTCTCACATTCTGTGAAAAGAGCAATTGCTTTCATTATTTTCCAACTTGGTCACCTGATGGCACTAAAATAGCCTTTTCTTCTACTCGTGAAGGATTAAGTGATATATATGTTATGAACCTTGATGGTTCTGCACAGCTACGTCTCACGAACAACATATCATCAATTAGCAGTTACCTATTTCCATATTGGTCGCCTGATGGAAATCGAATAGCTTATGTTAATTTTGTTAGTGACGGTGAAACTGGCGTATATATTATTCAAATAGATGATTTGAACACTGATAGCGTATTCAAAGATAAGAGCATTCAGTTTCCTCTGAAGCAGCCTCTGTCTTGGTCTCCTGACGGTGTTTATATAATGTCAACTTCACATGATTATCAAAATATTTATTTACTCAACACTTTGGATGGAACTTTTCAAAAAGTTATTGGATCGGTTATTTCACATACAGATGAGTTTGAATATTTTCGATGCCCGATGTGGCTTCCTGACGGTAAACATATTATTTACTATTATGAGCATTCAGTCTGGACTACAACAGTTGAAAATGGATTTTATGTAATTGACGAGTTTGGTTTAAATCGAAAGCTAATAGTTAGTGGTGAAGGAGAGTGGCATTTGAAAGGCTGTCCTGCACAAACAATTAATCGCCGACGAATAGTCTTTTCGGCCATTTCATCCCAAGAACCAGATAAGGCTAATATTTATGTAATGAATATTGACGGTACTGGATTTAGACGTTTAACTAATTCCGTCAGTAAAGAGGATAGTCCTAGATGGCGGCCCTAAACACCATAGATAGTAAATGAATAAGATGAGTATCAATTTATATTTGTAAAAAAGCAACAAGCCCCCCTCACAAAACAGTAGCCTCTGCAACCGCGACGATTCACTCTGCTAAATAATTGGACGATTCGCTAAAAATAAGAAGTCTAAGCAACGAACACTAAACATTGGGCTAATATATTTCCGATATCCTCCATCACCTGCCCATGTAAAGCGATCTCAAGGAGACCTTGGAGATTCCCACTCTGCATCTATAAATGGGAGCAGAAAATGAATCAAATCGTAATCAGTTCCAGAGGCGCCACTATCAGGGTCGTAGTGTGAGCCTACTTTTTCGATATATGTTACGGGAAAGCCATTTGCAGTTAATGCTTCCAAACCAGATCGAACATCCTCTATCGGATAAGCGTCATCAGAAACATGAGCAAGATGTGCAATATTTATTTTCCAAGAGGCACTGGCAATCAGTTCTTTTTGGCTTACTCCCGTATCTTTAAATGGATCGCTATTCTCTACAAGCAGTCCCGCAAATAAGGATGCATTCTGCAATCCAATACGATAAGTCATATCTCCGCCTGAAGAATATCCGCCCAGATAAATTTTACGCGGGTTAATGTTGAAGTGCTTGGAAACGTCAGCAATGGCGGCTAATACTTTGGGAGTGTCAGTATCCACAGACCAACAATCGTTATCCCTGCCGCCAATGGAAATAGCAATGTAGCTTTGTGTTGCTCGTGATTCCGAGGGCGCAATAATCCACATGTCACCTTCCGCGTTACCACCACAGCCGTGCATCCACACCAAAAGGCTGATCGGTTGTGTATCACTGTATATATCTGGTTTATATCCCACATAGGTGCTCTCACCACTATCCAGATGAAAAAATCCATTGCTATCGTAGGTCACTCTTGAGATCGGCGTTGCAGTTGAAATTGACACTGTCGGTAGTTCAAACGTGGAAGTTTGGGTCGACGGAATTGTCACCGTGGTGGGTTCAAGTGTAGGTGTTGCCACAGGTGGAGTCGGTAGGTTACAAGCAGATAACAACATAACTGCTATTAAAATAACATATAACAAAGTACGGATGTATGAACGGTTATTCATTTTCTCCTTTATCTGTATAAAAACTATAATCAAAATTATACGCCCACTACCTACAAAATATAACAACGAGACTATAATATCTCCAATGTCATCCATCACCATTCCTGCGCGAGCTGAACAACATCCTCATGTGCGTGCACTGAGCATTTTGCGTGATCTGCCCGCTGTGGCCGATCTCATTGAAATGTGCTTCTCCAGCACCATGGATAATGAAGGCAAACGTTATGTGCAGGATATGCGCCGCGCAGGAAAAGATAACACCTTTGTGCAATGGGCCAGCCGCGCCGCTGAAACTACGTCCCTGCCATTGAGCGGCTACGTTTGGGATGAAAATGGAAAGATCATCGGCAACACCAGCCTCGTCCCATTTCGGCATAACAAACAACGCACCTATCTCATCGCAAACGTAGCTGTCCACCCTGAACATCGACGCAAAGGGATTGCGCGCGCGCTCACTGAACGCGCCCTGCAGCAGGCCCGCGAAAAGAAGGTCAATAACATCTGGCTGCATGTCCGCGACGATAATCCCGGCGCATTAGACCTCTACACAAAACTCGGATTCGTTGAACGCGCACGCCGCACTACCTGGCAGGCCACCGCAGACTCTCATGCGCCATCTCTTAATACAGATATTGCCATCACAAACAGATATCCACGCGATTGGCAGACTCAATCCAACTGGCTTTCACGCCTCTATCCTGACTCTTTGGCCTGGCACCGCAACTGGAGCTTTAACTCCCTTCGTCCTGGTTTGTGGAACTGGTTGTATTTATTGTTCTTTGATATGAACATCCGTCAATGGGCTGCATTTAGAAAAGACAAATTGGAAGCTACACTCTCATGGATCCCCTCCGGGCGTGGCGAATCTCTTTTTGTCGCAGCAGGCGAAAGGTCCGACCCTGATGCGGTAACTGCCTTACTTCTACAAGCACGACGCGACCTAGCCCACTCCCAGCAAAACATTACTCTTGAATTCCCATCCAGTGAATTTGACGGGGCCATTCTTGCCGCAGGATTTAAATCATTACGCACCTTGATATGGATGCAGGCAACTTTATAGTACTTCCTGCGTATTTATTATAGTTCTCCGTCATTGCGAGGAGCGTTAGTTGCGACGAAGCAATCTCCTCACTGTGTTGGGGATTGCTTCGAGCGAAGACCAAGAGCGCCCTCGCAATGACGAGGCCGATTACAAAGGAGCTTAAATGATAAAATTTTTTATTCGTTGGATGATTAACGCAGCTGCATTGTATGTTGCAGTATTGGTTGTGCCGGGCATTGAATTGCGCGGCGATTGGACAGGAATTTTATGGCTGGCACTAATCTCTGGTTTATTAAACGCATTGGTGAGACCGCTGCTAAAATTTCTTACTTGTCCGCTTATTATTCTCACGCTTGGCTTGTTCACCATAATCATCAATACCGGTATGCTCATCCTCACCAGCAAGATTGGTCAGGCACTCGGCATCGGCTTGACAGTTGATGGCTTCTGGCAAGCGCTACTTGGCAGCTTGGTGATCAGCATTGTAAGTATCGTGCTGAGCCTGTTCATACGTGATGACTCGAAGGGCAAGAAAAATTAAGTTATGACGAATAAAAATGACATCCTTTGTACAAGGGCTGTCATTTTTATTTAATATGTAAAGCTGATGTGTTCAGCATTGTCAGAATGAGACGGGAATTATTCACAAGCAACAAAGTCAGAAAGACAAGCAAAGTAATTTGAAACCATCGTTTATTAGCAATTTCCTTCCATGCCAATGCAAAGAAAAGAATAATGGCATACGTCCAGTTGGTTGAATAAAGGAATAGATCTTTACCGTACTGTAAGTGAAGCGCAAAATTAAAAAGCACGATGAAAATAAAAGCAAAAGAGAAACGATTGTCTTCTCTTTTTAAATTCTTCAAAAACAGGAAACTCCCAAGCAACATCAACCCAAGCCAACCAAATGCTAATACTGTACCAAACACTGTTTCGTATTCACTTAAGCGCATCGGGTCAGCCTTGAAGATCCACACTTTTAAAAATGGAATTTCCTCTTCAAGGATCAACGGATCGGGCGCAACAATACTATGGAAGAACATCGCACGCGCTATCGCCAAAGCGCGTCCAACAGATGGAGTAAATGTATTATCCGCTTCTGTGGTGAAACTGGATGGGATGAAAAAATATGGCTGCGAATCGGGGTAGATAAAATTATTTAGCAAGGTCAATGGAACTACTAATACACCAACGAGTAAGCCGTATTTAACCCACTGCTTGAAGTCCTGCTTTACAAAAATAAAGGTAATGGCAGTTTGAATAAAGTTCGTGATCGTGATTCCAAAAGAAAGCAATCCCGCAAAGATTAATATGAATAATGGTCTGTCTTTAAGTAACAAAACAAGAAATGTCATCATCACTGCGGCGAGGAAAATATATGTCTCGATCAAAGAACCGAAAACTAAATGAGCAGCTGATGCGCCGAGAATAGAGGCTATCAACAAGGCATATAATGATTGTTTAATTGTATATTTTATGAAATACCATGCTAGAAAAACACAAAGCGCACCTGCAAAAGCTGTTAACACAAACGCAGCTACAAGCTTATCTCCTCGGAAAAGAAAGGAGAATAATGTAATCAACGGCCTGACAATCAGCAAAACAAAAGGATGTACTGAACGCCAGTAATAATCCTGATAATCAGGTGTAGTAAAACGAGTACGCCAGAGCAGTCCATCCGAATCGAAAAAAATATCATCCACATCAAAGGCGGGCTGATTGAAGATAGAAGCAAAGATCAGATATATAGAAAAGAAGAAAAACCCAAGCACTAAACCAGGGATATTTTCATCTATAAAACTAAACAAGCTAGTTTGATTTAATCTTTTTTCTTTGGCTTTAAGTAGTGTCCATGCGAATAATGGCAGGGCCAGAACAATGGAAATTGCAAAATAAATTAATTCATCTTTTTCAAGTTGAAATAAAGTCACATCAAAAAGACTTGGAAACTGTTTTGCCATCCCAAACATGAACACTATATACACCAATAATAGGGTGAATAAGGCAAAAGTGAGAACAATTTCAACAGGTTGGGGTTGGAATCGTCTTTCTACTTTGCCGAGAAGATAATAAAAAAACATGCTCACACCAGTATGAAGCACTAGTGTGAGCAGAGCAATTTCAAAATTATTGGAATAAAAATTACTTAAAAAGCCAATTACAAAATAGCTTAACGAAATACTCAAGAACCAGGCGAGCAAGAAACGGGGAGTTACAAATCTCAAGTCAACGACCAGGTCTTATTTTTACAGAGGCCAGAATTTGCTCATAACCTCTGTAAAAAATTATTTCAAAGCGCGGACAAGTTCGAGGAATTCAGTCCACTCTTCTTCGAAGAAATGAACGGTGACGTTGTTGAGTTCCACGTGATATGTAACTTCACCATCTGGTTCTTCTGCTTTCCATGCAATAAAGTTCTCTGTCTCGGCGATCGTGTTGGTTTTGGGTTCATCATTGTTACTCATAATTTTCTCCTTTAGATATATAAAATAGGTGCGCGGATTACTGAATAGGTTGATAAAATAACAGGTAGATCATTTTTCTTTTTTGCGATTCAGGTTGAGGTTAAGAAAGAAGCGGCGAATCGAAGCGATCAATTTTGAACCGAATGGAGGCGGAGGTTGATGAGATTCTTTTTCAGGCCAGGGATTCAAATCCAGCATTTTCCGCATAGTGTATTGCCATAAGAGTGCAGCCGTGGCAAGGATGGGGGCTGCTACGACCACACCAATAATACCGAATAAATTTGCGGCAACAATTGCGGCTACCAAAACTGCGGCGGGGTGGACTTTAAGAGCATCAGAGAGAATACGAGGTGAAATAATGTTATCAAAAACCTGGTCAATCACCAGCGCAACAACCAGAATGAGCAGTGTGTAATTGAAGGGCGATAGATCAAATAATTTAAAAGCTTGAAAATAAGCGACAAGAACAAGAATGATCCAATTGATGGCAGGGCCAACGTATGGAACGAATCGCGCCAGCCCGGCCAGAAATGCAAGGCTGAGGGCATAATGCACACCGAGAACAGTGAGTACTATGGAATAGACAATAACAGCTAGAAAGAAAATAATAATTTGTCCGCGTAGAAAGGCATTCCAAATGCGACCAAGTTCACGGGAAAGACGCTCAAGATCCTGTGTATATCCTGGAACATCCACAGCAACGATACGATTCCGCAAGCCGCCGCTTTCTGCAAGAACAAAATATGAAACAAGAATAACGAATAAGGTCCAGCCGAGAAAGTTGGCGGCGCTCCCTGCTACAGTACTGACCAATGTGCCTGTACGGCTTAATAATGGCTGCACCATACCCAGCACCTGACTGCTAATATCTCGCAGATCAATCGCGCGGAAGTCGAGTTTAAAGGGGCCAAATTGATAGACATGACCGGAAACTTGTTCAATGAGCTGCGGCAGGGTGGTAATGGCATCTTGAATGATAGTGACCAGGCTTTGCACTTGTTGAACTAACCCCACACCACCAAGTGTGAGCAAACTAAGCAGAAGAATAATGACGACGAGATAAATGATAGCAACCGATGCATTCCAGGATAATGGCAATTTCCTCTGAAAAAAATCTGCTATGGGATGAAATAAATAAGCCAACAAAAGCGCTATTAATAAAGGAGTAAGAATAAACTGGAATTTAACAAGTAACGCGCCGGCGATCACGACAACGGTCAGGCCGACAATAAGCTTTGTATTTGTGCCCCAGGATGGGGATGTTGGGTTTTGCAATTGGTTCATGACGATCATTCCATTCTAAAATTACATGTTTGAATTATTGATTTCAGTGATTTGATTCTATCAAAGATAAGTGATTTTACAACATTATTGCATATCTTCGGCGTTTTCGTTTTTCTCGCGACAGATTGGCAGATATGCTTACATTGGGTAATAAATTATGCGATGCCTTTTAAACAAAAAACCCGCGAGTTTTGCTCGCGGGTTTTGAATAAATATTGCTTAACAGCCGGATAGAAAAGGGAAGAAGACGCACCAGCGAAAAGTAGCATCCACCCAGAAGAAGAAACTGGCGCAGATACAAATAAACAAGATAACACCGCCCGCAACAAAAATCGGGACCATGTTAGTTTTCTTTGGGCCGATAGGTATGGACGCAGCAGGATCAGAAGCATAGACAGGAGCAGGTGCTATCGGTGGAGGAGTTGCCTGCAAAGACTTGCGTGACACAGCAACAGTTGCACCCGGATCCATATTGATTGCATCGTACATGAGTACGATCTGCTCGCCAAGAGAAACTACATCACCAGCTTTAAGTACCACTGGGCCGGCAAGGCGTTGTCCGTTTACAAAAGTACCGTTGGTGGAACCGAGGTCTTCCAGTACATATTTGCCGCCTTGAAATGAAAGGCGGGAATGTTTACGTGAGATTTCGGCATCATTGATCGCAACACCATTCGATGAGTCACGCCCGATGATCAGTTGATCTCCCTCAAGAGGGAAAGTCACGCCGGGGGTGGGGCCTGACCTCATTACAAATTGAAATTGAGCCATCTTCTTCCTCCAAAAGAAATAATAATAACAAAATATAAGTTGCTTAACGCTTGCGTCAGTAGTTTACAAGCTTAGAGCAAAAAAGTCAAATTAGTGTTTCTTCTTTTGCTGTTTTGGAGTTTCAACTTCTTCAACCCGCTGCTGAGTTTTACTGGCTCGCGGCAAGGATACCAGGAAGACCGTCCCTACACCGATCTTGCTCCTCACTTCTATGCGCCCACCGTGCCCATTAATGATCTGCTTGCAAATCGAAAGTCCCAGCCCAGTACCTGCTACACGAGATTCATGTTCACGAACTCTAAAGAATTTCTCGAAAAGATGTGGCACAGATTCATCCGGGATTCCCAGGCCGGTGTCCTGCACATATATGCTTATTTCCTTTTCAGAAGCTTCCGCGCGTAACATTACCATTCCATTGGGGCGGTTATATTTCACTGCGTTGCTTAACAAATTCAATAGTACTTGTTTTACCTTATCTCGATCGGCTTCAAGCAAGGGAAGCCCTTCAGGAGATTCGACACGGATCTGAATATTATCTTCTGTAGCTTTTGAAGACATTACATCTTTACATTCGTAAAGCAAATCTGCAACACTAAATGTAGCCTTGCGAAATTGAACACGACCCGATTCGAGCCTTGCCAAATCAAGGAAAGAGGATGCAAGAGCATTAAGACGAATAGTCTCATTATGAATATTATTGACGATCTGGTCACGCTGATCTTGAGACATTTCAGGGCGTAAAAGCAAATAAGTAGCAGTACTTAGAGATGCCAACGGTGTACGTAATTCATGCACGAATTCAGAGATTAAGTCTGATTGTTGGAACAAGCGTGCGTTCTCAATCGCAACCGCAGCTTGTGCGCCCAACACCAAAAGCATCGATTCATCCACATCCGTAAATTTACCTTTGTGCTTATTTAAGGCTTCCAATACACCCACGATCTTGTTCTTGGTTACTAAGGGGATTCCTAAAAGTGATTCGGTGGAAAGCCCAGTAGTCTCTTCTACATTAGAAAAGAAACGTGGATCTTCATGCGCATTCATAACACGAACCGTCTGTCGGTTGTTTACGATCCAGCCTGCGATGCTTCCATCTAAAGGAACAATGATGCCGCGGCGCGTTGCATCATCCATGTTCGTGGAAACCTGGAAGTACAACTGCCGTGAGGTATCGTCATATAACAAAATGGATGCAGCTTCTGCACCACTGATCTCAGCCGCAGCGTGGACAATACGCGAGAGCAGAATGTCAAGATCCAGTGTGGATGCAAGATCACGTGCAATGTCAATCAGGCGGCGATAACCATCCAGACGTTCAGTTTTTATTTCAGCCATGTAATACTCTCTCTGCGATTGCGGGAATAATCATTGCCAGATCTTCTAAAATCGCCACATCGGCGCGTACATTCAAATAAGTTTCTGTATTGTTGATAATGATCAGATGAGCACCATGATCCAATGCCTGCATGGGCAAACCAGCTACTGGTAAAACTTCCAAAGATGAGCCTGCCACGAGCATCAAGTCACATTCACGCGCTTCTCGCTGTGCATTGAACCATGCTGTTTGCGGCAGTTGTTCGCCAAAAAGAATTACATCGGGTTTAAGGGTCTGGCTGCATTTTGGGCAATGGGGAATCTCACCATTTTCAACAAATGAAGCAAGGCAAAGCTCAGCGTCCACATGATGATAACACTGGGTACATGTTAAGGTCTGCATTGTACCGTGCATTTCAATTACAGTTTTCGAACCTGCCTTCTGATGAAGGGTATCAATGTTTTGTGTAATGATCGAAACTATATGACCCGCTTTTTCCAGCTCAGCCAATGCACAATGTGCTGGATTCGGCTGCGCATGAAATATCTGACTTGCTAATGGGCGGAACCACTCAAAAAATCTCTCCGGTGTTGTGCGAAAAGTGGTGAGCGACGCAACCTCCATCGCCTCATTACTTGACCATAAGCCTGTTCCTGTGGAACGGAAATCCGGTATCCCTGAAGGAGTTGAAAATCCCGCACCCGTCAGCACAACAGCATGTTTGGATTGGCGGAATAGATCCGCGGCAAACTCAATACTTGTTTGCGTCTGGGCGGAAAACGAGCTCATCGCGCCTTTTCACGCTCGATGATGGAATCTGCAATCTTAAGGAATTGTTGCGAAGTCATATTCGTTGGTTGGGTCATTACCGCAGGGGTTTGCATACGTGCTGCCTGCAAAAATAATTCTGGAGCAGGTGTAAGTGTAGTTGAGATCGAATGACCAAGTTTGTCCTGCACTTTGGTCCATGCCATTTGCGCTTCGGAGCGCTGACGGTTATTCAAGACCACACTGATCGTCTTACGATCAATTTCCAAACCAGCGATCCCATCTATTAATAGCTTGGTATGTTGAATGGTACTGGGTGTGCCTTCAAGTATGACGATAGTTTCAGCACACATCGGCAATACTTTTTGCACAAAGGTCGGCAGACCAGTTCCCAGGTCCAGAACAACGAAGCGGGCAAGTGTGGATAGGCGGGAAATAAGCGCTTTATAATTTTTCACTTGTGATGTTAAAGTTACATCGCTTGGATTCTCTGAAGCTAGAAAAAGTTTCAATCCAGAATTATGAGGTACGAGTGAAGCCTGCACCTTTTCACGAGTCACTTCTACTACATTGCCCTCTAAAATTTCAGTCAGACCTTTTTGATTCGGGGCACCCAAATCCATACCTAATGTGCCCTGACCCGGTGTAAGCTCGGCAAGGATCACATCTGATTGAGATCGCGTAAACAAGCTCGCTGCTAGATTGGCGGCAAGAGATGAAACACCCAATCCGCCGCGTGCAGATAATACCCCGATCACATATCCATGATGTTCATGTGATGCAGTAACGATACTGGCAGGTTCCTTTTGTGAGGAGCGTGCCAATAGTGCTTTTACATGGGCTTGTAATTCAGTGGGGTGAGTTGGTTTGGTAAGATAATCATCCGCGCCAACTTCAAAGCCAGTGACTTTATCATCCAACTGTGTTTTGGCAGTAAACATTAAAATAGGAATCGTGATCGTTACAGGATTCTTTCGTAAACGACGCGTGACTTCATATCCGTCCATATCAGGCATCATCACGTCCAACAGAATTAAATCCGGGCGCTCTTCTAATGCTTTCGCCAACCCCTGCGAACCATTAGATGCCGCGCTGATCTGATAACCCTGTCGCTGCAACATCAGCCCAACAAGTCGTAGTGTATCCAAGTCATCGTCAATAATTAGAATTTTTTCTGCCATTTTGCCTCTACTATCTAAATACAGTCTAGCACATTCATTATAACGGACAAGTTATCATATTTCACGGTTTACTGGGTATGCTATAATAAACTTGCGTGAGAGAATTTTCTTATGCCTTTCGGGGAAAGCCCTTCTTTTCATGGGGATGACAGGCTTCGACGGGAGAGGCTGGTTCCGGAATGCGAGCCGAGCGTGCACCGAACTCGTAAACTCAGTGCAAAATTTAAGTGCCAACCGCACTTCATACGCTGCTATGCCCCTCGCTGCATAAGCGATCCATAACAGTATGATGTCTTAGGATGTCACGTCCGCCGGCACCGTCCTCCACCGGGTGACGGATCGGGCGAAACAAAGGTAGAGTGCCGCACGTGATTCTGCTAATCGTGCGAAAGACATAGCAGATGGTCACAGAGTTACCTGCCCGCCGAGATCTCTGTGATGACTAACTTCGGCAGGCTACGCTCGTAGATTTCCGAGGGTCGAATCTTTCGGACGCGGGTTCAATTCCCGCCATCTCCACAAATATAGTTACCCAACAGTTGAACTGTTGGGTAACTATATTTTTAACTCTTGACAACTATATCCGTTGCGGATATAGTGTAAATTATGACTACCACATCCCCCGCTCCACCCCTCACACCGGCTGTCTTTCATATCCTTTTGGCACTCTCAAATGGAGAACGTCACGGCTATGGCATTATGAAACAAGTGGAAGCAGATTCACAAGGAAAGGTAAGTATGGGTGCTGGCACACTTTATGGTTCGTTGAAACGTATGCTTGATTCAGGACTGGTAAAAGAAAGTGATAAACGCGTTGACCCTGAAATGGATGACGAGCGGCGCATCTATTATCAAATTACAGGTGTAGGTGCCAAGGCGCTCGCGGCAGAACTTGAGCGCTATAAGCGTATTGTCAAATTAGCACAAGAAAGAAAACTCTTCCCAAAAACCTATGGCATATGACAAACATATAGTTCACACGCTCTACAAAAAGCTCCTGAACCTTTACCCACAAAATTTCAGAGAACTGCTTGGAGAGTCTATGGAGCAGACTTTCAATGACCTCTACACAGAACGGAAGCGACAGACTAAGCAAGTATTACTTGGCTTTATCTTATGGACATTCATCGAAACATCCATGGGAATTATCCAGGAACATATTTTATTGATCAAGGAGATGAACTCTGTGAAAAACATGCTTACAAACCTCAGATCACCAGCGATCATCAGCTTTCTTCTCACAATTCCGCTTATGATCATGGAAATAGTAAACAGGCGAAATTTCAATGAAGGTTTTCCCATCCCCCTATTTGGCATATTGTGGCTTATGCCATTGATTTTCATCGTCATCCTGATGCCTATCGTGCGAAGCGTAGAAGCAGGGAACGGCATCATGGTGAAGCCAATATCACTTTTTACTAGAGTCATTTTTTTAGCCTTCATTGCATGGATGTGGATAAGCATCGTTAAAGATCAAATGCCCTGTTTTTGTGGTCTTCCGAACTGCGATTAATTTGTGGCATTAAAACACAATTGTCCAGCAAAACTGCTGGACAATTGTGTTATAAGAAGCGTCATGAAAAAACTTCTTATAGGATGGCTCATCCTTATCACTGCCTGCCAAAGTGCTTCTTCTACACCCATACCTGAATCGCCAACTGCTACGATTCAACCTCCGCCTGAAACTGCCACAGCGACAACAACACGCTCCGCGACGCCATCCCCAACATTGACGCTCACACCAGTTCCCAAATACTTTACCGAAGAATTCAATTCAGATATGAGCGCGTGGGTCTCGTTCCAAACCGCTGGTGAGACTACTCCCACAGCGACCATTGAAAACGATATGCTGCGTGTGGATATTTCATCTCGTGATACATGGTATTACGCGATCCATAATTCAAATGAATATAAAAACGTTTCCATTAGTGCAAAATTTAATGGAGCGCCATCAGGTTCTGCGGGAGTTATCTGTAACTATTCAGAAAGTGGCTGGTATGAATTCAATCTGGCCAGTGATGGAACTTACAGCATATTACTTGGTCAATCTCTTGCCGATGGAATTGCAAAATACATTCCCATCACAACAGACGCAGCCAGTTATCTTCAGGCTGGAAATTTAAGTTATGAGATCGGTCTAGCTTGCCAGGAAAATTTTCTACTTCTCTATATAAATGGAACTCTCATACGCAACATAGATGTCTCCAATTATGGCCTTCCGGATGGGAAGATTGGCATCACTGCATCTTCATTTACTGAGCCCATGACGGCATACTTTGAATGGATAAAAGTAAGTGAATAAAAAATATCTTCTTTATAAATATGACTAAATAAAAAACCACATCGAACGATGTGGTTTTTTATTTAAATTAATTATTATTATTTTAATGTCCTAAGACTACACGTGCTTCTTACTATATATCCATGCGCCCAGCAAAATAGACGGCAAAACAGTAATGGCTAGCGTAGGATAATACCAACCCGGTTGAGCTGCATACTCTGGTGTGGACGGCGCAACTGAAACCATGTAGCCAGTCAATGCGGCAAATAAAGCCATCAATATGCCAAGGACCAGCGCGTGATTAAATGGATGAGATGGAGCAAGTCTTGCTGTAATATACCCACCGATGACGGCAAAAGCGCAGCCATAGATCACGTTGAAGATGACCCAGCCAGGGTTCTCGGGTGTATATGATTCTGGGAATATGGCTCCCAATATAGAAATCGTTACACCCGTTAACAAAGCAGAGACAAGATAACCAGCAACTACAGCGCCGAGGCTTTTAAGAATGGATTTGAATGTATTCATTAAATATTCTCCTTATGTAATCCAGTATAAAAGCGAACCATCTGTTGATAAAAAATAGAGACATACTATCCACTTTTTGATAATTTCCCGCTGCATATATCGCCAACGAAATTTCTATATATCGTTAACAGTATTCTTGCATATTTCGCTTAATATTAGGTCATTCAAGCTAGAAAACTGAAATTCAAGCCGCGCTGTGATAGGCGGCTCAAGTAAATGTAACAAGGAGTTAAGTTATGGGCAAAATTATAGGAATTGATCTCGGCACGACCAATAGTGTTGTCGCTGTCATGGAAGGTGGTACAGCCACGGTGATCACAACCGCAGAAGGCGGGCGCATTGCTCCATCTGTTGTCGCATTCAACAAGAATGGCGAACGCATGGTTGGGCAAACTGCCAAACGTCAGGCAGTTGTAAATGCGGATAACACCATTTATTCCATCAAAAGATTCATTGGACGACACTTCAATGAAACAAGCTCAGAACGCGGTATGGTTTCCTATCAAGTGATTGAGGGGCCAACTGGCGATGTGCGCGTAAAAGTACCTGTGACAGGGAAAGAATATTCCCCGCAGGAAATAAGCGCAATGATACTGGGCAAGCTAAAGACCGATGCTGAAGCGTATTTGGGTGAGGCTGTCACACAGGCTGTGATCACTGTCCCAGCTTATTTCAATGACAGTCAGCGTCAGGCTACAAAAGATGCGGGCAGAATTGCAGGACTCGAAGTTTTAAGAATTATCAATGAGCCTACTGCCTCAGCACTTGCTTATGGCCTCGATAAGAAAAAGAATGAAACGATTTTGGTCTTCGACCTGGGTGGTGGTACGTTTGACGTATCCATCCTTGAAGTTGGCGAAGGCGTGATCGAAGTGAAATCCACCAATGGTGATACTCATCTCGGCGGCGATGATTGGGATCAGAAGATCACCAATTGGGCAGCTGATGAATTCAAGAAAGATCAAGGCATTGACCTGAGATCTGATAAACAAGCATTACAACGTTTGCGTGAAGCTGCTGAAAAGGCAAAGATCGAACTTTCCACAGTGATGGAAACTGAGATCAATCTGCCTTATGTCACAGCTGATGCAGGCGGACCAAAACATTTGCAGTTGAAACTCTCACGCGCCAAGTTTGAGCAAATGACAGATGATCTGTTGCTCCGCTGCCGCAAGCCGTTTGAAGCTGCGCTCAAAGACGCAGGCTTGTCTGCGGATAAACTCGACGAGGTGGTATTGGTCGGTGGTTCATCGCGCATGCCGATGGTACAGGATCTGGTCCGCAAGTTGACAAATGGTAAAGAGCCGAATAAAGGCGTCAATCCTGATGAGGTAGTTGCCATTGGTGCAGCCATCCAGGGTGGCGTGCTTGGTGGCGAAGTAAAAGATATTTTGCTGCTCGACGTAACCCCGCTTTCACTCGGCGTAGAAACAATGGGCAGTGTTATGACGACCATGATCGAACGCAACACGACCATACCTGTCCGCAAGACTGAAACATATTCAACCGCCGCAGATAATCAAACCGCAGTTGATATTCATGTGTTGCAAGGCGAACGCCCCATGGCAAATGACAACATGAGCCTCGGACGATTTCGACTGGATGGAATCCCACCGGCTCCTCGTGGTGTGCCACAAGTGGAAGTGACCTTCGATATTGATGCGAACGGCATCCTAAATGTAACTGCCAAGGACAAAGCTTCTGGCAAGGAACAAAAGGTGACTATCACTGCATCCACGAACCTGAATAAAAATGATATTGATCGTATGGTGCAGGAAGCGCGCCAGAACGAAAGCGCAGATAAAAGCCGCCGCGAATTGATCGATGTGAAAAACACTGCCGATAACCTCGTATACCAAACCGAAAAGGCACTGCGCGAACTCGGTGACAAGGTACCTTCTGCAGAACGCGGCACAATTGAAACGCAAATCAACGAACTCAAGCAAGCCGCGCAAGGTGAAGATCTTGCCAGCATCAAGAGTCACACTGAGACCTTGCAAAACACATTCCATGCGCTCAGCCAACAGCTATATGCTCAAGGCGAACCGCAGGCACAACCTGAAGGTGGTCAACAGTCCGCTCCGCCACAGGATGGGGATGTGATCGAAGGTGAAGTAAAAGAGTAATGAAACAAAAAACTCCGAGTTCTTAAAGAACTCGGAGTTTTTTATTTTGCGTTTATATTTACGGCCTGCTGCCAAGTGTAATGCTGACTTCCACTGGTTGATTATCACGCAGCACAGTTAATACAACTGTATCGCCTGGGCCTTTATTCGTAATCAGATAAGCCAGCAATTCATCAAATGTACGAACTTCCCGCCCGTCAATAGCAACGATCAAATCACCGCCGCCAAGCAGACCTTGAATGTTGGTGGTAGTTGTACCAGCTTTAAGACCAGCTTTATCTGCAGGGCCGCCGGGAACAATATTTGTTACATATGCGCCGGTGTATGTATTAAAACCCAGGGCTTCTATCATTTCAAGACTCAGAGAATCTAGTGATGAAATGCCCAAATATGGATAATCATAATTACCGTTCGCAATTAAGGCGGGAGCGACGCGTTTCACAATATTGATCGAGATCGCAAATCCAATTCCCGAGTTAACTGGCTGACCTGAAACAGTAGCGCTCTCGGTACGAATTGCGCGATTAATGCCGATCACTTCACCGTTGATGTTGAAAAGCGGTCCGCCGGAGTTGCCGGGGTTAATGGCCGCATCGGTTTGAATGATATCGCCGGCTGTGAATGTAGCCCCATCTGGCGTTTCATTCAATGAGTCTAATACACGGCCAAGCGCAGAAACGATGCCGACTGTCATGGTGCTGTCTAAACCAAAAGGGTTGCCAATGGCTATTACGGTTTGACCAACTTTCAGTGCGTCTGAATCGCCGAGCGGGAGAGGATGAATCTCCTCGGCAGGGGCATCCACTTTTACGATGGCGAGATCTGAATCGAGATCAGTGCCGATCAATGTTCCATAAGCCATGAAGCCTGAAGTAAACCGGACTTCTATAATGGAAGCGCCTTCTACAACATGATAGTTTGTGACGATATGACCCTGACCATCATAGACAAACCCGGAACCCTGCCCCTGATCTGTAAGGATCGCAACTGTGCCCGGGCTGACGGTTTCAAAAAGGACAACCAGACCCTCCTGCCCAGAGGAGGGGTTAACAGCATTTGAATCAACGGGTGCAATTGGTAAAACTGCCTCAACTACGGGTGTAGGTTGGGGTTGTGATTGTAACGATGGGGTCTGGCAGGCGAGCATTGCCAACACCAAAACGATTGATGCTAAAACAACTTGCTTTGTTTTCATTGATACTCCTATTATCTTTAAAACTTTATAAGTGATGCTTCTTCAATTAATTCCCTCTGTTTGGCTGACAGGTATTTGGGAACTTGTACTTTTAATTTTACATAAAGGTCGCCTTTGGTGTTTGGGTTTTTTAAATGCGGCATGCCGCGCCCGGCCAAACGAAAGACCTGATCGGTTTGCGTACCCGGCGGAATACTTAACTTAACCTTGCCAGTGGGCGTTTCCACGTCTGTTTCTCCACCGAGAATTAATGTAAATACACTCAATGCGGATGTCGTATAAAGGTCCTGACCATTACGTTCAAATTTATCTTCATCTGTAACATTCACGATCAGATAAAGATCGAGTCCTTCGGGACCCGCACCTGCCACTCGAACTTTTGAACCTGTCTTCACTCCGGCAGGGATGCGGACCTGTAGCTTGCGTCCATTGGTTTGCAGTTGGCGGGATGTGCCTTCGAATGCTTCTTGGAAAGAGATATCCACTTCCTGTTGATATCCCTGTTGTGTGGCTTGGTTACGTGCAGAGTTGCGGACTGCATCTCCAAAGATCGAGCGAAAGAAATCAGAAAAACCGCCGGCATCTCCAAATGGATTTTCAGTATTTGCATAGCCTCTTCCGCCGCCTTGCTGTTGTTGCTGTTGAAACCAATCATCCCATTGAAAGTCACCTGGACGTCCACCCTTTGTGCGATAGTCTGAATATGCGCTTCCCAACTGGTCGTAACGCGCACGCTTTTGCTCATCACTTAAAACTTGATAAGCTTCATTAATTTCCTTAAATTTATCCTCGGATTTTTTATCGCCCGGGTTTTTATCGGGGTGATATTGCATGGCAAGCTTACGATATACCTTGCGGATTTCGTCTGCGCTGGCTTTGCGATCCACGCCGAGAACTTTATAGTAATCTTTATAATCCATGAGCGTAATTGTGACACTGCGCAAGGCCTGCGTCAAGCACCCAAGGGTTACGCTAACACAACTCTAACCATTACTTTTTATGTGGTAAAGTTGCCAAAAAGTTCATGTCGTTGCGAGGAGCTTATGAAATCAATATGTGTTTTTTGTGGGTCCTCTGACTTAGTCCATGCTGAATATATTGATGCCGCCCGGCAGACTGGAAAGTTATTGGCCGAGAAAGGAATTCGCCTTGTGTATGGGGGCGGCAAAACGGGTCTGATGGGCGCGGTCGCAACCGGTGCTGTGGAAGCCGGCGGAGAAGTGATCGGCATCATCATCCCTTCAATGAATACTGTCGCATTGGCACATACAGGTCTCACTCGCATGGACGTTACTGACAGTATGCACGCTCGCAAGGCGCGTATGCACGAACTTGCAGATGGATACATTGCGCTGCCGGGCGGCTTTGGCACGTGGGATGAACTTTTTGAAACGATCACATGGGCACAAACCGGTGCTCATGAAAAACCAGTGGGCTTGCTCAATGTGCGTAATTATTACAATCCTCTGCTTGCAGCAATGGATCACGCTGTGGCCGAAGGCTTTGTCTTCCCTGAACATCGTAAAGGGATATCTTGTGAGTCTGACCCTGTCGAATTATTGGAGGCAATGTTTAAGTATCAACATCCACGTGATGCAGTAAAAAGATGGTTGAGAGAGGAATAAATGCAGATCACCCGTCTCGAATTGAAAACATCAGACTTAAAGGAACAGGCTTTGTTTTATGGGGAAACGCTTGGGCTGGATACTCGTATTATTGCCGGGACTCAGGTTCTGGTCCGCGCTGGTGCGACTGAGCTGGTCTTTACTCAGGCAGATGAAGGTCAACATTGCCAATATCATTTTGCATTTGACATTCCTGAAAACCAATTTGAGACAGCCAAACAATGGCTTGCGATGCGGGCAGAATTGCTAGCCAATGAAGATGGGGAGACAATGTTCAATTCCAAAACATGGAATTCGCAATCTTTGTATTTCAAAGACAGTGCTGAGAATATTTTGGAATTGATCGCACGTCATGATTTAAAGAATGCAAGCGATGAATTTAAGATTTTATCGGTCAGTGAAATTGGACTCGCTACTGAAGATGTACTTGCATTTGTAAAAACTTTACAGGAAAAGACTGGCTTACTTCCGTACAAAGACGAAAGCAGTGACACGTTTACTGCCGTTGGAGATACAGAAGGTTTGTTTATCACAGTCAAGCAGGGACGGATCTGGTATCCGAATACCGGCGTGCCGGCGCAATTTTTGCCTGTGCGTGTAAATTTTCAAGTGGATCAAATCAAGATGATTTTAAATGGCTTTCCATATCAAATAGATTTACAAGTGTCACCCTGAGCGGTAGCGAAGGGTCTCTGTGTTTCAAAAGTACGAGACTCTTCGGTCGCACAAAACGCTCCCTCAGAGCGACACAGAATGATTGAAAACTCCCACCAACTTATTGTTGGTGGGAGTTTCTTGTTATTCTCTTATTACCTTTTCTATGGTTTCACGGTGCTCAAGAAAATGTTCTGTGGTATCGCCCAGCACCCACATCACCAGGGGACGTTTTTCTGGATCATCGTCGTGACGCGGTTTCATCAGATCGTCAAAGGACATCGCCTCAAGTTTGTAAAATAACTGCCTATACACTTCCCTCAACTCATCCAAAACGTCCTGCCTGGAACGATTCTGATTCCGTTCAAACAAAGCCGGGTTGATAACTTCAAAATTCCAGGCTTCGACGACATCTTCAGGCAGGCGCATCACTTCATGGCGTGGACGGCGGTCCAGATGATAGCCCATGAGGGCATTCATCCATTCGGAGAGATGTGCAAGATTATCCTTCGGTGACCAGCCGCCTTCATCGGGAGTTGTCATTTGTACATCGGTCAATCTTTCAGCTACGTTTATCAAGAGTTTCCACTCTTTTTCGATCTCAGACATTAACTCATCTTTATCTTTGGGCATCCATTCTTCGGTCATGATTTATCTCCTGTTAGTGGTGAGGTGACAGTCACTTTTGCTAAGCACTCCCTAACGCAGCGAGTGGGGCTAAGTGACTGTCACCTGCTACTTAATTAAATTACCTTCTTCGAGTTTTTCTTTTTCGAGATCTTTGCGCATGATCCATGCTTCACCGCGGACAAGAGTAGTTTTCTTTCCATCCACTTTTACATAAGCTCCATCTGACATTGTCACAACAGGATTATCATGGAAGAAATGATAATCTGCCAACCATTCATCTTTTACTGACTGGCCATATGCATCCAGTGGATAATGAGCCGAGAAGTTGAATGGCGTTGCATTCAACCCTTCAAAATGTGACGTTTCAACTGTGTTCATATCTTCCGCAGTAAGGATATTCGGTCCGCATAGAACTGCTCCGGCGCTGAAAGCTACGACAGGCAAACCAGCCTGTACTTTCTTGCGCAGGAAGATCATTAACTTGCTAACGTGCAGACGATGATTGAGCAAAAATGTATTTCCGCCTGAAATGTAAACCAGCGAAGCACGGCGAACAATATCCTCCATCTCTGGCAGGGACATGGTCTCAGCGTTGATCGTTTCAAGTTGCGCCAACCCTTTGAAAGAATCTTCAGTGTATTTCTGCCATCGTTCAGCATAAAGTGAAGCAAGCGGCATATAGGCTACAGTAGCATCATCTTTGCCTTCAAGATATGGACGGCTCGCTTCGATAATATAGCGAACATCGTCTTTGCCGGGAGAGGAGAAAAGGTGTAAGTTTGGCATTACGGTTTGTCATTCTGAGCGGAGCGAAGAATCTCTGAGATTATCGTAGAGACCCTTCGCTCTGCTCAGGGAATCACAATTTGGATAATATAAGCTCACTTATTATATTGTAAGAATAATCGGCTCATTCTTGGTGACGATGATCGTGTGCTCAAATTGAGCTGCAATGGTTCGGTCTATTGTCCGCAGGGACCAGCCATCTGATTCTTCGAGCACATGCCCTTTGCCGGTTGTGAGAAATGGCTCAATCGCCAGCACTGCGCCTTCTTCCAGAATGCGGCGGTCTTTGGATTTATAGTAATTGAAAATGTTAGTTGGTTCTTCATGAAGTTTACGCCCAAGGCCGTGCCCGGTCAGATCATAAATAACACCGTAACCATTGCGCTTGGCTTCATCCTGAACAGCCTTGCCGATCAAATTAAGCGGTTGACCTGCCTTCGCAGCATGTACTGCTTTCTGAAGTGCGGATTTAGTAGCCTCCAGCAATTTTTCATATTCAGGTACATGTTTTGAAACAACCATCGAGCCGCCTGTATCTGCGAAGTAACCATCCAACTCAGCAGAGACATCAATATTGATCAACTCGCCTTCATGCAGAACATGGTCACCGGGAATACCATGCGCGATGACAGGTGAGATGCTGATGCACGTGGCACCGGGGAATTGATACATAGCTTGTGGAGCAGACTGAGCGCCTTCTTTTTCAAGAAACTCTTTGCCAAAGTTATCCAACTCGCCTGTTGTCATACCGGGCTTGGCATGTTCCATCATTTTCTTCAAAGCCATGGCACAAATATGACCAATGGCTTTTAGGTATTTGATATCGTTTTCAGAGTCAGCTGTCATTTAGTTAATCCTGCAATAATTATTTTTTTTAGATCCGCCTGCACATTATCCCACTTCTGATTTGAGTTGACCACAACCCATCTCTTTGGTTCCTGTTTCACCATTTCCAAATAGCCATTACGGACTCGTTTATGGAACTCAACCGTGTACGCATCCATGCGATTCCATTCCATTTCATTTTGCGTTTTTCGTTTTAGACCTACTTCTATTTCCAGATCAAGCAGAATCGTTAAGTCCGGTGTGAGCCCGCCCGTTGCATATTTTACCAACGCGCGGACTTGTTCCAGATCCTGTTGATGTCCATAGCCTTGATAGGCAATTGTTGAATCATAATAACGGTCAGAGATGACGACTTCGCCTGCATCCAAGCGCGGCTTGATGACTTGCTCCACGATCTGTGCGCGCGCGGCTTGATAAAGCAGGGTCTCTGTGCGTGGTTGCATCTCTGCGTTTTTCAAGTCGTGCAATATATCGCGGACCTGTTCGCTGATGGTCGTTCCACCGGGCTCGCGCGTGGGGAATACTACATATCCTTTCTCGCGTAGATATTCCACGAGATATGGAATGTGCGATGTCTTGCCTGAGCCTTCAGGACCTTCGAGGGTAATAAACATGGGTTATATACTCTGTAAATTATATGTTTTTTGCGATTTCACAATTTTTCAAGTCGCGTTATCATACTTTCAGTGATGAATCTAGTGTCATCTGTAGTTGTAATTTCTAATAATTCCTTTAATTTCGGAATAATATTTTTGTCGCCAATTTGGCCAAGTGTTAAGATTACAGAGACGCGAACCTGTTCATTGTAATCTTCAATGTTTTTTATTAGTTCTTCAATAATCTTTTGATTCGACTTAAAGCTACTCAAAGAACCAGCCAGTGTTGACTGTACTTCTTTACTCTTTTCTTTTATAAAACATTCAAGCAAAAAATCAGCCGTTATTTCAGGCACGACAAAACCAAACCCCCAAGCGGCACATACTCGAAGCTCATTACTCCCATTGTTGAAAATCTCCATCAATATGTCAACAGACTCTTTTTTATGTAATTCGAGCAAATCTGTAATTGTCGCAACAAGGCTGTCGTTGTCGTGTCCATCGTCTTCGCCGCGAATGAGAGCGTCGAAAAGAAATGGTAATAATTTTGATCCTTCAAGACGTGCGAGTGGAATTGAGGCAGCCTCTCGAACCACGAATTCATGATGATTTAGTAGTTCGTATAACTCGGGGATTTTTGTGTCATCTGCCAATTTATCTATTATTTCGCATGCACTGATAAAACGGTTAAGGTCTACATTGCCAATATTTTTTAAATCTTGAACTGCCTGAATCCAGGTTAATTTCGGCTTTCGTTTGAAAAGCTTTTCAAAAAAATTCATAAGTTATTTCAACAAAAAAGGGGCGACCACATAGGTCGCCCATACATATTATTCACGAAAAATCCTTACATGCCTTCTTGGTTCTTTTCCATAAGAATGTGAAACCAATTCAGCATTGCGTGCCAACTCGTGCTGCAATCTTCGCACCAGAGATGTGCCGGGCGGCAGATCCACCCAGCGTTCACCGTTGAGCACTGCAGAGATGGCTTGCTGAGTTTCTTCGCGCACGCCATCCATGCTGTCACGCGGATGCTGCTGCTCGGTTAAGTTATACAAGTCACCGAGGAACTGTTCCACTTGCGCCACAGTGTTCGCACGCAAAACATAAATGGGCATGCCGCGTTGTTCGGCGTCGATCACTGTTTGCTCGCGATTGCGATAATACGTTCGCAATGTTACGAGCGCATCCGCTTCGTCCACATCGGTCACGATCACAGCGGGCACACCGAGTCTCTTCGCGGCTTGCATAAGTCTATTGCGCGCCACGCCATACGCAAATACGCGCACAGCTTGCAAAGGTGATGTAAGAATGGCAGCCGGAGTCTGCTTGGGTGATGGACTCTGCACCTCGACACGCTCCGCGTCAGCAGGCTGACGTCCGCGACGAGGCGCTTTTACTTCCTTCGCATCCATCTTGGACTTTGAAGCTGGTGCAGTTTTCTCGATCACGATCTTCCCTTCGGCATCGCGCGTACGAACTTCGGGAGGCACAGGCACGCCGCGTAAAAGCGAATCCACCGAAGCGGATATATCAAGATGCACAGCGAATCGGTCGCGGGTTTGAATTTCGATCACCACATCAAAGGTGGGAGGTGAACGTCTCTCAAGCACCGTTTTCTGGGTGCCGCGTCGACGTGCTTCTTCATCTGAAAGTGTGACCGCTTCAATACCGCCGATCAGATCGCTGAGCGTTGGGTTGAGCAAAAGATTATCAAGTGTTTGACCATGCGCTGTGCCGATCAGTTGTACACCGCGTTCTGCAATTGTGCGCGCAGCAGCGGCTTCGAGTTCGCGCCCGATCTCATCGATCACGATGACTTCAGGGTTATGATTTTCAACCGCTTCGATCATCACTTCATGCTGCATCATCGGCTGACTGACTTGCATACGGCGTGCCCGACCAACAGCAGGGTGCGGCACATCACCGTCGCCGCCAATTTCATTGGAGGTATCCACGATGACGACACGTTTATTTTCTGCGAGAATGCGCGCGGCTTCTCTTAAGAGAGTGGTTTTGCCAACCCCAGGCCTTCCAAGAATCAGCACAGACTTGCCTGATTCGATAATGTCTTGAATGATATCCACTGTGCCATACACGGCACGGCCCACACGGCATGTGAGGCCTACAATGGTTCCGAGTCGATTGCGAATGGCAGAAATGCGATGAAGCGTACGCTCCATGCCTGCACGGTTATCTGCGTCGAATGTACCGATGCGTTCAGTGATGTGATCAATTTCTGGGCGCGTAATTTCTTTATCCAGCAGGGTGATTTCGTTTTCAACGAAACGGGCAGCGGGTACGCGGCCAAGGTCAATGACGATCTCGAGCAGTCTTTCGCTGTTGTTCGCTTTTTCCACCGCGTGACGAATATTAGGGGGGAGAACGTCTAGAAGGGCTTCCAGGTCGTCTGTAATTCGATGTTGTGTCATAGTTAAGGTACCAAAATAGTAAGATTACAAATTGAAGGTTCAGCGTTTCAGTTTAATTAAATAATAACAAGAGAAACGTGAAAGAATATATGCACGCACAACAGAAGCTATGCGGCTTGTTTTTGGGAAATTAGAGGGAGATGTTGAACATGGCTGGAATACCTGCCTTGTTAAAAGAATGTCACGCGCCAAGCGTCGGTCACGTGCAGGGTCTATTATAGCAGTATCTGCATTAACGGAAAATTAAAGGTATGTGTTAATTATTATTAGTATTCTTCTTATTTTAATTCAGACTTTTGTCAATAATTGAGTAATTATCGTTTTACAGCAATTCAAGCCATACCTCCCTCTATCGCTTCATCCCCTGTATAATTGAAGAAGCATGTCCTTTTCTGACGAACCCATCATTCCATCTGACCCAACTCCACCACCTGCGCAAGATCCGCGCCCTCGTCGCAGGCGTGCAACACGCCGCGATAGTATTCCCAAGGATGCTGAAGGTCAAGCCGCGCTTATTTCAGAGCTTGCCCGCCGTGCATATCCGTCATTTGAATTATTTGTATTCTCGCTAGCATGTGGTGCAATACTAGGTCTCGGATTTCTGCTTGATTCACAAGCTGTGCTTTTGCTTGGCATCCTTGTCACACCGCTTATGATTCCATGGGTTGGATTTCTGCTGGCTATTCTCACAGGTTCGCCGCGTTTTCTTTTTGAAACGTTAATGGCTTTGCTTATCAGCGGAGTATTAGTATTTCTTGGTGGTTTGTTGACTGGGTTGATCGTACGATTTTTGCCAGAATATACGCTCGCTGATGTTTATACCCATTCACGTTTATGGATTCCCGAACTGGTTGTACTCGTCATCGGCGCGATCACACTCGTCACGTCATTTGCGCGATCTGAAACCAGACCCTTCCTGCCAAGTGTCATCATTGCATACGCATTTTATATGCCGATCAGCGCTGGCGGCTTTGGTCTTGGTTCAGGTTTGGCAGGTATTTGGCCGCAAGCCATTCTTGTCTTTGTAACTCATTTTGCGTTGGTCAGTGTAGTTGGTCTGTTGACACTCTTTGTTTTGGGACTCCGTCCTTCCACTAGCGGGATCATTTTTAGCGGAGCCGCATTTCTACTCTTCGCTGTGATCCTGATATTTTTAATGCGACCAGGCCCACAGTCAACGGTAGATGCGAATATTTCTACACCCACACCTGTAGCTCAATCAAGTCCGCTTCCCGCTTCGAGTGTAACCCCAAGCCTGCCAGCAACAACGATTAGCAGTCCACGCCCTTCGAGCACACCCATTGTCTTTGCGACAGCATCCTCAACGCCTAATGGCACTGTATCACCAAGTCCAGTTCCGCTCACATTGGAAGTGACATTACCAGCTACTGAAACCCCCACTGTCACATTGACGATTGAAGTAACGCCTATCTTCGGCACAGTCAGTGCTGATGAAGGCGGCGGTGCAAACCTGCGCGAAACACCAAACGGAAAATATTTAATGACGCTGGGGAACGGCATGATCGTGGAAATTTACCCGGACTTTCGTCAGGTAAATAATGTGACATGGCTGCATATCTTTGTCACACGTAACGGGGAACGTATTGAGGGCTGGCTTTTGGAATCAACCGTAAACTATGCCACACCCGAGCCAAACTTCGAACCATCTACTACACCCACAGTTGGTATAACACCGGCTCCGTAATAAATTTAAACACCATGTCGTTGCGAGGAGGGTGCCCTTCCCGACGAAGCAATCTCCTCGTTAAGTTGGGGATTGCTTCGCTGCTAAAAACAAGAACGCAGCTCGCAACGACATATATAAAACCCATTGGAGAATATTCATGCCCATTCATTTCGGTACAGACGGCTGGCGCGCCGTCATCTCAGACAGTTTTACATTCGATAATCTTCGTATTGTGACTCAAGCCATTGCAGATGCAGTTGCTTCAGAGCATTGGGATATATCTGGAAACAGCAATAACACATCAGATAAAAAGAAGATCGTTGTTGGTTATGATACGCGCTTTCTTTCGGACCGCTTCGCGGGCGAAGTGGCACGTGTGCTTGCCGCAAATGGATTTAGCGTTTTGCTGGCACAAGCAGATTCGCCGACGCCTGTAATTTCATTCGCGGTCAAACATCATAATGCAATCGCAGGAGTGATGATAACGGCTTCACACAATGCACCGCGTTACAACGGCTTGAAACTCAAAGGTGCGTTCGGCGGTTCAGCTTTACCCGAACAATGCCGCCGTGTGGAAGTGTATATCACCGATAATGAAGAACAGGCACGCGGGCCCAACTTGATGGATTTCAAAAAGGCACGCGAGGCAGGCTTGATCCAAAAATTTAATCCGTTGCCTGTCTATTTTGAACATCTTCACAAATTAATTAATACAAATATTATTGCAGATAATCCTCAGCGTTTTGTTGTGGATGCGATGTATGGTTCAGGGCGCGGCGTGATCAAATCCTTTTTGCAGGGCACGGGCTGTGAGATCGCTGAAATTCGCGGCGAATTAAACCCTGGTTTCGGCGGAGTGCACCCCGAACCGATCGCAAAATATCTGGGTCCACTTTCGAGTGCGGTCAGTTCCGGTATGGGAAATTTTGGTATTGTCACAGATGGGGACGCGGACCGTATCGGCGCGATGGATGAACATGGAAAATTCGTTGACCCGCATAAGATCATGGCACTGTCATTAAAGTATCTGGTCGAAAAACGCGGTTGGACGGGTGCAGTGGTGCGCACAGTTTCCACCACACGCATGATCGATCGTTTAGCCAAACGCTATGGTCTGACGTTATATGAAACTCCCGTGGGCTTTAATCACATTGCAGATTACATGATGAAGGAAGATATTCTGATCGGCGGCGAAGAATCAGGTGGCATCTCATTCAAGGGACACATCCCGGAAGGCGATGGTCCGATTATGGGATTATTACTTGTCGAGATGATCGCAGAAGCGAATAAACCACTTGTTGAAATGGTAGATGACCTGCTTGCAGATGTTGGCCCCGTTTTTTATGAACGCGTGGATTTGCGCCTCAGTCGCCCCGTCGCCAAAGCTGAGATGACTGTATTACTCACACAGAAAGCGCCAAAAGAAATTGGCGGTGAAAAGGTTGAAGAGATCAGCCTGCGCGACGGCGTGAAATATATTATGGCCGATGACTCATGGCTACTGATCCGTCCATCTGGTACAGAACCTGTCCTGCGTGTGTATGTGGAAGGCAGGACTCATATGATGGTGAAAGCCTTGATGCAATACGGGAAGACAGTTGCTGAAAGTGCAGCGTAAGTTTAGCGATTCGCTTTTTTTCAAGCCAATGGGTATATAATTTTGCAGAAAAGGTATTATGCAGAACAATTCCGCATAACACTCGCACAGGCGGATATTAAGGAATCATTCCGCATAAATCATAGTTGGGCCTTCGTAATATAAAAACACAACAAGATAATATGCCTTTAATAGAATTTGATGCTCATGAAAGACAAAAGCTTGCTGGGTTATTCACAGGTCACCTAGGTGGCTTTATGCCCAATTCCATCCTGGATGGTTCGATGGGAAGAGCTTTTGCCGATCAAGAATATGCGCAATTTGCCATATTACAACTGCCAAATGCCAAGGTCAGTATTTTAGGCGGCGATTACACACATCCACTTGCTCATCAATATTTAAAAACCCTTCCCAGATTTACCCAACTATTCACGACTTCACCAGATTTTGCGGTTCTTGCCAACCA
>JACMLM010000038.1 GCA_014379595.1 Anaerolineales bacterium
ACTTGATAACCATCCATTACCGCTTCAAGCGCCTTCATTGGATCTGTTTCAGTCACGATGACCATAGCACCCATACCACGAGCACGGGATGCGAGACCGCGTCCGCACCAGCCGTAGCCTGCTACAACAAAATTTTTGCCTGCCAGCAAAACATTGGTGGCGCGAATGATACCGTCCACAGTGGACTGGCCCGTGCCATAACGATTGTCAAAGAGATGTTTAGTCAACGCATCGTTCACAGCGATAACAGGGAATTTCAAGATATTATCGGCTTCCATCGCCTTCAAACGAATTACACCCGTGGTGGTTTCTTCGGTTCCGCCGATGACGTTCGTAAGCATTTCCTTGCGTTCTTCATCGCTCAAGCTTTTGGCCCATGCACCAAGAGAAGGTTCGAGTTTTTCAAAACGTCCCATTTCAATGAAGAATAATGAAGAGACCAGATCTGCGCCATCATCCATGGTCATGTGAGGTTTGTGTTCAAGTGCAGCGCGGATGTGTTTAAAGTATGTGACCTTATCTTCGCCTTTGATGGCGAAAGTAGGGATTTCAAATTGATTGACCAAAGCGGCAGCCACATCATCCTGAGTGGAAAGCGGATTGGAAGCAGTGAGCACAATATCTGCGCCACCCTCTTGAAGAGCTACCATTAAGTTCGCAGTTTCAGTTGTCACATGCAAACAAGCTGAAATACGTAAACCTTTCAGTGGCTTCTCTTTTTTGAAACGTTCACGAATGGAACGCAAAACGGGCATTTCGCGCTCAGCCCAATCCATGCGGCGGCGGCCACCCTCAGCCTGATTTAAATCTTTTACATCGTAGTTACTCATATTGCTCCTTTATTTATAATTCAACTAATTTCAGTGAAAATCCAATCGAGTTTCACTATTTTACTTTAATAAAACATCCAATTTCCCGCCATCGTCAAAATGCTTGCGGAAACGTGCAGCGAAGTCTTTTCGTGTATAAGCATGGCTTTGCGGGCCGCGTTGTTCAAGACAATAAACTGCGGCTAGTGAACCGATCTCACCACACAACTTCCAATTAAAACCTTGGGAATATCCAACGAGGAAACCGCCGCGGAAGGCATCGCCCACGCCGGTCGGGTCAACTATCTCATTTTCTGGAACCGTGGGAATATGAACTGAATCGCCGCCCACATATAGATCAGCGCCATCCTTGCCGCGTGTAATTACTAACACTTTTACATGATCTAGGATCTGATCCAAACTCCAACCTGTTTTCTTGGAGATCAAACCAAATTCATAGTCATTACAAAACAGGAAGGAAGCGCCTTCCATATCACGTGCTAATTCGTTTCCTTCCAGGCGCAGCACTTGCTGACCCGGATCATAAAGATATGGAATATCCAATTCGCGGCTTTCAGAACAAAATTTCATCATGGCATCTGGTGCATTTGGTGAAACGACCACGAGGTCTGGCTTGCTTGATAAATCCTTAAGAGATTGAGTTGCAGCAACACCCATCGCCCCAGGGTAAAAAGATGCAATTTGAGCCGAAGCCTGATCGGTTGTTGCAAAGAACGAAGCAGTGAAAAGCCCGGGGACAACTTTCATCAGCGAAGTGTCCACACCTTTTGAGTCAAGCCATGTACGATAATCCCCAAAATCTTCGCCAACTGTTGCCATCACGCGCGGCTTCTCGCCTAACAACGCCATGCCATAAGCAATATTCGGTGCAACACCCCCACGCTGTTTGGACATGGAGTCCACAAGAAATGAAAGGCTGATGGAAGCTAATCTTTCAGGAAGAATTTGTTCTTTGAACAGACCTGGAAAGGTCATCAAATAATCGTAAGCGACAGAGCCAGTAAGTAATATGTCCATTTATTATTGCCTATGTTATAGATTAGTATTTTTTAAAAAAAATCTCGAGCAAACAAACTAATTTCTGTTAAGTAAATTATGCAATACTATGCAACTCGCAGAAAAAGGCGCACTCTCACGAGTGCGCTGGATTTATTAACAGGCGTGAGTTTATCACGGCATAATGGGATTGTCTAGAAATTTTGTTTGCAATTTTTTATGTTCTATCAAAACCTGTTTGTATAACTTTGCAATGACTGGTAACTTTGAAATGCCAAAAAACCAAATAAGACAGCAGTGTATACACTACGTAGGAAGACAAAAGATGCCAGTGCAATCAAAGCTCCAACGATAACTGAGAGCCAAAGAGACTTACGAACTCCATCTACTGGATCAGTTTTGAGAAGGAAGTATCGCGCAACCTGACCACCGTCAAGCGGATACACAGGCAGCAGGTTTATCAATCCCCAAAAAATATTGATCCACAGCAAAGCCGATACCAGGGAATATAAAATACTTCCGCCGCCTGGCAATATTGCTGTTACCGGTAATGGAATCACACCGAGCAAATAACTTGTGATAATCTCTCCGCCCGAAGCAATAACCCCAAGTGCTACTAGGCCAGCTAATAAGAAGCCTGCAAAGGGTCCAGCAAGAGAAATAAGGATATGCTGATTTGGTGAAAACCCTACACTTGCCGACCTACCCCCCCATGACATGGATTCAGGCACGGCCAACCCGCCTGAAAAATGAAGCACGATATAAGCAGGCTGTCCATAAAATCCCATGGCAAGCGCATGACCCATCTCATGAATTAAGATGGAAACAAAAACAGCTACGACCCAGACCAGTATTTCGACAATACCGCCGGAAGATCCCAACAGCAGTGCGATTACCCAAAATAGTGGATGGACTCGAACTGGAATCCCAAAAAATTTGAAACGAAGGTCAAAACGAGTAGGAGGAGGCACTTGAAAGAGAAACATGACACCAAACTTTCTATAGTTTATTGGACTTCTTGCAAAAGTCTTTGTTTTGTTCCGTCAGTAGTTGTACTGCTGACGATTCGGCAGTTGCACTGCCGAAAAAACAGTTAATAAATATACTTATGCAAGAAGTCTATTTAACAAAATTTTTCAGGTTAACATCGAAGGGCGGATACACCACGCCATTCTCTGTGACAATACCACTGATCAAACGATTCGGCGTGACATCGAAAGCTGGGTTGCGCGCTTTGGCTTTTTTCGGCGCAATAGGTTCGCCATGAAATTGAATACCAAGTACCTCATCTGGATTGCGTTCCTCTATAGGGATCAAATCTCCATGCTCAAGAGACAGGTCTATCGTTGAGGTAGGAACAACTGCATAGGCAGGAATATGATTGTCATACGCTGCAAGCGAAAGCATATACGTGCCGATCTTATTTGCCACGTCACCATTAGCAGCAACACGGTCTGCACCGAAGAAAACTTTTTGAGCTTTGCCTGTTTTCAAAAAATGACCAGACATATTATCGCTGATGATCTCATAAGGGATTCCGTATTGCTCCAGCTCCCAAGCAGTGAGACGTGCTCCTTGCAAACGCGGACGTGTCTCATCTACCAGCACATGAATTTTTTTACCTTGTTCATGTGCCGTGCGGATAACGCCCAAAGCAGTTCCCCAATCTACTGTGGCGAGTGCGCCCGTGTTGCAATGATGGATAATAGTATCACCATCGTCGATCAAGGCGGCGCCATGCTCGGCCATGCGTTTATTGATCTCAACATCTTCATTTGCGATCTTTTGTGCTTCGGCTAATATATACTGGCGCAGGTCGTCTGCGGAAAATGAATCTTTTACAGCCTCTGCATTATTCATTACGCGATCCAATGCCCACGCCAAATTCACAGCGGTTGGACGTGCTGACTTCAAAAGTGTTGATGCTATCTGTAGGTCAGCAAACAGCTTATCGGTCGAGTTTGAACGGGATTCGAATCCTGCAAGTGCAAGCCCAAAAGCTGCAGCAGCTCCAATGGCAGGTGCACCGCGCACAACCATATCAGTTATGGCATGTGCCACATCTTTATGTTTGCGGATGGCAACAAGTTCAAGGCGCGCGGGCAAAATGCGCTGGTCGATCATTTTTAGTTCATTATTTTCCCAAAAGACTGTACGCATATTTAGTGGCTATTCCCTTATCTCAGTCCAAATCTGATCATATATCAGAAGTGTCTCTGCAAGGTCTTCCACTTCATGTCCTTTTGCAAAAATATCAGCGGGTGTATTTGTAATGGGCGATGCCATATATGCTTCATAGGCCTCTGGATGATTTGTTTTGGCGAATTCAAGGGCGGCCGCGTTCGGGTTTGTGTAAGGCTGTTCCACTAATACAATCCAAAATACATCGCCTTGTATTAAGTAATTAAGCCAGGCATAACTAATATCTGGATGCGGCGCATTGGCTGAAATTCCCATACCATCATAGAAAATAATAGAACCTTCTTCAGGGAATACATATTCAAACGCCGGGTTTTCCTGTTGAATTAAAAACGCTTCTCCATTCCATACAATGCCAAGATCTACCTCACCTGATAACAGTGGTGTTTTAGGACTATCGCTATCGAACACACGGATATTTGGCATTAATTCAAGAAGTTTTTGTTTTGCTTCTTCCAATTCAGTTTCATCAGTGGAATTAACACTGTATCCAAGTGTAAGCAAAGCAGCTCCGATGATGACCCTGCTATCGTCGATAGATACCATGCGGTTTTCGTATTCCGGGCTCCATAAATCTGCCCACGATGTGGGCGGATTTTCCACTGTTTCGCTGTTGTAAACAATGGCCTGTGTGCCCATTTGATACGGCACAACGTAATTAATAGTATCGCCATAAGCGCTTGCCAAACCTGTATCCAAATTTTTCAGATTCGGCAACTTGCTTTCATCCAACTCCTGCATAATCCCTTCGCGGATCAAAACATCGATCATGTAATCGCTCGGGTGAATGACGTCATACGGATTCACATCCGCGCCGATCGAAACTTTGGAATACAGTTCTTCATTGGAAGAAAAATAATCCACATTCACATCCACGCCATATACAAGCCCGAAACAATCAATAATATCTGCAGGCACATACTCAGTCCATGTGTAGATATTGATCTCCGTACTTTCAAACTCCACACGCGGGCTGGGTTCCGGGCAAACAAATCCAGTAGATGTTACATGCGGCCCTGAACTTTCAGATTTTGCTGCACAGCCCGCCACGGCAAACAACATAAAGGCAACCAAAATCAACCGACCGAAACGATAAATTTTGTGTTGTATGTTCATTTTTCCTCTTTCATGATTTGGATATTTACAAATGCGATTATAGTGCACACACATCTCGATTACAACCTCGCTTGACTTCTCTATCTTTTGCCAGTATAAAAATGGGATGAAGTATATACGACTCTTTCTCGGGCTTTTGCTTGCTACGGCGGTAACAGCCTGTTCTGTCCTTCAGGGACTTCCGTCCATCCCCCCAGGCTGGACGCTCACCCCAAGCATTGCCCCCACTCCCGTAGCAAGCCCCACACCAACTATCACGCCCACCCCGTTCCCAGTGGCACGTGTGGACGTAGGTGACAAAGCCTTTTTTAACGGTGATTACGAAAATGCTCTTTTGCATTATCAAATTGCATATCAGGATTCACCTGACCCGCTGATACGTGCTGCAGCCAAATGGGGTGAAGCTCGTGTCTACTTTGCGGATGAACTTTACGCGGAAACGATCGCTACGATCCAGACACTCATCATAGAATATCCTGAATCTGTCCATCTGGGACATGCGTACTTCCTGCAGGGCCTTGCAAATTACCGCTTGGATAATTTTCAAGCCGCCGCAGACTCATGGCAAGCATACCTCACGCTGCGCCCGGGATATTTGGAAGCGTACACACAGGAATTGCGCGGTGATGCACTCTTCAGCGCACAAAATTATGCAGATGCGTTACCGGCTTACAGCGCCGCCATTCAAGCCGCAGCTCTTGGCGACGACATCACACTCGATCTAAAAGTTGCATCCACGCAAACAGAGCTTGGAAATTTTGAAACCGCATTGGCTTTATATGACGGCATCGCTGCACGTGCGCCGAATGACTACATCAAAGCTCAAGTGGCGTATGAGTCTGGGTTGGTGCATCAGACTCTCGGTCAAAATGATGAAGCGCTGGGAAAATTCCGTCTGGCAGTGGAAAATTATCCGCTATCCTATTATGCTTATCTCAGCCTTGTCGTACTCCTCGACGCAGGAGGAGAAGTCAGTGAGCTTGACCGCGGCCTCGTGGATTATTTTGCAGGTCAATATGATGTAGCCATTGCGGCATTTGATCGTTACATTGCGGCAAACCCAGGTAATGATGGCACCGCATATTATTATCGCGCGCTTGCCAGACGCGACTTGAATTTTTACAACGAAGCCATAGAAGATCTTTCAACATTTATTTCGAATTATCCAACACACCCACAATGGGGCGATGCCTGGGGTGAAAAAGCATTCATCCAATGGTTCAACTTAAGTTTATATGGCGAAGGTGCACAAACGCTTTTGGATTATGCCGCAGCGGTTCCCAACAGTGAAATCTCTGTTGAATATTTAATGAGTGCTGCGCGCATATATGAACGCAATGGACAATATGATAAAGCTTTGGAGACATGGGCACGTGTTGCGAATGGATATCCAGATACAGTGGAAGCTTCCACCGCTGTATTTTTGAGCGGGATCATTTATTATCGCGAGGGAGATACGCTCTCTGCCAGAGATGCGTTCAACCGCAGCCTCAGCATCTCTGTCACTGCAGAAGATCAGGCACGCGCATATTTATGGCTTGGTAAAACCAATCAAAAACTTGGTGACAATGAAGCCGCGATGACTGCCTGGCGTGAAGGGCAGGCTCGCGACCCCAGTGGATACTACAGTGAACGTGCACGAGATTTATTAATAGAACGTGCACCTTTCACTTCATCAGCTTCAGTTAACTTCTCGCCAAATTTATCAGCTGAACGCACAGATGCCGATGCATGGATAAGATTAACTTTCAATCTCACACTTGATGTGGATTTGAGCAATCTCGGTCCGCTTGCAACGGATGAACGTGTGATTCGCGGCAATGAACTATGGGAGCTTGGCCTTTATGAAGATGCGCGCCTTGAATTTGAAAGCCTGCGCCTGGCATTGGAACAAAGTCAGGATGCGGTTGGCAGTTATCGGCTGGCAAATCATCTGGTGGACTTGGGCTTGTACCGTCCTGCCATTTTTGCCGCACGGCAAACACTGACAATAGCTGGTTTGGATGAACATACCGAATCCATGATGGCGCCTCCTTACTTTAGTCATCTGCGTTATGGATTGTATTATTCTGATCTGATCATTCCAGATGCGCAAACAAACGGCTTCGATCCTTTATTGATATTTAGTGTGGTTAGGCAGGAGAGTCTCTTTGAAGGGTTTGTCAGCTCGAACGCGGGCGCACGTGGATTGATGCAAATTATTCCTGCCACAGGAGAACAGATCAATTTTGAACTCATCTGGCCCCGTAACTATGATGAGAATGACCTATACCGCCCGGACGTGAGTGTGGCATTTGGTACATATTATCTTGCAAAAAATCGTGATCTACTAAATGGTGATATGTATGCGGCCTTGGCAGCTTACAATGGCGGCCCAGGCAATGCAATCGCATGGAAAGAACTTGCAGGCGATGACCCTGATCTATTTCTTGAAACCGTACGTTTTGAAGAGACTCGCAATTACATCCGCAATATTTACGAAATATTTGTTATCTATAGAAGATTATACGGTGCAGTAGAATAGTGAAACATTAAAAAATAACAGAACAGGACTCTTTATAGAGTCCTGTTCTGTTATTTAATCAAGAAAATCAATTAATCTAAATGAGCTAGCACACGCTGATGAGCAGTTTCCACGTCCATATCCAGAATCGAAACTAATTTGTCTCTGCTGCCGGTACCCGCTACAATCTCCACGCGAGATTTTGGTACACCCAGCACTTCAGCAAGAAACTCCACCAACTCAACATTGGCTTCACCATCAGACGGCTGCGCGGCAAGGTGCACCTTGATCGTGCCATCGTTCAATACACCTACGATCTGATTACGGCTTGCACGGGGTGTGACGCGTACAGCCAAAGCAGAACCGCGCTGACCATCATGAAGGACATATTTTCTAGACATAATTCACCTCAACTTACAGAAATCAACATAGCGATCAAAATACGGGATATTAACTCTACTGCAATAATTAATATCATAGGACTGAAATCAAGTGTACCTGCAGATGGTACTATACGACGGATCGGTTCCAGAAATGGAGCTACGATCCGATCCAATGCTTCACGCACAGGGTGAAAAGGCGGCAAAAAAAATGACAACAAAGATGACGCAATGACAACATAAATAAAAAGACGTGCAATTGTTCCTATCAATAGGATCAAAATATCAAAATCCATCAAGCCTCCGTTTTATACTGCCGTGAACCAACAATGGCAGTTCCCACTCTCACCAAAGTAGCACCCTCTTGCACAGCTATTTCATAATCAGTACTGGTTCCCATCGAAAGCTCACCAAAATCCACTTGTGGAAATTTTACAGCCAGGTATTTCTGCAAGCCTCGCAGCTTTTGAAAATAAGGCCGCGAGAGTTCTGCTGTTTGGCCAAGTGGAGGCATTGTCATCAGTCCATGCACTTTCAGATTCGGCAGAGCAGTGATCTCTGCAAGTTCGTCAAGCAGCGTGTACCAATTTGATTCGTCCGATGCAGACCAGCCCGATTTACTATCTTCGCCGCCTACATTGAACTCCAACAACACAGGCAAAGAACGATTTGCCTCGCCGCAAAACCGATCCAGCCGTTTGGCAAGTTTCAAGCCATCCAAAGAATGTAAAAAGTTAAAGTTCTCCGCCACAAGCTGAGCCTTACGGCTTTGCACATGACCTATCATATGCCATTCTACCGCAGAAAACTCGCGAAGAGATTGAAGTTTCATAACACCCTCTTCGGCATAATTCTCTCCTAAAAAAAGCACTCCAGCATCAATCGCAGCCTTTACCACTTCAATAGGCTGCGTCTTTGTCACTACAACCAATTTAACCGACTCTGGCTCACGCCCCACACTTCGCGCTGCGATTGCGATCTTATCCAGTGTATGCAAATATCTTTCACGGATGGATGAAACTAAATCACTCATGGAATAATTGTATCCGCTTCATTCGTGACCTAAGCCTGCAGCGCCATCAATGCGCCGAATCTACCCGTTTTGCCTTTTTCTGCTCGATGCGAAAACCAATCATCCAAATGACAGGCCGTACATACCTCAGAAACTTGAATTTGCTCTACACCTGCTTTCTTCAATTGAATAGAATTCGCAGTCCATAGATCTAGAAATGTGCTTCCGTTTCTAGTTTGTACAATACAGTCGATATCTTTATTGTATTTTTCTTTAAATTGATTGATTACATCCTCACCCACTTCATAATGATCAACTCCAATAGATGGGCCAATGCCTGCAACTATATCTTCAGGCTTGCTGCCATAATGCGACTGCATTCCTTCTACTGCTGCTTTTGCAACGCCGCGTACAGTTCCCATCCAGCCGGCATGAGCCATGCCGATTACATTTTTTTTGGGGTCATGGAACATGATGGGCACACAATCACCAAAACGCATGAAGAGTGAGACATCAGGATTATCAGTAAAGAGAATATCTGCTTTCGCGGAAGGCTGTTCGAGCGGACGCGGTGCATCAGCGTAGACAATGTCTGTGCCGTGTACCAGCCAAACGTCATGGATAGATTCGGGTTCACGTCCCATGCTGCGAAATGCATGAATACGATTCTCCGCCACGCGCGCGGGGTCGTCTCCCACTGATCCGCCTAGGTTTAGTGAATGCCATGGAGCGGGGCTTATTCCGCCTCGACGTGTAAAGACTGCCTGTGAAACAGCATTTGAAAAAATATCGAAGCTGTAATAACGCAGTCCGTTTTGTTCGTGAAAGGGCATTACTCGGAAACCTGATTGACCGCGAATTTCTTGATGTAATACTGGCGCGTATCGTTCATCGACTCTTCAATGTTTGGATAAGCAAACCACGCAGTTGCCAAGCCAAAGAGTGCGCCAGTAAGTGTACGCAAGAAAGGCGTGCTTTCGCGATAAGGTACAAGAGATGCAAGCCATTCCCAATTGAATTGACTAAGAAGCTGTGAGAAGCCATCCAAACCAATGGGCGCAATACCGATCAGAAGCCACATCACCCAATGTAATGATTTAATACGGCGGCCAGTTAATCCGAAGACAACACCAAAAATTAGTATCGAAAGATAAATTGCTATATCACGCTCGCAAAGTGCAACTTTATAGCCCACTGTATCATCGCCGATATATTTACGCGCTTCAAAACGAGTGAAGCTGTATGGATCGTCTAAATTGGTAATGCCTGTTACCTGCTCAAATGTTTTTACGCCACTTACCCCAGCTTCTGCGAGCGGATAAAAAGCCTGATCCCCATAAAGAAAGAATGACCGAAAACCAAATTGATGGCAAAGAGGGCTATAAATACGATAGATCGCTCTTGCGGGGGCTTCCGCACCCATTTTCATCAGGGTGGGACCAAGGAAAGGCAACCCTACATAAAACAACATAAATAAATTCAAAACGATCAGATAACGTTTGGCGATCCAAAACGAAATACGGTCTCCTGTTGTCACTTTCTTTCCTTTCTCTACTCGCATCTTATATTCCGGGTCGCCCAGCTTCTCCAATTGATTCTTTCTATCAAACGCCGCCCCAACAGTTATTTGTAATTTTTGGCGCGAGATGGGAGCTTTAAGGGTATACGGTCCAACTTCCACAACGGGTATGATTTCACCATACTTTGCGATCAACACAGAATCAGAATCAATGTCCACTTCCGCCAGGCGATGAGGATACTGCACCTGAAGTTCATTTAGACCTGCTTTTACCTCATCACCTAGCTTGTCATCTTTACGAGTGAACAGAGTTACATTGAGCATAATTATTTCCTGTGACTCTAATAAAAATATTAACCACAAAGGCACAAAGGTTAAATAAGTGTATCTCCTTTGTGCCTTTATGTGCAGTACTTGACTTTTTACAATCCAAAATCGAACCAGAAGAATTGAGCGCGCTGGGCGATCAATTCAAACATGCCCGAAAATAGCATAATACCAACGATCACCAAAATCACACCCATAGCGATCTCAACATATCTCATCACCTTGCCATATTTTTTCAAAATGGTGGATACCCAGCCGATCCCTAGTGCAGCCAGCAGAAATGGAATCGCTAGTCCAGCCGAATACGCTGTGAGAAGTACAGCACCTAAAGAAATCGAGCCGCCATTTATTGCAAGAGTGAGGATCGTACCAAGTACAGGTCCAACACACGGCGACCAGCCCGCTGAAAAAAACACACCCATTAAAGCAGATGAAAGATAACCCAATTTTGGGTTTGGTGCCTGCTGAACACGTGTATCATATAAAAGGAATGGGATATGTAACACACCGATCATGTGCAAGCCAAAAATAATTACAACGATACCGCCGATCTTTGCCAGCCAATAACGTAAGTCATAAAGTAAACCGCCTGCAACAGCAGCCAGTACACCTAATAAAACAAACACTGTACTAAAGCCAAGCACAAAGGCCAGGCCGTGACTAAATGTGATCCAACGATTAGCTTGGTTATTCTCGCCACCTGCAGCACGCCCGCCCAGATACCCTATATACGCGGGAACTAAGGAAAATACACACGGCGAAAGAAAAGATGCTAACCCCGCGAGCAAGGCAAGTCCAACACTAATTTGTGAAATTTCCACTTATACCTCGATAAAATATTATGCGGTGTCAAACATATAATTTAGTTTCTTGCAAAAATTGTATGTGTGTCAGGCTTGCAGCCTGACAACTATTGAAATCTAAATTTTGGCGGGTTGAAAACCCGCCCTACGAAAACATATACAAGACTCTATTAAATCTTCAACTCTTTTGTAGTGACTACAGTACCATGATCTGGCAAAGACATTCGCATTTCACTTTGAGCAAGCGAGACGTGAGGAGTGGTCCAACGGAAGATCCATTTTGCATCTTCGGGTCTGACATTAATACAACCATGCGAGCGACGCTCACCGAAATCGTTATGCCAGAAAGCACCGTGAATGGCAATCCCCTCGCCTGAGATAACAGTATCCCATGGGACAGCCGGTGTGGAATATCCTGCCGCTGAACCGCCGCCGCTCATATTTAATGAAATAATCTTCCAATGCGTAAATAGCTCACCCACAGGCGTTGCACGCTCATCGGAAATAGCCCCTGTTGCGGGATCAAAAACCGCACCACTGGAAATACGACAAAAGTAAACTTCTCTATTTCCTTCATAGCATGAGAGGGTTTGATAAGTTATATCTACAGCAATCTTCTTCTCAGCAGGGTCAATCTCCGGGCTGATCGCAGCGACATCTTCTTCTGTGAGAACTTTAAATGCTGCTCCGTCTGCCCAGTAAACATCACCAAATCCGTAACCATGTCCATTGGGTGATTCGTTCCAGCGATATTCCACAAATCCACTAGACTGGCGCACCTGATCGATCCAAAGCACCTGACTATAATATGCACGCGGTGGAAATTGATATTGGATCAAACTTTGAATCCATGGCGAGATTGGTGCTCCATCAAGTGTAAGGTCAACATAAGGCACAGTCACCTCAGCCCAAAAGCCAGTTTGTCCCGCAGGAATTTCTGTGATCGGAGTGTTTTGAATATTCCGTGTGGGCTGAATTCGTGATGACCAAATATACCCATCAGGTGTCTCAAGATATTTTTGATTCGTCAAAGCCACTACATTGCCGAGAACCTCACGCGTCCACGGGACTAATGTGTCAGCAGGCAATGTTGTAATGGATGTATTCAAAACAGGGTCATTGGTGGGCCTGCTTCTTAGATCAGTGGCATCCACAAGGCGGCCGATAATGTCAGCCTCTGGAAATTGAGGAAGCCGCTTGGGAGTGTAATATGGCTCAAGATCATTCAAAGAAAACTTATTAAATGGCCTGAACGCCATCGTGCCAAACCCCACTCCAGCCACCTTAAGAAAATCACGTCGAGAAAAAGATCGTTTCATACTTCTTTCACCTTTGTATTATAAAAAAATACTGAGTGCAGACCTCAGTCCGCATTTGTTGAAATAGGCGTGCTAAAGCCCGCACTACACTATTTCAAGGATACCTGCAAACAAAAAGAGCGTCAACAGAACAGTGAGAATGCATTAATATATCATCCAATAGGAGTGGAAAGATAGTTTTCAAGAGCACGCAAACAATTGATGCCCAATTTATGGCCTACTTCGTCTTCGCAATAGGTCACCTGCGCACCGGCCTGCTCAAGCAATTTAATCGAATCACGAGCGCGGTCAACAGGAACCGTTTGATCTTGGCTGCCATGAGCCACGAAAATAGTTTTGCCGGCAAGCGGTTTTTGTGTAATCAATTCTTCAAGCCCTGATGGAACAAAACCAGCCAGCACACCCATCTTGCCTACTCTGTGTGGATAAAGCATTCCCATCACATTCACCATCGCCGCACCCTGACTGAATCCCATTAAATCAAATTGCAGCGCGTCCAACTTAACCGAAGCTGAGTACTCGTCAATAAGGCGGATCAGTGCCTCAGCTGCTGGTTTAAGCATCTCGAAACTGGGCCAGCTAAAAGTGTCGGGTTGATGCGGGCGCCAGGAGAATCCGCTTGGTTCACCGGGATAAAGCGCACGCGGTGCGATCATCCAATAATCTTTTGAGAGTGCACGTGTGAAAACCCACATGGAATTTTCATCGCCTGTCCAACCGTGAATGAGCACAAGCAAACGCGGATGCTCAGATTGAGAAGAACGGACGCGTAATGTCCAATCGCCAAATGTAATGAGTTCAGAGTTAGTCGCGGCCATCACGTTTTAGAATCCAATCTGATGCGTACAATACGAGAAAGATCAAACCAATCGGAAGAAGCCCGCCAAGTAAACAAAGAAAGCCCGTTACGGCCGCGCCAAAACCATAGATCAACCAGATCAATCCAACGCCAATCACAAAAAGTGAAATGAACGCTCCGACCAAAAGGCGGACGTTTGTATCTTTGACATACTTTCTCAGGTCACGACTCATTAGTGTTTTCCAAAAAGTTTTTTACCAACACGATGCCGCCAGGAGACTGCGCGTTTTAACTTGGGCAATATTTCTTCAACCGCATCTTCGCCAAGCTGAGCCACATCTTTAACTATCACGTTATCAAGCATCTCAATTTCATGAACTGCAGGGCGGACGACAACATCCGGTGCGTCCAACTCTAAACGATATTGTGCAACACCGCGGCTGCCGATTTCAACTGCGCGCATAAAAATATCCCAGGACTGGGCGAAGTTCATTCGTGAGATCTGATCTGCCAGTACACGCGGAACCAAACTTGGAACAGGAAATGCAAAAGTCCGCACCGGCGTATCCATTGGAGCATTAAGAATCACTGCAACAATAGGAAGGTTTGGCGATAATGTACGTGCTACTGAAACAGGAACTGGGTTCAATACACCGCCATCGATTAATTCCAAATCATTTAATTGCTGAATAGGGAAAATCCCAGGCAACGCAATAGTTGAAAGAATAGCATCTTTCAAATTACCTTCTGTAATGATCACTTCGGCACCAGATTTCACATCCACAGCAATAACAGCACAGGGGATGTGCAAGTCGTCAAAAGTTTTCTCGCCCACTACTTCATCCAGCCATTTGCGGATGCCGGAGAATCCAAGTATGGAAGGACCGTCATCTGAATCCCTTCCATATAAGTTAGCCTGATCTACGGCTTCAAAGATATCAAGTAACTCTGCAGGTGAACACCCTGAAGCATACAAAATCCCAACCAGTCCGCCAAAACTTGTTCCGGCAATCGAACGGATTCTATATCCTTCTTGTTCCAGCCGCCGCAAGACACCGATGTGGGCATTTCCTTTGGCTCCACCGCCGCCTAATGCCAATGTTATATCCATATAATTTAAAAACCTTCCGTGACTTAGACAGTATGAATAGAAAAAATTATACCCGTATGATTCTAATTCGGTTCACGGATAAGCCAGACCGCTGCTCCTCCACCGACAAAGGCTGCTACGATCAATAATCCAACCAATAGCTTGGAAGATGGAGGATTTGAGGCAGGGGTTTCTCTGGTTGGAGTATCTGTAAAAGATACAGTGGGTGTGGTCGGAAATAAAATAGAAGGTGTTTCAAGCATCAACATGCTGGGTGTTGATAATAAAAAGGATGTAGAAGTTGTTGGAATAGACGGAGTATTTATTGGAAGAGCAGGCTGTGTGGCAGCTTTTTGCACTAACAGTTCCTGCCCTTGGTATACAACCAAGTCTTCTCCAAGATTATTCAAAGCTTGTATATTTTTAATGGTTGTACCATATTCAATGGCAATGCTCCATAATGATTGCCCGTATTGAACTTTATGCAGTACATCCCCATCCGGGCGTGCAGTGCTTAATGCAACTGGCACCATGTATTGACTAATACCCAGTGAGTTTGCATTGCTTTCTTCTGAACCCGGCACGCTCGTCAGAATTGACGGCACATTGCTCTGCATTTGACCTGAACTCGTGGATGCTGCACAATCCAGTGCATAATAATATCCATCAGGACCTTGGGATATTCCTGCACCGATATGCGTATAATTCTGTGACAACATTGTGTTCATATGATCTGCATCTTGCCACCCACCAGGAACACCAGTCCACACAAGCGGGTCACCGCTACTTAAAATATTTTCAGCACGAAAACCACCAAGAGAAAGATCACCTGATAGTGGAAAACCCAGTGTAAGTAACTGTTGAGTAAATGTGATGCCGCCCGGGCGCTCATGGGTAACCTGACCAGTTGCAGCCATATAATCCGCTTGGGACTGGGAAGACTGCATGAGCACAGGGTGGACGGTTAAAGGCGGCAATCCATAGGATAGGCGTAGGCCATTAACTACTTCTATTAATTGACCCGGGGTTGTAACCGTTGATTGTGTGGAAGGTCGCGCTAAAATTTCCTTTGACGTGAACAGGCTAAAAGTTAGAGTAAAAAGCGTAACAGAAACTATCCAGTTGATTGGCTTTCGCATCCACAAATCCCATTAGAAAGCTAAGGTGTCGGTGTTGGAGTCTCAGTATTAGTAGGCACTGGTGTAAATGTAAAGCTTGAAGTAGGAGCAGGTGCTACTGTATTTGTAATTGTGGATGTAGCGGTAGGAACTGACGTAGATGTAGCAGAATCAACAACAACAAAGGAGACAACCAAAGTTGCTCCAAACATAATTCCATCCAAATTGGTCATACGCCAATAACTGGTATATGTACCAGCTTTTTTAGGCGCAGTCATATGTATAGAAAGTTCTGACCAATCATCTACTGTCACAAGTTTTTGAATTTTTATGTCTTTGCCACCATATCGATCACCACTAAGTAAAACAAGACCATATTGATACATCCAATTACATGTTCCGGTATTTTGAACTTTCCACGTTTTAGTAAAGCCTTTATTTTTGACAATCACTGTACCAGCCGGAATAGTTACATCACGGATGAAGGCCAAGTTGTTACAACCAACCGCCAATGCGCCCGGGTTGACCGTTGCTGTAGGCGGCGTACCTGTTACAGTTGGGGTTCCGGGCGTCAGTGAACCCAGCGTTGCTGTATAGTAGATAAAAGTAGGTGACACTAAAGATGTAGCAGATGGGAACAACGTGACTGTTGGAAACGGAGTTTGCGTAACTGTGGATGTAGCCGTAACTGGCGTGACCAAAGCGGTTTGCGTTTCAAAGAAAGATACAACCATTGTGTTAATAGCGTCTGTCATAATCACATTGACTTCCTCGGTAGGAGCTTGTCCTGCGCAGGAAACCAACATGAAAGTAGATATTATAATAATTAGCAGTTTTCGTATATATTTATGCATCGAGCCTCCGCTTTAAATCTAACACATAATTATAAAAACCAAGCGGGCGGAAATCCTACGTTTAGGATGTGTTTTCATAAAAAATATTAAAACAATTTGGATAAAGCGAATAACAAGCGATCCACATCCTTTTTCGTGTTGTAGCCTTGAATAGAGACGCGGATCAATTTATGTGAGTTCCATGCGATGACAGGAATTTCAACACGATATTCATCGTACAAACGTGTTTTCAAGGCGATGATGTCAGTATCCGCTGGCAGAGGAGCAGCTGCCATTTGGGCGAACCAATTATCAGACTTAGCGTGAAGCGGGGCAAGCCCTGTTAAGTCACAGATGCGCGTTTGTGCATCCTCAGCCAATTCATGGCAAGAGGCCCTTATATCATTCCAATTATGTTTTGCTTGAAATTCAATTGCTGCGGGAACAGATAAAAATGCCGAAATATCACGCGTGCCAGACCATTCTTGATAATCCACAAAATTGGAACCGCTTGGCGTTTCAGATTCATATCCCCAAGAAACGACTAAAGGCTTGAGTAAATGTTGCATCTCTGGCCGTGCATATAAAAACCCCGCACCTTTAGGAGCGCACAACCATTTATGCAAATTGCCACCATAAAAATCTGCGCCAAGGGAATCAAGATGAAGGGGCAATTGCCCCGGCACATGTGCCCCATCAAGAATAGTGATGATCCCTGCAGCACGAGCACGTTTTACAATTTCTTCAACAGGGAAAATAAGTGCAGTTGGTGAGGTGATATGGCTGAGAAAAATAATACGTGTCTGTGCGGTGACACCTGACCAAAAGGAATCAATAAATGACTCTTTGGAATCCAAAGAAACTAGTTGATTGATATAAGAAAAACCACGTTCCTTTGCGAGGAAGTGCCAGGTACGATCCAATGCGCCGTATTCGTGATTGCTTGTCAACACTTCATCGCCTGTACCCAATTCAAGCGAGTGTGCAACGATATTCAACGCAATGGTCACGTTTTGGGCATAGATTAAATTATCGGCATGTGTACCTAGATATTCACCCAGCGCCGCACGAGACTCAGCCATTAGCCCCGTAAAACGCCTGCCTAAAAATTCAACTGGCTGATTCTCGAGTTCTCTCTGCCAACGTTGATATTCTTTGAATACAGGCTTCGGCGTTGCACCAAATGAGCCATGATTCAAAAATGTAACGGATGGATCAAGCAAAAAGTGTTTGCGTAAGTTAAGCATTCATATTCCTTTATAATAAGATATAACAAAGCTAACATCTCAGAAAAGGAGACATCATGAATCGTTCCCGACTGCTCGCTCTCTTTGGTGGAATCATGCTGATCTTTAGCATCTTCGTGCCCTGGGCAACCCACGCAAACTCAAGACTCGGCCTTAGTGAAAGCATCAATGGCTACTCCACTGACGGCGCTTTCGGCGGTCTCTTTGGTTTCCTTATCATCCTGATCGCACTGGTGTATAGAGGCAAACCTGAAAAGGCATATTCCTATATTATAGCCTTTCTGGCAATCATCGCTTTTTACATCACCTTTAGGGCTATCACAGTTACAGGCCAGGTAAATCGTGCAAATGAAGAGATTATCACTTCATTTGGGATGGGCGTTTATATTTCTTTTCTCGGTGCGGTTCTTTCATTTATTGGCAGTATTATGAAAGTTCCCGCGCTTATTCATGACCGAAAGACAATTCCACCCAGGTGAAAACTTTTCAACTCTTGTAGGGAGCCGCATTTAAATTCTGTTATATAATCCTATTCATGGGGAAGTAAATTAATTTGATATAGTCTGATTCAGACGGCATGGAGGATGCCCATGATTGACCACATTCTTGTGCCCTTGGATGGTTCCGCATTGGCAGAATATGTATTGCCGCATGTGAAATCCATTGCTCCTGTAATGAATGCACGTGTCACTTTGCTGCACGTGATGGAACATCCCCGCAGCAGGGACGAAACGCTTATCGTTGACCCTGTGAACTGGCACCTACGCAAACATAAATTAGAAACCTACCTGGAAAAAATCACTCAGCGTTTGAAGAGTGCCGGCTTGAACGTCGATCATACGATCCTGGAGGGTAATCCGGCAGAAAGCATTATTGAATTTGCACATAACAATAATGTTGGTCTGATCGCAATTACTACACATGGCAGCAGCGGACCAAGCAGATGGAATATAAGCAGCGTGGTTCAAAAAATCCTTTTACTTTCTTATAAATCCATATTGCTTGTGCGTGCATATCGGCCTAAAGGTGATTCAGCCGGTGTTCGCTATAAACGTATTTTTGCAGGTCTGGATTGTTCTATGCGGTCGGAATTTATTCTGCCGGTAGCGATCACTTTGGCTCAATCCTATAAATCCAAACTTCTTCTAGGTACTGTCATTCAAAGACCACAAAATGTTCATCGTTTCCCGCTGTCCGATGAGGATGCAAAACTTGTAGATCAGATCGTTGATAAAAATTATCAGGCTGCGTCTCATTATCTTAGTCAACTCAAAAATCAATTCGCAACAAAAGAGTTAAAGCTGAATGCCAATATTGTTATTGGCGATAATGCCATTTCGCCTTTGCATGACATGGTCGAGGAAGCAAAAGCCGATCTCGTCTTGTTGGCTGCTCACGGAACTTCTGGTGAAAGGCGCTGGCCGTATGGAAGTGTAGCGTCCAGTTTTATCTCCTATGGAAATACACCTTTATTGATCATGCAGGATCTTGCATCCAATGAAATTCAAAGTACACATGCCGAAATGGCCATCAAAGAAGGTAAGGGACATTGATCCATGCTTAATCCTTCTCCTGGGATAACAGAAACCACACCACAAAACGCATTTTTATCCCGTCATAAACCAATAGAAGAACTTGCTTTGGAACTCGCCCAAAAATTAGCTTCCTGTACTGCACGTGGAAGAAGTTTTCCGATTCCAAGCCGCCTAAAGAAACTGGATAAATTCTTCAAATTGGCATATCACTATTTTGAAGATGCCACAAAGGCAAGTATCTCAATTTCGCATGCTTCTGAATGGCTGCAGGATAATTTTTATGTCGTTGAACAGGCAGTTCGTCAGGTGGAAGAAGATATGCCTGCCAACTATTATCGCCGCCTCCCAAAGAGCAAAGATGGGCACACGCGCATCTATACCCTGGCCCTGGCAATTATCCGCCGCGAAAATGTCATCACAAACATTTATCAGGTTAGAAACTTCATTCAACTATTCCAAAGTGTTACCCCACTAAGTGTAGGCGAAATTTGGGCGCTGCCTTTAATGTTACGGCTGGTTGTAATAGAAACTATGGCAGCGGCGCTTGCAAAGATCACCAAATTAACTTGGGATGCAGCCGCTCTGCCAGCTCTTTTGCGCGATATGGAAATTGCTGAAGTGGATGAAATACCCGCATCAGACTCCCCTCTGCCTGTAGATGAAACCACAGTCATTAACTCCATCGTGAATTTACGTCTGCTTGCCACACAAGACTGGAAGGCCTTTTTTGAATCTACAAGTATTCTGGAAAAAATACTAAGTGATGATCCAATTGACGTATACACGAGCATGGATTTTGATACACGTAATTATTATCGCAATGTCATAGAGGAGCTTGCAGAAGGGTCCGCATTTGACGAAGCTAGCATTGCTACTCAAGCCGTGGAGCTTGCAGAAACAGGCTCATCAAAACGCAAAAAGCATGTTGGATATTATCTAATTGGGGATGGACGCAGAAAATTAGAACTTCAATTAAAGTATCGACCCAAACTCAACATGCTGCCAAAACGCTGGTTATTAAACCATCCAACGTTTGCTTATCTCGGCAGCATCCTTATACTAACATCGTTGATTTGGTTCATTATTATTAACTACACACTTCAAGTTGCGGGAAGTCTTAACCAGGTCATCTTTGCCGCACTTTTGGCTCTATTGCCCGTCTCCTCCATTGCAATTGAACTGATCAACTGGATGATCGTTGGCATCGTTACTCCTCACGCCCTCCCAAAGATGGACTTTGAAACAGGTGTGCCTGATGAATTCAGCACCATGGTTGTGATCCCAGCGTTGTTGAGCACAGAAAGAGACGTGACTTTCCTAACGCGCCAACTTGAAAACCATTTTTTAAGTAACGGCGACCCAAACATCCACTTTGCAATGCTGACTGACTTCGCAGATGCTCCTGATAAAGAAATGCCAGGCGATGCTGAACTTGTGGAACATGCCAAGACTGCATTGACACAACTGAATGAAAAATATGGTACTGAGGATTACCAACCCTTTTACTTCTTCCATCGCGAACGGGAATGGAATGCAAACGAAGAATCCTGGATGGGCTGGGAACGCAAGCGCGGCAAGTTGGAGGAATTCAACAAACTCCTCAGAGATAGTAAATCAACCTCTTATGTCGTTCAGTTCGGTGACCTTAGTGTTCTCCCAACTGTTTGCTTTGTGATCACACTGGATGCAGATACACAAATGCCGCGGGAAAGCGCGCATCGGTTGATAGGTGCTCTCGCGCATCCATTGAATCGAGCGGAGCTGGATCCTGATACAGGGAAGATCAGAGCCGGTCATACGATTCTTCAACCCAAAACTCAGGTAAGACCTACAGTCTCGAATCAATCTGCTTTTACACGTATTTACTCCGGAGACTCATCCATAGATCTGTACACACGCGCTGTGTCAGATGTTTATCAAGATTTATTCGGCGAAGGCAATTATGTCGGCAAAGGTATATACGATGTAGATGCATTTCGAAACAGCTTGCAGGACCTTGTGCCTGCAAACCGTTTGCTTAGCCACGATCTGTTCGAGGGTATTCAAGGCCGTTGTGGATTAGAAACTGATGTGGTTTTATTTGAAGATTATCCGCCGCATTATCTGGCCTATGCAAACCGAATGCATCGTTGGCTGCGTGGCGATTGGCAATTATTAGCATGGCTTGCTCCATATGTACCTCACCGCAAAAAAGAGAAAATTCGTAACCCCCTTTCTTTGATCGACCGTTGGAAAATCTTCGACAATCTTCGCCGCAGCTTGCTGCCTGTTATTTCTTTAAGTTTGCTCATCGCCGGGCTTTTGATTTTGCCCGGGCATGGCATCTTTTGGTTAGCTTTGGCAGTTTCGCCATTCTTAACTCCCATTATCACTGGTTTCATCGCGGGTATTCCTAATATCATAAAGGGACTTACATCATATGCTATGACGCGCCCACTGCGTATGACGGCGCTGCGTGCATTGGTCGAGATCATCTTCCTTCCGCACGAAGCACTGGTGTCACTGGATGCGATCACAACCACACTGATACGCATGTTCATCACTCACAAGAGAATGCTCCAGTGGACAACCGCCGCCCATACTGTTCAGATCTTTGGCAAAAAATTAAAAGTGGGGGTTGCATGGCGGGCACTACTCTTTGGGCCGTTGCTCGCTATGACGCTCTTAATTGCAATGTTGAATCTAAATGTACAAGAAGCGTTAATCGCATCGCCTTTATTGATCGGCTGGATGATCTCACCATTTATTGCCGCACGGATGAGTCAGCCTACTGTATATCCAGAGAAAAAACTTACTCCTGCGCAGGAAAGCAAGCTTCGTTTACTAGCCCGTTCCACATGGCTTTATTTTGAACATTTTGTCGGCCCTGATGACCACTGGCTTCCACCAGATCATTTTCAAGAAAGTCCGCGCGGATTCGTTGCACATCGTACATCGCCGACCAACATTGGAATGATGTTCACATCCACCCTTTCAGCACATGATCTGGGGTACATTGGTCCTCAGGAACTTATGCTGCGTGTGCGCGATGCATTTGACAGCATGGATTCACTTGAGAAAATTCGAGGGCATTTTCTAAATTGGTACGACACGCGCACATTTGCCCCGCTTGCGCCGCGCTACGTTTCCACAGTAGATAGCGGAAATTTAGCCGCCTGCTTGATCGTCCTACGGCAGGGATGCCGAGAAATGAGCAAGAGTCCTGTGGTTCGTTGGGAAGGCTTGCTGGATACGCTAAGTATGCTGTTGCATACATTGGAAGAAGCTAACCTCGATACCAGTGACAATGAATTGCATAAAGCAATTTCAAAATTATATGATCAGATAAAAACTCTTAGTGACCGTGAAAGTTTTACTCCATCTTTGTTGACGTATGTATTTAATGATAGTCCGGCCGAAATGGAAAATTTATTATTGGAAGCGATCCAAACCTCCAGCGAGGAAATTGCTCCAGATATGCTGCGCAGTCTCTCGGTTTGGATCGAACGCGTTCGCTATCATTTGAGATATGTTCAAGGTGATCTGCAAACTTTATCGCCCTGGTTGTTAAAACTATCTACGGCGCCATCATTCTTTGAACAGCCCAATCTAAACCCTGAACTTAAAGCTGCATATGACAATTTGTTGTTGATGATCTCTTTTTGCCCGACGCTCGGACAAATTCCTGAAATTTCTGGACAAGCAAGCATATTGCTAAAACAGATGTGTGATCTGTTGGATGAATCCGAAGCAGATACTCTTGGCTGGTGCAGTTCCCTCGCAACTGAAATGGAAGCAGCTGCAAATAACTCCGCATCCTTACTAGACAGTTATTCTGTTCTTGCTGCGAGAGCAGAAGCCTACTTCCAAGCCATGAACTTCAGCTTCTTATTTAATGCCCAACGCAAAGTTTTTCACATTGGTTATAACGTGGAGAATAGCAGGCTTGACTCAAATTATTATGATCTGATGGCATCTGAGGCACGTATATCAAGCTTGGTAGCCATAGCACGTGGAGATGTGCCCCAGAGTCACTGGCTGCACCTTTCGCGCCCTCTCACCCAATTAGACGACATGCGTGCCTTGCTTTCGTGGAGCGGCACTATGTTCGAATATTTAATGCCTGTTCTATTTGCAACAAGTTACCCCAACACATTGTTAGACCAAAGTTGCCGTGCGGCTGTTGAAGAACAAATACGCTACGCCACCGAAAAGAAAGTTCCGTGGGGCATATCTGAAGCTGCCTACTATAACTTTGATGCAGGTCAGGCATATCAATATCAGGCCTTCGGAATTCCCACCCTGGGATATAAACGCGGCTTATCAGAAGATTTGGTGATCACACCCTACGCGTCCATTTTGGCACTCTCGTTTGAACCGCAACTGGTAATGCAAAACCTGACAGCACTTGAAAAATATAAGATGTGGGGCTTATACGGCTTATATGAATCGATTGATTTCACTACAGAACATTTAAAAACAGGTGAAGACTTTGCCATCATCCGCTCATTCATGGTGCATCATCAAGGGATGATCCTATTATCTTTAAGCAATCATCTGTTGAATAAACATACGATTCGCCGTTTCCATTCAGACCCGCGCATCGAAAGTATAGAATTATTATTGCAGGAACAAACTCCGTTGAATGCACCCACGGAACATCCGCTGCCACAACAAATGGAGATCAACCGCGGAACGTTGACCAAGGTCTCACTTGATCCGTGGCGCGTCAACCCGAATGCACCTTACACACAACTCCATTCCCTTTCCAATGGAAAGTACAGCCTGCTGATCACCGCCGCAGGAGCTGGTTATAGTCGTTTGAACGATATTGAGCTGACGCGTTGGAGTCCTGACCCTACACTCGACGATACTGGAAGTTGGATCTATGTGGAAGACAAATTAAACGGGCAAGTGAGGTCCGTCACCGATCAACCGCTTATGAATGCGCCTGAAAGGAGTGAAGTTCACTTCTACCCTCACAAGGCAGAATTTGAACGTCAGGATGGAGATATTGCCCTGCACACATCGATCAGCATTGCACCAGATGATGATGTAGAACTGCGCCGTGTAAAGATCACCAATCACGGAAATCAGATACGCACCTTCTCACTAAGCACATATGCAGAGATCATTCTCTCTCAGCAATCTGTTGATCAGCGTCACCCTGCTTTCAATAAACTTTTTATCGGTAGCGAATTTTTGGAAAAGGAACAAATATTACTCTTTAGGCGCCGTCCGCGTTCAGCAGATGAAAAACATTTATACCTTGCACATTTCTTTACCAGCGATCACGAAGATATCACTTTAACAGGCTACGAAACTGACCGACTTCGTTTTCTGGGACGCGGCGGCACTCCTCAACGCCCTATCATTTTTTCAGATCCTGCTGATGGCAACTTACTTTCGCGCACCACGGGGTCAACTCTTGATCCGATTTCTTCATTACAAGTTGAAGTTACTTTGAAACCTTATGGAACGGCGCATATTTCTTTTATTACACTTGCAGCCAGTTCACGTAAAGAAACCCTTGAGCTTGCAAGACGTTATCATCGTCAGTCGCAAATAAGAAAGACTATTGAAGATACCCGCATTCAAGCAGAGGAAGAATTCACAGAACTGGAACTAACTTCTTATGATGTGGAGTGGATCCAAAAACTTCTTTCACCATTATTATATTCGTCATCTGCGTTGCGAGGCGAGTCGGCAGTTCTTACTGCAAACACCCTCGGCCAGCCCGGTCTATGGCCTTTTTCGATCTCAGGTGATTATCCAATTTTATTGATCCGCCTAAAAAATGAAGAGAATCTTGACATGCTAAATCAAGTCCTTCTGGCGCATACCTATTGGCGCAAACGTGGATTAATGATCGACCTGGTCATTTCAAATCAACGCCCCACAAGTTACGATCAAGATTTTCATTCAAAAATTTATCGCCTGTTAACCCGAACCGACAGTGAGCATTGGGTTAATAAACGCGGCGGCATTTTTATCACCCGCGAAGATCAAATGTCTGAAGCCGAACGGATTCTGCTCGCCACAGTTGCACGAGTCATTCTTAACGGGGAAGCTGGTTCACTTCAACAACAATTAAGCAAACTGGATGCTGGTTCTGTCCAACTCCCGCGCTTTGTACCGATTCAATCATCAGCTTTACATGATGATGACAAATCCATCGTAGAACGGCCTACTGACTTGCTCTTCGATAACGGATTGGGCGGCTTTAGTTCAGATGGGCGTGAATATGTCATTTATCTTAAACCAAATCAATGGACTCCTGCTCCGTGGGTGAATGTCATTGCCACACCGGATTTCGGATGCATTGTCTCCGAATCAGGTATGGGATGCACCTGGTCTCAAAATAGCGGAGAGAATCGGCTTACACCATGGCGAAACGATTCAGTCAGTGACGAACCTTCAGAAGCCATCTATCTGCGTGATGACGATAGCGGTGAGATATGGTCGCCGACTCCACTGCCTGCGCGAGCCGATGCACCCTATCTGATTCGTCACGGTGCTGGTTATTCTATTTTTGAGCACACAAGCCACGGGTTGGAACAGAACGTGCGCATTTTTGCTGTCCCGCATGATACTGTCAAACTAGTCACCATAAAACTTCATAATACAACTTCACATATGCGCCGCATCAGCACGACTTATTACGCTGAATGGGTGCTCGGTTCATTGCGTGAAAATACAGCTCCGTATATTGTGCCCGAGTTTGCATCCAATCATTTTGCGTTGCTGGCACGAAATACATATAATCTCGATTTCGGACAACAGGTTGCATTTCTGGCCTCTACACGTGAACCCAATGGAGTCACCACTGACCGCACGGAATTTCTTGGAAAGCATGGAAGTTATACACGTCCTGCTGCTCTCGAACGCGTCGGCTTGACCCCGCGTATGCAATCAGGCACTGACCCTTGTGCTGCCTTACAAGTATTGCTTTGGCTGCAACCCGGCGAAACAAAAGAAGTGACATTCCTGCTCGGCCAGGGAGTAGACCGCGCTGATGCAGAACGATTGATCACACACTATCAAAATATTATCAATGTTCAAACTGCATGGGAAGACGCAGGTGAATTCTGGAAGGAACATCTGGAACAGATTCAAATTAAGACACCTGATGCAGGTATGGATCTTTTACTTAATCGCTGGTTACTTTATCAATCATTAACAGCTCGGTTCTGGGGGCGGACAGGATTTTATCAATCCAGTGGAGCATATGGCTATCGAGACCAGTTACAGGATGTAATGGCGTTTATTCACACGCGCCCTGATATGGTTCGTAAATTTATTTTGGAAGCGGCCAGTCATCAGTTTGAAGAAGGTGACGTGTTGCATTGGTGGCATCCTCCATTCGGACGTGGAGTCCGCACGCGCACTTCAGATAACCTGATCTGGCTGCCTTACGTGACTGCCCATTACGTAAACACCACTGGTGACCGCTCCATTCTTGATGAAATGGTCTCTTTTCTAAGTGCAGAACCTTTAAAGCCGGGCGAAGATGAACGTTATGGACAATTTGCATTAGCCACGGAAGATGGAACTTTATATGAACATTGCTGCCGCGCCCTTGCCAAAGGAACAACTGCCGGCCAACATGGCATTCCGTTGATGGGTGCTCATGATTGGAACGACGGCATGAATCGTGTAGGGTCAGAAGGAAAAGGCGAAAGCATCTGGCTTGGCTGGTTCCTATATACTACGCTAACCAATTTCGCGGACATGTGCAATCTCGTGGATGACCCGCAACAGGCCGTTGATTATCTTGCACAAGCGGAAAAGATTCGCGTGGCGATTGAATCTCATGGCTGGGATGGTGAATGGTATCTGCGAGCGTTTTATGATGACGGCTCACCTCTTGGCTCATACTTAAACAACGAATGTAAGATCGACTCTATTGCTCAATCATGGTCAGTGATCTCAAAAGCCGCCGACCCCGAACGTGCCAAACGCGCCATGGAATCAGTCTATGAACAATTGGTTCGCTTTGATGATGGATTGATCCAGTTATTCACGCCGCCATTTGACCGTACTGCGCGCAACCCAGGTTATATCAAAGGATACCCGCCAGGTATCCGCGAAAACGGCGGACAATATACCCACGCAGCACTTTGGGCTATTTGGGCATTTGCCGAACTAGGACAAAATGATCGTGCAGTGGATTTATTTAAATTGATAAATCCGATTCACCATGCAGATACATCTGATAAAGCAAATCAATACAGAGTTGAACCTTATGTCATTGCTGCTGATGTATATAGCACAGCCCCCCACAATGGCCGCGGCGGTTGGACGTGGTACACAGGCTCGGCCAGCTGGATGTATCGCCTCGGCACGGAAAGGCTGCTTGGCCTGACGCGCATTGGAAATAACCTACAGATCAATCCTTGTATCCCAGCCAACTGGCCGAGCTATGAAGTGGATTATCGTTTCGGCAAAACAACATATCATATTCGCATTGAAAATTCAAAAGGCAAAAAACAAATTACTGTGGATGGTAAAGTGTTAGCCGATACAAACATTCCACTTTTAGATGATGAAAAGAAGCACGAGATCGTGGTAATGCTAGTGTAGTGGGAAATAATCTCACACTTCCTACGCCGTGGACGTCGTAGGAAGTATATGTAATTGATTAAGGGTTACACGATTAGCGTAAGAACCTGTCTAATATAGAAGGTGAGTTGGCAGGCAGACTCTTAGATGTTAATCATTTACTAAAATAATGAAGTATCAATATCACTATACCAAGCAGTATAACAATCAGAGGAGCGATTGAATTTAGATAAACGAAAAATTTTTCGTCATTAGACAACTGCTCCCAAAGTCTGTCAGACCGATTCAGAAATGTGCCTCGAAACCATGCATAAGCAAGTTTTGGGTATCTAAAAATAAATAAAACTCCAGAAGCCGTGAACCTAACTGAAAGTGCTATAAATAAAAAGATGAGCAATGATTTGCCAATCATATTCAACCAAGCCCATCTTAAGTCTAGATATATCATTACTCCTCCAATCAAAGCGGAAAGAAGAACGGATATAAAAATAAACAGGGATATTCTTCTTGATATAGAAGTAATTTTTTGTACAATATCTTCAGAATTTTGCTTCATCAGAACTCTCCCATTGCCAGCATTCTCTATTCCTCAATCGTAAATCCAAAATTGTAAATCTGCAATCCTAGATATAATCATTCCCTATGCGTTTCAACATATTCACACAATCAGACGTCCCCGAAAAATATCGTTCCAACTTCTCACATCTCTACTGGGATATTGCCTGGTTCGGCGTGTTGAGCGGCACAGCCGTAAACTTTCTTAACGTCTATGCCACGCGCCTCGGCGCAACAGGATTGCAGATCGGTCTGCTCGCCGCGATGGCTGCCATCGTCAACCTCTTCCTCGCCATCCCCGCAGGCCGTTGGATCGAAAATCGTCACACAGGCCGCGCAGTCTTTTGGTCTTCTGTCCTCTTTCGCATCGGCTACCTCTTCTGGATTCCTCTGCCCTGGCTTTTCGGGGCACAAGGCCAAATTTGGGCGCTGATCATTCTCGCCTTCCTCATGGCAATTCCACTTACACCCCTCGGCGTTGGCTTCAATGCCCTCTTCGCAGAAGCCGTCCCAGCTCGATTCCGCGCGCAAGTAGCAGGCACACGCAACATCACCTTTGCAATTACATATATGCTCACCTCGCTCATCGCGGGCTACATTTTAAAGACATTGCCTTTCGAACCAGGCTATCAGGTCATTTTTGCGATTGGGGCATTCGGCGCAGCGATGAGCAGTTACCATATTTATCATGTCATACCTCTGGAAGAAACCTCCCCGCTTCCATCTTTACCTCAGGCTGATTCAGCACCCCGAACAGACTCTCCCCGTGGCATTAAATCCGCGTTGCGTTTGGACATTTGGAAAACTCCATTTCGAAATGTTCTGCTTGCGCTATTCCTGTTTCATCTCGCCCATTTACTCCCAACGCCCATTTATCCGCTCTACTTTGTGCGTGCCCTAAATTTACAGGATAACAACATCGGTATTGGCACGGCGCTTTATTATCTCAGTGTATTACTCGGTTCGACTCAATTTAGGCGCACGGCCCATCGCTTCGGCAATAAAAAAGTGACGGGTTGGGGCACGGCAGGCATGGCTTTATATTTATTCATGCTTGCAGCTGCTCAAAACGTTTGGCAATACTACGCGCTGTCCTTCCTTGGCGGATTCCTCTTTGCAATGGTCAACGGGGCATACATCAACTACATGCTGGAAAAAATTCCACCCACTGACCGCCCATCTCATCTTGCGTGGTACACAATTATTCTCAACATTGCTATTCTTGCGAGCTCCCTTGTAGGCCCAGTCATTGCAGAAGCAACTGGTCTTGTCAACGCATTGATCATATTCGGTGTACTGCGTATTATGTCAGGACTTGCAATCCTCAAATGGGGTTAACTAAATCTTTTTAACCACAAAGGACACTAAGGTGGGCTAGTGAAAGTTGTAGTTCTTCGTTTTAGATCATCACGAATAATGGCCGAGAAGAAATCATCACGTTGTGCCACACATTAAACCTTCGTGACCGTTGTGTCCTTTGTGGTTAGGCATTTATGCTAAAATCATCCCGTGACTGAAGACATAAAAATAATCGCAAATAACCGCAAAGCAAGCTTTGAATACTTCCTTATGGAAAAATTCGAAGCAGGACTCGTGTTGCAAGGCTCGGAGATCAAATCCATCCGTGCTGGGCAGATCAGCATCCAGGAATCATTCGTAGATATCCCCAACGGACATGAAGCCTGGCTTGTTGAAGCACACATTGCCCCGTACGAACAAGCAGGGACTCACTTCAACCATGAACCGAAGCGAAAGCGCCGCCTGCTGCTGCACAAAAAACAAATCGTTGAGTTATGGAACAACATCCGCATCAAAGGTATGACGGTTGTCCCAACTTGTGTTTATCTCAAAGACGGGCGGGCTAAGATCGAGATCGCGCTTGCCAAAGGCAAGAAAGCCTACGATAAGCGTGCCACCATCGCCAAACGAGACGAAGCGCGAGATAACGAAAGAGCATCTAGAGTGAGATAGTTGTTAGTTACTTAGTTTATTAGTTTGATTGTTAACTACAAAACTATTAAACTAACAAGCGAGGAAACTAAAATGTCCCCATCCACTATAGGCGGAATCAACCTGCTTGATGAGCCTGAAAAACGCGCGCTGTATTCGCGGTATATTCCCACATCCTTATTGGAAAAATACAACATCCCGCCGCTCACTTCTGGGGCAGGACCTAACCTGCTTCAATTCAATTTTGAATCTGGTTCAACAGATGTGGAAATGCGTTTATTCCATCAAATGGATTTTCCAGATCCAATCCTTTATGGGCATCTCGCAGATACTTTGAATGGACAGATACATGTTTTGCTTTACATTCTTAATGATCCCGAGTCACCGCGTTTTGATGTGGACAAAATGCCAGATGGCTCGCCCACCAAATTTGGTACATTACAAAGAAATCTCGAAGCGGAAAAAAGTTCATTCGAGGCTGGGCTGGCACCAGGTCAGATACGACGCGGGTTGCGTTTATTTGGTCAAGCCATGCAAACCTTTGAAGAATTTATCAGCGCACTTGGTCATGATATGTATTTTATCGAGCCATTGTATTATCACAACGCAGTTAACTTTGAAAGATATGGTTTCGCCTATCAAGTTGGTAAACGTTTAATGGACAGCATCCATGCAGGCTTTCAAGATGATGGTGATCTGAAATCACAACTCGATGGATCAAATCTGTTTCGAGAGTCTGATGCAGCAAATAGTATTCGCAAACGTTCATGGGCTATTCATGATGGCCTTCTCGGTGAACCATTCACGAATGTGACCATGTATAAACGCGTAGGGAAATCTGCAGGAATTAATACAACGCCAGATTGCAAGTGGTAATTTAAAAATTAAAACAAAAAAGACCACAATCTCTTGTGATCTTTTTATAGTAGCGGGGGCAGGACTTGAACCTGCGACCTTCGGGTTATGAGCCCGACGAGCTGCCACTGCTCCACCCCGCATCGAATGGACGCAGATATTACCATAGGCAACATGAAAAAGTCAAGCGAAGTTGTAAGATTGATATTAATCAATAATAAATAAAATATCAGCAACCTTAATGAAATAGTACCAAAGACTAAAGACATTTGTTAAGAATGGTGTATAATAGCAAAACCTTAACAAATGGATTTTATATAAAATAATTTGTTAAGTTAATCGTTATTCTAATAGACAGGCAATATTAATCCATCATTATGAAGACCACCACACTTCTGGTTATCGAAGTTCACCATTCAGAGATCCCTTCGTTTGCTGCTGATCTGCAAAAGAAGGGATTTGATGTCCAAACTGCCCCAAATGGCAGTAAAGCTGTTGCACGCCTTAAAGAAGTAAGCCCAAGTCTTGTTGTTATTAACGCAGCTTCACTTCGAAGCACAGGCTTGCGTATCTGCCAAGCCATTCGCGAAAGAGATTCAAAGCTCCCTATTATTCTTATTCTTGAAAAAGAAAACGGCGTAGACAAAGATGCAGCAGATGCTGTACTCGCATTGCCATTCACTGTACAAAAACTTGTCAATCGCATCAAGCCGTTGTTACCGGGTGACGGTAAAAATGTTTTACATGTTGGCCCCATTCGCCTTGATCTTGAAAAACGCCGTGTACGCTGCCTCGGTAGAAGCACAAAGCTCACTCCCCGCCTCGTTACGCTGCTGCATTTACTTATGGAAAAGCATGGTGAAGTTGTGGAACGCGAACCCCTCTTCAAAAAAGCATGGGAAACAAATTACACAGGCGATACACGTACGCTTGATGTACATATCTCATGGCTTCGCCGTGCAATTGAGCTTGACCCTGATAATCCTAAATTACTTAAAACAATTCGCGGCGTCGGCTATCGTTTAGACGTGTAGCTGAATCTGTTTTCCTTGAACTGTTACCAATCGGATGCACGCTTCGCGTTCGCGTCCGATTTTTATTTGCAGTTCCAGAGGAAGTTCACCGCTTCGTGCGTGACGTTGAGATTGGGCTGCACTCTTGAACATTTTCCCATCCCAATCTGGGTCCACCTCCCAAAAATCCACATCGAGAGAAGTTTCCAGCCTGACACAATCCTTAGAGACATGTATCTTTGTATTCTTCGCTTCATGTGAAGAAATATCTTTTATTGCAGAATCACGTTCAAGCGAAAAAACAGCGTTTGTTTCAGCCAATCTGCTACGCGCGGTATGTATGGCACGAATCGTTTCGTCGGTTGTAATGAATTTACGTCCGTTCCTTGCCGCAACCAGAGATGTTGTCCCTGAACCGCAGAAGAAATCTGCAACAAGGTCGCCTTTGTTTGATGACGCCAGAATAATGCGTTCAAGCAATGCTTCTGGTTTTTGAGTGGGGTATCCCGTACGCTCACTGTGTAAACGAGCAACAACAGGAAAATACCACCAATCTTCGGGTACTTTGCCACGCTCAAGGTTGGGGACTTTGCCAAACCCTGCTTTACTTGACGATTTGAATGTAGCGACTGTATTTGGGTGATATGGCTCGCGGACATCATCTACATTAAAGGTATAGTCCCTGCTTTTTGCATAAGACAGAATCGTATCGTGTTTGCGATTGAATGCAGTTTTAATGGGAGAAGGCCCATGATAGGTCCAAATAATTTCGTTGATGAAAACCCCTTCTGTGCCGAATATTTCATCCAAGAGTAAACGAGCATAAGCATCTGCATGCCAATCGAGGTGGAGATATATAGTCCCATTTGGTGAAAGCAAACGATACATCAATGCAAGGCGTTCATATAGAAATTGCAAGTATGAATCCAGATCAGGCCAGGCATCGTGATAGCCTTCAGCTAGTTTCCATTTTTCAGGCTTGCGCGAATCTTCCCCACGGCCAACACGTGCAGAAAATTTTCGGTTGGTGAAAAACGGAGGGTCGGCATAGATCAGGTCAATACGGCCTTCATATTCTGGAAGCAATGCTGCCATCACTGAAAGATTCTCCCCAAGAATTACACGGCCATCAGGCTGCGCGTTAGGATAGCCTCGTCCATTCGGGTAGAGAATTGAATCTTGAATAAGAGAAGCAGGCTCAGGTGTGACGAGATGCTTCTCTTTCCAGTTAAGAATGGGCATAAGATGTTGTCAAATATTTGGGATCAAGAAGTAGCATAGAGGGATGAAATCCAAGAAAAGAATTAGTAGTGAATTTCCACCATCGTACCAAGCCCGCGACTGGCAACTGCACCAGCGGTATGGACAGGTTTTGCCCAGCGGAATAGCCAGTTGGCTTCGTTACTGCGCATGTTGATACAACCATGGCTCATCGGTTGGCCAAAGTTTTCATGCCAATATGTGCCATGGAAAGCATGACCCGCAGTTGTGAAGAACGATGTCCATGGTACGCCAGGCAACACATAGTTATCAACATCGGCGAGAACATTACCTGTTGAAGTTTCGCCGAAGTAACTGTAGCCCATATGTTTGGCTGGGACTTTATCAAGGATTGTAAAACTACCAGTTGGTGTTGTCGTTGGAATTTCATCAGGGCCACCTGGGCTACCAGGAATACCAGAAGAAATATTAGTCTGGAAGACGGATTTTCCATATTCGTAAGCGTTAAGCATTTGAGTTGTGAGATTAACTTCGATCAATTTTTGCTGATATTCCACTTCAGGTGTAACAGGCTGCATGTAGCTTGGAGGTAAAACACGCAGATGGATGGCTGGCACATAAAAAGCAACATTTGAATCAAGTTCGTCAAAGATGCGATACCATGCGCCAGTGTAATCGGCCATTTTGGGGCCTTCTTCAATGGCTTCGATCCAATGGACAGAGCCATAATATAGTGGAGGCGCAAGAGGCTCCCAGCCATACATTTTGGAGTATTTATAGGGTGTGGTAAACGGAACATCCACTTCGGTTAGATATCTTGTGTCTTCAGGAATTGAGGTCAACGGTGTGTGATAAATAGTTTTCACGCGGTGCAAACGCCCGCGATGTATAAAGCCGCCCCAGGTACGATACCAAACAGGGTTATGTTGCGGCTCCTGTGCAGTTACTTCCTCATATACATGGACAAGCTCATCGCGATAGCGGGTCAGTTCGATGCGGCTCTCGTCAGTTGGTTCTTTACGCACGGGCATTTCAGCAGTAGCGATTCGGACTACAAAACTATCATCAAAACTGGTGAGACCGGGTAAAAACGGAGAAAAGGCCAACCCACCAAGGGAAAGCCCGCCAAGTTTTAAAAAGTCGCGTCTGGAAAATTGTGATTTCATAAAGAAAATTGTACACCATAATGTTTAAGATTTAATGAGAGTATGACCCCCATCGCCCTTCGGGCACTTCCCCCAAATCAAATACAGATTTGGGGGAAGAAGCTGATAATAAAAACAAAACTGCCTCCTGTAAACCAGAAGGCAGTCTATATATTCAATTTTAGTTAATTAAGCTTCTACTGTTTCAGAAATCATATCCTTGAGAAGAATCTCAAGCGCCATTGAGTGGCCGCAACGTTTATGGGTGATGAAAAATTCGCAATCGCAGTTAAAAACTCCATTATTATACGAAACGCGGTGTTCGCTATTATCCCCATGGAAATCAAGATCAAACTGATTGAAGTGGAAGCGGTGTCTATCCTCAGCATAACGTTTTGCTTTTTCTACCTTGCCTATTAATCCAGAATCCATTGTTTAAGTCTCCTTTTTTGAGGGAATAAAAAAAAGACACGCGGGAATAATCGCGTGTCTTGGTCAACCAGATTGTGTATCTCCATGAAATAAGCGCATGTGGCGTTACCTCTTATAAAATCGAGTATAGTACTTTTGAAAGTGCGAGTCAATAACAAAATAAGATGATTCACATTTTCGTATGGGAATTGTAGGGTTAAACATCTATACGCATCATACTTA
>JACMLM010000039.1 GCA_014379595.1 Anaerolineales bacterium
AAAAAATTAGGCTTTCCTGGTGAATATCCATATACGCGCGGAGTTCAGCCTACAATGTATCGGTCATGGTTTTGGACGATGCGCCAGTATGCGGGCTTCTCCACAGCGGAAGACTCCAATAAGAGATATCGCTATTTGTTGCAGCAGGGACAAACGGGATTAAGTGTTGCGTTCGATTTGCCCACGCAGATCGGATACGATGCAGATGACCCGATTGCGCATGGCGAAGTGGGAAAAGTTGGCGTTTCGATTTCGTCGGTACATGACATGGAAATTTTGTTCAAAGAGATTCCTTTGGAAACGGTTTCGACTTCGATGACGATGAATGCACCCGCTGGAATTTTGCTGGCGATGTATATCGCGGTGGCAAAGAAACAAGGCGCGGACATGCGCAAGCTGCGCGGCACGATTCAAAATGACATCTTGAAAGAATATATTGCGCGCGGTACATATATTTTTCCGCCTGCGCCTTCGATGCGATTGATCACGGATATATTTTCATTTTGTGCAAAGGAAGTTCCGTATTGGAATACGATCTCGGTTTCTGGTTATCACATTCGTGAAGCAGGTTCAACGGCTGTGCAAGAAGTTGCTTTTACATTGTCCAATGGAATTGCGTATGTGGAAGCGGCATTGAAGGCAGGCTTGCAAGTGGATGACTTCGCGCCGCAGCTTTCGTTCTTCTTCAACGCGCATAATAACTTTTTGGAAGAAGTAGCGAAGTTCCGCGCGGCGAGACGACTGTGGGCGAAGATTATGCGCGAGAGATTCAAAGCGGGCAAGCCAGCCTCATGGCAATTACGTTTTCACACGCAGACCGCAGGCTCAACTCTCACAGCGCAGCAGCCAGAGAACAATGTGGTGCGTGTGACTATACAAGCATTGTCCGCAGTGTTGGGCGGGACACAATCGCTACACACCAACAGCATGGACGAAGCCCTCTGGCTCCCCACTGAGAAAGCAGTGCGCGTTGCACTTCGCACACAACAAATCATTGCGTATGAATCAGGTGTCGCGGATTCGGTTGATCCGCTGGCGGGTTCATATTTGATCGAGTATCTGACAGATGAAATTGAAAAGGGAGCGGAAGAATATATTTCCAGAATTGATAACATGGGCGGCGCGTTGACAGCCATCGAACGCGGATACATGCAGAATGAAATTCAAAACGCCGCTTACGATGCCCAGCAGAAAATTGAGAGAAAAGAAGAAATCGTAGTGGGAGTCAATCAATTTCAAGTGGACGAAGAAATGACGCTCGAGCGCCTGAGCGTTGACCCTGCCATCGAGGCGAATCAACGGGCAAGGTTGAAGGCGTTGAGAGAGAATAGAGATCAGAGAGCAGCGGAACAGTTGCTTGGAAAGTTGAAAGGCGCTGCAAGTGGTACTGACAACTTAATGCCTTTGTTTATTGAGTGTGTTGAAAACGACATCACACTGGGCGAGATTTGTAACACACTGAGAGGTGTGTGGGGCGAGTACGTGGCGCAGGGATTTTAGGTTTCTATTGAGGTAAATATGAAAAATGAAATACTCTTAAAGGAATACGCGGATATATATCAAAACTTGATCATTTCTCTTAATCAAGTAAATGCAGTTGCTTCAGTAGCACAAGTTGTTCTAAATAATTTTCCAGAAAATTTACCTTCAGATCTATCTGTTTTATATAATCAGGCTCTCTCACATATTTCTCAAACTCAAAAAGAAATGGAAAAGAAAGAAGGATATGAAGGTGCTGAATGGAAGATTGAATTTCCTGGCATGGAATACCCTGCCGTTTTGCCCTTATTACTTACAGTCCTATCTCATATCACTGCTCACCCAAAAGCTGAAATAAAATTTACGGGTATCATTTCTTCACAGCAAATAGTAATGGTATTGGCTTATCTTGATGCTTTTCTTAGTGAAACAGTTCGTATTATTTGTACTTTACAACCTTTAGCACTCAAAACTCAAAAGACAATAACTTGGGAAAAAGCTATTGATGCTGGAAGTTGGGAACAATTAATTGAAAATATGATTCATGATTACGTTTATGAAATTGGATGGAAGAATATTTCTCAAAGAATAGCTTTGTTGTCAGATAAGTTTGGGCTACTCGTTAATGTTAGCGAGTCAGATCTTCTTTTTTTAAACGAAAATGAAGATATACGACATTTACTAGTTCATGCTGGTGGCAAAGTAACCAAGACTTATCTTGATAAAACAGGGAATAAAGATTTAATTGTAGGAACTACAATTGTTATTGATAGTAAACAAACTTCTGAACTGTCGCATATTTCTACTAAAGTTGCTGGGTTGATATTCAGGTCGGTTTTGGAAAAATATTTTGATACTACTCCTGAAAACTCGCGAATAACAGTTTGGGATGCAGGTTCAGATTTTCGGTGATGGCTTGCGGCAGGAATAGGGAAAAAGTGTGAGGGGCTTGCCCCCTCCACCCTAGCGGGCACCTCCCCCAAATGCGGAATGAAAATTTATGTTGACAAGTGTAAGTTCACTATCGCATTTGGGGGAGGCTGGGTGGGGGCAATAACTTGCAATAGACTCAATTTAATGATGATAAACTCGGGGAGAGAAACTTATGCCAGTAAAACGATCCAATCCCAAAACAATGCATCGTGCAGGTGAATTAAGAAAAGAACCTACACCCGCAGAAAGAAAGCTCTGGGCATATTTGCGTGGGGATAAATTACATGGCATCAATTTTAGAAGACAACATGCCATTGGGAATTTCATCGTTGACTTTGTATCAATCAAAAATAAATTAGTGATCGAATTGGATGGGAGTCAACATATTGACCAAAAAGATTATGATATAGAACGAAGCAAATATTTAGAAGCACAGGGCTATAAAGTAGTCCGCTTTTGGAATAACCAAGTGGAGAATGATCTTGAAGGTGTTGTCCGCGCGATTGAGATTGCACTAAGCAATGAGTGAATACAACCCTGCCAATAATTCAGCACTCTTTATCTGAATGAGACGAATCCATTCCTGGGTATTATTTAGAAACCCCTCCAAAGTACGCTAATGCTGGGAACCATTTCCTTTACTGCTCGTCTATTACATCAATATACTTTATCAGTAAGGAGATAAAATGAAAACCAAACTTTCCATCATTAGCAGTTTATTGCTTGTTGCCCTCTTTGCAGCGGCATGTGGAAGCCAGTCAGCTACATCCACCGTTTCACATGGTGGCCCCGTGGAAGATTATGTCAGCTTGATTGACTCTCTGCGCGGAGCGGGCGCGACACTTGAACCTGGCGACCAAATTGAGCAGCCGTTCTTCACCGTGACAGGACAAATCATCCAGGTCAATGGTGCGGATGTGCAGGTATTTGAGTATGAGACTGCAGAACAGCTGGAGGCCGAAGCGGGCCAGGTCGCTCCTGATGGCGGTTCAACTGGCACGACAATGATTACATGGATGGCTACGCCTCACTTCTTCAAAGCAGGGCGCGTCATCGTGTTGTATGTCGGCGACGATCAAGCAATTCTTGAGCTACTCAAAGGCGCGCTCGGTGCGCAATTTGCTGGCCGCTAAAACTTATATCAACTACTATGCCAAGACCGCTGAAGAGGCGGTCTTTTGTTTTTGGAACAATCAGGTGGAGAATTACCTTGAAGGTATTGTCCGCGCGATTGAGATGGCACTGAATGGCAAGTAAATCTAGCTACGAGTATGCCGTGGCTGGTGTATAATTTTCCTATGTTAGTCTCTACCCGTGATGAGGTAATTACCAAAATCAAAGCCAATCGCCGTGCGCTCAAGCGTTACGGCGTTAAGTCATTGGCTTTGTTTGGCTCTACAGCTAGGGACAAGCTGCGCAAGCGAAGTGATGTTGATGTTCTGGTTCAGTTCGATAAATCCACTTGGGCAAATTATATTGGATTGAAATTCTATCTCGAAGATTTGTTTGGTCGTGAAGTGGATTTGGTCACGCCAAAAGCAATCAAACCTGCTACAAAACCATCCATCGAAAAAGATTTGCTTTATGTCGTCTCGTAGTCCCAAACTTTACATTCAGGATATTTTACAAGCCTGTGAAGATATTTTGAATTTCACACAGGCAATAAATAAAGCGATCGATTTACAAAATGATCGTCGAACTTATCTTGCAGTTATTCATAGCCTTGAAATCATAGGCGAAGCAGCACGACAAACTCCCAAGAGTTATAGAGAAAAACATCCAGAATTCCCATGGCGAGAGACGGCCAGCCTAAGGAACGTAATTGCCCACGAATACTTTGGATTGGATATTGATATTATTTGGGATGTCATTCAAACTCAAATCCCTGCACTAGCCAAGCAAGCCAGAAAAATCAATGTTGAAGAATAAATCGGAGCCTTTCGGCTCCGATTTTGGAACAATCAGGTGGAGAATGGTCTTGATGGTGGTGTCCGCGCGATTGAGATGGCATTAAAGGATGGTGATTATGGAAAACCCCACTGATAACTCACAAATGGAGATGCTATTTAATCGTTTCATGAATTCCTGTTTCTCAAAAACAGGAGGCGACCCTGATATGCGGCTTGATTTGGAGATTGACGCACTGCTTCAACTCAAGGGGGAATATCTGGAAAAGGCAAAAGCGGCGATCCTTGATGGATTGGAGAAGAATCAGGGATTTCGGCCAATCTATTCCGCGAAAGCCTTGAGCTTTGTGGAAGCAGTTCCGATAATGCAAAAATGGCTGCAAAAAATAAAAAATGTCCCAGCCGCTTCAAACGGCAGTAAAACCTATCAATTGCTGGCTTTTACAATTTATGAAATTACGAAAGATGAAGCATATATTCCTGACCTGATAGAGGCCGTCAAAAAAGCTGGTTATGGTGACATGGATGAAAGTGTCAGCACATTAGGCAAAGTGCCGCTGACACTGGAAGGTATTTCAGCGGTATGGCAGCGATATAAGCAAGGAAAAGTAACGAGAGATACAGATAACTGGTTGGATCAATGCGCCAGCTTTATGCGGGAAAAGATCAAGCATCCCATAGGGGAAAGTTTTCTGAACAGCCTTTCTGAAGAAGATCAAAAGGAATTACTCAAGCTAAGCAATGAAAGCAGGAAAGATCGAATTGAACGTAATTTGCGACTCGATAAATATATTAAGGGCCGCGATAGATATAACAAGGAGGATCTTAATCGTTATGACGAATACATAAAAGTCGGCGGCTCTCCTGTAAAAGGACTAAAGTTAAGATCCATCTGGAAAGGACATACTAATAAGATTAATAGTCTAGCATGGTCTTCAAATGGACGCTATCTGGCATCTACATCCAGCGATGAATCAATCATGGTCTGGGATGTAGCGCAAGACGAGTGTACAACACTCTTGCTGCGAGAGAAGAAAAGCAGCTCTTCCACTTATCAGCCAAAACGCGTGGTATGGCTGGGGGATGAAAAACTTGCCTGCACTTACGATTATTCCTCTACAACAGATGAAGACGTCAACGGTGTCGCAATCTGGGATATCCAGTCCGAAAAATTGATTTCTCCGCTACAAAAAAGAGTGAAAGAAGAAAAAAGTTATGTAAGGAATTTAATTTATTCACCTGTCAACGGTTCCCTTATTGTTAGTTATTATGGTCATGAAGATAATGCGGTATTTTTGCTCAATCTCGCAACAAATGCCAGAGAACGTATTCTGGAAGAATACAACGGAAGTTTTGAAAACATGGAAATATCGCCTGACGGGAAAGTTATTGGAGCAGGATATCAGGAATCAGCCAAGGCCGAAGAAGACTCACATGAAATTATTTTTATCGATCTAAATACGATGAAAATAATAAACAGATTGCAAGGTCATTTAGGACATATAAACCAGCTTCGTTGGAAGTCGGGACATCCTGTGCTGGCTTCTGCCTCCAGCGATAATACAATTGGCATTTGGGATATTGAACATAATCAAAGGCTGGCTCATCTCGAAGGGCATAGGGGTGTTGTCAGTAATATTGTCTGGTCTGCGGGAGGAGAATTATTAGCTTCAAAGTCCAGTGAAGATCGGACAATCCAAATTTGGAATACTCGAACATGGGAAGTGCTTTTCATATTAAGAGAATTAGATGGATATGCTGATAATATTGCTTTTCATCCCACCTTACCCATCTTAGCTTCAATATACAAAGACGAAACTCAAGAAAAAGCACTTCGACACGATGTCAATTCAATTCGCATTTGGGAATTTGATTATAAAGAGTTTCTTGACAATCCACCTTTTATGAATGGTTTATAAATGCCCCGCATTATATTCCTGATAGCCTCAGACCGCAAATGATTGCAGTTCGTCCTATAATGCGTTCAGAGGTGCAAATGAATCACAAAACATTTAGATTTCCTTTTCACGGCTGGCTTGGGTTGAGCCTCGTCATCATCTTCTGGATTCTCAATTGGGCGTTATCAGGCGCGCGCACGCATTGGGGATTCTTTCCACTGTGGCTGGGGTACTGCCTCAGCATCGACGGGCTGGTCTTCTGGCGCACAGGCACATCCCTGCTCACGCGCAGTTGGAGAAAATACATCGGCCTGTTCATCGTCTCTGCGCCTGTGTGGTGGATCTTCGAACTGCTTAACATCCGCACCCAAAACTGGACGTACGTCGGCGCTGAGATATTCTCCCCGCTTGAATATGCATTTTGGACGATAATAAGTTTTACCACTGTCATCCCCGCCGTGTTTGGAAGTGCGGAATTCTTCGCCAGTTTTGACTTTATCAAACGCATCAAACGCGGAGCTATAATTGGCACAGATCAACGAACGACTCTCAGCTTCTTCATTCTCGGCTGGCTGATGCTCGTCCTGCTGTTGATCTGGCCCCACATCTTCTTTGGCTTTATCTGGCTGTCCATTTATTTTATTCTCGAACCGATCAATGTCTGGTTGGGGAACCGTTCGCTCGCAGAATGGACAAACAAAGGTGATTGGAGTCCAGTCATTGCATTGTGGCTTGGAGTTTTACTAACCGCCTTCTTCTGGGAAATGTGGAATTACTATTCATTTCCGAAATGGATCTATCACGTCCCCTGGGGCAATTGGCTACACATCTTTGAAATGCCATTGCTCGGCTATGGAGGTTATCTTCCGTTTGCACTCGAGTTATATGCTCTATATCATCTGGTCATTGGGTTGTTTGGAGATAAAAGTAGTGAATATGTAAAAGTCTTATCTGAAAGTTAAATAAAAAACATGACTTACCCCGAAATTAATCTTTCGTGAGTGAGTTTCTTTTTAAGACCAAAACTGGACGCAGATAAACGCTGATTTTCGCTGATTGAAAAGCAAAATCAGCGTTTTCTGCGTTTATCTGCGTCCAGATTAAATTTGGGGTTAATTATGTTTGATTCACTGACTATTTTTCTGCGCCAACGCCGCTTCGATGATCTGCTGAACACGCGGAGCAATGCTCGATGGATCAGGATGTATTCCTTCTACAAGCATGGCACTGTCAAAAATCTGCTCGATAATAATATTTTGCAAGTCAGAACCTGATTCCAACTTGAGCAAGTTTTTCAAAATAGCATGTGATGGATTCAATTCCAATACTTTCTTTGGAATTTCATATTCCTTGCCAAGATATTTATAAACGCGCTGTAACTCAGGGTTTGCATTCGCGTCCGCATTTGCCAAACGCGCAACAGATTGATACAAGCGTGTACTAGCACGAACGTCAGTTACACGTTCGCCTAGTACTTGTTTAAAGCGCTCAACTAGTGAATTGAAATCAGTGTCTGCAATCTTCTCTTCCTCTGGCTGATCCTTCAGTTTTTGAGTCGTATCCACTTCGGCTTGCGCCACATTCTTTAAGTCAAAGTCTTTATATTTATGTAGACCCATCAACATGAACGAGTCCATTGGGTCAGTCAGTAGCAACACTTCCGTGCCTTGCGAATGGAAGTAATCCAAATGAGGGCTGCGTAATATTGATTTCGAGTCTTCACCTACAATGTAATAAATTTCTTTTTGCCCATCTTTCATGCGCGAAACATAATCTTCCAATGAAGACCAGATTTCAGGATTCAAATTCGTCTTGAATCGCAGCAATGGATTAATCGTCTCAGCATCTGCAGGATTGGATGCTATTCCTTGTTTAAGGTAAACACCAAACTCCTGCCAGAAAGTCTGGTACTTCTCCGCATCATTTTTTGCAAGCGTTCCCAACTCACGCATCACCTGGTTTGTTAGAACCTTTTTCAGCTTCGGCATCAGTCCACTAGACTGAACAGTTTCACGGGAGACGTTGAGCGGCAGATCTTCCGAGTCCACTACGCCTTGTACGAAGCGCAAATAGTCAGGCAGAAGATCCTTGTTATATTCATCGATCAAAATATTACGTGTGTATAACTTTAACCCATCATCTTTTCGCAGCGAAAAAACTCCGCGTTCCACTTTGCTCGGAATATACAACAACGCATATAACTGCACAGGCGCATCAGTAGACATATGAATGTGTACAAGCGAGTCTTCAAAATCCAAAGTGGTCTGACGATAAAATTCCTTATACTGCTCATCGGTCACTTCCTGTTTTGAAGTGCGCCAGAGTGATGTCTGCTTATTGACAGCTTCTTTGGCTTCACCGATATAAATAGGAAAACCAATGTAATCTGAATGTTTGTGGATGATATTCTTAAGGCGATATTCCTCGGCGAATTCAGCAGCATCCTCTTTGAGTTTGATCTCAACTTTCGTTCCTCTCTCGCTCATATCTGCCTTGCCGATCTGATAATTATCCTCACCTGTGGCATACCAGGTCACCGCTTCGGCATCTGGCTTATAAGATCGTGAAGTGACCCTTACCCATTCCGCAGCCATAAACACGGAATAAAATCCCACGCCGAATTGACCAATGATCTGGCTAAAATCTGCCTGATTCTCCTTAGCAATATCCAAAAACTTGCGCGCCCCAGATTGGGCTATGGTTCCGAGATTTTCGATGACTTCATCCTTCGTCATGCCAATACCCGTATCCTGAATGGTCAGCATACGCGCATCTTTATCCGCTGTGATACGGATACTTAGTTCCGCATCTGGATCAAGCACATTGTGATTGGTCACCATCTCAAAGCGCAGGCGGTTCAGCGCGTCTGATGCGTTGGAAAGCAGTTCACGTAAAAATACTTCCCGATCTTTATACAAAGAATGGATAAGAATATTAAGCAGTTGCTTGGTCTCTGCCTTAAATGAATACTGTTGGGTTTCGTTTGTTTCTGCCATACTTGCCTCTTGAAAACTAAAATGGGTGAATTTACATGTTATGAAATTTTAAATCGTATATATTATTACAACGGTAAGAGTTTTATTAGAAAAATATCAATCTACGCCAAAAGATTGGATAGGCTATAATCCCTCAAAATTTATTCTAAAGAGAGAACAGCTACAATGACATTTGAAACCGATTCAAAAACAGCAATTGATCCCTATCAAAACACGCCTCGTGTTGAAAAAGACTCAGAAGGCGTCTGGCATATTCGCGGATACACAGAAGCCAAAGAACTGCTCAAGGAAGACCTGTTACAAGATGGCTTCAATGCCGAAGATGTTTTCAGGTCTGGCATGGACCCCGTTCTATATCAACACGGTAAGCCCCATCGCGAGCAGCGCGCCGCAATTGCGAAATATTTCAGCCCGACCACAGTCTCCCAAAAGCATATGCCCATGATGGAGAAAGCCGCTGACGATGTTCTTGCGGAGCTTATCAAGAACAAACGCATGGATTTGAAAACACTCTCAAGGAATATGGCTGCAATTGTAACCTCTGCCGTGATCGGACTCACTCCCAATGCTGGAATGGTGCGCCGGGTAGATGCCATGCTGCATTCACCCATTGAGCTTCCAAAGAATCCATTTTCACGTTTATATATGATGTTATTCGGGAATCTGCGCCGTATCAGTTTTTTTGTGTTTGATGTGCGTCCTGCAATTGCTGAACGAAAAAGAAATCCGCAGGATGATGTAATTTCATATATGCTGTCAAAGGATAAAGATCAAATTGCGATCCTGGCAGAGTGTATTGTTTATGGTGCGGCTGGTATGGCCACCACACAGGAATTTATCTGCGCTGTATTAATGCACGCCTTGGAAAAACCGCATATCCATGCAGCATTAACATCGGATGATATAAGTGCTCGCTATGAAGCTCTACATGAAGTTTTACGGCTTGAGCCAGTTATTGGCAAGATCAAACGAAAAGTGATCGAGCCTGTTTCAGTCAACAGCAACGGTGAAACTCATCACATTCCCACAGATGCAAAGATCGAGTTCCACGTTTATGATGTCAACGCGGATGCTCAATCTGTAGAAGCTGAGCCTGAGCGCTTGCATCCGCATCGTGACCTTGAGAAAGGCACATATCGTTCGCTGATAGGATTTGGTTCTGGTCCGCATCGCTGTGCTGGGGAACACCTTGCCATTGCAGAAACCGATGTATTCATCCGCAAGCTATTGGCGCTGAAAGGGTTACGCATCGAAAAACAGCCTGATATTATTTATAACAAAACAGTCGAAGGCTATGAGATCAACGATCTGATCATCGCTGTGGATTAATTGGAGTAACAATAATGGAAACTCAAAATAAAAACTTGGTTTGCAGTATATTATCAGGAGTTGGAATAACTATTCTATCTCTGCTCATTGGCATTGTGCTGGATTATGGAATAACACAAATCCTGTCACAATATTTCATCGAAGGCTGTTCAGAGGATTGTTATTTTCAATATTTCAATTCCATTTTTATTGTGGTTGCCATTCTAAGCCTTGTTATTGGCGTTCTTGCTGGGCGACGTGCATATAAAGGAAAAAACACATAACGATTTAAGTTTATATTCGTTATACTCATCCCATGGAACTTTCTGAAACTATTCATTTACTTGGCGACATTTTGGGGAATGTCATTGGTGAACTTGAGTCACCTGAATTATTTGCAATTGAGGAACGCATTCGCGCGGCGGCGAAAGATCGGAGAGCCGGAGATGTTGAAGCGGCGAAGCAGCTTGAAGCGGAGATCGAAGCGCTGGATATTGATGCCGCACGCGCTGTCTCAGCGGCATTCACATCATATTTTGATTTGGTCAATCTTGCAGAAGAAAATCAACGCGTACAGCAATTGCGTGAACGCGAAAAAGATCTTTTCCCAAAACCGCTGGATGAATCCGTTGGAGATGCAATTGCTTCGCTAAAACAAGCAGGTGTCACAACACAACAAATGCAAACTTTGCTCAACGGACTTTCAATTGAGCTTGTGCTCACCGCGCATCCAACTGAGTCACGCCGCAGAACGATGATCAGTAAGTTACAACTGCTTGCTCACATGCTGGACGATCTTTCCAGTGAAAAACTTTCACCGCGTAAAGAGAAAAAAATTCATGAAGGGCTACGTGCTGAAATTGTAGGGCTATGGCTTACAGATCGTCATCGTACAACACGCCCAGCCGCCACAGATGAAGTGCGTACAGGGTTGTATTACGTTGAATCTGTTTTCTGGGATGCACTGCCCGAGCTGTATTATGATCTTGATCAGGCACTCGCTGAACATTATCCTAATGTTATTTCACCTTTGAATTGGCTTCAACTCGCATCATGGATGGGCGGCGACCGTGATGGCAACCCAAATGTAACTCACAAAACAACAGCAGAAACTCTGCGTCTCCATCGTGGTCTTGCAGTGCAAGGTCATCGTTCGAGGTTAAAAGGGCTTGCACGTCGCTTGAGTATGAGTGACCGCCGTTTGCCTCCCCCACCTGAACTCAGCGCATGGATCGAAACACGCCGTCCACTGCCGCCGCATGTTGCATTCATCGAAGAACGTTACAACACTGAACCTTATCGTCTTGTACTATCACTGCTCGCTGAAGATCTAAAAGAAGCATCGAACGATGAAATGACCAAACGTCTGCTTGAACGTAGTCCACATCAAGCACGAATTAATTTAGAACATTTACTAACGCCGATCAACATCATTGCAGCGAGCCTGCCCAAATCGCTCGCACAGGATGAAATGCAAAAGGTCCTGCGCCAGTTGCATATCTTTGGTCTGCAGGCCATGCGTCTCGATATTCGCGAAGAATCGGGCCGCTACAATTCAGCAGTGGATGAAACACTGCGCGCCCTAAATATCACTTCTAATTATATGGATATGGCGGATGAAGAAAAACTTCCGCTTCTGACTCAGCTGCTATCTGCTCCCCTGCCCAAGCTTTCATCTCAGCCCGGAGTGACTCCAGCCACAGCTGAAACATGGAGCTTGTTCCAACTTATCACGCGTGTCCGCGAGGTATATGGACCTGAGTTATTAGGACCAGTTGTTATCTCGATGTGCAGATCTGCATCCGATGTATTGAGTGTGTTACTGCTTGCACGTTGGGCAGGCTGTGACCATGCTTTGCAAGTCGTTCCACTCTTTGAAACCATAGAAGATCTACAGGCCGCTCCGTCCATCTTGAAAAGTCTATTTACTATGCCACTTTATCGTGAGCATCTTAATACTTGCGAAAATGCTCAAATGATCATGATCGGATATTCAGACAGCAACAAAGACGGCGGATACGTGATGGCGAATTGGGCGTTGTATCAAGGGCAGGAAAGCATTACACAGGTTGCTAAAAAACATAACATAACATTGACCATCTTTCACGGTCGCGGCGGAACGATTGCACGCGGCGGCGGCCCTGCTAACCGAGCCATTCGTGCGCAACCTGTCGGCTCGATCAATGGGCGTTTTCGCCTCACAGAACAAGGCGAGACGATTGCATCTCGTTATTCCAACCCCGAGCTAGCACATCGACATCTCGAACAAATTGTCCATGCCGTATTGTTGGCATCCTCTCCTACAAAAGATCAAGTTGAAATCCCTGCTGCATGGCGTACAAGTATGGATTCAATGTCGGCTACGGCACAGCACGTGTATCGTCAGCTTGTTTACGAAACACCAGGCTTTATTGATTTCTGGCAGGCTGCAACTCCGCTGGATGAAATCAAACGTTTACATTTTGGTTCACGCCCCGCTGCACGAACGCAAAGCAGTGAAGTGACAAAAATTCGTGCCATTCCCTGGGTCTTCTCATGGATGCAAAGTCGTTTCAATTTACCTAGTTGGTTTGGTCTTGGTGCTTCGCTTGCATCTACAAAAGATACTGCACTTCTGCGTGAGATGTATAGCGGATGGTCATTCTTCAAATCCATGCTTGATAATACGGAAATGTCCCTTATCAAAGCCGATATGGATATCGCTTCGCTTTATGTTGACCTTGTCCCCGATAAAAAGTTAGCCGCAGAAATCTTTGGCATCATCCGAACCGAATACAACCAGACGCGCGACATTGTTTTATCCATTAGCGGTCATACAGATCTACTAGATGCCGAACCAATTACACAAACCGCCGTGCAGCTGCGCAATCCTTATGTTGACCCATTAAATTACATACAAGTGGAAATGCTGCGCCGCATCCGCTCTTTATCTGATGCTGAAAGCGCTGAAGCACAGTCATTACGCGAGGTCATTGGCCTGACGATCAACGGCATTGCTGCAGGTCTGCGAAACACTGGATGACAATGAATAAACGCATCCTTGTTTTTATTAGTCTATTGATTTTTATACTGGCTTGTAATGTACCATCATCCACTCCTAACAACTCAAATCCAAATCTGCTTGCCACACTACAGGCAAGCACACCATTATCAGCAGCTTCTGGTGAGGCCCCTATTTCACCTGTAACTCCATCCTCAACTGAGCCAACAGGCAAGATCGCATTGACCTGTCAGCTATACAAGGATACATCAAGGGAACAGATTTGTATTGTCAATGCAGATGGTTCAGGGTATCGCCGCTTAACCCTTAACGATAATGTCCGTCATTATTATCCGTCTGTTGCCCCGGACGGGAACAGCGTAGTCTACTCCGCTTACAACGAACAAAACAAACACTTTGAAATCTATGAACTGAATCTATCTACGAGCGAAAACAGGCAATTGACATTTTCAATCGGCGATCTCAATGCGCCTGAAATATCACCGGATGGCTTAACCATCGTTTTAGCGCGTTTTTTCAGTAGCCCTGATAGACCTACGACCTGGTTGATCAACCGAGATGGCAGCAATCCACGCGAAGTTTCCAAAGATAGCGCAATCGACCCAACCTGGTCGCCGGATGGAAAGCAGATCATGTTCGCTTCTGCGATGAATGGCTTAACTCAGCTTTTTATCATCAATGTGGATGGCACGGGTTTACGTCAGGTTAGTAATTTGCCTGCCCTGCGCGGACGAAGCGACTGGTCACCTCAGGGGTTGATCGTCACCTATTCTGGCAAATCATGGGAACGTGAACTTTTTGTCATGAACATAGATGGTTCCAATCAACATCAGATCACACCATCTGGCGGAAATTCACAAGGCCCGTCATTTTCCCCAGATGGCCAATGGGTGGCGTTTACTTCATATTTTGATAGATATGAAGTTCATGGCTGTGAGATCTACATCATGCGCGTGGATGGAACCGACTTACGCCGCTTAACAAATAATGAGTATTGCGATTATCAACCGAGATGGGGGCCGTAAAATTATTAAATCAAATAGGAGCCGCATTGGCTCCTATTTTTATTTTAAAGATATCTTTTGAGAGCTTACTGGCTTTCGCCTTCACAAGTAGTAAATGTATCTGTACCAGGGCCGCCAAGACAGATATCATTGCCATCACCGCCTGTCAGAAGATCATCCCCGCCGCCGCCCACAATACAATCATCTCCGCCTAGACCATCAATTACATCAATACTGGAACTACCGAGGATAAGGTCATTACCTGCTGTGCCGGTTAATGTCCCTGAGCCGGTGATAAGGTTTGTGAGAAACAAACCTGCACAAGAAGATGGTTTCAGGTCATTCAAGTTAAGTGGAAGCGTATCCAGTGAGACGCGTGTATCTGGAACAGTATTGGTCGTGGCAATTGCGGTTACGGAACTAAATAAAATAAGGGCTATCATGCCAAAGGTCAGGAGTTGAAACGGGGCAGGGAATTTCACAGTTTTATCTTCCTTAATATCTTCGTTTCTTCAAACTCCGGCATGACAAATCCAATTGCGCCCGTGTCAATCACATATTCCACAGATTCTTTGCTAACTGGTTTTTCATTCACTTCCAGATTTTTATAACTATTGATCAACTGGGCTAGCGCCTCACGCCGAATCATTTCAGCTTCGATAAGCTTGTCTTTATCATTCTCTGAAGTTTCATCCTGAAGCGGCTCGAATTTGCTAGTTATATTTTCATCATTTTTAACGTGTGGTTCTATTATTCTATTCAATACAGGCTGCGTGTTGGCAATACCGTCTTCGTTATTTTCAATAAAATATTCAGGCAGTTTGGTATCTAGTGATACATCAGTGACAAACTGTTCTTCTTCAGGCTGCACTAGATGTTCTGTGATTTCATCGTAAGGTGGAGCAACTTCAGCAACTCTATCTTCACTTGTACCCACTACATAACGATAGTTCATCTCATTGCTCTGAACCAGATAGGTATGCAAAGAATTGAGCTGCTTGTGCAGAATCATGGTCCCATGCCGTTCAGCGAGCCGGGCCAGATCATCGATCTTGGTAACATCAATTACAGATGAAGCAGGCTTTAGGCTTTGTTCCTGAATATCGACCAGAATTGCGCCATACTTTAAGCGGATCAGCGCTTCCTCGCTCTGCCACGCTGTTCTATAAACATATGTACCAGCAATGACCAACCCGATTAATGAAAAGCCAAGCCCTAACAGAGAAATCAAACGTATACTTTTTACAGTAGGGTTTAAACCCACTATTTGAATTGTATTCGCCTGCAGATCAGAACTGCCAGCAAGCCCCTGCTTAACCATACGTAATGGATCAGTTTTTGCATCCTTAATATCAAGATAAAAATGGACCTTATCAAATGCAAACACAAGGCTGGGGTCAAAAGTATCGCTTACTTGATTCCCTGCAATATTTCCGGTCAATTCCACATGTGAAACAATTTCCAACGTATAAGTATTTGGATGTAATCCGGTTTCCTGCTCCACTAAATTAGCTAGCGATTCCACCTGGCACAGATCAAGAGTAGCCAAGGTGGAATAAGTATTGCCAATAAATGTAGTTTGCGGATTTAAAGGAATGGTGCGCTGCCACCCGCTTTGGCTATCCAACACGCGCGCATATAATTGATTAGTACCTGATGCTTCCTGCAATTGGTCAGCTAGTAAATTATAAGTAAAGCCGATGTTAAGAAAGCAGGTCAGCTTTGGAAAGACCGGTTCACCGGAGCGAACCAATTCTGTATCATAAACTCCGGGTGTACCCGTTGCCGAATAGAAAAACTGACCTTCCTGCTGGTATGGAATATTTCCTATCGTGCTTGTCAGTGGGCGGGTAAATGAAAAAATGCTCAAGCCTAAAAATATCAAAGTTAGAAAGCCTGTAATATACAAGGCGCCTTGTTTAATTCCTATTCCCCCGGATTTTTGTGACGGCTTATTCTTTTCTTTTCCGCGTTGAGGTTGTTTTTTAATCATAGTTAACATAAAAACACCTCCAAGTAAACCCATCGCAACTGCCCAATTGAATGGCAAGCGCACCCACTCAATTGCATTGCCAAGTTTTGGGATATGCACCCATAATTTTCCAACAATTTCGCTTTGATCCGGATGATACGAGTCCAGCCACGAATTGTTATCACCTTTGAGAACATAACGATTCAATTCTGTCCCAATAATGCGGTGAAAAACATACCGGCCTAATTCTGCATTCTGATAAGTAACCGCATCGCCTATCTGATAACTGGTTTGTGTCCGAATAAGCAGCAGATCACCCAAATGAAAGCCCGGCTCCATGCTATTACCGTCCACCATTACGTAGGTGACCGAGCCGCCCAACTGGGTTGGGGCAAAGATCATCCAGCCAATTACTGAAAGAAGCAAGGACAGTAGTGTGGCAGTAATTGAAACGAGGCGGTTGGAATTTTTCATCAGGTATATATAAAGAAGCAGGTCTGCTCTCGGCTTATCTCATCACTTTCAATTGAGAGAAACTACCTTAAGCAGACCTGACTTTTGCATAAAATTTATGGACTAGTTACTGGCAGCGATCACACGCAACTGATTTATGGATGAAACGGTCAAACCGGTGGTGTCACATTCCCAGACTGTACCAGTGTCGAGAGTGCAGGCATACCAGGAACCAGTGGTAGCTACAAGCTGAACCTGTACTTGTGTGGCGGCAGCGCCGAGATCAAACGAGACCTGGTCAAGTGTGTTTGGAGTGGTTGCATTCAAAGTGTACGCAACGGCGGTCACTGTATAACCGCTGACTGCGCCCAAACCATCACCAGCTTTTGTGGCTGGGACAGTGTTGGCCGCAGCAAAAGCATAGGAAGTGGCTGAGATGATGACAATAACGAGGGCGACCAATGGAAGTTTGAAATTTCGTAACATGGCTATATCTCCTTGCAGATCCGAGTTCATCGGGGCTGCACTAATAAAACAGAACTGAAGATTGATGAGCCATCCGTATAAAAAAACCTGGCTTGTGATAAGCCAGGCCAAACAACACAAAAACTAATTTTGTGATCTTCGGCGGCCTGGCGGTCATAGTCATTGCAGTGACGTTAGACCCATAGCTTTGCGTCGCCGGCTTTCACCGGTTTTGCCTTTATCGGATGTTCTTTATAATCATTACTATATCACCAATAAATATGCATGACCTTACAGAATAATTGCAACAGGGTTTTACATTGCATTTATGCAAGCTGATATTTTTCTGATGGGATTACTAAATCATCAAACTTAAAAAGATTCTTCTTCTAAGGTGATACTACTATCTTAATAAATATAGGGTCACCAAATGCGACATCATCTGGTCCATAAGCCTGCCACGCGCTTTCGTAAGTTCCTTCAGTTGTTGGTGCAGTGAAAAGAATGCGGAGAGTGGCTTGTGTGCCTGCACGAGCCGGGAACATGACTTGTTCCTGCTCTACACCAAGCGGATCGCCACCGATTAATTTAAGGCGATAGGTCGAGTCCCAGTTGCAGGTGCCATCGTTTTGTACCAACCATTGTTTATCAACCACTGCGTTGGGCAGCACAGATGTATTGTCTTCGATGGTAATGTCATCAAGAAAGCTCAGGTTATTTGTGCATGGCCCCGGGACAGTGAGTGTGATGGTAGCAGTTGGCGTTGTTGGAGCCGAGGTAAAGAGTGCGGGGACAGGTGTTGTTGTTGCGAGAAGTTGCGTTGGCTGCGGTTGTGTCGGCGGACGAAAAGGCGTGGGTGTAGTTTGAGGCGCACATGCTGAAACGCAAATCAAAGTTAATAGAACAGCAAACAAGCTTGGGCGGAGTCGGAAACGAAACATGTCCTGATTAAACCATAAAGTCACAGAGGTGATCTCTGTGACTTTATTAATATGGAATGCAGGAGCTTGCTCCTGCTATCTCGAACAGCACCCGCAGGGCAAGTGAGCTGTTCGACTCCAGAAACTATACTTCTTCTACCGCGCCGCCTACGCCTTCGGTAGCGACTTCAGCACCAAGGTCAAGCGGAAGAGCGATCTCACCGCTCATGGCTTTCTGACGAATGATGACTTCAATCTCATTCATCATATCTGGATTGTTGCGCAGGTAATCTTTGGCGTTCTCACGACCCTGACCAATACGGACATCTCCATAAGAAAAGAAAGCGCCGCGCTTTGTGAGCACTTCGAATTTTGTGGCCAGATCCAGTACATCACCTGACTTCGAAATACCTTCATTGAACATAATATCAAACTCAGCAGTGCGAAACGGAGGCGCAACTTTATTCTTGACAACTTTAACACGTGTGCGATTGCCGATAACTTCTTCACCGACTTTAATGGATTGAATGCGGCGCACATCGAGGCGTACGGAAGCATAAAACTTGAGGGCTTGTCCGCCTGTGGTGGTTTCTGGATTACCGAACATTACGCCAATTTTTTGGCGAAGTTGATTAGTAAAGATGACTGAGGTTTTGGTTTGATTGATCGCGCCTGAAAGTTTGCGAAGCGCCTGAGACATAAGACGGGCCTGCATACCCATCTGTGCATCACCCATATCGCCTTCAATTTCCGAGCGAGGGACGAGCGCCGCAACCGAGTCGATGACAACTACATCTACTGCGCCAGAACGGACAAGGGTCTCTGCAATTTCAAGCGCCTGCTCACCCGTATCGGGTTGTGAAACAAGCAAGTTATCGATATCCACGCCGACCTTGGCAGCATAGCTTGGGTCAAGTGCATGTTCCATATCAATGAATGCTGCGGTGCCGCCCATTTTTTGAACTTCTGCAACAATGTGTTGGCAGAGAGTGGTTTTACCTGAAGACTCAGGGCCATAAATTTCGATAACACGTCCGCGTGGAATACCGCCGACGCCAAGAGCAATATCAAGTGAAAGTGAACCTGTAGGAATGATTTCTGTTACCATTCCTTGAGCTTCACCGAGGCGCATGATCGAGCCATCGCCATACCGTTTTAAAATATCACCAACCGCTTTATCGAGTACAGCGCGTTTGGCGTTATCCATAGTTTGAATTTTTTCAGGGGATTCTGTTGCTTTAGATGATTTTCGTGCCATGATTTAATTCTCCAATACAAGTGTAAAAGGTTGAAATTGTGTGTGTCGAGAGTATAGCACAGATGTTCAGTACGTCAAGAGTGCGATTATGGGGTGTTTTTGGGGTCGAGAATAATGAACTCGGATGACCAAATAAAATCTTCTGGAAGAGAGATAGTATCTCCACCAATTTCTCCTATGAAGGTAGATGTCTTGGGAATATTTGCGTCATAAATCGTATACAAATAATGGTTAGAATCAATCCAAGCTATAAAATCTCCACCAATAGAAATAGATGATCCTTCAACACTCCAAATTGTTTTTTGAGAGGCAAAATACTTACTATCCGGGCTCCATTGTGGGTCAGAATAGTACGATGAGGGACAACGACCATCCCAGTCAAACAATTGCGTACTCCCATTGTTAAGATTCCCAATATAGAGTGACGGTGTTCCTACTCCTTGACCATTTCCATCACTAATATAAAAGATCCAGTTTGTATCTGGAGAGACAGAAAAGTTGCAGCCAGAATTAAATATGATAGGCAGCTCAAAGGGAATTTGAACTACTTGGTTATCTTTAATTGTGTAACGAAGAACAGAATAAGTTGAAGGCGGAGTTGCTGGCTCATTGGACTCTTGATCAGCAGCGACAACTGCTATTAGTCCACTAGAATCGGGAAGCCAGTATTGCTGGGGCAAATATTCATCGGGAGGTGTACGGTAATAGTGAACTGCGTCTGGGTAAATAATCCTGTTGCCTGCATATATATCTATATGTCCTGACGAGGACACAGAGATGAAAGTGCCATCAGGCGAGATTTCAAAGTTACGTTCCTGCATCGTGTTCCCGGTTAATCCACCAACTATAATGCTGATTTCTCCTGAATCAGTATCAACACGATATAGACCAACGGTGCATTCAGGGGCGTTATACGAGGGCCCTTGCGGGCTTGGATTGCAAAGATAGGTGTTAAACAGCAGAAGATGCGTTTTAGGAACAAAGGTTAGCGCTTTTATATCCCCTTGGGCAAGAGTAGGAAGAGATTTACTTTTTATGATGAGTTGCTCGTTACTTCCATCGGCATTGATTGAATATACATCATTGTCATCTTCTCCGCGATAGAAGACGATCTTCTCGCCATCGTCTGAAAAAATGGGGTCACGATCTCTTCCACTGTGTGTCAGTTGTCTTGGTAGATTTAATCCATTTATAAGATAGATGTTTCCGCCTTTGACATAAACCTGGCGAATCCTATCTATTGAGAATGGCTGGTTTGAATTTGATGTAGATGTCGATAAAGCAATTATTGTTGCTAACGGACTCTGAGTTTGCCGTATAGGTGTAAAAATTGGAACAGGGGTAAATCTTTGCAAGGCAGTTGGGTTTTCATAAACATCCACAACCGTTGCCATGCTTACTGTAGGCACGATAGTTTGCTGTGGAGACAACGATCCACAGGCAGTAAGGAAAATGAACATCCAAAGATATCGAAAAAGAGTTTGTCTGCTTTTCATATTTTTATTGATTGGAAATATGGCTAGAGATTAAGGGAGCGCAATAGGTGTAGCAGGCAAGGTCTCAGGCAAAAATTCATGTGTAGGAGCAGGCGGACGGACGTTGCTGAAACCATTTTCCCCATCAAAGGTAATATAGCTCACCTGACCGGGGAATATATCGACCCAGGTTTCTTTATCCTCATCATTATATTTGACAGAAATTTTGTACAGCCCAGCAGGCAGATCACTTAGCACAAAATTCTCCTGATAATATGGGTCTGAATTAACAGCACCAATACCGTATGTTCTTACCGTACGCACGGGAGACCTCGGCAGAGTTGACTGCACCTGAATATAAAGTTGATTCAGTAATTTTCCTTTTTCATCTGCCATCTTCCCCACCAGCACTCCCCAGCCTTGAGGCGGAGTCGTCCACAACTCGGGATTGGATGTATTATAAAAAGTATTCTTTCCCACACGCACTTCAAAATGCAGATGCGGACCCGTAGTTGCACCTGTATCACCAACCAAACCCAACACATCTCCAGTTTCCACATGTGACCCAACGACTGCAAGCAGCTGACTCATGTGTGCATAAATAGTAAACAAAGCCTGATCTTTATAACCAAAATCATGTCTAACGACCACGGCCATTCCATAGGGGTCACTTTGATTGCCGGGCGCTTCGGTGTATAAACCCCAATCTGCTGAGATGACCGTTCCGGGGCCTGCCGCGAGAATCGGTGTGCCTTCCTCTGCATCAATATCAACGCCGGTGTGTACGATCTTCGGTGCGAAGAACACACCGCCATAACGATATTCAGCCAGAGGCCAGTTGATATTATCTGCTGCGATGGGGCGTGCAAAATAAAAATGGTCATAAGGAGACATGGCCCACGGAATAGGATACAGCGGAGGACGCCAGCCTGAGACGGGTTCCGCACCCGGAGTCGGAAGACTAAATTGAAATGGCACAGGTGACGGAGTAAGTGCCACTTCAAACTCAACTGGAGATTGGTCTGGCACTTCAAACACTACCGGCGTGGGAGTTGATCCACCTACACTCGTGCAAGAGGAAAATATAAAAATAAATAAAATGGCTGGAATAGTGTGTTTGGGTTTCATTTTTTATATTCTACGTCCTGAGCGAAATGACGAATGCTCTTTGAGGAATGTAGTCGAAGGACGAGTAACTTGGAAAACTTAAACTATATATGAAAGCTTGTCCTTCGACTACGCTGCACGAAGAGCAAGAACGTGCAGCTCCGCTCAGGACGAAGGTAAATCATTACGGAATAACTGTCGGCGGTGTAGGCGTGACCGTTGGCGGACTTGTTGGTGTTGGTGACAATGTAGCAGTGCGTGTTGCATAGGGGGTGCGTGTGGGGCGTTTGGTAGGCGTGGATGTAAAAGTGGGAGTGGGTGTGAGAGTAGGAGCAAGCACACGGGTCGGCGTGATAAGCGCCTCCACTGGATACAGTTCCTGCATCGCAGAATACCAATCCAATCCGTTTGTTAATGCAAATTCAGTAAAGCGTGCACCTGCATAATATGTGCGCCAGTTAGGAAGTGAGGGCAAGCGTTCCCAGCCATATGTTCCAGCCAAAGCAGTGACGTCCACCCAATATCCAGAGGGCACAGGTGCATATTCACCGCCCTGCTCATACGTGCGCGGATCAAGCTCATAACGTGCATTTAAATTCCACGGCGCATTATGGATCGGTTCACCGAGTGAACCATCCTGCACAGTACAACGGATATAGATGCGCCAATAGGTTTGTGCGCCCACATCTTCACGCAGAGTAACCATCCAACCTGCATTCGCCATTATTGAATTAATTGCGAAGGCGCGGCCCGTATATAGCCAATCTTCTTCAAGACCAGGCTCCATACTCGTTGTGAGTGGAACGAATGCATTCTCAAGGCTTGCTAATGCATCCCAACCAGTTTCGGTAATAATGCGGCCACGTAATGCAATGAAGGATTCATCTACGAGATCATGCAGCTGCGGATATGTGACCTGCACATCTGACAAGGGCACAACATACCAACGTTGATTCGGCACATCAGGCGCGGGTGTTATGGCCGGCGACCATAATGCCGTAGGATCAACTTTAGCCGCTTCTACAAATGAATTGGGAAGTGAATTCGGCAAATCAGCCAAGCCCCAAGTGAGTCCGCGCACACGCCCATTTACTGGAGTTGGTGAGAGAAGCAAATGACCGTTAATATCATAAGATGTAAGATAATTTTGATTAGACCCGCTTGTAATGGCAATGATCTTTTCAGCGGTTTCATTCCATGCACCCCAACTTCCATCGCCGATCCAGCGTGCGGCGCGGTTTGGATCATTCGCTTCCCAAATATACAAGCCGCTAAAGCCGACAGTCTGTGAGGTGGATGACCATAATAATTGTGAGCCGTCATAATTCCAAAGCGGATGATTTTCAGATGCAAAAGGTGTATTGCTTAAGTTTTGATAACGTTCATCGCCTGTGAGATCGAGGTCTGCAAGCCATACGTCGCTATCACCGCCGCGCGAGGAGATGAATGCCACATTCCTGCCATCAGGTGCCCAAACGGGAGAATGATCGGATGCGGAATCTTGCGTGAGAGAAATGACGGCTTGTGTTGCATCTACAGTGGATACAACAGCTACTTCCAAATTTTCATTGATATATGTTTCGAATACGAGCCATTGGCTATCTGGTGACCATGAAGGTGATGAGTCGTATTCTGGAGAATCAGTTATCTGAGTTACATCACCACTTTGCAAATCCATGATGTATAGATCCCAGAATCCATTGCGGTCAGAGGCAAAAGCGATTTGTGTGCGATCTGGACTGAGGGCAGGAGCGATATCGTTCCAATCCCCTGCGGTGATTCGTGTGAGCGGCTGATCTTGTGGATGATAAAGAAACAGATGGGCATATCCATTCTCTTCAATGGAGAGAAAGACAAGATTGCCTTCGCCGCTAAATTGAACAACAGCAGGTACATCTGTAGATTCGGTAATCGGTTCAAGCGGGTTTTCTGGGGAAAGTGTGGGGGCTCCATTTTGAGAACAGCCAAAGAGTAGAAGGCTGGTAATGGTTAAAGTTATAAGCATGTCGCTGCGAGGCGTTTTTGGTTTTGGCAGACACTTGCGCCGCACTGCGTTCGTTGCAGTGCAAGTGAGCAGTTTCCTCGTAACTGGAGATTGCTTCGTCGGGGAGAGCAAAGGCCCTCCTCGCAACGACATAATGCGTGTGAGAATTGATGAAAAAAAATGCAAAGGCATGGATAATATCAATTAAGCGGAATCGGTTTCGGGGTTAGGTATTGAGGCGGGCGGTTCTATATCAAAAGAAAAAAAGAGTGGCTCTTTTGAAGGCCCATCGGGATAATACAATCTGGCGCTGAGTGTATACGGATTCATAAGCTCGCCGCGAATATGCATGGTGAATTCGAGTTTCCATGAAAGCGGTTCGACGATGCTTGTAGATGCAACTTCAGCGCCACTTGAATCATTGAGGATGACTTCAATGTAAGGCCGTTTTTGAAACGGCATGACCTCAATATTCACGCGCAGACGATAGCCATCAGGGTAAGGCTGGGCGGTAAGTGAAATAATATTCGTTTCTTCGGGAACAGCACGGGCGAGACCATCTTCTGGGAAGAAAAAATCCATTTGGTTATTATAACCACAAAAGAATATGCCCGCCTTTGATTATCAATGAGTGTTAGATTACAGTTTCATTAGTTAGTTATCAAAGGCGCAAGCCAGAATTCGTGTCAAAGAAATATAGACGCTCGGGGTCGATCTTCACATTGACCAATTGCCCAATATTAAGTTTCATATCAAGAGGGCACATACTCGTATATGTGCGGTGACCAGTGCGGATATAAACCGTTTGACTCTGACGTGAATAATCAGGCTCAAGCGCTTCGACCTCACCCTTGAGCTGAATCTCGTTCGCTGAATTGGATTCAGCTGATAGTTTTACCGCTTCGCGCCGCATACCCAATGTTACAAGTTGACCATTTGTGACTTTAGTGAAAATATTCTTTGGGATTGGAATCAGATATTCGTCCAGAACCAGCTTGCCGCCAGAGATTGATCCGCCAGAAAAAAGATTCATCGGCGGCAGACCTAGAAATCCTGCAACAAATTCGCTGGCGGGATTATCCATCAATTCCTGATATGTTCCCACTTGTTCAATTCGTCCCTTGTGCATCACGACAATTTGATCGGCAAGCGCAATCGCTTCCACTTGATCGTGCGTGACATATAAACTGGTGATGCCAAAACGATGCAGCAGACGTTTGATCTCTGTGCGCGTTTGGACGCGCAATTTTGCGTCGAGGTTGGAAAGTGGCTCATCGAAGAGAAACAATTTCGGCGCGCGGACAATGGCACGCGCAATCGCCACACGTTGTTTTTGTCCGCCAGATAATGTGCCTGGCCTGCGCGGCAGGAGTTCGTTGAAACCGATGCCCATCATTTCAGATGTGTAACGAATACGCTCATTCGTTTCTTCGTCGCTGATCTTGCGCAGCTTGAAAAAGAACGAGAGATTGCCTTCATTGTTAAAGTTGGGATATAACGCATAATTCTGAAAGACCATGCCGATGTAACGATCTTTGGGAAGAATATTTTGTACGTCCTCCCCATCGTAAAGTACCTGACCTTTATAGTCACTAACGATACCCGCCACCACGCGCAGCAATGTACTTTTTCCACAACCTGATGGGCCGACCACAGCAAAGGTCTGTCCATTGGGGATGGTTAGATTTATATTATCTAAAGCCAGCACTCCACCCCCGTTGGGCGTTTCAACTGGCAAGTCCTCTTGTATGAGTTCTCTTTTCTTCTCAAACAAGCGAATTGCAGGGTCACGTAGAGAAGATGAATAGGAAAGGCTTACGTTATGAAGTTGTATCTCGGCCACAGGTTCTCTATATATAAGGGATAATGCTATAATTTACTCATTAGATTTTAACCTATGACTGTCTAACGTCCTAATTAAATTAGGCGTTTCCCCTAAAGGGGACCATGTAGTTGGAACGGTCTGTCTATAGGCAGTTAGTTGGAACTGACCATCTAAACACTAGTTGGGCGCTAAAATCAAAATGAAAATTACAGAAAAACTCACATCGTATCTTGGAATCGCCGACATTGACTATCTCTGTGCGCGCTTATTATTTATGTCAGGTTTTCCAATTGTTGCTATGGCAAAGGCAGCTGAATCGCTTGAGAAATTGTTGAAGCTTTCTATTGTGTTATTAGCAAGAATTTATTCAGGTATTGAATTGACCGACGATCAATTGAAGAATGAATATGGTCATGATTTGCGCAAACTCTTGGATGGCTATAATAAAATGGCACCACCTGAGGTCAAGCTAATTGGCAACACTGAAATATTGGAGAATCTGCGCAAAGCATACAATCTCCGTTATACAGCAAAGAATAAGGACATAAAGCTTGCTTTCGCATTAGACGAGTTCGACAATTGGTACGTATATCTGTGAAACAATATAGTCCACAACATGCCAATTGAGTTGAAAGATGAAGCAAGGCAATTTGGAACCTTCTACGGAAAGATGTATGAATCGGGATTGCCAGAAATACTGTCTCAGTATCAAACATTGCGTCCTGGTGATATTTTGCGACTCCACAACAGAATGTTTGACCAATTAGTTATTGACTTAGAATGTCCGTTATGTAAGTACCGAACCGAGTCTAGTGAACAGCAAACCTAGTGAAACGTTCGGCAAAAGCGCCCAACACAGCGTCGTGCACCCGACTCGTGGGAGTCTGCGCGATTTACAAGCAGTTTTCTGGCTTCGAGTTTTTTTCTGCTCCCAAGCAGAGTCCACGCACCCCAGCGCCGGTAATGCAAACCGTTAGGCGGAAGTATTACCAACTATCTTACGAGGATACATATGTCTACAAACAGGTCAAATATTCCCGCAAAGAGAAAGACGATAGAACCCGCAATTTTGGCAGCAATCATCGCTGGTATTACAACGATAATTGTTGCACTTATTTCCTACTATGGTAGTCTAACGACCGTTACACTTGCAATTGAGGCCACCCAAACAGCTGAAGCGGCAAACAGTACAGGTACACCTACTCCACCTAGAACACCAACCCTTACAATAGTCACGGCAGTCTCCACTGGAACTCTTTCCCTCAAAGATCAAGTCGCTGTTTTGGCGAACGAGGTTAGTTCCCTCCAAACCCAAGTTGCAGTGGACAAGAATCTAAAGCAGGAATTAGATTCGGTTACTAATCGACTGAGTGAAATGGAGAATGTAATTGAAAAAAATCCCAGCGAAGCAATGGCATATGTAGTCCTAAGAAAAGATTTGGATGAAGCACAAAGCAATATCAAAGACCTGCAATTGCGTCTTACAAGTTCATGGACTCAAAATCTACCGCTCTATGGTTTGGTTGTTACAGTGGGCTTTACTTTGTTGAGTATTGTTAGAAGTGATAGAAAACAAAATCAGGAGCAGAATAGAGAAAATTCTAGCAATAAGGAACGTAGAGAAAATCAGAAATATGAATAATATCTGATTCATGTTTTAGCAGAATTATCACTTCATCGCCGTTCACCGCCTAACACAGCATGCACCCGACTGGTGGGACGCTTCGCGGTGCGTTTTCGGGCATTTTCCTCGCTTCGGGTTTTTTCTGCTTCCAAACAGAATCTCAATCCGCCCAAAATCCGCGAACGCAAACCGTTAGTCCGGCTTCGCCCCTCAACAACTATGAACATTAATGCTCTTATTGCTCAGTTTCCAGTCTCTTTATCAATCTCAAGAAATTTGGAAATTATTGATTCAGTATTACAGCAAACAAATGTTGGCGATTTGGTGATATTTCCCGAAGGTTCAATATCTGGTTACTCTACCGATACATCTTTTTTAAAACAAATTAATAACCCTGCCTTGCTGAAAGGCATAAAACACCTTCAAGCAGAGGCTGAGAACCGAAAAATAAATGTTTGGGCGGGAACCTGTGTAAATATAAACAATAAATGGTTCAATGCCGCATATGGTTTTTCGGCTGATGGCAAAACGCGGGTTTATCACAAGATTAATTTAGCCAACCATGAGCGCGGTTCTTTTTCATCAGGCAATAGCCTTCCCATATTTGAATTGAATATGTTCGGTGAGAAAATTGTAATTGGAGTTCAAATCTGTCGTGAGTTGCGTTTTCCCGAGCAATGGGGCTTGCTTGCGCGTCGTGGAGCACAAATTATCTTGCACTTAAATAATGCCATTGGCGATAGTTCATATCAGTCTGTTTGGAAAAGTCACCTTGTTAGCAGAGCAGCAGAAACACAGCGGTTTGTTCTGAGTGCCAACAATGCCGCGACAGAACAAATCAGCCCCACGATTGCCATAGCCCCTGATGGGCATATCATCGGAGAAGTCGTTTCATCTAAATTAGATGTTCTGCACGTCGAACTCGATTTATCAAAGGTATCTAATTGGTATCTCAATCAAAGTCGAACTGATGTAGTTGAGATAAAATCAAACCAAAACGCCGCTTAAGAAAGTGTCCTGCACGAATACCAGGATAATAATGAACTGGCCCCACCCGTCTTTCGACACCCTCCCCAAATACGACATGGAAATCTGGGAAGGGATTCAAGGTACACTGGTCGTATTTGGAGAGGGACCTGGCTTCGAGTTTATACTGCGCTCAAGCAGAGTCCACGCCCGCCCGCTCGTAACTAATACTATAGTCACACTCACCCATTTATAAACCAGAGACGGTACGATAGGATATATCATATGAATCTACAAGTGGTCGTCCAAGTCGCTTTTTTTCTCCTTATCCTTTTCCTTCCTAGCGTCATATTGGGACTGATGGTGCGAATTACTCCTATTTACCAGATCACTCAAAATAAATCCTGGATGCGGTCTGTAATCATCTTGGGAATAGGACTATTTTGCTGGTGGATTACCGTGACATTGCTTACGTGGGTGGCAGCCTATATTTTCTACAACGTTGCTGTTTATTATTTTGATACGTCTCTTGGATTAGTGGATGGCATCACGCGCGACAATGTTACGCAATATAATTTTGCAACCATCAATGAACTGTGGCTCCGTCAAATCGTTCCTAGCTGGTTTAAGCAAGCATGTTTTAACGAGAACCCAATCGTGTGTCAACTCGCTGATGCAGTAGATAAGCTAGGTTCAATCGATGGTGTCGTGGGTTTATTGTTTGGATTAGCGCTTGTTCCTACATTCCTAAATCTACTATTGAGTCGGCATTTCACTCGTCCGCATTCCACCCTTAAACCAAATATGTCCTAAAAGATCAGGATAACCCTGGCACTGCCCCAGGGCAAGTGTAATGCACACCTTTGCTACGCTTCGCGTAACTTCGAGTTTTTTCTGCTCCCAAGCAGAGTCCAGGCGAATATTCGACGTCGGGATTGGCCGTTATATTTCCGCCAAGAAAGTAACCTTCCTTTGAAAACTAAATTTTGATATTGTATTCAAGAAACTTATGACAGATAAAGAAGAAGACCAGCGAATACCAATTTGTCCATCTTGCGGTCAACCTTTTACGGTTAGCCTTTTGGATAAGGTTAAATTGATTTTTTTCATATTGTTACTTGGATATGTAGTATTGAGCATGATCCTGCTTGTGATGAGTGTGCCTGCTGAATTGAGAAGACATCAAACAAATCCACTACCACCATGGGATTCATGGCTGCAACCGTTTTCTAACGAACCGATTTTCAAGATATTTGTAGGAGGTAGCGTATTAATAGGTGTTCTTATATTATATTGGGACTGGTTACAGAACATTTATAAAAATTGGCAGATGAAACGGGGAAACCCGTTAGAGAAACGTGAGAAAGTATACAAATACATATGTCATTCTTGTGGACAACAATGGGATTAATATGCATCTGATGAAATTTTCTTTTTGTGACTCTCTATGAACAGTGAAAACGTCGCAATACCACTTAAGCGATTCTTGCTCGTCACCCAATGTCCTGTATCCTGGAAAGGCCTGGATCTATATCTATTTCGAGATGAAAACACTGTGTTCTACGTTGGTCAGTCCTATATGGCCTTTGCCCGCGTTTGGGAACATTTACTTAGTGGCTTCAAAGGACACTCAATTGTTGGGCGTTTTGTTTGGTGTAATTGGCCAAAATCAATGAATTTCACAATCGAATTGTTGAGCTCGCAATCTGAACAATTTTGTGATGTCAGGAATGAATTAAATGCTTCTGAACGGTTACTTATCCAGCGTTGGTCACCTTGCTTTAATATATCGCAGAATAATCAGCCACTATCTTTGCCAAATATCTATTTACCGCCCAATGCCCCATTCAGACGCAGACAAAGCTTAAATAAGTTAATCCACGAGGCAGAGCGAGCAGTGAAAGCAGACGATACGAAACTTTGGTTAGAAAATATGGAGTAGCAAAAACACTATCCAGCAAAGCGCGCAAGTGTAACTCAAGTTTTTTCTGCTTTCAACATTGTCCACATTCACTTCAGTAATAATTCCTCATAATGGGTACTAAATTAAAAAACCTTGTATATCTAGCGGAACTTTGTCTAACCGCTAGGCGTCCTTACCTGCAAGGAGACCCTAATGAAAAAACCATTTCCCTTATTTCTGTTGATGAGCATCTTAACAATTAATGCCTGCGCCCCACTGGAGGCTCCCACTACTCCCGAGCCTGTTGTATCTGTAGTGACTGAAGTTCCAACGGTTGTTTTGCCCACGGCAGCAGACCAAGCATCAGATTTGAAATTGTACGCAAACAGCACCTTCGGACTGGGATTTCAATATCCATCCAGCTGGTATGGGCCTGATGAATATGTATCAGAACAAACTCTGCGTGTTGCTATTGGGTCTGATGTGGTGTATCCATACGGAGAGCCGCCAGCACAACCTTCTGAAGTCAAGAATTCCTATTTGGTCGTACTCCAATATTCAAAGAATGATCAGAACACGTATTGGAAAGAAACCTACCAATCATTGATCAACCTGCAAGACGGCGAGTCTTATTCTGATGCAAGAAACATGGTCATCCGAGTCAGGCAGCTCAACCTTGGAAGATTTCAGGGAATTGAATATACATCCACTCTTTCAGAGACGGCACAAACAGACCCGATCTACTCCAGGCAAGTCATTCTGTTTGATGAGCAATCGAACGTATTGACCATCATGGGCACACCCAATAATGTGGAGTTCACCAGTGAAACAGGATGGCGTGATATTTATCAGACAATAGATGCAGCAAATATGCCGCTCTTTCACCAAATTGTAGAATCGCTCACAATGGAGTAAGTGATCTTCGCTATAGTTCTACAATATATTTAAAAAAGATACAATTAAGGATAAATCTAAAATAACACGGCCTACAAAGGATTGTAGGCCGTGTTATGATTCTTGTAGATAAAAAGATAAGGAGCAAAACGGATGACAAAAGTTATTACCAGTGAAGATTGTGGCAATTCCCCAAAAAATATATTCCTTGAGAAACTAACCATAGCCTTCGCCAAAAATGATTTCAAATTCATCCTTAATAGTGTCACTGATGATATTCGAAGGAAAAGATGACTTTGCCAAAGGATCCGTCATTTATAGCATTCTCGCCAGTGAATGGCCCGATGTGAAACGACATCTTGAATTTCGGTTGATCCGTCACGGAAGTATAGGGAGCTAAACGGCTATTCTCACTAAACATTCATAAAAGGAATAAAACTCAGTTTTGCCTGTTACGTTTTACAGCCTCCAGCAACTTATTAATGTGTACACAAACACTGGAGGTTTATGAATTCTCTTATGAAAACAGGATCGACAAGTCCGCCAATGGACGATATACAACTTGCACAATTATCCCGCACCGATTCGGATGCATTTGCAGAGTTGTATCAACGCCATGTCACGCGGGTTTATCGCTATCACATGGCACATGTGGGGAATGTCAAAGACGCCGAAGACCTCACCTCGCAAACTTTCATCGCTGCACTTGAGAGCATAAAATCTTTTCGAGGCACAGGTTCCTTTGCAGCGTGGATATTTGGGATCGCTGCCAATAAAAAGGCGATGTTCTTTCGAAGCAGCAAACCTCAAGTCGAGTTGGATGAAGCGCTTCATATCTCAAGCCCCAAGTTGGCTTCTGATCGTTTAGCGAATCAGCATTTACAACTTGACTCCATTACTCGTGCCCTCAAACAACTCAGTTCAGATCGCGCCGATGCCATCACATTGATATTCTTCGGCGGGCTTTCCAATATAGAAGCCAGCCGTGTGATGAAAAAAAGTGAAGCCTCTGTAAAAATGCTCGTCTCACGCGGGCTACAAGACCTGCGCGAACGAACCTCCCTCAGATTGGAGGTGGAAGAATGAATACATTCAACCACTCAGAAAATGATGCTATTAAAAAATTGCTTGAAGAAACAGCTCAAAAGATCGAACCAAGCTTCGCCTTCACAGCACAACTGGAAAAACACCTTAAACAAACTCACAAACCGAAAGCTGGTATTAACATGTCAAATATAAAAAAAATCACATCCCCTATTGGCTGGGCATTTGCGCTGGTTGTTCTAGCCATTGCCTTCAACTGGATCGCCAGTCAAATTGCACCAAAGAATATCCCCGCTACTAATATTCCTGAAGTTGTAGTTACCGAATCAACTCCATCACCTTCTCCAACCATCGTAGAAAGTTCACCAACTCCTACCGCTCCAACTTTTGTAACTTTACCAACATCTACTGCGCTTCCTTTTCGGGACGACTTTGATGGTCCACTTGATAAAGATTGGGAATGGCTGCGTGAAAAAGATAGTGATTGGAGCCTAACGAACAATCCCGGCTGGCTGGAGATCATTGCAGGCTTCGGCTTAATCAATGGCGGCAACATGAACAACCTGCTTTTGCAGCCAGTACCTGAAGGAAATTTCGAATTGGAAACTAAGCTGAAGTTCAAGCCAACGGAAGAGATGGAATTTGCAGGCTTGTTGATCTATGAAAATGCCGCAAACCATATTCAATTCGGACATGCATTCTGTCATGCTCCTTCATGTACAGGTGATGGAATTTATTTTGAAAATATGGTCAGAGGCAGTTGGAATGTAGAGAACTTCGAATTTGAGGCTGACAATCTGGAAATTGTTTACCTGCGTTTACGGCGTGAAGGAAATAACTTCACAGCCTATATCAGTCAAAATGGAGAAGACTGGCAGCTCATTGGAACACATATCACTGAAATGAATCCGCTGTCTGTTGGGTTGATCTCTGGACAGTCATTTGACCGTGATGGTCAAAACCCTGCTCAATTTGATTATTTCATTATCAATTCACTACCATAAAGTGAAATGCGTTAAACTTCACAGCAATCAACACTATGCAAAATGTAAAACGTATCCTGATCGTCATTGGCGCATTAATTCTAATTGTTCCGGGCATTATTCTGGGTCCCTATGCGATGCGTGTCAAACACTTTCCAGCAAATCCTGCCCAAGGATATTATGCTGACTTTTACATTTACATATCCCCACAAGCAAGTCAGCTTGCGCGTGCTGGGTCAGAAGTGACCATTCTTGTACAACCTAATAATTCAGGAATCAATTCAGATGATGCAGAAGTCCATCGTAGAGATGCCTGGTGGACAGGCTTTGAACGTCAAAAAATCGCGGATGAATTGGGGGTTGTGCTTTTGGTCCCAGCTTTCATTCGCCCAGGTGAAGATTGGCTAATATACACTCATGCACTAGATCGAGATACACTGACAACTTCACGCACAGATCTTAAGCGCCTGGATCTGCAATTGTTGGCAATGGTGGACCATGTACGCGCAAAACTTGCCGATGAAGAAATACAAACCGACGAAAAATTTCTTATACAGGGATTTTCAGCCAGTGGTATGTTTGCCAATCGGTTTACCATCTTGCATCCAGATCGCGTCAAGGCGGTTGCAGTAGGTTCGCCCGGCGGCTGGCCCATCGCTCCCGTTGACAGTTTTAACGGAGAAAAACTTCCATATCCTGCTGGCATCGCAGACCTTGAAACATTGACGGGAATTCCATTTGACTCTGCAGTTTACAAGGCTGTACCACAATTGATAGTTATGGGTTCCATTGACGATAACGATTCACTCGATTACGTCGACGGATGGGATGAAGCTAGCGCACAAGTGGTCGACAAATTATTTGGTAGCGATCCACTTTCACGCTGGAATGACGCCGAGTCTTTGTATCGTAAAACTGGAGCAAACGCACAATTTATTCTTGTTGATGGAATAGGGCATAATCGCAAAGCATTACAAGTCTACTCAACAGAGTTCTTCAAGAATATACTATCGCCATAATAACAAACTGGTCAGATAAAATGAAACCCACTCCTGACGAAATCGAGAAATATCTAAAACTGCTGGCAGAAACACCGCGGCGCATTTCATCAGTCAGCCGAAATATCGAAAGCTCTCATTTACTTTTCAAAAACGATGAAGCACTGTGGTCTGCGAATGATATCCTTGCACATCTACGTTCATGTGCAGATGTTTGGGGCAAAACGATTCAAGAGATGCTGGCACAAGACAAACCGATCTTGCCATATGTTCATCCGCGTCAATGGGTAAAGAGAACAAACTATCCTGAACTTAATTTTCATACATCGCTTCAGGCTTTTACTAGTCAACGCAAAGAATTATTGAAACTGTTGAAGAATTTGGCATTTGCGGATTGGTCACGCGCGTCCACGATCAAAGGGCGCGAACACACAATCTTTACTCAAACACGGCGAATGGCTACCCATGAGAACGAACACTGTGAACAAATAAAAGCAATATTGAAATCTCTGATTTAAAAGAAAAGATATCCGTGTTCTTTGCAAGAACACGGATATCTGCATACTAATTACTTTTTACTTCTTACTGCCCTTACCCATTCTTCGTCTGGAATTCCTTCATAAACCTAACCAACTCCTGCGCACCTTCAACGGTCACCGCATTGTAAATCGAAGCGCGCATCCCACCCACAGAGCGATGCCCTTTCAGACCGATCAAATTATTTTTCTTGGCATCAGAAGCGAAGGTATTTTCCAATTCTTCAGTAGGTAATCGAAAGGGAATGTTCATCAGCGAGCGTGCTTCAGGTTTGGTATGGCCACGATAGAATCCGCCGCTTTCGTCAATGGTTTTATAAACTAAATCTGCTTTGGTACGATTGATCTTTTCAACCGCAGCAAGGCCACCAATTTTTTTGGCCCACTTGAACACCAAACCGACAATATAAATTGCAAAGCTTGGCGGAGTATTATGTAAGGAGCCGCTGGCTGCCAATGTTTTGTAATCAAGCATCACAGGCAGGTTCGCAGGAGTACGCTCAAGCATATCATCGCGGATAATAACAACAGTCACACCGGAAGGGCCCGCGTTCTTCTGTGCCCCAGCGTAGAGCATTGCATACTTGGAAACATCAATTGGACGGCTAATAAAATCAGATGATGTATCGCACACAAGAGGAACGCCGTCAGGTGGAGTTGGTTCGCTAAAATATTCCACACCGTGAATAGTTTCATTGGCTGTGAAATGTAAATAAGCAGCTTTAGGGTCAAGGTCAAGTTTTGCAGGCAGTGAATTAAAACCTTCAGCTTCTGTGTTCGCCGCCTCACGCGCCGCCCCAAGTTTCTTTGCTTCTTTAAGCGCAGTCTTGCTCCATGTGCCCGTCACAATATAATCCGCAGAACCCGTCGCGCGTAAATTCATTGGCAGCATTGCAAATTGCAAAGTTGCTCCGCCTTGCAGGAACATCACCTTGTAATTGGATGGGATACCCAGCAGTTCACGCAAATCCGCTTCGGCAGTTTGGATCACACTTTCAAATTCTTTTGAACGATGACTGATTTCCATCACAGACATGCCCGTGCCGCTGAAATCAAGCAGCTCAGCTTGTGCCTGCTGTAAAACTTCGAGCGGGAGGGCGCCTGGTCCTGCATTGAAATTATAGGCGCGTTTTAGATTCGACATTTATATACTCCTGAAAAAAGATAAACGATTCATTCTTAACTGTTGAGTTGATTCAGTTTCGATTTGCTGTTTATTCCATTATAACTTTTTGTTCAGTAAATCACCAACCACAATTTACACAATCCCAGTTTGATCATCATCGTTGACAAAGCAAAACCCAGTTGTTAGAATGATTTTCATATAAAATACTTTAGGAGAATTTTAATGAAGGTGTTGGTGTGCGATAAAACAGAAAATGAATATATTGAGCAAATGCGTGCCGCAGGTCTCACAGTGGACGTGCGGGACGATATCACGCCCGAGGAACTTCCAAATGTTTTGCCTGCTTATGATGGCATGGTCGTTCGGTCACGCACAAAGGTAAAGCAGGCATTAATCGATGTTTGTCCAAATCTAAAAGTGATCGTGCGCGGCGGCGTGGGACTCGATACGATAGATCATGAATATGCCGAATCTAAAGGTATTACCGTGATGAACACTCCACGTGCAAGCTCTGCATCAGTTGCTGAATTGGCAATTGGTTATATGTTCGCGCTGGCTCGTTCCATTTACAAAGCGACTTCATCGTTAAAAGCTGAAAAATGGGATAAGAAAAGTTTTGAAGGTGATGAGATCGGCGGCAAGACTCTCGGTGTAATTGGCTTTGGTAATATCGGCAAAGAGGTCGCCAGTCGTGCAAAAGCACTCGGCATGAATGTTATTGCTTATGATCCTAATGCCCAAGAAGCTGTTGGCATCAAGCAGGTTTCACTTGACGAGTTATTAAATGAGGCTGACTATATTAGCTTGCATTTGCCAAAGACAGAAGTAACGGCAAATATGATCAGCAAGGATCAGTTTGCAAAGATGAAAAATGGCGTCCGAATTATCAACTGCGCACGCGGCGGTATCGTTGACGAGGATGCTTTATATGAAGCATTGACCAATGGCAAGGTTGCAGGTGCAGCGTTGGATGTCTTCGCTGAAGAACCTCCCACCGATTGGAGACTACTCAAGCTGGATAATGTCATCGGCTCTCCACATATTGGTGCAGCTACGAAGGAAGCACAGACCCGCATCGGCGCAGAAGTGGCTGAGAAATTGATTTCATTTTCGAAGAACGGAAAGTAGAATCAAATATGAAAAATATCAATGACATTGGTATTCAAATTCCGCAGGTATATTTACCCAAAGCAGGCACAGACTTAACCAAATGGGCTGTGATTGCCTGCGATCAATTCACATCTGAACCAGAGTATTGGCAGGATGCAGAAAAGATCGTTGGGAATGCACCATCGACACTAAATTTGACTTTTCCCGAAGTTCATCTTGAAAAGCCTGGGGAAGAAGAGCGGATAAAAAATATCCAAACCACCATGCAAAAGTATATGGATGAAGGCATTCTTCAGCCGCGTGATGGATTAATTTATGTGGAAAGAATGGTGGGTGGGAAAACTCGCAAAGGAATCGTGTTGTGCCTTGACCTTGAACATTATAACTACAACAAAGGTTCGTCAAGTCTCATACGCGCCACCGAAGGAACTATTGTTGATCGTCTGCCTCCGCGTATCAAAGTTCGCCAAGGCGCAACATTGGAGTTGCCGCATATCCTTGTATTGATCGATGACCCGAACCACACAGTCATTGAGCCTTTGAGCGCAGCCAAATCTAAACTTGAAAAATTATATGATTTTGAGCTTATGTTAGAGAGCGGTCATCTGGCGGGTTACGCGGTCAACGCTGACTTTGAAAATCAAGTCGTTGCTGCATTACGCGATTTAGCCAAACCCGAAACCTTTACAGCGAAGTATGGCATTGGCAAAGATGAACCTGTATTATTATTTGCAATGGGCGATGGCAACCACTCGCTTGCCACTGCAAAAGCAATATGGGAAAAGATGAAGCCTCAAGTGGGCATGGATCATCCTTCGCGGTATGCATTGGTTGAGATTGAAAATGTCCATGATGATGGGCTAGAGTTCGAACCAATCCATCGCGTGGTATTTAATTTGAAAAGAGATCTGTTTGCAGAACTGAAAAAAACATTCGGCGAAAATTTTAGTTATACAGAAGTTGCAAATGTCGATGAAATGGTTAAACAGGTGGATGCTGCTAAAGGCGAGAAGCAGGCTATCGGTCTGGTGGGAGGCGGGAAAGAATTCGGCGTGATCGAGATCGCCAATGCATCATCTAATCTTGCAGTGGGTACCATCCAATCTTTTCTCGATGCTTTCTTAAAAGATGGTGGCGCGGAAAAAATCGATTATGTGCACGGCAAAGATGTTGTTGAACGGCTGGCTTTGCAACCTGGCAACGCAGGTTTTTATTTGGCGGGAATGCACAAATCTGAGTTATTCAAAACAGTAATTTTGGACGGCGCATTGCCAAGAAAAACTTTTTCCATGGGTGAAGCACGCGAGAAACGCTTTTACATGGAAGCACGAAAAATTTCGTAATTGTAGTAAGCGTTGGAACTTTTATAAATTCAAAAGTTCCAACGCTTTTTTAAAATCAGTGGGATAAGGCGCAATAAACGCAACCCGTTCATTTGATGCGGGATGATCAAAAGATAAAGAATATGCATGTAACGCGGGCCGCGCGATGATATCTGTTTCGGGCGCGCTATATAGCGTATCGCCCAAAAGCGGATAACCCAACGCATAAGCATGGACTCTGATCTGATGCGTTCGCCCCGTCATTAGACGCGCTTCGACCAACGCTGATTCATCATGCCAGTTAAGGACTCTGAATCCAGTCTCGGAGCGAAGTCCATTTTTATTATCCACCTTCGTCCTGTGTTTATTCCCCACATTAACTCGTAATGGGAATTTTGTAATTCGTTCTTTCCAAGGTGGAGCGCCCACTGTGATGGCACGATAAACTTTTTCATTCTCATGTTTTTCAAATTGAATGTTAAGGGTACGATGTGCTTCAGCTGTTAAAGCAAAAACTATCACGCCGCTAGTCGATTTATCGAGCCGATGCACCACCCATATCCTGCCATATTCTTCTTCAAGTAACTTAACAAGATAGGGTGCCTCTGGTTCCCAGCCTTCAGGAAGTACAGAAAGCCCAGCAGGTTTATTGAAGATGATAATATGTTCGTCTTTGTAAAGAATGTTATCTTTCATAATAGTTCTCAATTCATTGTACCAACTTACTGGGAAAACTAAACATTGTTCTCAGGCGGACGCACGTGCGTTTGTCTATTCTTGTTAATTTCAAAATTGGTGGAACACAACCCTTGACATTAACGTAACGTGAGGGTTTATATTAACGTCATGTTCACTGTAAAACAACTTTCCAAAATGGCTGGTGTCACGCCGCGGACTTTGCATCATTATGATGACATCGGACTTCTTAAGCCATCCCGTGTTGGCGATAATGGCTATCGCTACTATGGGGAGGAGTCCCTGTTGCGGCTGCAACAGATCCTGTTCTATCGTGAGTTGAATATGCCGCTGGAAGACATCCGCAAGATCATGGGACGCCGTGACTTCGATGTATTGAAAGCGCTGGAAGGTCATAAAGAATCATTGGGTAAACAGATCGAAAGAATGAATCTATTGCTCAAAACAGTGGACAATACCATTAATCATTTGAAAGGAAAAAACATCATGAGTGACAATAATTATTTTGAAGGCTTTAGCGAAGAAGAGCAGGAGCAGTATGCTCTCGAAGCAGAAAAGTTATATGACGCCGAATCGGTTCGCGAATCAAACCGCAAATGGAAATCCTATTCCGCTGCGAAGAAGGAATCCATTATGGCAGAAGGCAGTACTGTCTACAAGGACATGATCGCTGTCATGCCAAAAGGCGCCTCTAGTAATGAAGCGCAGGCAATCGTAGAACGCTGGCGCAAGCACATGGATTACTTCTGGACTCCAAACCTTGAGCAATTACTTGGGCTTGCCAATGGCTACAATGATGACCCAAAATTCAAAGCCAATTTTGACAAGATGCACCCTCAGTTGGCAGAGTTCATGCGCGATGCTGTGAAGATATATGTTTCGGGTAGAAAGAAGTAAGAAGCTCAAGCAAAAATAGAGCCAGTGGAGAAATCCACTGGTTCTATTTGATTTAACTACTCGCTCCGCTATATTGTTTTAATCCCCTCTTCCAGACTTTTGTTGCGATCCAAAAACTGAGAACTCCAACCCCAAAGAACAATATAATTTGATTAATATTCAAGTCGCCGCGCAAGGCTTGGAGTGGAATGGTTGTTGCAACTGCAACAGGAATGATGAAAGTGACGATCATTCTTAACCAGACGGGGTACACAGTTGCTGGATAGCGGCCTGCATCAAGAAGCGCATGCAAAATGGTGACATTGTTATCAAATTTTGTGAACCAGAATGTGAGAGCGATCAACACGATCCACAAGCTATAGATAACGATCACTCCTGAAATAGTAAGCAGGAAAAAAGCCAGAATACTAGCTGCCGTGGTTGTATCTCCTGACATATTGATTCCAACCACGATCAAGACAATTGCGAGAATCAGATCCCATATTCTCCAGACTGTAATGCGCGAGAATGTGACCAGGAACATGCTGTTAATGGGCTGTAAAATCGTGTAGTCCATGGAACCGTCACGGATGCTTTGATTAAACTTTTCAGTATTCGGCCAAATCAATGCCATCATCATAGTATTTACAAGGCGGAACACACCCAACAAAGCAATCAATTCACCAAGTCCCCAACCGCCAAGCGACGTAGTGTTGCTGAAAATAATATTCAGGCTAAGCAATTCCCAGCCCAGCCACATAAAATTAAGCAGAATGTTAACAACTGTATCTGCGCGGTATGCCAATGACATTTGAATATTGACTTTAAGAAATGAGGAGAGTAACTTTAAAGTTTGCATGGTTATGCTCCCACTGCAGAGAATCGTTTCACGCCTGCACGCCATACCCAGGTAAATAAGAGAAACGAAACTACCAGCCATATCCCTGCCATCACATATCCCTGAATGATCTGGTCAACGGATAATTTCCCCAGAATCAATTGAATTGGATAGTATATAAAGAGTTGGAAGGGAAGATACTGCGCAATGTTTTGTATGATCGGCGGCATAAGCGTGAGTGGCACAAATTGACCCGAGAACAGCAGGATCAATGCGAAATAAAATTCATGAATCGAATAGACACGTGTTGTCCAAAATGCGAGGGCTGTGATCGTTGCTGAGATCAGGTAACTGATCAGAAATCCTAAAATCATGGCGGGAATGGCAATCAAAATTCCACTTAACGCCACACCGCTAAAATCTGGTTTGAAGAGAAAGAATAGAATGATCCAGACAGGAATTAATCCCATAATGGTAAGTGCTTTAAATGCAACATTGTTGACCAGCGCATTTGTCAGCATGGGATGGATCGGTTTGATCAATTCGCCCGAAAGAGTTCCGTCCTGAATTTTGTATCCGAAAGTGTGAATGACGATATTGCTGGTGGCCTGATCTACGATCAATAACACCATGTAATAGGTGATGAAATCATTGGCCGTGAAACCTTTCACATCACCATTAGCATTTGCGATACTAGTCCACACGGCGAGATAGATAATTGGCGAAACCAGCCAGTACAGTAAATACATCAGCAAGTTGGCGCGATACTGCCATTGTTCAGCCCAATTCACTTGCCAGAGTCGTTGGAAGATAAGAAACATATTTGCTCCTTTTGGAGTAAGCCAGCTTGCTGGCGTCTTTACAGGAGCAAGCTCCTGCACTCCAGAATTAATTATTGATTAAACGCCTGCTCAATGACATCCTCGATCGGTGGATCGGTGATGGTAATGTCGTGGATGGGCAGATCAGCTAAAAGTCGAGAAGTGACGCGCGTTACGTCTTCTGCTTTGACTTGGATATATTTCTTATCCGCATCTTCCTCATTTTGGACCTGCGTGCCGTATCCGCTTAGATCGTGAGAGTCAGCATCTGACAATCTGACTCCGATCAACTTGAACGGCGCGATCTTATGCGATAGATCAGTGATACCGCCATCATACTTAAGCTGGCCTTGGTGAATAATGATGATGCGTTCGCACAAAGCAGTCACATCAGCCATGTAATGACTCGTAAGCAAAATCGTGGCGCCTGTGCGTTTATTATATTCACGTAAAAACTCGCGGATGCGCACCTGACCCGTAATGTCGAGGCCAATGGTTGGTTCATCGAGGAATAAAACTTTGGGACGATGAAGCAGACCAGCAGCAATTTCACATTTCATGCGCTCACCCAGCGAAAGATTTCGCACGGGTTTTTTCATCAATGGATCAAGTTCGAGCAGCTCATCCAATTCTTTATAAGTTTCTTTATATTCATCATCGGGAATGCGATAGATAGCCTGATTAAGTAAAAAAGAATCTGCGGCGGGAATATCCCATGAGAGTCTATTACGCTGACCCATCACGAGAGTCATCGAACGCAGATAATCGGGCTTGAGCTCCCAGGGTGTGTATCCAAGCACAGTAGCATTTCCGCCAGTGGGATGAAGCAAACCTGAAAGCATTTTGAGTGTCGTTGTTTTTCCTGCGCCGTTCGGGCCAAGAAAACCAACGATCTCTCCCTGTGCAATCGTAAAGTTAACTTCCTGCACAGCTTTCACATCTTTGTACTTACGTTTAAAGAAGCCGCGGACTGCCGCGCTGAACCCGCCTTCACGCTCAGGCACTTGATAGGTCTTGCTTAGTTGTTCAACAATAATGGAATTTGAGGACATATTTTATATCTCCTATGAAGGAAAAATTATATCATTAGTAGAACAAAAGTGCTAGATATTATATGGAACATTTTATATAGCATGAACGTTAACCCTATAGAAAATAAAACTTTGGAGATAACATAATGAAAAAGATAACACAATTTTTGCTGGTCATATTTGCCATAAGCAGTTTTATACTTACAGCCTGTTCTGGCAATGACAACAACGCGACCCAATCCCCAACTGGCAATACATCTGCATCACCAACTGGAACATGGGAGCTAAATTCCTACGGCTCACCCACCAGCTTAGTAGCTGCTGCGGTAGATGTAGAAACATCGATTGATTTTGCAGCAGATGGGACTCTTGCCGGTAACGTAGGTTGTAATGGTTTCGGTGGTGATTACACAGTGGATGGCGATAAGATCGTTTTTGGGCAGATCATTTCCACGCTGATGTTTTGTGAAGGACCCGTTGGTGAACAGGAAGCAATCACGCTAGCTGTATTCGCGGAGTCTGCACCCTTCACCATTGACGGCGATACAATGACGATTACATCTGCGGATGGTAGTTCTGTTGTAGTGCTAGCACGCAAATAATAAAAACAGTTTTGAAAAGAGCCAGAGATCATATCTCTGGCTCTTTCGTTTTTTAAAATGATGTTACACGATACCAAATTTCCACATTGACGTGGATCAGCTTGCTATGCTGCACATCCATGCCCAAACTTGGTTCCGCATCAGCCGCGGCCATACGTGTTTTCATCATCATGGCTTGCGGCTGGAACATCGCGGGCGCTTCTTCATCATATGAATTTTCAATGAATTCATAAATTCCTAGCAACTTGACTCCCAAGGATGCGGCAATTTTATCCGCTTTGGATTTTGCTTTCGTAAGCGCAGATTCAAGTCCGCGTTCGCGAGCTTCCTCTTCGGGATATTTCCAATCGATGCGCTCAAGCGTAGCATTTTTCTGAGATGTGATGATATCGAGCAATTCAGCAATCTGATCAAGTTCATCGCATCGGATTCTTAACCGATAGTTAGCACTCGACGATTTGAGCAATGCGCCGCTGGAAGTTTCCACACGCACACCCTGCAAATGAATTTTCTCCGCAGGGATGCCAAAGCGTGTCAACTCATCAACAAGCTGGCTCACTTCTTTCGCCTTCTTCATCGCCTCATTCCCACTAATCACAGATGAACCTTTGATGGTTACGAACAAGTCCGCGTGAGATGCCAGGATTTCTTCTTTATAAGTTGTAGATATTTTTATTGTATCGGGTTTAGTTTCCATATAACATTCCTTTAATTTTCCAACGACCAGACTCGTACTGTTTCGTCACTGCTGATCGAGATAATTTTCTTGCCATCTGGTGAAAAAGCAAGTTCCGATACAGGATTCGTATGACCGACGAGTATACGTATTGCCCGCCATGTGCTGGTATCCAATAACCAGATTTCGCCTCCATTCGTATTCACGGCAAGTTGTTTCCCATCTGGTGAGAACTCCAGAATATTGAAGGCGAAATTACTGACGAATCGTGTCCGCGATAAACGCTCCTGAGTATTCATGTCCCAAGCAGATAAGTAATAAACACGATCTGTTATCGCTGTATCTTCGAACAGCGCCGAACTGAATGAAACTCCATAGGTTCCGTCTGGTGACAGGGTAAACCCATCGATGAAATCAGGCGTATCCCAACTGACTGTCCCATCGGGTGCAATTGTGGGATTGATTGCGGCGGGATCGAAAAGTTGAAAAATAACATTCCCTGTCATTGGTTCGTATCCGCCTCTACCTGTGTAAATGATCTTGCTATCCGGCGAAAAAGAAAATGTCAGTCCGATTGAAGGATATGAAGCGCTGATCTGCGTGGATTTGGAGTCGATCAGATACATATCTGAAAAAGTCATCACACCGATAAATTTACCATCGGGGGAATATTTGATCATTTCCGGGTTGGAGGGCAAGGTAACCATTCCCAACATCGCGCCTGTTTGTGAATCCCAAAGGTAAACATTTGAATCATTCCCTCCCGATGCAATGACATTGCCGTCAGGTGAGTAGGCTAAATCATATAAGGTGCTGGCAGGTACATCCCATTCTATACTTGTTTGCAAGCTTTGAAGATCGACCAGTATTATCCTTGATGGCTGCGAGTTGCCAGCTTCAGAAGGCTTTGGTGAAATTCCCAGAGCCGCCAACGCGCCGGTGGGAGAAATTGCAACTGAATAAATTTTTTCTTTTGGAAAATAAAGGAAGTTGGGATATTCGAACTGTTCAAGTGCCCACTCAGTTATGCTGCTTCCTTCTGGATAGGAACCATATCCACCACCAAACCCGACTTTTGTTTTTGGCGGTGGTCCGCTTTCAATGGTTTTGGAAAAAACTACTGTGCCATCGGGCCAGGAGAGCACTGTTATTTTTAAAGTGAGGCGGAAGGCGGCAGAACCGTCTGTGTAGATTCCCGCCTGTTGTCTTGTTTCCAAATTGCAAATGATGGAGCGTACAGACTCTTCTGAGAGTGCATAAAGATGGGGAATGCTATTTCCAATTCTCCATGCAGGGTTATTATCCCTTTCCGTCTTTGACAAGCCAAGATACGGCATCTCAAATTTTTTCGGTACTACGGGGGCTGAAAAGGATTTTTCACAAAGCGCGCCTGCGCTTTCTTCTAGTTCACTTGGAGATCGCGTAACAGTGGGAATGATTGTGGGAGTTGGAGTAAAGGTCGCTGTTGGGATAGATGTAGAGGTTGGGACGCTGGTTGCTGTGGATAGCAGAGGTTCATTCGTAGGTGTTGTTGCCGATGGCGCGGTTTGACATGCCGCAAGAATGATAAAAAGAAAAAGAATGAAAAGTGTATGCTTCATTGCTGGCTCTCTGAGCAAAACATTGTGTCGGGCCTAGATTCAATAGGGTTTACTTTCAGTCTTATTATCATTCTGTTTTTCTTCCATATCAAGTGCCACTTTGTAACCTACATAAGCGGCGACCCCATAGAGAAACAAATCTCGGATCTTAAAAGAACTAGTGAAAAACTCAATCACTGTAGTGGGCGTGTTGAACAACATACGAAGTGTGTCTAGAAACGAAACTCCTTCTTCACGAGCCATTAAAGCTGCATAATATAAAAAGTTTCCGAGCACACACCCGATCAATGAGAGTCCTGCACCTGAAAGGCCAAAGATCAACGTCTCGCCCTTTCCTAACAATCGTACTCCCAAGCCTACTAAAAAACCAACACCAATCGCCAACAACTTATTATGAAAGTCTGTGTAATAAGTGATCAATCCCCACAGCACGGCACTTAGTACCATAGCGATACCACCGCCGATCCAACCATTTATTAGATTTGAATCTGTATCCAGTTGACCAATTGCAGGTTCAGTTGTACGAAAGAATGGATCCATGATGAACTTATTTTCCTCATTTATAAATCAACAATATTATATCTAATTAATGATTTGATTCTATAAATTTCTTAACCCGCGTGATAGAACAGACATGGGTTAAGAAGTTTAGTTAGTAATGCAAAAGAATTTAAGAACGGACTTGGGGCTGTCCAGTTTGTGGTACATCCAATGCTGTTTTGAATCCTACATAAGCTGCGAGGCCATAGAACAATAAGTCCATGAAATCAAAGGCAAGAGTAAACAATTCAATTAATGCACCAGGTGTGACAATGAAGAAAAAAAGCACTTCTAAAAAGGAAGCGTTTTGTTCACGTGCAATAACACCCATATAAAACAGAAAGTTTCCGAGCAGACAACCAATAAGTGAAAGCACTGCGCTTGATATACCGAAGATTGCTGCATGGCCTTTTCCCAGTAATCTGACAGCAAAACCTACCAAAAAGCCAACACCAATTGCCATCCATGCAATCTGATATTCAGTGAAATAGGTGACAGCACCCCAAATCGCAGCACCAACCAACATTGCAACTCCACCACCAACGAGACCCATAAATAGGTTTGAGTCAGTATCTAGTTGTTCAATGGCAGACGAGACAGGTGGAATAGACGAGTCCATCATGTTTGCATTCTCCTCTTGTTTTGTTGGATTTACGGTTTATAAAACCGCCTTAGTTTCATAATACACCCAAAAATCTATAAGACCAATAAGAGTTTTATCCCCAATTTAAAAAAATTACGTCACCATCAACTTCTGTTTCGGATATTTTTCGTATCTCTTCTCTTCCATCACGCGTTTGATTCTATCAAAGCCTTCCCAAACATCTGCAAATGATGTGTATAACGGTGCAAATCCCAAACGAATATTATCAGGTTCGCGGAAATCGGGGATGACATTCATCTCTTCGATCAGAGCGCGATTGATACGATAGCCTTCGCGGTGACGAATGCTGATGTGTGATCCGCGTTGGGCAGAGTCAACTGGAGAGCCGAGGGAAAAGTCAAATAGGGCAAGCAGGCTCTGAGTTAAGAAAGATGCGTAGTCTGTCATCAAGATAGATTTTTTGCGGAGCGAATCCATGCCTGCTTGAAGAGTCGGTTCGAGGGCGGCTTCCATCGTGAGAAGAGAAATCATGGGTTGTGTGCCAACTAAAAATCTTTGTGCGCCAGCGGCAGGTTCGTACTTGAGATCAAAGTCAAAGGGATTTTTTTGACCCCACCAACCCCAAATGGGCGATGAGAGTTTATCTTGGATTTTTTTATTGACATAAAGAAACGCAGGAGCGCCTGGGCCACCGTTAAGATATTTATATGTGCAGCCAATGGCAAGATCTGCATTGCATTCATCTAGTTTGACAGGAACTGAGCCAACAGAATGACTCAAATCCCAAAGGACAAGTGCACCTTTTCTATGTACGAGTTCTGTGATGCGTTGCATGTCATAAAGATAGCCGCTTTTAAAAACAACATGCGAAAGTGTAACGAGCGCCGTGTTTTCGTTGATGGATGATTCAAGTTCAGCAAGATTAGGCGTAATGTCGTTATCTTTTGAACCAATGGAAATGATCTCATGCTGATTTCCAAGATTTTGTTTGATGCCTTGTAAAATATATAAATCAGATGGAAAATTAAATGTATCTGTAATGATTCGTTTTTTATCTGGTTGTAACGTAAGGGCAGATGTAGCAAGTTTGAACAGGTTGATCGAAACGGTGTCATTGACTAAAACTTGCCCAGCCGCCGCGCCGATCAGTTGACCGATTTTATCGCCAACGCGAGAAGGGGCTTCCCACCAGCCTTTGTTCCAGCCACGGATTAAGTCTTTGCCCCATTCATTTTCCACAATTTGTTTCGCACGTTCGATGGCAACTTTGGGTAAACGCCCCAATGAGTTACCATCTAAATAAATCAAGTTTGGATCATCAATGATAAATTGGTCACGGTAAGAAGCAAGTTTATCTTGCGAGTCTAATTGAAGAGCGTATCCACGAGAAATTTGAAAGTCTTTGCTCAATTTTTATTTTCCTACTATTCAATCAAAAAGTGGCACAGCCAACGCTGTGCCACTCATTTTATTCGCCAAACTCTTCTTTGCGAAGAGCGGGAAAGAGTAAAACTTCGCGAATGGAATGTTTATTCAATAGCAGCATGGATAGTCGATCTACACCCATGCCGAAGCCGCCATTGGGAGGCATGCCATAGCGCATGGCTCGCAAATAATCCTCGTCCAGCGGATGTTTCTCTTCCTCATCATCTGTGTAGTCACTGCCCATATCAATGAAGCGTTGTTCCTGGTCAATCGGATCATTCAACTCGGTAAAAGCGTTACATATTTCAAAGCCAGCCGCGTAGCCTTCAAAGCGTTCCACTGTTAAAGGATCGCCAGGGATGGATTTCGCCAGCGGTGAAATATCCCGTGGATAGTTATATAGAAAAGTTGGCTGAATCAGTGTTGGCTCAAGAAATTCGCCGACTAGAAAATCGATCATTTTGCCGCGCGCAGATTTGGGATCAGGTGTTTTGTTCCCATGTTTGATTTTAATGGCTTTAAACAATTCTTCAGCAGTCTTATATTCGGCAATATCAATACCGCTGGTTTCAAGAATGCCAGTACGCATCTCTACACGTTTCCATGGCGGCTTGAAATCTAATTCATGTTCGCCAAATTTGACCGTTGTAGAACCAGTTACTTTTTCAGCGGCGTAGGAGACCATTTGCTCTGTCAATTCCATCACTTGCAAATAATTAGCATAGGCCCAATAAAATTCGAGTTGTGTAAATTCAGGATTATGTTTGAACGAAACACCTTCATTGCGAAAGTCACGGCCAATTTCGTAAACGCGTTCCAAATTTCCGACAAGCAAACGTTTTAGATATAACTCAAACGAGATGCGCAAATACATATCCTGTTCAAGTTCGTTGTGGTGAGTTACAAATGGACGTGCTGCTGCGCCGCCATACAAAGGCTGCAAAATTGGCGTTTCCACTTCGAGGAAATCATGATCATCCAGGAAGGTCCGCAAGGCTTTGATCAATGTTGCGCGCTTGCGGAAAGTCTCGCGTACTTCAGGGTTGACAGCGAGGTCGGCATAACGTTGGCGTGCGCGTATTTCAGGTGACTCGAGTGCAGCATAACGAACGACTGTTCCATCATCTTGAGTCACATCTTTGTCAGCTGGCAAAGGTGTAATCGACTTGGCAAGCAATTTGAAGTCGTGGACGTGAAGCGTGATCTCACCAGTCTTCGTACGAAACATAACTCCAGAAGCCTGAATAAAATCTCCAAGATCGAACATCCTATTAAATAAATCCACGCGGTCTTTACCCAGCTCATTGCTTCGGAAGAACAATTGAATTTTCCCGCTGCCATCTTCAATATGAGCAAAAGAGACCTTACCCATGGCACGATTGGCGCGGATACGGCCAGCAAGCGTGGCTTTTACTTCCTTCGCATCTTTTTCAGCAGATTCAAATTCCGCAATAGCCAGTGTGCTGGTATGAGTCCGCTCGGCACGCGTGGGGTATGGCTCAAATCCTTCGGCGCGAAGTTCCTCGAGTTTTTGCAAACGGATTTTTTCAAGAGCTGTATATTCTGCCATGATGTATTCTTTCTATTCTCGTCACACCTGCACTGGCGTGCGGCGCTAGTGTTGCGAGGAGGGCATTTGCTCTTTCCGACGAAGCAATCTCCCAGAACAAAATGGAGATTGCTTCGGACAAAAACAAGAGCGTCCTCGCAATGACGGATAAATTGTATAAAAAAGCCTCGCGAGCAGAAGCGCGCGAGGCTAGATAAGTCGCGCCGAGATTAGCCGACTTTGATGATCTTAACGTTGTAGGTGCCGCCGGGAGTTTCCACTTTCACGGTCTCACCCACTTTATGACTCAAAATGGATTTGCCGATCGGCGATTCATTTGAGATCTTGCCCTCACGCGGGTTGGCTTCTGCCGCGCCCACAATGATGAAAGTCTCCGCTTCAAAGTTCCCTTCTTTAATGGTTACCTTTGAGCCGACTTGAATTGCATCGTGCTTCTTGCCCTTGCCATTTTCTTCAATGATCTGTGCCGTAGCAAGTAAAACATCAAGTTCCTGAATACGGCCTTCAACAAAAGCCTGCTCATTTTTGGCTGCTTCATATTCGGCGTTTTCGATCAATTCTCCACCTTCCATGGCCTCGTGCAATCGCTCAGCCACTTCCTGTCGCTTGGTGGTACGTAAATGATCCAGTTCCTCTTGAAGCTTCTGAAAACCCTCTTTGGTAAGGAAATTCGTTGGCATTGTATTGTCCTGCTATATATAGAATTTTGCACCTCCAGATCAGAGATGCAAGTGAATAAAAATTTCCGGTGGTATCGTCCGGAAAATCGCCAATACTATATCATGATTCAAAATCAGTTACAAGCCCCAAAGGTATGATAAGAATTGTCTAGTCAAGTGACCAGAAACGGACGCCTTTATGGTTGGCCCAATAGTCTTGAATCTTAGGACGCATAGCTTCTGGAGTTTGAAACAGCATCCCCATTTGAGATGTATACGCGGCTATCGCATCCTGCCAGGACTTTAGGCCTGCTTCTGATACCGGCTGAACAGTTTCTTCCATCCCGGCAGTTTTCGGGAGCAATTCATCTGGATAATTGAATAGATAAGGAATATCCACATCATAGATCAAAGGCTTTTGCAGCAATTCAACAGCACGGCGCACGATGAGATGGTCTACGTGTGAACCAAGCGCCAGTTGGCAGACCAGTTGATCGTCAGGTTGGAGGCGGGCGGATATAGATTCTGCTATTTGAGCAGGCAAACCATCATCTTCGGGATGGGGATCCATGGAGATACCGGAATAAAGCCACTCGCCATTGCGTCCACGTCTGTAAATACAATCCAAATAATCAAAGTGAACTGCTTTCGCGCCCACAATGCCGGCAGCATTTACATCTTCAGCACGGCGGGCTGTCACCACATCTGAAGCGGAAACGATTCCCCATTGTTCATGAATGGCCTTTGCAAAATCAGAGAGTTCTTCAGTGGGAGTGAATCCGCACATAAACGTCCAGATTTCCACTTCCATGCCCGCGCGAGTCTGTTCGTAGATATAGCCGCCTGCGGAGAGTACGGCATCATCCAAATGGGGGGAAAGATATATGTAGCGCATGGCCATTTTTACCACAAATTAGTAATGAAACTTAAGGTGATTTGATGTAAACTTTGCATACGGAGGCTTCATGCAGGAACGACGTAAAGAAACGCGCAAAAATTTAATGGCATACACCCAGGTATTCGATCTCTATGGAGGCTTTCTACTTGGTTACCTAAGCGACTTAACTTTAAAAGGCGCGATGGTTATTTGTGATAGAGAGTTGGAAGAAAAATTTGATCTAACCCTTGCCATTGAAATTCCTGAATTGCCAACTATTAAGGCCTCGCGTATTACGATCCTTGCACGTGCTCTTTGGTGCCAGCAGGATATAAGCCCGGAGTTTTTCAATACGGGGTTTGAATTTAAAGAAGTGACGGATGAACAAAAGCAGATCATCGAGGCGATCATTGATAATTATGAATTTCGCAGGGATGTGCCGCCCAACTACCCCATCAAGCCTTCACCGGGAAAATAAACTAGCATTTGTAAATGACAGCCGCCTGTTTCACAAAGCGGCTGTCATTTTTTATGTTAAACTTTGATGATGCCAACGGCAAAAACGCTTTTCTTCACAGCAAAAAAACAAATTGAAATTAGAGAATCAAATATATCTCCCCTCAAGGAAGATGAAGTATTGGTCGAAACGATTTGTTCCGCAATCAGCGCAGGAACAGAAATGCTGGTTTATCGCGGGGAGTTTCCTCATCTAGCTGATGCACATGACAATGTGAGCAGCAATTTAAATTATCCGCTGGCATATGGATATGCGTGTGTTGGGAAAGTAATAGAAATCGGGAAAATGGTGAATGGTGAATGGTTAAATAGAAGGGTATTTTCGTTTCAGCCTCATACAACTCATTTCATTGCAAAGACCGATTCTCTGATTCCGATTCCCGATTCCCTAAACCCTGAAACTGCCTCTTTTCTCCCAAGTATGGAAACCGCTGTTAATTTAGTACAGGACGGCGCTCCAATTCTAGGTGAACGTGTTTTGGTTTTAGGACAGGGTGTTGTTGGCTTATGCACTGCTTCGTTGTTAACTGAATTTCCACTGGAAAGTTTAGTAACAGTAGATCAATTCGAATTGAGAAGGAACGCTATATTTGTCGAAGGTCAAAGGTCAAAAGTCAAAAACCTTTCGCCATCAGACCTTCGACTTTCAACCTTTGACCAAAATGATTTGACCTTTGAATTGAGCGGCTCCCCATCAGCATTGAATGACGCAATTGCACTAACAACTTTCAGCGGGCGCATTGTCATTGGCTCGTGGTATGGGGAAAAGCGTGCGGATATTGATCTTGGCGGCGCATTCCACCGCTCGCGGATTAAATTGATATCGTCACAGGTAAGTACAATTTCACCAGAATTATCAGGCAGGTGGGATAAGCCCCGACGATTCGCCACAGCCTGGAATGCTTTGGAAAGAATCAAACCTGAGAAATGGATCACGCATAGATTTTCTTTGAATGATGCAGAAAAAGCTTATCAACTGCTGGATGAAAATCCGCAAGAAACAATACAAGTGATTTTCAACTATTCGTAATAGGAATATAGCAAAATGAAAACATATGCTGGGTTTTGGCAAAGAACAGGAGCTTTCATGTGGGATTACCTCATCATTGCCTGTTATCTTACAACAATTACAATCCTATCTTTTCTGACCAGCGCAAATGACTGGCTCTTCACAAATCGCATTCAATCACAACTCTCAGCTTTTTTATTCTTAACTCTTCCCGTAATTCTTTATTTTTCGATTCTTGAATCTTCCGCACACCAAGCGACTTGGGGAAAACACAAGGTAGGGCTAAAGGTTATAGATCAAATTGGAGGTCGAATCAGTTTTGGGAGAGCGTTTGCGCGCACATTGTTAAAATTTGTTCCCTGGGAAATTTCACACACTCTCATCTGGCAAATCAGCTTCTTCCCCCAAACAAACTCGGTTCTTATTAACACTGGTTTTGCCATTGTATATCTTCTTATAGGCTTCAATATCTTCAGCCTTTTGAAGACAAAAACCCATCAAACAATATATGACATCATTACAAAGACATATGTTGAAAAACATAATTTATCTTTATGAGTATGAAATTTCACCATAAGGACCTCGAAACCTGTCACACAGCAAGCGGACTCGTCATCGTAATCGATGTTCTCCGCGCCTTCTCACATGCTGCCTATGCTTTCTCACGCGGCGCGAAAGAAATTATTTTGGTCAGTACAGTTGAGGAAGCGCTAACATTGAAATCTGAAATTTCAAATTCAAAGGCTATGGGTGAAGTTGGCGGACTCCCGCCTGCAGGATTTGACTTCGGCAATTCCCCTACTCAAATTCTCGAAGAAGATCTAACAGGATTAACACTGATTCAACGCACTGGCGCGGGGACTCAAGGTGCGGTCCGCTGTGTGAATGCGGATGCTATGCTGGCGGCCAGTTATGTTGTAGCAGATGCAACGGTCAAATATGTTTTGAAAATAGCGCCATCTGAAATTACATTTGTCATCACCGGCGGATTCAATAACGACGAAGATGTTTCCTGTGCTGAATATCTAGAGAGATTGTTCAAAGGCCAAAAGCCAGATATAAAACCTTTTGTAAGACGTGTATATGATTCTAAGGACGCTGAGCAACATCTTGACCCAAATCAACCTGAATTTCCTGAGTCAGATTTGGATTACTGCACACAGATCAGCCGCTTCAACTTTTCCATGCCCATCACAAGAAATAAGAATCGACTTACCATGCAGGCCATCAAGCCATAGCCCTAACACTTGAAACTGGAGCACTTAATGTATACCCTTGGAGTTCGTCGTGAATTTATTGCTCGTCACTTTTTAATTGGCGGAGACTGGGGGCCAGAGAATTTCCCTAACTCCCATCATTATGTTCTTGAATTACAACTCGAAGGGACAGAGCTTGACCAGCATGGCTATCTGGTAGATATTATAGATGTGGAAAAACATCTGGATGAAGTGGTAGGTTATTACACAGAGCAAATGCTCAATGAAAAACCCGAATTCGCAGGATTGAATCCATCCATTGAACATTTTGCAAGAATCTTATCTACTACATTGAGTGAAAGAATTACAGCGAAGAATATCTCCAAGGTTAAGGTTGTACTATGGGAAAACGAGAGTGCTTGGGCGGCGTATGCAGTTGACAGGTTGAAAGGTTAGCAGGTTTGAAGGTTGGGCTTGTTATTTACGGTTCAATTGACAGGTTAAGCGGCGGATATTTATATGACCGCAAGCTAGTAGAATATTTGCGCGCGCAAGGCGACACGGTTGAGATTATCTCGCTTCCGTGGAGAAATTATGTTGCACATCTAACGGATAATTTCTCTTTCAAGCTGCCACCCAATCTCGATATTTTGATTCAAGACGAGCTTAATCATCCATCCCTCATTGCTGCAAACCAGGGGAGACATTCATATCCTATTGTGTCTCTTGTTCATCATCTACGATGTTCTGAGTTGCGTCCACAATGGCAGAATAGTTTTTACAAAATTGTTGAAAAGAAGTATTTGCAAAGCGTAGATGGATTTATCTTTAATTCGTGGACAACGAAGGGCGTAGTTAATGGATTAATAGTTAATGAAAAACCATCTATTGTGGCACATCCACCTACTGACAGATTCGATGAGACTATCAGTAAAAGTGAAATTATAGAAAGAAGTAAACTAGAGGGGCTGCGGATATTATTTTTGGGAAATGTAATGGAAAGAAAAGGATTACATATTCTTTTAGATGCGGTCAAAGGCCTAAAGCCAAAGGTTAGAATAGACGTGATTGGTTCATTAACCGCTGAACCTCAGTATGCCAAACAAATGAAAGATTTCATAGCAAAAAACAATCTTTCCTCTTTCATCTTTCTTCACGACTCCCTTGACAACGAACTGCTCGTCGAAAAACTCAAACAAGCCCATGTGCTTGTTGTTCCATCTTCTTATGAAGGCTTTGGGATCGTTTATCTCGAGGGGATGGGATTTGGTCTGCCTGCTATTGGGACAACTGCTGGCGCGGCAGGTGAAATCATCGAACATGGAAAAACTGGCTATCTCATTGAACCGAATGATTCAGAATCACTTGCACAACATATTTCATTACTCGCATCAAATCGTGAACTTCTAATAGAGCTTTCTCTCAATGCGCGCAAACGTTATATTCAACAGCCAGCGTGGAATGAGACAGCAAGTCAGATCCGCGCTTTTCTACAAAACATGATTAAGTAGTTTCATCGGCAGTTGAACTGCCGATGAACAATTGTGGACAAACCAAGAAAACATGAAACGACTTATCGGTATTCTGCTTATTGCCATCTCCGCTGCATCATTTGGGACTCTTGCCATCTTTGGGCGTTACGCGTACGCAGATGGCATGGACATCTTCACTGTGCTTTTCCTGCGCTTTGGAGTCTCTGCTGTTGTAATGACCTTAATCCTGTTTATTAGAAAAGAAAAATTCCCCCGCGGACGGCTTCTCGCACAGCTGATTGGTATGGGCGCACTGGGATATGTCGCAGGGGCGTATCTTTATTTAACGGCAATCAACTATGCGTCCACGGGACTTGTAGCGCTGTTGTTATATCTTTATCCGTTATTTGTAACTATTCTTTCGGTTGTTGTCTTGAAAGAACGAATCACACAAGCTAAATTTATTGCGTTGATATTGGCATTGATCGGCACAGCTCTCACTGTTGGACCTGCAGGCGGACAACTTACTGGAATTCTAATGGCGATTGCAGGAGCAATCGTCTATTCGATTTATATTATCGTCGGGACTGATGTGATGAAACATGTTTCGGCGGTGCAGTCATCGACTGTTATTTTTGCATCCGCTGGAATCGTTTATGGACTCTTAATGATATTTAACGGCGCTCATTTCCCTGCCAGCAATTCAGGCTGGTTTGCCATGCTTGGTATCATCGTAATTTGTACTATCATTCCCGTTGTGACTTTCCTAGCGGGGTTAGAACGGATTGGACCAACGAATGCTGCCATGCTTTCAGTGCTTGAGCCAGTAGTAACAGTTTTGCTTGCAGCATGGCTATTTGGAGAAAAGCTAATGCCGATCAGTATTATTGGTGGTGGATTGATTTTGATTGCTGTTATTTTGTTGACGAGAGCAGAATTAAAGAAAGAGAATATAAAACCGTCAAATGTATAATATTAGCAACTACATGTGACAGTCTTTGTTAAGAATGGAGAAAAATGAACTTTATAGGTGAGATTGCAGGGCTTGCAACATCCTTCCTGTTTGCGATGACAGCAATTATTTTTACAAAGACAGGGCATATGGTTGGTTCACAAGTAACCAACCGTATACGGCTCTTATTCGGATTGATTCTCCTTGTTATCTTGAATATTATTCTATTTCGTGAACCTCTGCCCTTTTCAGCAGGTTCTTCACGTTGGATCTGGTTGAGTCTATCCGGTGTGATAGGGCTTTCATTAGGCGATGCCTTCCTATTTCAATCGTTTCTTTCGGTTGGCGTACGCCTCGGTACTTTGTTATTAAGCCTAGCCCCGATCTTTGGATCAATCATTGCCTGGGCTTTGTTCGGAGAAACACTCACTCCTCTGCAAATTACAGGCATCGTCCTTGCACTGGGAGGGATAGGCTGGGTTGTCATGTCACATGAAGAACATGTAGACACTCCCAGTGGACTTACACGCCGTGGAGTAATCTTTGGCATACTGGGAGCACTTGGGCAGGCTGTTGGACTCGTCCTTGCCAAACAGGGAGTGGATGGGGATTTTCATCCTTTTCAGGCAAATGCGATCCGCATGCTTGCCGCGGTAATTTTCATTTGGGTATGGGCAATTATTCAAAAGGAGGCAAGTGGGACGATTACAACAGTTCGCAAACAACCACAAGTTCTGTGGCTCCTTGCTCTTGGCGCTCTGGTTGGACCTGTGCTTGGTGTGTCTGCATCTTTGCTGGCAGTGCAACATGCAGAAGTTGGAGTTGCTAGTACATTGATGGCACTTCCGCCAGTGATCATCCTTCCGATCAGTCACTTTGTATATAAGGAAAAAGTGAGTTGGCAAGCCATTGCAGGGACTTTGCTCGCAATCGTTGGAGTAGCGGTGCTATTTCTTGCTTAAGGCAACACGTCCTGTAGGTCACGCTTGAAGCGTGACTTTACAATAACGATAATGTCATGTTGAAAACATGACCTACATTTCCGTGTCGTGTCTTTTCAGTGCTATAATCCTCTTACAACTAATTTATAGAGTCCCTGATTTACAAAATCTGCTGACTCACTTATATCAGCAGTCCGCGCTGTTTTTATCTGGGCACTCGCTCATTTTCCCAACATTGATAGACTTCTGAAGAAAAGGAATATTTTGAACTTCGAACAATTTAATCTCGATTCTCGCCTGATGGCTGGAATCAAAAAGGCGGGCTATGATACCGCCACGCCAATTCAAGAGGCTGCCATTCCAGCAGCGATTCGTGGGCGAGACATTATCGGAACGGCACAAACAGGTACAGGTAAGACAGCCGCATTTGTCCTCCCCATCTTAAACAAACTACTCGATGGTCCGCGCAATGTAAGCCGCGCGTTGATCGTCACGCCGACGCGCGAACTGGCTGAGCAAATTCACGATGTCGTGAAGGCGCTGTCAGCTGGGACTCGCCTCCGCAGCGCAACCATTTACGGCGGAGTCGGACCCGCGCCTCAAGTCAAGGCACTGCGTGATGGTGCAGAAATCCTGATCGTTTGCCCAGGTCGTTTTCTAGACCTCGTCAATCAAGGCCTTGCACGTTTGGGTCAAGTTGAAATTCTTGTGCTTGATGAAGCCGACCGCATGTTCGACATGGGTTTTCTGCCCGATGTGAAACGCATCATCAAAGCGCTGCCCGCGCAAAGACAAACCATGTTGTTCTCGGCAACGTTCCCCGGTGAAGTAGAATTTCTTGCAACAAGCACACTTAAGAATCCGCAGAAGATCGCGATGGGCATTAGCCGCCCCGCACATACGGTGACGCACGCGTTGTATCCTGTGCCGTCGCATTTGAAATCTCAGTTGTTACTGGCGTTGCTTAAGAAAACGGATACGAGTTCTGTATTGATTTTCGCACGCACAAAGTATCGCGCACAAAAAGTAACGCAACAAATTGAACGCGCGGGGCACAAGGTCACGAGTTTGCATGGTGATCGTTCGCAGGGACAACGCCAGTCTGCGCTTAAAGGTTTCAAAGATGGCACACATCAGATCATGGTTGCTACTGACATTGCTGCGCGCGGCTTGGATGTTGAAAGCATTTCACATGTTATTAACTATGACATGCCCGATACCGCCGATGCATACATTCACAGAATTGGACGCACTGGCCGTGCACAACGCACAGGCGACGCATTCACTTTGGTCACTGGTGAAGATAACGACATGATTCGGATTCTAGAACGCATTATGGGAAGTCCGCTTAAACGAGAGACGCTCGATGGATTCGACTACACGGCTCCCGCCCCACCGAAAACTGATTCTGGTCCTCGAGGCAGAGGCGCCCCCCGAGATGACTCTCGCCGCCCACCGCGCCCCGCTGCCACGCCGAAGAGTTATGGCAGAAATAATTTAGCTCCAAGAAAAAGAAGATAATAATTAGAAAACCATCTCTTAATTGAGGTGGTTTTGCTTAATCTGTTACAATTTATTGGTAATTATATGTTCAAATTGTATTATTCTTGATAATTAGGAGGTTAGATCATGATCGAAAAACCAGAATCAAAGTTGAAAATATTAAAAAACATACAAAAATTAACGCCCGAAGTTCTAGATGTTGCACTTGCGACATTGGCTAATCCTGTTTTCGGATTATCACTAGTAGTCAAAAAGATAGCAGAGAAAGTGGCATCAGAAGCCAATATACAAAAAGAGGCAGAAGCCGAATTTCAAGAAAGGGTAAAAAATCTAAAAGATGATTTTCCACCTCTCAATACAAGTAGCAATATTAGTAAAACTGTTAGTCATTTAACAGACGAAATAAATAAGCTTGCAGAGGGTGCTGTGAAAATTAATGACCACGCCTTAATAGAACAGGTATTTATATTTTACAGGTCAGCTCAAAAGAAGTTACTCGCTTCAACAGCAAAGAAACCGTTACCTACTGAGCAATTAGCACATATAAAAACTGAATTAGGTCTTATTAGGCTAAAAGTAATGTGGGCCGATTCCCAGAAGTCTGCCGCTCTAGCACAAAAATTTCGTAATGAAGATTTTATTCAAGAACAAGCTCGACAGCTTAACATAAAGGAAAAAGCTTTGCAGATTCGTGCTTATATTGTCTTCTTAATTTTTATTGGCGGGATAACAGCAGCAATAATTATGGGTTCACAGATATGGTCAACCGAGTCCGTAATACCTTGGTTAAACGTACCGATTTCTATAGTTTTTTGGAGCGCTATTGGCAGCGCAGCCAATATGCTTTATAGATATTACAAGAAAGATGACGCTATTAACATCGATAGAGAGTTGCGTCGAGCTTGGGCAAGGCCACTGGTAGGAATAATAATGGGGGTAGTAACTTATCTGGTCGCAGTATCTGGCTTGATCTTAATTGGTGCCGCTACCCCTCAAAACATAAATATTGAAATAAAGCCAGAGATATTATCTCTATTTGCATTCGTAGGCAGTTTTAGCGACAAGATATTTGAAGGAGTAGTCGAAAAAGTTGGATTAATTGCCACTAGTGAAAGAAACGATGAGGAAAGATTAAAAAGTATGATTGAGATATTATCTGGAGAAAAAATTTCTGGCACAAAAGAATCGATAGATAAAAAATAGGTATCTACTTCAATTAGCAATATTGCGCAGAAGCACTCAAGTAAATATAAATTTGCCTTTCACAGAACAAGCAGTATAATTCCCCAATATGAAATTCTTAATCACTGGGGCAGCTGGATTCCTTGGCTCTTCTCTTGCAAATCACCTCGCCAAAGAGGGACATCAAGTGCGCGGTCTCGACGACTTGTCCACTGGCGACCCTCAGGCTCTCGTATCCGATGTTCACTTTACGCGCGGAGATGTGAGTGACCGTCCCAAGTTGTGGACTTTACTTCAAGATGTGGATGTTGTTTATCACCTCGCAGCGCGTGTTTCAGTACCAGAATCGATACTATATCCACGAGATTACAATGCGGTCAACGTAGGCGGCACAGTGGCGCTTATGGAGGCCATCCGCGATGTAGGTGTGAAGCGTGTAGTATTGGCATCCTCAGGTGCGGTGTATGGTGACCTCAACGAACAGACTCTTAAAGAAAATGTCACACCGAATCCACGCTCCCCTTATGCAGTTTCCAAACTCGCAGCCGAATATTACGTCCGCACGATTGGCGGATTATGGGGTATAGAAACTGTCAGCTTGCGGATCTTCAATGCATATGGGCCAGGTCAACATTTGCCGCCGTCGCATCCACCGGTGGTACCGCATTATCTTCGTCAAGCACTACGCGGTGGGACGTTGGTCGCACATGGCGATGGAGCACAGACCCGCGATTACATTTATGTAGATGATGTGGTCAAGGCAATGGTGGCTGCGTCCACTGCCCTGAACATTAATAATTTAGTCATCAACGTTGGCTCAGGGGCAGAGACTGCGATAAAAGATTTAGTCCGTGTTGTGCTGCACGTGACGAACAGTAAAGCCAATTTGGTTCAAAATAATCAAACTTCAGGCGGCGTCTCACGCATGAAAGCGGATTTAAATCTCGCAAAAGAGAAATTACGATTTACACCTTCAGTCAAATTGGAAGAGGGATTGAAGTTGACGCTTCAACGCGATACAAGATTTAAGTAGTTTCTAGCATATCGTCAAAGAGCATTCACCACAGAGAACACGGAGATCACAGAGTTTTTGGAGTTGAGTCTGATGAGTTTGGCATATTGCTATAATAAACATAGGTGAATAGCAAGGAGGAAAAGATGAAACAATTAAGCATGGATGAATTAAACAAAATCACTGAAGCCATCATCGGCGCAGCAATTGAAGTTCATCGTCATCTAGGTCCTGGCTTGCTGGAGTCTGCTTATCGGGAATGTTTGAGATATGAGTTACTACAACAAGGGTACGAGGCACTACAGGAAGTTCCACTACCTTTGACTTATAAGGATGTAAAGCTTGATTGTGGTTACAGACTTGATTTACTTGTAAACGATGCCGTAATCGTTGAAATTAAATCAGTCGAAAGCCTTGCAGGAATCCATGAGGCTCAATTGCTCTCCTATCTAAAAATATCTAGTTGCAAGTTAGGCTTGCTTTTTAACTTTAATGTCAAAATGCTCAAACATGGTGGCATTAAACGGCTCGCAAATTAAACCTTTTTAAAAATCTCCGTGCTCTCTGTGAACTCTGTGGTTAAATCTTTTAACTCCCCTCTCCCAGCTAAATTCTACAACCGCCCCACATTGATTGTTGCACGTGAATTAATCGGTGCACGTTTGGTTCGGATTCTGGATGGACAAAAACTTGTGGGATTGATCACTGAGACAGAAGCCTATATTGGTCAAACGGATTTGGCTTGCCACGCAAAAGCAGGTCTCACACCACGCACAGCTCCAATGTTTGGTCCTGCGGGACATGCATATATTTACTTTACCTATGGCAATCATTGGATGTTGAATGTGGTCACAGAAAAAGAAGGATTCCCTGCAGCGGTGTTGATCCGCGCGATACAGCCGATTGAGGGCGTGGATGTGATTATGGAGAGGCGCAGCGGACGTGATACTTTTGGTCCTGGAAAACTGACTCAGGCGCTAGGAATCACCAAAAGCGAGAACAATGTCAATTTGACAGAAGCAAATTCCAGCTTATGGATCGAAGCGGGGCAAGTCATCCCAAATAAAAGCGTGACGATTGGCCCTCGCGTGGGTTTAAACAAAACACCAGAGCCATGGTTATCCAAGCCCTGGAGATTTTTAGTAAATAATCATGTCATTGCGAGCCGTACTTTGGCGACACTTGCGCCGCACGCCAGTGCAGGTGAGCAATCCCCTAGCAAATAGGAGATTGCTTCGTCGGGGCGAACACCTCCTCGCAACGACAAATATAAGAGGAGATTAACAATGGGATTACTTGAAGGAAAGAATGCTTTAATTTTTGGTCTTGCAAATGAACGTTCGATTGCGTGGGGCATCACACAGGCTTTCAAACGTGAAGGTGCGAATATCGGAATTAGTTATGCGGGCGAAATGCTTGAGAAACGTGTCAAGCCATTGGCCGAGCAAGTAGACTGCAAATGGGTCGAAGAATGTGACGTGACCAAAGATGACCAGATCGCTTTGGTAGCAAAAAAAGCTGGAAAACATTTTGGCAAGATCGATGTGCTTGTTCATTCGATCGCATTTGCGGGGCGCGAAGAATTAAGCAAGCCATATCACGAAACCAGCCGCGAGGGATTTAAGACCGCGATGGACATCAGCGTGTTTTCATTCGTCGCGTTGACCAATGCCTTCCTGCCTTATTTCAATCCTGGCGCTTCGGTGATGTGTTTAACTTATTACGGCTCAGTGAAAGTTGCGCCGCATTACAACGTGATGGGTGTGGCAAAGGCTGCATTGGAATCTTCGACTCGTTATCTGGCTTATGACCTTGGCCCACAAAAGATTCGTGTCAATGCGATTTCGGCTGGCCCGATCCGTACGTTGGCAGCAGCAGGCGTAGGCGGTTTCCGTGATATGTACAAACATTTCGCAGATATGTCACCGATGCGCGAGAATATAACTATCGAAGATGTCGGCAACTCAGCTGTATTCCTTGCTTCTGATATGTCCACTCGTATTACTGGTGAAGTGTTATATGTTGACTCTGGTTTTAATACCGTCGGCGTACAGATGAGTGCGAAAGAAGAGAAGAGCGAATAATTCAGATTAAGTAGTAATCGGTAATTAGGACGTTGATTTGCAAAATCAGCGTCCTAATCTTTTAAGGTAAAATTGACTCCACATGTTCAAACGCAACACCACCCCCACTGAATCATCCTCCCAACCTGTTCAAGCCGTGGAGCGCATTACCTCCGTGCTTGGTTCAGGCGTGGTCTGGCACGGCAGCATCAACGGCTCAGGCGGCGTCCGCATTGAAGGCGCATTTGAAGGCGAGATTGCCATGCGCGGCATGTTGGTCGTTGGCGAGACTGGGCGCGTCACCTGCCAGAATGTCCGCGCCAACACGGTCATTGTGGCTGGTGCAGTGCGTGGCAATATCACAACTCAAAAATTGGAGATCCGCTCTTCAGGCCGTGTTTGGGGAGATGTGGTCACCACAGCATTCGTAACGGAAGAAGGCGCATTTCTACGAGGCCAGATTCGGATGGAAGAAACGGTCGAACTGGACCTTGAGCCTGCTCCCGAGTCCACGCCTTCAGAGGCCGCTGCAGCAGAGTCCATCGCCCAGAACGCCATTTCAATTCCTATTCCCGAACCTACGCCTATGATCGAATCTACTCAAAAGATAATGAGAAAAAAGAAAATCGAACCCTAGTTTTGAGAAAGACTCTTTCTCAGGGTGGATCAATCCATAATTAATTAGATTATCTACACGATCAGGCGCGGCGCACCCTCTCAAGCCCATGAAATATCGCGATCTACAAATCCAAACTCAACGAAACTTCCCATCCAACATGCGGACTCAAGGCTTCGGCTGGCTTGTCCGCGCGGGGTATATTACACGTGAAAATGAAATGCTGCCTCTTGGTAAACAAGTAATTGAAAGATTACAAAATTTATCTGGTAACCCTTCTTTCTTTTCACTCCTGTCTCTTTCAATAATTTCAAATGAAAACGAAACCTTCTATCCGCTATCAACAGGTTTAACAGAAGTTATCCATTGTTCATCGTGCAAATATACAGAACATAAAGAACTCGCACAATTTAAGAAAACGCCCTTCTCGGAAGATGAACAGCTTCCACTTGAAAAAGTGTCAACGCCTGATTGCAACACCATCGAATCACTCGCCAATTTTTTAAATATCCCCAAAGAAAAAACAGCCAAAGCCCTGATGTACACGCGAACATCAGATAATCAATTCATCTTCGTCGTTGTGCGCGGTGACATGACCCTTAGTGAAGCAAAGCTCAAGAATACAATTGGTGAATTCCGTTTGGCGACAACCGAAGAAATCATCAACGTAGATGCGGTTGCTGGATACGCGTCACCTGTTGGATTAACAAACGCAATAATTGTCGTAGATGACATCATCCCACTATCACCAAATCTGGTAGCGGGTGCAAACGAGTCAGGCTATCATTTATTGAATACAAATTGCGGAAGGGATTATTCCGCTGAGATTATTACAGATCTAATACTCGCAAATCAAAACGATATATGTATTCATTGTGGCAATCAACTTTCAGAACTAAAAACATCTTTATTGGCTACACGCCAAGAATTTTATTTTGAGAATATTCTGCTCGCTCTAGCTGAAACTCATCACGATGAAAGAGGATTGGCATTTCCAAAATCCGCATCACCATTTGACGTATATCTCATGCAAGTCCCTGGCAGGGAAATGGATACGCGTGCCAAAGCTGAAGAACTTTATGTCAAACTACAAGATGCAGGCATCACCGCCCTATTCGATGACCGTGACGAACGTGCAGGTGTCAAATTCAACGATGCAGATTTGATCGGCTGTCCGCTTAGGATCACGGTTGGGGAAAAGAATCTAAAAGAGGGAATGGTAGAATTGAAATCACGCAAGGCTGATAAAAATCTTTTGATTCCCTATATAGATGTCATTTTAAAAATCAAAGATGTTATGTAGCCAAACATTATGAATCTTGGACATTTCCCCCCACCCAAACGACGTGGCCTGATCATTCACGGCATTATTATTCTTGTACTCGCGGTGATCGCGAGTATCGGATTCATTAATCTTACCCGCGCAGATGTTGGCCCAGCTTTTTTAATTTCACTGATCATCGCTCTCGCATCATTTACGCCGATCTCATTTTTTGTATATCGTGCCTACTCATTATGGCGCGCAGATTATCATCTGGATCGAGATAGTCTTTCGATAAGCTGGGGCTTACGTGTGGAAGATATTCCCCTCACAGACATAGAATGGATTCGCTACGCAGATGATCTCACCAATCCCGTCTCATTGCCTCCATTACCAATCCCCGGCGGATTATTAGGCATCCGCCGCCATCCCGATCTTGGCGTAGCAGAATTTCTTGCCGCTGACGCAAAAAAACTTTTACTCGTTGCAACTGCAAAACGTGTCTTTGTAATCTCCCCTGAAAATCCTGTAGCGCTTATGCAAACTTTTGCACGAGCAACCGAATTGGGCAGCACGACCCCCGCAGACGCAAAATCTGTTTACCCATCTTTTGTGGTCACACAAGCATGGCAAAGCGGTCTTGCTCGTTATTTATGGCTGACTACTTTATTCCTGAATCTCGGCTTATTCATTTGGGCGAGTCTTATTATCCCATCCACATCGCGCGTTGCACTTGGTCCGCAATTCATTGGAAGCGCACTTGAAACCGTTCCATCTTCACAATTAATTATCTTTCCCGTGGCCAGCCTTTTACTTTCCGTTGCAGGCTGGATTGCAGGCTTATATTTTTATCGGTGGGATAAAGAACGCGTGCTGGCGTTTATCGTGTGGTGTTCAAGCATGTTAACGAGTCTATTATTTCTGCTCGCAGTTTTATTTATAGTTACAACACCTGTGTAGAGGGCTGAAGGTTACAGGTTTAAAAGTTGCAAGTTAAAACCTTCCAACCTTCAACTTCAACCTGCTAACCTTCAAACCCACATGCAACTTCTCCTCGGTTTCTTCCTCGCCATTACCATCGCCTATCTCGCTTACCGTGTGCACAGCCTGAATAAAAGCGGAGCCTACGCAGCAGCTTTCACAGGCACGATCATTTTTGGCATTGGCGGATGGCAATGGGCAATTTTATTGCTCACATTTTTTATTACATCTTCTGCATTGAGCCGTGCATTCAAAAAACGTAAACAAGGTCTCGACGAAAAGTTTTCAAAAGGTAGTGAACGTGATGCAGGTCAGGTCTTTGGCAACGGTGGAGTCGCTGCTCTTTTTGCTACACTTCATTTTTTCTTTCCAAATGAAACCTGGCCGTGGCTCGGCTTCGCCGCATCTCTTGCCGCGGTCAATGCTGATACATGGGCAACTGAATTAGGAGTGTTGAATCCGAATCCGCCTCGCATCATCACGAATTTAAAAAAAGTTGTGGAAAAAGGTACTTCAGGCGGAATCTCGTTAATCGGTACGCTCGCATCATTAGCAGGCTCTGCATTAATTGCATTCATCGCATCTCTCCTAACTGATAACTGGTCACTGTTCCTACTGATTACTTTCTCAGGGTTAGCTGGCTCACTCTTTGACTCTTTCATCGGCGCAACAGTGCAAGCCATGTACTTTTGCCCCAAGGACAATAAAGAGACTGAGCAACATCCGTTGCATACATGCGGCACACAGACAGTTCACATCCGCGGCTGGACATGGTTGAATAATGACTGGGTCAACTTCGCGTGCAGTGCATTCGGCGTACTTACATATCTCTTGATCAAAGGACTCTTCTAACCATGCCACCTACATCCAAGCCTATTCTCGTCACCGGCGCCAGCGGATTCGTCGCGCTGCATACGATCATTCAACTTCTTCAACAGGGTTACAAGGTCCGCGCCACCTTGCGGACTCTATCTCGTGAGACTGAAGTCCGCGAGACAATTTCAAAACACGTACAGGCAAATGATCGGTTGGAGATCATCTCTGCAGATTTGGAACAGGATGCAGGGTGGATTGAAGCGATGAAAAGTATCGAATATGTTTTGCACATCGCATCGCCATTTCCATTATTTGCACCAAAAGATGAAAACGAATTGATCATCCCCGCCGTGCAAGGGACTCAGCGTGTGCTGCGTGCCGCGCATGATGCGAAAATAAAACGCGTTGTGATCATCTCATCCAATGCAGCGATTTCTGCAGGGCACAGTGGAGAGAATAAAACTTTTACTGAAGATGATTGGTCCATCATTGAAAATAATATCGGTGCTTATTCAAAGAGCAAAACGCTTGCGGAACGTGAAGCATGGAACTTTATCAATGGTGTTGAAAACAAAAATAAAATGGAAATGGCAACTATCAATCCGCCACTAATTTTCGGCCCTATTCTTAACAAAAACTTTCCCACTTCCGCAGAAATAATTCGTATTTTTATGCGTGGTGAAGTTCCAGGAGTTGCGCGAATCAAAATGGGGCTGGTAGATGTGCGTGATGTAGCCGCCGCGCTTATTCTTGCCATGACAATACCTGAAGCCGCAGGCAATCGCTTTGCCTGCCCTACTGATGCAATTTGGATCAAAGAAATGGCAGATATTCTACATAAAGAATATGCGGGCCGTGGATATAAAAAAATTCCCAGAATTCAATTTCCAAGTTTTCTCGTTCGCGTTCTTGCATTGTTTGATAAAAAGATCGGTCTCGTCATTCGCGACCTCGATTGGGATTATGAACTCTCCAATGAAAAAAGTAAACGCATCCTTAAGTGGAAACCGCGCTCGGCAGACGAAGCGATTCTTTCAATGGCTGAAAGTTTGATCGAACAGGGTTTTGTATAAATGCTTAAGAGACTTCCATCTTTAACATTCATTCTTGGAAACGTTGTTGTACTTGCCGGGTTGGCTTTACTTGCCTATCTCGGTTTCTACAATCGCTATTGGGCAGATGATTGGTGCTACAGCGCCGATGCGCGCAGTCTTGGTACAGTGGGAGCTACACTGCAATATTTTGACATTGAATCAACAGGCTATTCATCCAATCGTTATTCACTGACTTTGTTTTCAGCACTGACAGAAAATATATTTGGTATGTTTGGCAATCAAATGGTTGCCACGATAACCATTGTTCTTTGGCTGGGTGCATTATTCTGGATTTTTTGGAATCTTTCAAGCCTGATAAAACCCATTCCTTTAAGTGCGCTTTTGCTTGGTACTGGTCTTTTGCTTTATTACAATCTCTATCTTTCCCCGCAGCGTTTTCAAATTTTATACTGGCGTTCTGGCGTGCTTCCTTACAGCACCGCGATCATTTTCTGGCTTTTGATTCTTGGCTTTATCACTCACCAGATGACTCGCGACACACCTGTGCGCTGGGTAAACTATATTGTTGCACCACTGGCTTTCCTGGCGGCAGGTTTGGGTGAGATCAGCAGCACATTACTATTTAGCGGCACAACCATTTTATCAATTACAGTTTGGTATTTTAAAAAGAAAGATCAAGTTTGGGCGAGAAGATCATTTCAAACTCTGTTTATTGCATGGCTCTTCCTTTTGCTTGGCATGATCACGCTGATCATCTCCCCATCGAACATACGGCTGGAAGATATGGGCGTAAAGCAAAATAATCCACTCGCCGTTCCCATTGTTTCTTTACGCCATGCATTCGACTTCATCAATTTTTCATTGAGAGGTCTGCCACTGCCTCATTTAATTTTTATGGGGATGATGTTTACACTGGCGATTCTTTCAACAAACGGTAGCGTATCAAACTTAACTTTGAAGCGGGTTGCCATTCTATTAGCATTTACTGCCCTCATCACATACATTCTCATTGTTGCCATCCAAGCACCTACCGCATATTTTTACAGTTCCATCCCAGAGGCACGCAGTCAATCATTGTCACGGTTTATATTGCTTCTCGGGCTGGCAATCATGGCATGGATTGCAGGAACATGGACTGCTGAAAGAATTACAAGTAAATGGATTATTCTGGCATCTGTATTTGTTATGCTTACAGGGCTTGCATATACAGCGCGCAGTATCAAAGTTATATCCAATGAATTAAACGGATTCGTCTATCGCGCCCGAATATGGGATGAGCGTGACGCGATCATCGAGGAAGCTAAATCTCAAGGAATCATGCTGATTGAAGTCCCCGTGATAGATACAGGCGAAATCCAAACTCGCGATATGTTCGGTTCAAGAGGCATAGGCTGGACTCAATTCTCTGAGAATTGCGCAGCACGTTATTATGATGTAGACGGTTTGAAAGTAGAACAAGAAGAATAATGGAATCCATATATAACGAGATTGAAGTTTGTTATAATTAAATCAAGTCATTAAAATGTTATGTAGAACGATTTAGGAGGTCACATGTCTCAACCAAATGATGATTTAGAAGCAGTCAGAATTCTTGTAACAGCACTGGAAAATTTCGAAAAAAGTGATCAAGAGAGAATTATAAGGTGGGCTAGAGAAAAACTAGGCTTAGAAATACAGAGTGTCAATTCAATGCAATTTCTTCCCCAATCACAGGGATCAAATGCTGCGGATACCCAACAAACGCAACCAGGCTCAGTTATTGACCTGAAAAGCTTTGTAAATACCAAAAAGCCTACATCGGATATGCAATTTGCAGCAACAGTTGCATATTATTATAAATTTGAAGCTCCAAGCAATGAAAGAAAAGAAGCGATAAGCAGTGAAATTCTTCAAGACGCGACACGACTTGCGCCTAGGGAGAGGCTTAAAGATCCGAACCAAACCTTACGTAATGCTGCAACTAATGGATTATTAGATAAAGCAGGGGAAAGGGGTGCTTACAAAATTAACACTGTAGGCGAAAACCTTGTGGCAATGACGCTTCCCCAAAGTAATGTAACTGCTAAAAAATCTAAATCGACATCGAAACCAACTAAAAATGTTAGTAAAAGAAAAAAATAATGGATTCGATTGAAACAGCAATTAATCAGATTGAATCTCTTAAGAGAGTGCTAAAAAAAGGAAGCTCAATACAAGTACGCTCACAAGAAGAAAAAAGCTTAATAAAAGCAACAGCTTTATCCTGGTTTATGAGTCTGCGACCTGAGTTAAAGCTTGACGACTCCATTTTATTAAACGTAAACGAAATTTACAAATTCTTGTTGGAAGCATGTGAAAAAAGCACAAGCCGAGAAGTTTATTTTCCTAAATTAAAAGCGGTTCGAGAGGGATTAATAAAAGTTAGAGCAGATAACATCTTAAGTTATGAAGCATTAAGCTCAAAGAACGATGTATCTGATAATGCCCCAAATTTTGATTTGTTAATTAAAGACCCTAAAATGATAGCAATTTTGATAAGCAGATGGGACGAATGCATTAAATGCATAAAGGCTGATGCTCCACTTTCTGCGACAGTTATGATGGGTGGAATGCTTGAAGCAATACTCTTAGCAAAAATAAATTCTTTATCGGATAAAACAAAGGTAATCAATTCAGCCAGTGCTCCAATCGATAAAAAAACATCTAAAGTTTTACCTTTGCAAGAATGGACTTTAAGAAATTATATTGACGTAGCTCACGAAATTGGTTGGGTCACACAAACCGCAAAGGACGTAGGAGAAGTTCTCAGAGATTATAGAAATTATATTCACCCATACAAAGAACTTTCGCATGGCATAAAATTAGTTAGAGGTGATGCCGAGTTGTTTTGGAACATTACAAAAAGCATAATAAATAAAATTCTTTTATCAGGAAAAATATGAATTACCTACCCTTAGATTCCCGTTATCAATCCATGCGTTACAACCGTTCTGGCCGCAGCGGACTTAAACTCCCTGCCGTTTCGCTCGGCTTATGGCACAACTTCGGCGGTGTAGATACATTCAGCAACAGCCGCGCGATGGTCTTACGCGCCTTTGATCTGGGTATCACTCATTTTGACCTTGCCAATAATTATGGTCCGCCTCCTGGCTCGGCTGAAGAGACCTTTGGTCAAATCATGGCAAAGGACTTAAAGCCATACCGTGATGAGTTAGTGATCTCATCCAAAGCAGGCTATTGGATGTGGGAAGGGCCGTATGGAGAATGGGGGTCACGAAAATATTTAGTCTCGAGCCTCGACCAAAGCCTCAAACGCATGGGCTTGGATTATGTGGATATTTTCTATCATCACCGCCCTGACCCTGATACTCCGCTGGAAGAGACGATGCGTGCGCTTGATCATGTCGTTCGCAGTGGCAAGGCGCTGTATGTGGGCATCTCAAACTATCCAGCGGACAAAACACGCGAAGCCGCAAAAATTCTGCGAGAACTCGGCACACCTTGTTTAATTCATCAACCTGTTTACAGCATGTTCAATCGTTGGGTGGAAGATGACTTGCTCACCGTACTCAAAGAAGAAGGCATTGGATGTATTCCATTCTCTCCCCTTGCACAGGGTTTACTCACGGATAGATACCTTGGTGGCATTCCTGAAGGTTCACGCGCGTCTAAAGCACACGGCTTCCTAAAGCCTGCCCAAATCACAGATGACAAATTAGATCAAGTAAAAAAATTAAACGAGCTTGCCAAATCCCGCGAGCAGACATTGGCTCAAATGGCTTTGGCCTGGGTCTTGCGGCACGAAACCATGACATCCGTTTTGATCGGGGCAAGCAAAGTGGAACAGATCGAGGATGCCGTAGGAACTTTGAAACGACTTGATTTTTCAAGTGATGAATTGGGACAGATCGAAGCAATCTTAAAAGAATAAATTAGTTTTCTATGAAGCCAAAAAGAATTATCCTCATTCGTCACGGAGAATCTCAAGGAAACTTTGATAATTCCTTGTATGAGACCACACCAGACTACGCTCTGAAATTGACGGAGCAAGGCATTTCTCAAGCCAGGCAAGCTGGGGAAGAAATCAAATCACTGATTAGCGATGAGTCAATTTATGTATATTTTTCTCCATTTTTTAGAGCACGCGAAACTTTTGAACATATTCGCGAATCAATAGATAAGAATGTAGCAAAGGCCATCGAAGACCCAAGAATTCGCGAACAGGATTGGGGCCACTTAAGGCATCCTGATGAAAACATGGGGATCATGAAAGCAAGAGATGACTTCAGCACATTCTATTTCCGCCTCCCCGACGGCGAATCGGGTGCCGATGTCTATGACCGAGTTACAACTTTTATGGACACCATGCACAGGGATTTTGAAAAACATAACTATCCAGAAAATGTATTAATCGTTTCTCATGGATTGACGATCAGGTTATTCCTAATGAGATGGTTCCATTGGAGTGTTGAGGAATTTGAAAGATTGCGTAACCCCAGGAACTGTCAAATGATTATTATGGAAAAGCAAATAGATAATCATTACTTATTAAGCAGTGAGTTATCTAAAAGATAAAAGAACTCCGAGTTTTTACCCACAGGGTGCTTCGCAAAAACTCGGAGTTCTACATTTAATCTACCCTCTCCAAATCTTGAAACCCTTCAAACTCGATCCACCCAAAAATTCACGCACAATGGAATTGCCAGGGATTGCACTTGCATCCAATGGCAGGAACCATTCCAGAAAAGCAAGTAGTCTGCGGGCTTCGATGAATTCAGGAACATTGTATGGTACTTGACGAAGTAACGGTTCAGCCAAAGGTTTGAGTGCGGCGAGTTCATACACAAGCGCGGAGTTGAACATCACATCCGCATTTTCCTGATAAGGAAAGATGTGCAGCTTTTCACCACGGCGAACAGATTCCCAGTTTGAGATGGTTTGCGTTGCAGAATATCCGCGCTCACGTGCGTCGCGCACCATACGTCTGATCAAACGTGTGTCAGTAGTGGAAACTCGATTGTGGCGGTCTAGGTTGATCTGAGTCAAAGCGGAGACGTAAACTCGAAACGCTGCACCAGACCAACGGTCAGGAATGAGGCGGGGGTTCATCCCATGAATGCCTTCAAGGATCAATGGCTGATGATCTTTTAATTGGATCACATCTCCTGCTTCGCTCATCCCCGTCAGGAAGTTGTAACGCGGCAATTGGGTTTTTTCTCCGCTGAGAAGTTTTTCGATATCCTGCGCAAGAAGTGTGAGGTTTAACGCTTCTATGGATTCATAATCGGGCTTGCCTAATTTATCGAGAGGTGTGTTTGCACGGTCAATAAAATAATTATCAAGTTCAAGTGGAAATGGAGAGACACCGCGCGCGAGCAGTTGGATCGCGAGGCGGCGCGATGAAGTTGTTTTGCCTGAAGAAGATGGGCCAGCAATTAGAATGATACGGGAATTTTTTTGCGCGATCTGTTGTGCAATGTCCGCAACGTTTTGTTCGTGAAGCGCTTCAGAGACTAGTACGATTTCATCAGCACGTCCAGATTCAATTGCGTCATTGAGCGCACCGACACTGTCAATGTTAAGGCGTGTTAACCAATCACCATATTGACGAAAAGCGCTGATAAGTTTTGGGTAATCACCTATCGGTTCCAACTGTGTGGGCGCATGACGCCGCGGGAATTGAACAATGAATCCACCTTCGGCAAGTTTGAGTTCAAACCAACGCAAATAACTTGTAGAGGGAACCATATAACCGTGAAGATAATCCATGCGATCCCCAAGGCTATAAAGCGTTAGGTAATCTTTTTGACGATATGTGAGCAAACGGACTTTATCGTTATATCCAAGTTTCTCAAAGTATTCAATTGCTTCCTGACGAGGAACTTGTTTACGCCCAAACAAATGATCTTCCTTTACAAGCGTTTCCATATGTGTTTTCAGAGAAGAAAGTTCATTTTGTGTTAATTCGTCACGGTCTGTAACCTGACAATAAAATCCACCTGATGAAAGAGAATGATCAATGGTCAATTTGCTGTTGGGAAAGAGATCGGCAAAAGCGACTTCGAGCAAAAAGACAAGCGAACGGCGATAGATGCGTGCGCCATCAGCTGTATCCATCGTAATCGGTGTGCAATATGATTCGATTTCAATTGGATAAGTGAGTTCACGAATTCCGTTGTTAATGATCGCAGCAACAATAGGGGCACTGAAATCATCTTTGACTTTTTTCAGAAACTCCCCTACTTGTGTTCCACGTGGGCCCGAAAGAATGCTTCCATCAGGAAGATGGAGTTCGACTTCTTTTTTTTGTTCGATGATTTTTATTGTCATAATTTCCGTTTAGATGTTGGAAGGTTTACAGGTTGCAGGTTAAAACCTTTCAACTTGCAACCAGTAAACCTGTTAACGCCCTGAGCAATTTCTCAGGCTGGTTGGCATATTCTTCCAAAGGAATTTCTTTTTTGGTTAAAGCCAATAGTGTATTCGTAAGCAATTCATTGACAGGTGTGGGAACACCGCGCGCCTTCCCTTCACGAACAACTGCTCCATGCAAATATTCCACTTCACTTTGGTCCCGGCCCCGCGAAGAGTATAAATCTATGTGAAAAGATGGCATCTTTCCACCACGTCCACTACTTGCAGCCCGTGAGACGAAAGGCTTTGATAGCCAGAGAGGTAATTTTGTAGCGAATGCCAATGCTTTGACGGGAGTGCCTGGTAAGTCAAACACTTCAAGGTTTTGGGCTTTCATCACCGCCAGGCATTCCTTCAACATCTCAATTTCAAGTTTATATAACTTCTTGTTTGCAAAAATTTGTGCAACGGTCATATTCAAAATTGCCGAGGTAGGGTTGGCAATGAGATTGGTCAACATCTTTGACCACTTCATGCTATGCGCATCTGGATATAAATGGCATTTAAGATACGCACCATTAAATGCGGTAACAAGCTTTTCTGAGAGTGGATGCCCAGCTGCGATTCCCACGCCGCGCAATTTCTCCAACACTATACTGCCTGCGCCTCTACTGCTGATCGCCGTGGTTACTGTGCCATAAATTACTTTATCTGGGCCTAATGCACGTGCAATCGTTTGTTCATTTTCAACGCCATTAGCGAGGCACAAGATAGGTGGAAGTCTTTCAGCAAATGGCTTCATTCCATCCAATGCTGCGGCTGTATCAAATGATTTCAGTGCAAAGAGTGCCACGTCAAAAGGGCCAAACTTTAAAGCATCTTCCAGCGACGGCTCAATTACAAAAGAACGCGATTCGATCACAAAGGCATCCTTTGTCCCATCGACCCCGCTCACATTGTCCCGATGTTCTTTCGGGAGGGCTTGTTTTCTTCTTTCATCAATTGTGAGATCAAGGCGCAGTCCGCGCTCGCGTAATTCACTAACCTTTTTTTGTTTCTCGATAAATACAACATTATGGCCCGCCAAAATAAGCGAGCCGCCTATGTAGGTTCCGATGGCACCAGCGCCAAATACCACTACATTTAAACGCTCTGATAATTTCAAGTTGGATATCGATGATTGCAAAATAACCTCTGGAACAAAATATTTAAGTACTCTCTAAGTCACTTTCTGAACCATTCCAGTGGGCATGATCGTTGAGTTTATCAATTGCCCAACGATGTTGATTAGGGTAATACACCAGTTGCGCGAAGGCTGTATTTGCAAAACGATAACGTGTACCTGCATTATTCGCCTGCGGCGCCACACCTACTACCGCATGCATAAATTGATTCAATAAACCGCCATGCGACACGATCAAATATTTTGCAGGTTTCCGCTCGAGTAAACTTTGCAATGCCTGTCCGGCGCGCAGGAATAGTTCCCAATCTCCCTCTCCAGCCACTCCTACGGGATCATATGGATTGCTAAATATAGGATGTATAAATTTCTGCCGAACTTCGATTGCGGTCAACCCCGAAAATTCACCGTTATCACGTTCAAGCCACAACGGCTCAAATTCAATTTTTACATCTAATGCAGATGCAATAATTTCAGCTGTTTCTTTTGTTCGCGCAAGCGGACTGGCGATCACGATGTCAAACTTCCTGCCCTCCTTTTTCCAACGCTCTGCAAGGGCACGTGCCTGTGCTCGACCTGTATCTGTGAGTGGATATTCTGACTGTCCCTGCCAGCGCCCTTCAAGGTTGCCCACTGATTGACCGTGACGCAATATAGTTATATAGAAGGGTTTATTCTCTACTATCAATTTCTTTTCCTTTTATTAAATAAATCGGACGGCGTTTAACCTCCTGAAATATATATCCAACATATACACCAATAAAACCAAGCAGGATCATAATAATGCCGCTTGCAATCAACAAAATGCCCATTAAGGAACTCCAACCCGCAACCACACGTTCGGTTTGTCCTGTAAGCCACAATATTAGGACATAGGTCAATTGCGCAATAGCAAGAATGAAAAACGCCAGGCCTGTGCTTAATCCAATATATAGCGGGGCAAGAGAAAAAGAAAAAATAGCATCTGATGCGAGACGGATCATTTTACCCAGCGAATATTTCGATTTCCCAGCAATACGGACAGGCTCATGATACGGAAGGATGACGCTCGAATATCCCATCCATGAGATCATGCCGCGCAAAAAACGGTGATATTCTTGCATAGAGCGCAGACCATTGAGTGCATCACGAGACAGCGCACGAAAATCCGCGGCACCTTGCAATATCTGCGTACCGCTAATGATATTGATCAAACGATAGAAAAAATTGGATGTCCATTTTTTGAATGAAATGCTTCCCCCATCGTCTATACGCTGTGTTTGCACAATATCATAGCCCTGCGTTATCAAACCCAACATCTTCGGGATCAACTCGGGCGGGTGTTGCCCATCGCCATCCATGGTGATGACTACATCGCCATCCGCAGCGTCCATACCTGCTGTCAGTGCGGCCTGATGCCCGAAGTTGCGGCTGAGTTGGAGCAGGGAAATGCGTGGGTCAGCACCTGCTATCCTTCGGAGCGCAGCAACTGTCCCGTCGTTTGAACCGTCGTCTATATAAATAAATTTAAAATCGTGAGGGAGCGAATCAATTACTTCACAAACTTGCGAGTGAGTTTTCTCAACAACATCCGCTTCATTGAAGATGGGGATGACAAGATCGACTTTAAGTTTTTGTTTGGAAGCCATTACAAGAATTTTACCATGCGCCTCAAAACCGCACCTGGTGCTTGTCTGCCAATAAACGGAGAGTACGAGCTACTTCAGCATTTTTCTGTTCAATATTCCACCCGAGGGAATTCCCCCACACATCGGCAAGTTCTTCAATACTTTGTTTTGTTAGCTTGCCCAGCATGGCAAGCAGCGTGCGGCGCAAAATAAGATCATCAAGATGAATGATTTTTTCATGCTGTGCAAGGAAAATGATCTCACGCTGTGTATAGTCTGGCAGAGATTTAAGCGGCTGATCAACAGCGCCCTTAATGAAATTTGCCATTGCTTCTGTGCGAGAACCATACCGATGATACAAAATCTGCAAACGTTCTTTATCAACCCCAGTCCACGCGGCAAAACCATCCAGTTGACGTTTTTGTTCATTTACATCTGTTGAGAAACCATGCCCGCCACCAATCGGTAAATCTCGCGTATCTTTTTTACGAGGCTTTCCTAAAAATGCCAATGCCTTATCTGTCACCTGTTCAGAAAAAGCACGGAACGAAGTCCACTTGCCGCCAACAAGTGAGTAGACTGGATAATTTAAATTAGTCCAATCACCGCTTAACACTTCAATATGATGATCGCGGCTGTATTGAGCAGTGGTTGTCGCGCCACTGCTTGCCAATGGACGTACTCCTGCAAAGCGAAAGACAATGTGCTCACGAGTTACTTTAATGGATGGGAACACGCGTGCGACCATTTCAATAAAATAATCCACTTCTTCATCTGTACAACGCGCTTCATCAGGATTCTCAATATTTATGTCTGATGTACCGATCAAGACACGATCATGTAATGGGAAGATCAGCACGATACGGCCATCTTTATTCTCAAAGAAAAATTCACTGCCGCCTATTGCAGCCCGCAATTCGGGATGATCCAACACAAGATGTGAACCTTTTGTCCCGCCAATATAACGTGTGGATAAACCAAGATTGTGATTCGTAAAATCGATCCATGCGCCTGCTGCGTTAATAACCAGTTTCGGTTTTACCTCATAGGTTTCATCAGTCAGCTCATCACGCAAAATGACTGAATCTTTTTCACCTTTTGTCATGCTGGCATAATTCAATGCATGGGCATTGGGATTATCAGCTTCCGCATCCAAAACAAGTTCCAGTGCTAATCTTTCGGGATGCGAGATCAAGCCATCATAATAAGTAGCCGTATTGACAATGTCTGGATTAAGATCTTTCCATTTTGCCAAAGAATTACTACGCGACAGAACTTTATGGGTTGGCACAGTGCGGTTTGCAGAACGGCCAGTATACGCATCATACATGATCAAACCAAGTTTAATAATAATAGAACCACGCTCTGATGGTTTATTGAGCCAACCTAAAAACTTAAGCGGTGCATTCAACAAACCAGAAAAATATTTAAAAATAGGAATTGTTGTAGGAAGCGGTTTGACAATATGCGGCGCATTCTTGATCAAACGATTGCGTTCCTGCACTGCTTCACGCACCAAACGAAACTCGCCGTTCTCCAAATAACGAATGCCCCCATGCGCCATGTGCGAAGAAGCCGAACTGGCACCCGAACAAAAATCTCCGCGATCAACAAGTAATACATCAACACCATTCAAAGCGAGGTCACGAAATGTACCAATTCCATTAATCCCTGCACCAATGATCAGTACAGAAATTTCAGGGTTTTGTTTAATCGAGGAAAGTATTTCGTTTCTATTCATGTCTGTCCAAAGAATTTTTGCCACGGATTTCACTGATTGACGCGGATTTTTTGGTTGGTTTTTCCGATTTAATTGTGCGTCGATATTCCAGAGAGCCTGCGCCAAAATTTATGATGAGGGCAAGCTGCAAGCCAGTCGCTGTCAAATAGTGGATGGCTTGCGCTTCATGGGCAGAATTAAATCGGGAAATTGACTTTAGCTCCACAACGATTTTGCCGTCAACCACAAGATCGGCTTCGTACTCGCCAATCAACTCACCTTTGTACGACACAGGCAACTTCACTTTGCTCTCAAAAAGAATCCCGCGAAGCTTTAACTCTTTTTCAAGCGCAGCTTGATACACTGCTTCAAGAAAACCAGAACCAAGAACATTATGTACTTCCATTGCCGCGCCTATAATAGCAAAAGATAAGTGCTTATAAAGTAATTCAGTCAATGATTCCTCTCGAAGTGGGTATTTCTAAAATCAAATCCGCGATCATTCGCGTAATCTGCGGCAAAATTAACTCACCCAATCAAATGTACGTGTAACTGCTTTCTTCCAACCAGAGTATAAACCTTCTCGAAGCTTTGAATCCATTTTCGGAGTCCACTCTTTATCCTTTCCCCAATTGGCGCGCAGCTCATCGTAATCTTTCCAAAAGCCAACTGCAAGTCCCGCTGCATATGCTGCGCCTAAAGCAGTCGTCTCCGCAACTTTGGGGCGGATCACAGGCACATCCAGAATATCTGCTTGAAACTGCATAAGCAATTCGTTGAATACCATTCCCCCATCCACTTTCAATGTTGTGAGTTTTACGCCAGAATCTTTTTCCATCGCATCCAGCACTTCGCAAGTTTGATATGCTGTCGCTTCCAAGGCCGCCCTCGCAATATGACCTTTGTTCACATAGCGTGTCATCCCCACAATTGCGCCTCGTGCATCAGACTTCCAATAGGGTGCGAACAATCCTGAAAATGCAGGAACAAAATAAATTCCCCCGCTATCTTCCACAGTTTTCGCCAAAGCTTCAATATCAGAAGATTTTTCTATAATTCCAAGATTATCTCGCAGCCATTGGATCAATGCGCCTGTAATCGCAATGGAACCTTCCAACGCGTACACGGGCTTTTGATTTCCAATTTTATAGCCAAGCGTCGTGAGCAAACCCGCTTTTGATGAAACAGGTTTCTCGCCTGTATTAAGTAACATGAAACAACCCGTGCCATAAGTATTCTTGGCTTCACCAGAAGTAAAACAGGTTTGTCCAAATAATGCGGCATGTTGATCGCCCAAGTCGCCAGAGACAGGAATTCCATCCAATTTACCACGTGCATTTCCATATATTTCCGAAGAAGATCTGATTTCAGGCAACATCGCATGCGGAATATCAAGCAACTTCAGGATTTCTTCATCCCAATTCAAAGTATTTAAGTTCATTAACAGTGTGCGCGAAGCATTCGTTACATCAGTGATGTGAACTTCGCGGCCTGTTAAGTTCCAGATAACCCATGAGTCAATATTGCCAAATAACAAATCCCCATTTTCAGCTTTCACACGTGCGCCATCTACATTATCAAGAATCCATTTAATCTTTGGGCCAGAAAAATAAGTTGCGAGAGGCAGACCTGTTTTTTCACGTAAGCGATCTTGGCCGCCATCTTTGGCTAATTCATTACAAATAACATCCGTGCGCGTATCCTGCCAGACAATGGCATTGTAAACAGGCTTGCCTGTTTTCTTATCCCATACTACCGTGGTCTCGCGTTGATTTGTAATTCCAATCGCATCAATCTGTGAAGGCTGAAGTCCGCTTTTATGAAGCGCACCTTTTATCACTTCCTGCACACGCTCCCAAATCTCCAGCGGATCGTGTTCCACCCAACCAGGCTTGGGATAAATTTGTTTATGTTCTTTTTGATCAACAGCGACGATATTCCCACTATGTTCAAAAATAATGAAACGGGTACTGGTCGTACCCTGGTCTATCGCAGCGATATATTTTGGCATAAAAACCTCTTGGCTAGATTGTAAAACAAAAAGTTCCCGCCAAATAGGGTGGGAACTTTACTTTTATTATTACTTCACCCCACATACCGCAATGTTTTCAATCTTCAAGATTTGTTTCTGCGCTGGATTCAGCTTCTTCGACCTCATCCATATCATTAAAAAAATTGAAGACAATCACTGCAAGTGTTGCACCTATCAACGGGCCGAAGAAATAGATTACGTATGTATAAACATTCGTAAAACTCGGGCCAGCAAAGATGGCGGGACCAAACGTACGTGCAGGATTCAACGAAGCGCCAGTCAGCGGGCCGCCAACCAGAATCGCGGCAATCAATGTTAGCCCAATAGCCAACCCAGCAAACGCACCAGACTTACCAGCCACCGCGTTATGCAGTACCGCATTCACAAGGAAAAATGTCAATAAAGCTTCAACAACCATGGCAAGAATTGGCTGGGAATCTGTCAGAGCGCCTATAGTTGCTCCACCCTCTATAGTGCCGCCCACAGATTGAGCAACGGCTCTCAGCAACAATGCAGCGAGGATCGCTCCTGCAAATTGTGCAATCCAATAATAAACAGCCTGCCCCCACTTGACTGTGCCAGTCAATGCTAGAGCAAATGTCACAGCTGGGTTGATATGCGTGCCAGAGATATAACCGAATGTATAAGCAAACGCGGCTACTGTTAAACCATGTGCAAGTGCAACGCCCACAAGTCCTGCATTCACCATGCCCGCTCCTGCACCGATAAATATAAGTGCAAACGTGCCGATGAATTCAGCAAGAAATACTTTTGAGTTAAACATTATTTTCTCCAATGATCTGATTTTAAAATATAACCCCGCTGGGTCTCGATACGCTACGCTACTCGACCACCAAATTTCAATACGCTACGAATCCCAATCTCGTGCACCTGCAAGAAACGATTTACCAGACATAATTTTCTTGCCTGCAGGCTGCACTTCATCCAAAACCAATGCGCCATCCGCAGACATTACAGCGGGTCTCCCCTCGACTGTAAACCTGCTTCCGCTAGCCAGGCCTTTTTCTCCGTTGACAACAGATGCGCACAACACCTTGAGCGGATTCCCATTCCACTCAAACCAAGCACTCGGCCACGGATTCATCGCCCGTACACGTCGCTCCAACTCAATGGCGGGGTGAGCGAAATCCAATAAGCCATCATCCTTTTTTAACATGGGAGCATAGGTTGCGCCTTGTTCAGGCTGAGGTGTAGCTGTCAATTTTCCAGAGATGACATCAGGCAGAGTTTCCTTAAGTAGATCAGCACCCAGCGTGGATAATATCTGTAAAACGGAACCAGTTGTATCGTCAGGTTTGATGCGGATGGATTTCTTTGCAAGCATGGGACCCGTATCGAGTCCCACATCCATTTGCATAATGGTCACGCCTGTTTCCTCATCCCCGGCAAGGATAGCCGCATTGATGGGCGCCGCGCCGCGCCAGCGTGGAAGCAATGAAGCATGCACGTTGATACAACCATAACGCGGCAGATCTAAAACATCTTTTTTGAGGATCTGACCAAAGGCCGCAACAACAATCAACTCAGGATTCCATGCGCGCAGTTGTTCCATTGATTCGGGTAAGCGCAATTTTTCTGGCTGCATAATCGGAATATTTAATTCAAGTGCAAGGGTTTTTACTGGCGGCGATTTTAATGCGCGTCCGCGGCCTGAGGAACGGTCTGGCTGTGTCACTACACCCACGACCTGATAGTTCTGTGCGAGGACTCGCAATACAGGCAATGCAAAATCGGGCGAACCCATGAAAACAATACGAATGGACATGTAAAGATTCTACTGCTTCTTTCATAAAAATAGGAATCACGATTCAAATATTTTGCCTGGGTTATGAGGCAAGCAATAACGTAGTACGCGTAGCACAGTACCAAAGTGTGAAACAATTGATTTGCGTTTTACCTTGAAAGGTTGTAAAATAATTGAAAATCAAACCAACTTATTCGGAGGAATAAATTATGTCTCAAGAACCTATGTCATCTGATGTCACCAGTGATGATAAACTGTGGGCTGCGCTCGGTTATGTCATCCCCATCATCGCTCTTGTCGTTCTTTTCATGGAAGACAAGAAAAACCGCCCCTACGTTAAGTTTAATGCAGTACAGTCATTAGTTGCCACTGTTGTGTTATCCATTCTCTCGACTGTGACATGTGGCTTTGGCGCTGTCCTCTTCCTCATTATGCTTTGGTGGGCTTATCAGGCATACCAGGGTCAGGATGTGAAGATCCCGATGATCAGCGATTTCATTCGCAATCAGGGTTGGGCAT
>JACMLM010000040.1 GCA_014379595.1 Anaerolineales bacterium
GAAAAATGAAATTAAGGCTCATGGTATAATTACTTTAGCAAGCCCTTTCCCTATGAAATCTTTTTCAGGAGCCTCTTTTGGCCTTCAACCCTATTAACTGGCTGTTAGGCCTTTTTTCTCTGGACATTGCCATCGATCTTGGCACTGCGAACACGTTGGTTCATGTTCGTGGCAAGGGAATTGTTATTAACGAACCATCCTGGGTCACAGTTGATAAGAAACTACGTCAGCCTTTGGCTATTGGTCTGGAAGCCAAGGAAATGGTTGGCCGCACGCCAAGCAACGTAATTGTAGTGCGCCCTATTCGTGATGGCGTGATCTCTGAATTTGATGTGACACAAGTAATGCTTGAATATTTCATCGGTAAAGTACATGAACAAAGTATGGTTCCGCTGCCGCGTCCACGTGTGATCGTTGGTTTGCCAACAGGTGTAACTGAAGTGGAAAAGCGAGCAGTATATGATGCTGTAATGGCTTCTGGCGCGCGTCAGGCAATGTTGATCGAAGAACCGATCGCGGCTGCGCTGGGAGCTGGTCTGCCCATCGGGGAAATTCGCGGCTCGATGGTTGTTGACATTGGAGGCGGTACAACTGAAGTAGCTGTTATGTCTATGAGCGGCGTCGTTGCTTCCCGTTCACTCCGTGTTGCTGGCGATGAAATGGATCAGGATATTGTGCAGTATCTTCGTAATAAATATAACCTTCTGATCGGTGAAGGAATTGCCGAACAGATCAAATGGCAAATTGGCTCCGCCTATCCGTTGCAGCCTGAAAAAACAATGGAAGTTAGAGGTCGTAATCTTGTCACGGGTTTGCCCGAAACAGTTGAAGTCTCTTCCATTGAAATACGTGAATCTCTTGCGGCTTCTGTGCAAGTGATCATTGATACGGTCCGAGATGCGTTAGATGAAATCCCACCCGAAATCGTTTCAGATTTAATGGATATTGGTATTTGTCTTGCAGGCGGCGGTGCATTATTACAAGGTCTTGCTGAACGTCTTACTGATGAATTGAAATTGCGTGTGTGGGTGGCGGAAGATCCGCTTACCTGTGTAGCACGTGGCGCGGCAATGATCTTTGAAGAATTTGATACACTTGGTCGTTATCTTGTTGGTCTGGAACGCGGTAGTACGCGTCACATGATTGGATAGCTATGTTGAGGGTCTCTTTTCGAGAGGCCGGTAAAATATGAATTCCCGTTCTTTACAAACAACAATTATTTTTCTTGTGCTGGGGGGGATTCTTGCCCTGGCTCTTGGCGGTTTCTTTGGCCCTGCTTCACGGCAATTCGGCTCAGGCTTGATCGAGCTTCAAACTTGGTTTGCGGCCCGATTTCTTGGTATTCAGGATTTTTTTACAGCGCCTCGTGATATTGTTTCCTTGCGTGCACGTAATGATGCCCTGGAAAGCCAGGTATCACAATTGCAAACACAAATCATCGAACTTCAGCAACTCACAGGCGAGACTGAAAGACTAGCCTCACTTGTGGGTTTTGCCATCTCCAAACCTGAAAATACATATAGAGCTGCCTCCGTTATCGGACGCGACCCCAGCCCGTTTTTACATTACATCATTATCAATATCGGCTCCAACGATGATATTCGTCGTGGTATGCCTGTCGTTACTAACCAAGGTTTGGTGGGCCGTGTAGATGCAGTCATTGCAGATGCTGCACGTGTACAACTCATTACAGACCCTGCTTCATCAGTTAATATATATTTGCAAAATGCTGAGACGAATGCTGTCTTATTCGGGTCTGTGACAGGTGATGTATCTTTGGATATGATCTCACAAAATGAAGTTGTGGAACCTGGCGATCTCATTCTGACCTCAGGCTTGGGTGGCGGATACCCATCTGATCTGACCATTGGGCAGGTTGTTACTGTCCGCACTCTTGAATTTGAATTATTTCAGCAGGCCACTGTGCAGGCTGCAGTAGACTTTACTCGGCTTGAAATTGTTTTGGTCATTACTAATTTCCGCCCCGTTGATATTGCTCCACTCGAACCTCAAACTACCCCATAACCTTATTTAAATATGCGAAATCTTATCGCTTTCCCTTTGCTCGGGCTGGGAGTTATTATACAGTCTGCAATAGTGAGCCAGATCAAACTACTTTCCGGGTATGCTGACCTGCCATTGCTTATGCTTGCGGGGTGGGCTTTACAGCAGCGGGTAAAATCTGCATGGCATTGGGCCTTACTCGTTTGTGTTATGCTTGGCTTTGTATCCAGTATGCCCTGGCCCATTCTTGTGGTCAGCTATTTAGGACTTGTTTTCTCAGCGCAAGCATTACAAAGGCGTGTATGGCAGGCTCCGTTGCTTGCGATGTTTAGTCTTACATTTTTAGGTACTTTATTTATGCACATATTGTCTTTTGGTGTTCTAAGCATTTTGGGAACGCCCTTTATTTTTGCTGACGTAATGAGTTTGATCACCTTGCCAAGTTTGTTGCTCAATATGTTGTTTTCGATACCTGTTTATGCCTTTATGCGCGAGATGGCTAAATGGGTTTATCCTATAGAGGAGTATGAATGAGTTCTGGTTCATTATCACGTCCTGGTCGTTTTGAGACGTGGCGCCTGGCTACTGTTTATGTTGTTGTAGTTTTGGCATTTACTGGTTTGATTTTTAGGCTAATCAACTTGCAGGTAACGGAAAATGCGCTCTGGACGCGGCAAGCTGTTGATAATTACACTTTCGAAGTCAGCGTACCTGCACCTCGTGGAATTATCTACGATCGTAATGGATCTATTCTTGCGCGAAACCTAGCTTCTTATAATATTGTTATAACACCAGCAGGGTTACCTGATGATGTTTCGGATATTCAACGTATTTATCGTGAATTATCTGAGTTGATCGATGTCCCTGTGGGTGGGCGGGTGGATGATGAAGCTTTACTGGAAAACGCTAAACTTTTTAGTCCATGTGTGCCTGGCCCTGGAATTACCCAGCTTGTAGCTTTGCAGGATACCCTGGCTCCGTATAGCCCGGTAAAAATAAAATGCAATGTTTCTGAAGATGTTGCTCGAGTGGTTGAAGAAAATTCGGTTGATTGGCCCGGCGTAACGGTCGAAATTGAACCGATCCGCGATTATCCAACAGGCTCGTTAACATCCAATGTCGTTGGTTTTTTAGGGCCAATCCCTGCGGCTCTTGAAGATGAATATCGCGCGCGGGGATTTATTCCCAATCGCGATAAGATCGGATATTCAGGTGTGGAAGCCTCTTTGGATGACGTCCTTGCTGGCCGGAACGGTGGGCGTGTGGTGCAAATTGATGTGGCTGGGCAGGAGCTCCGCAATCTTGAACCTCCCCGACCTGCTGTGCCTGGTAATAACGTTTATCTCACCATTGATTCGCGTTTACAGGGTGTGGCAGAGGCTTCATTGATCCAGGAGATAAATTTCTGGAATACTTATTTCGGGACTGTTCGTATTTCAAGTGGGGTGGTCATTGCGATGAATCCAAAGACGGGCGAGATTCTTGCAATGGTTTCTTATCCATCTTATGAGAATAACCGTTTTGCGCGCTTGATTCCAGCCTACTATTACGAACAATTAAGTCAGGACCCGAGAAAACCATTATTGAATAATGCCATCTCTGCAGAGTTTCCTCCTGGCTCGGTATTTAAACTTTCAACAGCAACTGGTTCAATCAATGAAGGCGTGGTGGATTTAGACGATATCATCCAGGCGCCCGGACAGTTATTGTTGTGTGAAAGGTTCAATCCTAGTGATGTTTGCACAGAGAATAATACGCGCCCATTTGTTGACCATATTTTTGAACAGAGACCGGAAGGGTTTGGTGCTGTTAATTTCCTGCAATGTATTGCATTTTCAAGCAATGTCTGTTTTTACAAATTGGGCGGTGGTTTTGAAGATGAAATTGTACAAGGCTTGGGAATAGAACGTTTAGAGCAATATGCGCGTGCGCTTGGGTATGACGAGGCTTCTGGTATTCAACTATTGGGAGAACAGGATGGTTTGATCCCTGATCCCGATTGGAAACGCATTAATACCGGCGAGAACTGGTCCACCGGTGATACGTATATTGCGAGTGTAGGTCAGGGATATGTACTAGCCACGCCGTTGCAGGTGTTAATGTCTGGTGCGACAATTGCCAATAACGGTAAATTGATGCAGCCAACCATTGTGCGAGATGTGACCGATGGCGAGGGCACTTCGATTGAAATGTGGTTCAATCCACAAGATTTCACTCTTGCCACTGAACAGACAGCAGGTAGTTATCAAATTTCGCCGTTCACTTCCAACTTAAAATGGGATATTACTGTCACACCAAAGATCCAAAGTTATTCCTGTAATGACTCGTTTTGCGATCTCGATGAAGATGACTTGAAGATTGTTCAGTCATCTTCTATTGATGCGGTACGCGAGGGTACGCGGCTGGCAGTGACTGCTCCTCTGTTTGGTACGTTAAATGATCTCTTTGGTGATTTTCCGATTGCGGTCGCTGGCAAGACGGGCACAGCGGAGTATTGTGATGATGTTGCGCGTAATGCACAGCGCTGTCAGTTCGGAGCATGGCCGACTCACTCCTGGACTCTTGCGTATGCTCCTTATGACGACCCCGAAATTATTGTCGTGGCTTTTGCCTATAATGGTGGCGAAGGTGCGAGCGTGGCCGGCCCTATTGTGGAACGTGTGATCAAAGCTTATTTTGAATTGAAATCCATTGATATCGCTGCTCAGGAAAACCCATCTGCAGGCCAATAAATTTGTATTCGTTATACTTGCAGTGTCAAATCAATAATTTCATTTATTGCAAAGCGTCGGGTATAATTCCAAGCAATAATTCATTTGAATTTATCTTATGGAGCAAATTACTTCACTCGTCCAGATCAAAGGAATACGTGATGGACTTCTTGCGACATTTTCGGATGCGCCGTGGGAAGACCAGCGTGCTGCATTACTTTTTCAAATTGAAGAGCGTTCCTCTTTTTTTCAAGGTGCACGGCTCGCAATGGATGTTGGTAACCAGATATTAAAAGTGAATGATCTGGTTGATCTCCGTGATCGTCTTTCAGAACGTAATGTAGCGCTGTGGGCAGTCGTCAGCGAATCGCCAACCACTGAACAAACATCACAACTGCTTGGGCTTGCGACACGTATCTCCAAACCAAGACCTGAAGAGCAGAAACAGTATGCTGATACAATTTCAGATGATACTGCTTTGTTCATCAATAAAACTCTCCGTTCTGGTACACGTGTTGAATTTCCCGGTAACATTGTCATCATGGGAGATGTAAACCCGGGTGCTGAGGTTGTAGCAGAAGGTAATGTGATCGTGTGGGGGCGTGTGCGCGGCATGATCCATGCAGGAGCAAAAGGGAATCGATCCGCTTTTATCTGTGCGCTTGATCTTTCTGCGAATCAACTTCGCATTGCAGACGAAGTCTCAGCGATGCTCAAACCGCAAAAAGACCCTAAGCCTGAAATCGCTACCATCAATAGTGAAGGGCGCTTACAAGCCGAGCTTTGGCAAACGGGCTAATCTAAAATTTAGGAAATAATATGACTGCTCAAGTGATTACCGTTACATCTGGAAAAGGCGGCGTGGGAAAAACCACAGCCGTTGCAAACCTTGCTACTGCACTTGCGGCAGACGGCAGGAAAGTTGTTTGTATTGACGGTGATATCGGCCTACGTAATCTTGATGTAGTCATGGGCCTTGAGAATCGTATAGTTTATGACATTGTGGATGTGATCGAAGGACGCTGCAAACTAAAGCAGGCAATGATCCGCGATAAGCATTATCCTGACATGTATTTGATACCAGCCGCACAGACTCGGGACAAGAATGCTGTTTCACCCTCGGATATGATTCGCATCTGTAATGACCTTCGGCCTGATACTGATTTCGTCATCATTGACTCGCCTGCGGGTATTGAACGTGGCTTCCGTAACTCCATCGCCGCCGCAGATCGTGTTTTAGTCGTGACCAATCCTGAGGTCAGCGCGGTGCGAGATGCGGATAGAGTAGTAGGCATTTTGGAAGCAGAAGAAAAAGGGAACCCGGCGCTTATTCTTAATCGGTTGAATCCTGTATTGGTTAGAAATAATGATATGCTCTCTGCCGAAGATGTATTGGATCTGCTCGGTATTCAATTAATTGGAATTGTGCCTGAGGATGAGTCTGTTATCATCGGTTCAAATCGTGGTGCGCCCGTTGTCACTGATCCGAAGAGTCGGGCAGGGCAGGCTTTTCGCAATATTGCTAAACGCATTCAAGGTCAGAATGTGCCTTTCATGGACCTCGATCAACAAAGTGGTTTATGGGGTGCCATTCAAAAATTGACGGGGAGAAAATAAAATGAATTGGTTCACACGAAAACGAAGCGCCGAAAGTGCAAAAGAACGTCTGCAGCTTGTATTGGTGCATGACCGCACAGATTTAACGCCCGGGCAATTGGAAGCATTGAAAGATGAGTTGCTCAAGGCTATTTCCCGCTATATTGATATTGACCCTGAAGCAGTTCAAATTGGATTGGAACGTGATGGCCGCTCTCAACGGCTGGTAGCGGATATTCCCCTGAGGAGCGTCTCGCGCAATCGCGCAGGTTGATCTTATTTTTACAAGGAGGCACGGATCAACCCAGTGTGTAACATTGGTTGTGTCCGTGCTTTTTTATTATGAACCGTGAACTTTCCTGGCGTAACTTTGATTTTCTTTTATTAGGTGCCATCGTGCTGGCCTCTTCTTTAGGCACGGCGATGATCCGTTCCGCCATCGCGGGCAATGAAGTATTGCAGCCACTGGTAGCTCGGCAGGTTTATTTTGCCTTGCTTGGTGTAGCTGTAATTTTTGTTGTGGCTTCAGTAGATTATCGATATTGGCTGGCTTTGTATCGCCCTATTTATTTTGGAATCATGATCTTTTTGATCTCACTATCCAGTTTGGGGCAAACAGCGTTCGGAGCACAGCGTTGGTTTCAGGTGGGCGTGCTATTTTTGCAGCCAACTGAATTTGCAAAAATAGTTGCGATCCTTGTCCTGGCACGTTATTTTGAACAGGCTCGCCATCAACCGAGGGACCTTCGTTGGGCTTTCAAAGCATTCCTTTGGGCCTTTGGATTGATCTTTTGGATATTGCTGCAACCCAACTTGAGCAACGTTGTTGTATTGATGGTGATCTTTATGGCAATGCTATGGATCAATGGATTGGATCTAAAGCAAGTGTTCTGGCTTGCAATAGGTGGTGTTTTACTTATATTAATAGCTTTTCCCTTTCTTGAGACTTATCAACAGGCGCGTGTGTTGACATTTATTTTCCCCGACCCGAACGCAACTTATGGCGCAACCTATAATGTGCAGCAGGCTTTGATCGCAATTGGTTCAGGCGGTATTTTTGGCCAGGGATATGGATACGGTACACAGACACAATTGCGCTTCCTCAAGGTGCGTCATACAGACTTTATCTTTTCGGCTGTTTCAGAAGAGTTTGGTATGATCGGCGGCATCATTATTATTCTTACCTTGGCTTTCATCGTCTGGCGCTGTATTCGTGCCGCGCAAAAGGCACGCGATGTCTCTGGTTCAATGATCGCCTTCGGTGTGGCGATCTTGATCTTCTTCCAGGGTGCGATCAATATCGGCGTAAATTTAAACGTAGTACCTGTTTCGGGTTTGCCGCTCCCGTTTATAAGTTATGGTGGCAGTGGCCTTACCGCGCTTATGTTGGGTATTGGATTAGTTGAAAGTGTCGTAATGCGTCACAAACAAATGGAATTCTGATTTTTGCTAGGAGCAATTTTCTTGTCTATCAAACCTGTTCGTACTCGTTTTGCACCCTCTCCCACCGGGCGTATGCACATCGGTAATGCCCGTTCGGCTCTTTATCCTTTCCTGCTTGCGCGTCATTTGGGCGGTACATTCATCCTGCGAATTGAAGACACAGACCAGAAGCGGTTTGAGCTTGGGGCAGAACAGGAATTGATCGACGGATTGCATTGGCTCGGCCTAAATTACGATGAAGGTCCTGACATCGGCGGGCCGCATGAACCATATCGACAGACCGAGCGACGCGCAATTTATCACGAACATGCCTGGAAATTGGTTGAACTGGATAAGGCCTTTCCATGTTTCTGCACGTCCGAACGTCTCGGAACTGTACGCCAGGAGCAATTGAAGAACAAGCAGAATCCACGTTACGACGGCCTGTGTCGTACACTTGATTCCGATGAAGCACGTCGGCGCGTCAACGATGGAGAGAAATACGTGATCCGTTTCAAAATGCCAAAGGAAGGCTCAATCACAACTGCCGACATCTTACGTGGCTCCATCACAACGGAAAATTCCGCCCTCGACGATACCGTCCTCTTAAAATCCGATGGCTTGCCTACTTATCATCTCGGCGCAATGGTGGATGATCACGAGATGCAAATCACACACGTTATTCGTGGCTCTGAGTGGCTTCCATCCATGCCATTGCATATCCACGTTATCCGCGCCTTTGGCTGGGATGAACCGGTCTTTGCCCATCTTTCCGTTTTCCTCAAACCCAACGGCAAAGGCAAAATGAGCAAACGTGACCGCGCGGACGATATGAAAGATGGCCATTCTATTTTTCTTGGGGATATGAAAGAGCTTGGATACATCCCTGAAGGTGTGCTTAACTGGATCGCTTTAATGGGATGGGGTGTTGCGGAAGATGACGTGATGACCATGAATCAAATGATAGAACGTTTTTCAATAGACTCATTGACTCCATCCCCCGCTGCGATCAACTTTCAAAAGCTAGATCATTTCAACGCGACACACATTCGCCTCCTCACGACCGATGATCTGGCAGCACGTATCAAGCCTTATTTCACCCGCGAGGGACTCAATGTAGATGAGGAAGTCTTGCTAAAAGTTGTGCCATTATTACGCGAGAGACTTGTAACTTTGGACGATTGTCTCTCATTTGGTAGTTTCTTCTTTAAAGATAATGTAACTCCTGCTCCTGAAGATTTGATCGCAAAGGGACTGGATGCAGTTCAATCAGCACAGGTCGCCCAAAGGGCATACGAAATCCTTTCTGCGCAACCAACTATCAGTCATGAAAGATGCGAGCCGCCGCTGAGAGCTTATGTCGAAGAGAGTGGACTCAATGTCAATCAGGTCTTTGGTATTTTGCGGGTCGCAGTAACAGGGCAAAAAGTCAGCCCACCTTTGTTTGAGAGTATGGAAATTATCGGCCGCGAGAAATGTTTGCTGCGTATCAAAAATGCAATTGAAGTTTTAAAGAAGATGTGAGCACTGAATGATATAATTTGTGATGGTTGGTGTCTTTGCTTAGGTATGCTTGAGCGAGGACTTAAAAATATTTCATCCAAAATCAACAGAGTTGATCTTTGGAAAGGAGTTAAAAATGGCTAACAAAGAACAAGGAAAAGGCAAGGATAAAGATAAAAAGAAGAAGAAAAAGCAGGAGAAACCAAAGCCAAAGAAATAGTAGATTAATCCTGCCGTTTGAAAAGCAAATAAGAATTATTGTTTTCATCCCCTGAATTTATTTCAGGGGATGATTCTTAAGTGTCAATATGCGATTGTGAATTATGGGGAAACTTGCTTTGTCTATAAATTTACTCTGTATCGTTATCTAACTCAACATGTTCGTGGATCTGACCAAGCAAGGTGCGAATCTCTTCACGCTCGTTGACGGCCAAAAGCAGAGAATCTGTAAATGATTGTTTTTCTTGTTCAGGCACAGTTTCCAACAGACGCTCAATACGCGCGATTTGTGAAATTTTTTGATTTAGCTTTATTTTCAATCGTTTTTGATATCCTTCAAAAAAATCAACTTCTTTGAGCGGTTCTGTTGGAGTATGTGCACCTTTTTCCAAAAGTTCTGAAATTGTGAGCATAAAATTTTCGAGATCGATCGGCTTTTCAATAAAACGAGTTGCGCCAATGGTGATCGCAAACGCTTTATCTTCAGGAGCAACATAGGTGGCTGAAAGAAAAACTACTGGAATGTTTCTAGTTTCAGGGTTAATGCGTAATCTATGAACAAGACTGAAACCATCCATCTTCGGCATCAGGATATCGGTGATAACAATTAGCGGATGTTCTTTTTGAATTGCTTCCAACGCTTCCTGTCCATTGCGTGCAGTGACCACGCGATAGCCCTTGAATTTCAAAGTCGCGTCCATCAAATTCAAAATATCTGGAATATCTTCTGCAACGAGCAAATAACCCTGTTGAGTATTCATGAGGATATTTTAGCCTTTTCTTGATGTTTTCACCATTGCAATTTGGTTTCCATCGCAGTGATAACTTTGTGAGTTAAATTTTCACCTATAAAATTATTCGTCACGATAGTCAACTGCAAAAGCTGGGATTGTGATTCCTGATATTGAAACTGTAATTTCACGAGATTTAATTCCCGCATCCGCAGGAATCATTTGCATCGCCTCTTTCGTTACGAGAATTTTGCCTGCCGCGGCAATATCCTCTCCCATTTTGGATGCACGGTTGACAGGGTCGCCGAAGCATTCGTCATTGCCGACGATCAGCAATTTTCCATAATCAATTCCACAGGCGATATGAATATCAAGTTCGTCTGAGCTTAATATATTTGACGCCGCAAAAGCATGCTGCATCGAAATAGCTGCGCTCACTGCTGAAAGCGGATCTGGGAAAACTGCAAAACAATTATCCGCTTCATATTTGATCATATTCCCACCATAAGATTTGATAATAGGCTCGGTTGTCATCTGCATACGCCTCACCATCGAAAGATAGTGGACGATCCCATACTTGCGCGTAAGCAATGAGAAGCCAGACATATCTAACACAAAGACCACCAGTTCTGCGCCGTATTCGTTCCATAATTCAGCTTCCACTATTTTGCGGCCCGCATTATTGGTCTCTTGCGAGTACCGTAGCAGGGAACTCTGAAATTGCTTGGCTTGTTTTTTATTCATGGAATCCTCTTATTCAATAAATAAGAAATTGTGAAATTAGTCTGTTGATTAAAGGATACTCCAAAACCCCCTAAATAAGTATATGAAATAAATATCATTATTAATTGTAGGGGCATAGCGGCGCCATGCCCCTACAATTAGATATCGCCAGGCTCATCTGCCATTCTAACGATGCGAGGGGTGAATTTGCCAAGCACATCCACAAGGTCAGTTTGTGCGGCGATCACATTTTCGATTGGCTTATAAGCCTGCGGCGATTCATCCATACCACCGCCGAGCAGAGTAACATTATTCTTTTTGAGATATTCATCTCGCTCGGACCTGCTAATTGAATTCAAGGCGACAGTTCGGCTCATTCTCCGACCTGCACCATGCGAGGCTGAAGAAAGAGAGTTGCTTACACCTTTACCACGCACGAGATAACCTGCATCTCCCATCGAACCTGGGATCACACCCAATACACATTCGCCAGCAGGAGTCGCTCCTTTGCGATGCACAATTACATTGCGTCCATCGGCAAGTTTTTCATTCCATGCAAAGTTGTGATGGTTCTCAACAACTGCGGTTTCTTTTAAACCAACTGCAGCAGCGACTCGTTTGTGAATGATGTAATGATTTGCAGAAGCAAACCTTCCAGCGAGTTCCATAGAAAGCCAGTATTCCAGACCATCTTCTGAATCAAGTGGCAACCATGCAAGATGCTTGACACTCTTATCAAGATCAGGGTGTTTCTCCATGGCGAGTTTGCTGAAACGATCCGCGATCTTCGCGCCAACTCCACGTGATCCGCTGTGTGAAAGCAAGGCAAGATATTGACCAGGCTGCAAGCCAAACATGGGTTCATGTAGTTCAAACGAACCCCACTCAACAAAGTGATTGCCTGTTCCGCTCGTGCCGAGTTGATTCATGGCAGTATCTTTCAATGTCTTAAGCTGGCGAGTTGCATACCAGGCCTCATCGTCTAATACAGCATGTTGTGCCTTTTTGCTGCCAGTCCATTTTGAGCCCATGCCAAAGGCAGTTTGCTGCATCAATGCATCTTCGAACATACCTTTCTTTTGTCCAAGCAAAATGGGTGAGACTTCATAAAGCGAAAGTCTCATGCGGCAGGCGATATCCACGCCAACAGCATAAGGGATGACAACATTATCAGTTGCCAGCACACCGCCGATAGGAAGCCCATAGCCAACATGGGCATCAGGCATCAATGCACCAGCGGCGGTAATTGGCAGCCGCATGGCATTGTTCATTTGTGCAACTGCGCCATCGTCAATTTGTTCGCGGCCCCAAATAGGAAAGGGGATTGGACTCTCAAGCAATGTATCTACTGAAGGTTCATCTTTTTGTGTGAGGCGGATGCACTCGCGTGCGAGGTCCGCCATTAATGGGTCAGCGAGATAATTGCCTGGATTATTCCGAACAGCATCCAGTTGACTAAGAACCGCTTCGCGATCTAACCCCTGGCTTGCCAACTGAGTCGAAATGTTTTTTGCAATCCCGATAATTTTTCCGTCGGGCCAGTTATTTAATTTCAGGATGTTTCCTGTGATAATGTCCATTTTACTTCCTTTGATTGTCCGTCATTGCGAGGATGTTATTTGCTCTTTCCGACGAAGCAATCTCCAACACTATCACGGAGATTGCTCACCGCACTGGCGTACGGCGCAAGTGTCGGGCAAAAGAACATTTCCCTCGCAATGACGGTTAACTTTCTTCCAACTTCCATAACTCTCGCATCTCTTGACTTGTTTCAAGCAATTGATCGAGTTTGCCTTCTGCTTCAACTTTGCCGTCTTTTAGCACGATGATGTGATCTGCGCGCCTCAACAACGGACGGCGATGAGATACAACCAAGCAAGTCAGCTCTTTGCCTGATTCAAAGATTCGTTCCCAGAGTTGCTTTTCGGTTTCAACATCCAATGCACTGGAGAGATCGTCGAAGACGAGTAACTCAGGTTCGCGAATGAACATGCGCGCCGCGGCTGTACGTTGTGCCTGCCCGCCAGAGAGTTTGACTCCGCGTGCACCAACCATGGTTTCGAGATTGTCGTCCAGTTGTTCAAGGTCACGATCCATCACAGCGAGCCGAGTCGATTTATATATGTCCTCATCATTTTTGTTCATGCCGAGCAAGATATTATTTCGCAAGGTATTGCTGAATAAACGCGGAACTTGTGCTGTGTAGGAACATCGTGGCGTGATCAGAAAATCACCAGGTGACGTTAATTTATTTTCGTTCCAATGTATCGCGCCCGATTCTATAGGCAACAAACCAAGCAAGGCACGCAGTACTGTTGTTTTGCCAGAACCAATGCGACCTGTGATGACTGTCAGCGAGCCGCGTTTGAGTTTGAAGGAAATGTCTTCGATGCCGTTGACTGAGTCAGGGTAGTGAAATGTCAGTTGTTCAGCGACCAATTCATTCAGTCGGTCTGAAGCGGTTTTTGATTCATACTTAACTTCAGGCAATGGACTCATTAAATCCACTTTGCTGTGTTCAACTAGAGCAGTCAATGGTGCATTTTCCATGAGCCGGTACATACGCTTAACGGAAACATCCAGTTGTTTATACCGTGCCCATAACATGCCACCGAAAGTTGTGAGGTCTCCCATTGAATTAAGGAGATAGACAAATAGCGAAAAGTCGCCGAGGGTGAAATTGCCTGTACGCATGGATTGACCGACGAGAACGAGAATCACGCCCGTGCCCAATGTGGATGTGTTGCGATAAATGGAACCAAGCACATCATCAAATAATTTTTCGCGGACAGTTAATATGCGGCGTTCATCATTAATTTTATGAAAGTGATTGATGATATTTTTTTCAGCATTTGCAACTTTAACTGCCTGCACTGCGCCAAAAAATTCACCGATAAAACCTGCCACGTTTCCTGCTGCTTGACGTGATGCACGACGATAATGTTCGATGCGCCCTGTTGCAATGTTTGCTACGATGCCAACGATAATAAGCGGAATCAATGACATCACTGTGACCGATGGACTGATTTGAGCCATCAAGATAATTGAGTACGCGACGATGATCAGCCCAACCAAAATATCGTTGACTAGAATGACAAAAAGCGGAATTTGATCCACGTCTGTTTTGAAGCGGCTAACGGCTTCACCAGGTGAGTCGGGTAATTGTGATGCACCTGGGCGTTTCAAAATGTAGGTTAATAAATTTTTTCGCAGCAAAGTGTTCATATCTGAAAAGATGGGAACATCGGCATAATAAAATCCGTAGGTTGCAAGCAATCGCCCAACCCACGATGCAAGCAGGAAGGCAACGATTGCCCAGACGCCAAAGGTGAGTGTTGCTTCGCCTGTGATCATGTCGAAGAAGGCTTTGAGAATTAAGGCAGGTGCCACTTGCCCGCAAAAGCGAACCAAGCCCACGCTGAAAAAATCAACGATATCGAGCCATGGGCGAAAGCGAATCATTTCCCAGATGACTTTCCATGCGGGGAGTGATGGGATGTTTAGTTCTTCTTGATTGATGGTTGTTTCAGTCATGTTATTTTCCTGTTTCATTCATACATTGATGGTCGAGTAGGGCGAGTGTTTTTCTCGCCCGTATCGAGACCACATATCGCATGTTTACTTTTATTTTTTTGTTTCCCTTTAACTTGGTGGTTTCGATACGCCGCATAGACCAAGAGCGCGGCTACTCAACCACCATAATTCTTACGCAAGTACTTCTTCCAAGCCAGTTTGCAGAAGCTGATGAAATCTTGAATTTGAATCTTCGGCAAGTTCTTTGCGATTTCCATATTCAAGGACACTGCCTTTGTCCAAAATCAAAATATCTTCTGCACGTTGAATGGTATCGAGTTTGTGCGCAATGATGATAGCAGTTCTATTTTTTAGTAATTTATCTATCGCATGTTCAAGTTTTTGTTCTGTGGCGGGGTCAAGACGAGATGAAGCTTCATCCAAAATTACCAAGCCTGGATTCTTCAAAAAGACTCGCGTGAATGCAAGTAATTGCGCTTCACCTGCGGAGAGTGATCTTGACCCTGTTTCGAGTTCAGTATCCAATCCGTTTGGTAAGCTTCGATACCAATCGCCGAGTTCAAGTTCTTCAAGCGTGTTGACAATTTTTTCATCAGAGATCGACCGATCAAAGAATGTTAAATTTTCCCGAATGCTGGCTCGAAACAATTGCACATCTTGTGTGACGATGGCGATGTTGCTGCGTAGTGAATCTAGTTGTATCTCGCATAAATTTGTGTCGTTGATCTTTATGCTTCCTTCGTTCACGTCATACAGATGGAAGATCAATCGTCCGATGGTGGTTTTTCCGCTGCCCGTACGACCAAGCAATCCTAAAACAGAACCAGCTTTCAGATTAAGAGAGAGGCGATTAAGAACTGCATCTGCTCCATTGTAAGAAAAAGTCACATCGTTGAATGTCAACTTAAGCGGATGCGATTCAATTAACTTGCCCGTTTCATTCTTAACTTCACGTTTGAGCGCTTTAAATTCGGTCAGTCTCTCCACACAAGCACCGATGGTTTGAAAACTTTCAATTTCATGAGTCATTGCCCAAAACGGTTCTTCAAGCAGGTTGATGTAATGTACGAAAAGATAAACCGTGCCGATGGTGACGAGACCTGCGGTGAATAGCCAATATCCGCTGGTGATGGCAAGCAAGCCGCCAATAGTGAGCGCGAAACCCATTGCATTTTCGATGATCCATCTTTTGAAATGCGCGAGGCGATTGTGGGTGAGGACGATGCCTTGATGGCGAAACAATTCGCGGATGGTAAAACCAACTGCGCCGCTGGAGCGAATATCTTCGGTGCCAGCGAGTTGTTCTTCGATGAAACCATAAAGATGAGCTTCGGCTTCACGTCTAGCTTTTTGATGCGGCACTGCAATATCTTTGACTCGACTCAAAATGGTGATCGTCAGGATCGAATAAATTGTGAAGGCCAAGCCTGCACGCCAATCTTCAATAAATAAAGCGATGAGAATACCAATGAGAAGCAAGCCATTTGCAATCAGATTCAAAGCAAATTGCGAAAAGAAAGTTGCCAGTTCGGTGATGTCGCCATCAATGCGTTCGATCAATTCACCAGGTGTGTGGTCATTGTGAAATTTCATATCCAGATGAAGTGCGTGGTCTGCGAGTTCGGCGCGTAGCGCGTTGGTAGCTGTCCATGCGACATTTTCGCCGATATAGGTCACACCAATCGCAACCACTTGTTGAATCAAAGCAATGCTGATGAAAGCAATCGCCGTCCATGTGAGCGTTTGTAAGGCTTCGCCTGCCAATGCTGAGTCGATAAACTTTCGCATGATCTGCGGAGCGAAAATTCGCAAGCCGATACTGCCGAAGAGTAAAACGGCAAGCAAAGTGAATCGTCCCTTTTGCGGGCGGATGTGCTCAGCGAGGAGGTTATAGTAGGATTTGAATGAGAGGTTCATGTCATAAGTTCCAAGTTATAGGTTTCAGGTGGACGATGAAAAATGGTCTGCGGTCTATCGTCAACAGTCAAATAAATAAAAAAGCCACGGTACAAAATGCACCGTGGCTTTGAGCAAACAAAGGTAGACCTAGGAATGGTCTATAGGCGCACTTCGAGAAGGATTGAAAATGTTTAGTTTACGTTCAATTTGTATTACTAAAAGCATTTGAAATGCGCTCCTTTCTTTAATAGATTTACTTACGTTGTCAGTTTACATGAGAGGGGGATAAGTTGTCAAGAGTTAAACAACATATTTCATTTTTATATTTGCTAAATACTAGGGGCCAGGTGTCATGACTGGATAGTCTGACAAAATGATGTGAGGGCCAATCTCCATATATTCTTGCTGGATCCAACAAGGATTATTAAAGTATGGATTCCTGATAACAACCCAACCTGGCTCGCTTCCAACTCCTAGAATCGTTACTATTTGTTTACCAGATTTTCTAATGCTTGGGTCAATATTGCTAATGAAGGTATAAGACTCATCAGGTCCTGTATAACATGGAACAAAGGTAATAACGACCGGTGGCTGACGTTTTACTTCTTCAGTAGGCGGACTTGTTGTAGGAGTTTCTGTAGCACTTAAAGTAGCAGAAGCAGTAGGTACTACAGGAGTGGGAGGAATCGCCATAGCAGTTTGAGTTTGCATCACAATAACCAGTGCAACTGCCCTTGTGCCAACAGCATCTATGGTAGGTACGATATCAACTTTTGGTGTACATGCAGTTAGTAGGATTATGAAGATTATATAAATAATTCTCTGAAAAGACTTTGAAATATTCATTGATTTTACCTTTTCTCAATCTTTGTCCAAGTATCCTTCAAGTTAACCGTCAAATTAAACACAGGTTTTTCTTTTGTCGAATCTTTGTCCACACAAAAATAACCCAGACGTTCAAATTGGAAACGAGAACCAATTTCTGGTGATGCAAGATGCGGCTCGACAAATCCAGTGAGAATTTCCAATGAGTTGGGATTCAAACAATTTAAGAATCCTTCGTCGCCTTCCTCGGGGTCTTCTTTAGTAAACAAGCGATCATACATGCGGATCTCTGCTTCTTTTGCATGTTTCGCAGAAACCCAATGAATCGTGGATTTAACTTTTCGACCATCAGAGGCACTGCCACCTTGTGTTGCAGGGTCATACGTCGCATGAACTTCGATTACTTCGCCTTTGTCATCTTTGACGACATGAGTGCATTTGATAAAGTAGGCATAACGTAATCTCACTTCATTGCCAGGGAACAGGCGATAATATTTGGGTGGCGGCGTTTCACGGAAATCATCCTGCTCAATGTAAATGACTTTTGAAAACGGTACTTGTCGAGTACCTGCATTTGGATATTCGGGATTGTTGATCGCGTCCATTTCTTCAGTTTGATCTTCAGGGTAATTATCAATTACAACTTTTAATGGCTTGAGCACAGCCATGCGTCTTAATGAATTTTTATTGAGGTCTTCACGCACACACGACTCAAGTAGTGCCACATCACTGACACTGTAATTTTTTGCAACACCTACGCGGTTGATGAAATCCAGGATCGCTTCGGCAGTATAGCCGCGACGGCGCATGGCTCGTAAAGTAGGCATCCGTGGATCGTCCCATCCACTCACGTGATTCTCTTCCACAAGCCTGCGCAACTTGCGCTTGTGCATCACGGTGTAATTCATGTTCAAACGTGCAAACTCAATTTGACGCGGTTTGAATACATTCAGTTGATCTAAAAACCATTCATACAATGGGCGATGATTTTCATATTCCAATGAACATAATGAATGGGTGACCCCTTCCATTGAATCATTTTGCCCGTGAGACCAATCATAAAGTGGATAAATTTTCCACTTATCGCCAGTGCGATGATGTGGTTCATGCAAAATGCGATACATTGCAGGATCACGCATATTGATGTTTGGATGTGCCATGTCAATTTTGGCACGTAAAATTCGCGCGCCAGCAGGGAACTCACCGTCCTTCATTCGTTCGAGCAAATCCATATTCTCTTCCACATCACGATCGCGGTATGGAGAATTTTTTCCAGGCTCGGTCAATGTTCCTCGGTTGGCAATCACTTCTTCTTGAGTCTGATCGTCCACATAAGCTTTGCCAGCCAATACTAATTTTTTTGCCCACTCATACAACTCGTCAAAATAATCCGAAGCAAATGTCACCTTTGCCCACTTAATTCCCAACCAACGAGCATCTTCTTCGATTGCTTCTACAAATTCAGTTTCTTCTTTTGTGGGGTTCGTATCATCAAAACGCAAAATCAACTCGCCGCCATTTTCTTTCGCAACGAGATAATCGATCATAAACGCCTTTACGTGCCCAATGTGTAAATACCCATTTGGTTCAGGAGGCAGGCGCGTGCGTACATTTTTGAAGCGTCCGTTTTTCAAATCTTCAGCAACGGCTTCACGAATAAAATCAGTCGGCTTACTATCCTTTAGGATTATTTCTTCTTCTGGACTCATTAATTTGCCTTCAAATGAATTTCAGGGGATGAGAAACCGCTTCTCTGGCACAGCCCCCTGCGGGCAACTTTTGGCCTGTTGCGCTAAAGAGATGTTTTTTCTACCCTGATGCTTTGTTGTCTTACTGCTTGCGGTACTATGGAATTTCCATGATTATAACAATAAAAGGAAGGTCATTTCATGTATAATATATTTATGAATGAATCGAACGAACAACATACAGGATTTCTCGGCACATACTTTGACCGCGATGTTGTACTGCGTATGGTACGCCTCGCTGGCAATTTTGCATGGATCGTACTTGGAATTTACATTTTTACGACATTGATATCCTTTACTCAATTCATGCTGCAATTTGCCACAGGAATATTCAATCAAAAAGGGATATTGGCTCTCGATCTTGTGAGCTACTTCACTCCATATCTGATTCAGTTCGTGCCTGGGCTAATTTACTTCTTCGGCCTGAAACTTGCTGGATATAGCCTGTTGATTTTGTTGGATATTGAAGATAATACACGCCGTACTGCCCGAAAAAAGTAGGCCTTGCTCGCACTTATGTAGTAACTGCCATCGTAAATTCAACTACAAAGAAATGAAAAGATGGTAAAATACCCGCCGTATTGGGGAATCGTACAATGGCAGTACATGTCTCTCTGGAAGACAGAATCTTGGTTCGAATCCAGGTTCCCCAGCTAAACCCGCTAGAAATAGCGGGTTTTTGCTTTAATGTAGATAGCGCATAGCCAATAGGTTCGAGTCGTAATCTGACATGATATTTAAAATCATGTACGTCCAATCTCGTTAACTGTATTCTGGCAACTGATTTAATTAGGAGCGGGCCTTAGATGAACTATTAATGTAGTACCGCGATTCAATTCACTTTCAACATCAATTTTCCCGCCTAATTCCTCAACAATCGTCTTGACGATGTAAAGTCCGATACCGCTTCCGGGAATCTCTGCAGCTGTAACATTTTTTGCACGATAAAATTTCTCAAATAAGTGGGGGATGGCTTCCGGCCCAATTCCCATGCCCTGATCAACAATTGAGACATCAACAGAGTCATTTGAAAAGCTGACATTTATCGTAATGCTTTTGCCTTCCGGGGAAAATTTTCCTGCATTATTTATCAAATTAATAAATACTTGCTGCAAAGCGCCATTTTCTCCTAAAACATTCACTGGCCTTTGCGGTGTATTCAAAATTAAATTAATTTTTTTCTTGTTAGCAATTGGCTTGACCGCTTGCATGGATTCTTCTAATACGGGAATTAGATCCAATGGAGTGCTTTCTAATTTCAACATGCCACTTTCGAGACGCCCTGCCATCAGCAGGCGATCAATCAAGATTTTCTGCCTATTTAATTCATTCTTGAGTACGCCCCAATACTCCTGTTGTTCTTCATCAGTGCCACCTTGTTGAATAAGGTCGGTCATCAAGATGGCAGCTGTTAATGGCGTTCTTAATTCGTGAGATGCACGGTTAAGAAAGTCAGTTTTCATTTCATTCAGGTGAATGATGTCTGTAATATCCCGAATGATAATAAGTGCTTCGCGGCTGTTGATCGGGTGCAGACGGGATTCGTAGAAACTGCTGCTAAAGGGCAATTGAAACTCTTCCCACCAATGAGGGGCTGAAAATAAATTCTTATTCTCGTCTCCCAGGATCTTCATTACGATTTCCTCGGGCCATGTTTCAATTAATTTTTTACCGGTGATCATGTCTCGGTGAATAAATAAAGGATGATTTGGGCTGGAACTATAGTCAAGGATAAAACCGTCAGAATCAATCCGAATTAATAAGTCTGGAAATGCGTTTAGGATCGCATGATTCCTGAATTCATTTACTCTAATGGTTTCTTCATAGTGAATGCGCTGAAGGGCAGCACCAATAAGATTTGTGGCAGTCTGTACTACATCAAACTCTGGTAATACCCATGCCAGGCTGTTTTTACGGTCAAAAATTCCCAGAAAGCCTTGCGAACCAAGTGTGCCCTGAACCGGAAGAGCGAGGAAGGAATACTCAGGAATATCTTCAGTTTTGCCTGCTATTACCTCAGATAATACAGCATCAGGCTCTGAAATAATTCGTTTTACAAATGGTTGGATGGATGCCTGAACATCAAAATGACTTATATTTTGTTCCACCCAGCTATGTTGTATTTTGACCTGTGGATACCCTGAAAAGTTTTCGATTTCAAAAATAACACAAGAGAATACGTCCAGCGCATATCCAAGTGATTCCAACATTTCAGATATTCTGGATTCGATATTGGGAGAGCGAAATAAGCGGGCGGTGGCTTCACTGATTACCGAGAGGATTCTCCCATTTCTCTTTAGAAATTTTTCTGTTGCTTTTCTTTCAGAGATATCACGGACAATACTTTGGATATAAGCCGGGCTTCCATGCTCGTCAGATACAAGAGATGTGCCGATTTCAACGTGTATTAAGCTGCCATCTTTTCTCTTGAGGATTCTTTCATAAATATTTGTCTCATCTTCCCGTATAACTTGTTGGTCTGGCAGCTCCCCCGAGGAGACCACATCGCTGACATTCATACCTACGATCTCATGTTCATCGTAGCCAAGCAAATTAAGAGCTTGCCGGTTTGCAGCCAGATAACGTAAATCCATACCTATAATAAACACGCATTCAGCTATTTGCTCAAATAATGTGCGGCCAAATTGATCTATTTCCCACTTGGGTTTCTTTTTTTCAAGCATATTCTTTATTTCATCTGGAAGTGCTTTTAAAGGAATAGTTTTATCATCCATAAACAATATCTTCTGGTCGAACATCAGGTAATTCGGCTAGGACCAAGCATCCGTTTGCGCTATCAATGATTCTTACATCGCCTCCCTGACTTCTAAAGATGGCGCGCGCAACGGTCAACCCCACTCCAAGCCCATCATATTTTCTGCTATCTCCCTGACTGATCTGATAAAACTTTTCAAAAACTTTTTCACGCTCTTCCAATGGAATGCCCTGGCCTTCATCTGAAACTGCGACCTTGATACCGCCATTGGGACTTGTGTATATATCAAGATGTACTTTTTCATTTTTCGGACTGAATTTAAAAGCATTATCAACTAGATGAACAATGGATTGAGTAAGTTCTCTTCTTGGAGCTTTGATATCCCCGGACTCTACGATCTGGTGAGTAAAACTTAATTCTTTATTTTTATATCTTTCGAGACATTTATAGACCGGCCCAATAATATGGTCGTTAATGTTAATTGACTGCCGAACGGTGTTCAAATTGCCAAGATCAATATTTGAAAGAACAATAATATCTGAAACCAAAGAAGCAAGCTTGTCAGCGTTCGATAAAGCCATTCTTATAAAGTTGCTTTGTGTTTCAGGATCGTCGAATTTATTATTGACTGCCAACTCCAGCGGAGTAAGGATATTCATTAACGGGGTGCGTAATTCATGATGGAAATTTTGTAAAATTTCATTTCGTAATTTATCCATATCCTGGCGAGCAATTTCCATCATTTGCTTGCGGCCATGTTCCTGTTCAGTTCGGACACGCCTTAGCAATCCATCAACACGTGCCAATAGCTCGTCCATTACAAAGGGTTTGGAAATGTAATCATCGGCCCCATCGCGTATACCGGCGATGCGATCATTTGCGCTTGAGCGTGCTGTGAGAAATATAAATGGAATGGATGCCAGAGTTGGGTCTGTGCTTAGCAGTTTTTTTAACTCGAAGCCATTGGGTGGAGGCATCATTACATCTGAAATGATCAAATCTGGATGATGGTCATTCGCCTTTTTCAGGCCGTCGTTACCGTCCAAAGCTTCGAGCACATGATACCCATGTCGTTTAATGGAAACAACCAGACCTAGTCGAATTGACGGTTCATCATCAATTACGAGAATAACAGGAGTACGTTCTTCGTCCATTGAAAGGCCCTTAAGAATCTGATGGATTACGCAAGCTTTGCGTTGTTCCAGTAGATTTAACCTGTATCTTTGAGTTGTTGTTTACAAACATAATATTGATGTTCGCAAAAGATATTAAGTCCCCGGAATTGAGAAAACATTTTTCTATTTTTTTGCCATTTACAAATGTGCCACTGGTGGAGTTCTTATCATAAAGGACATATTTTCTCTCTTCGTAAACAACCTCAGCATGATACCGCGATAAAAATTCTTCATGGAAAACTATATCATTTCCTAAATGACGACCAAGGGTTGTCACGGATTTTACAAGTGGGATCATTTGTCGATTTACAATAAGAAACACGCCCTTTTGAGATGCGATTTGATTTTCGGAAATATTCTTTTCATCCATTTTAGCCTTTATCCTTCAAACAGGAACTGTCTACTTAGGTAGCCTGATCCATATCATCCATCATCTTTTGAAAAAGTTCCACTACATGAGGGTCAAAATGCTTACCGTTTTGTTCGTTAATGTGTTCCAAAGCTTTTTGTTTATCCCATGCAAGACGGTAGGGACGATCTGATGTGACTGCATCCCATACATCAATGATGGCGAAGATTCGTGCTGAGAGAGGAATCTCTTCGCCTTTCAAGCCGCGTGGATAGCCGCTGCCGTCCCATTTTTCGTGGTGGCAGTATGGAATGTCTAATGCGGGGCGCAGGTATTCAATAGGTTGGATCATGTCATAAGCATACTTCGGATGCTGGCGCATGATGCTCCATTCTTCGTCTGTTAACTTAGCGGGCTTGTGCAAAATGGAATCAGGTACGCCCATTTTGCCTATATCGTGTAAGAGCGAACCGCGCTGCATATTAATCAGCTCATCATTGCTCATTCCTGCCAGTTCGGCGAGCTTTTTTGTGAGAGCAGTCACGCGCTGGGTATGACCTTCAGTCTCTTTATCACGCAAATCCATGGCGCGGGACCAGCCCTCAATAGTAGCATCATAAGCAGATAACAACTTTGAATGTGCCTCTTCAATATGAACGCGGTCATCTACTAATTTTCGATAACGATTTAGGCGCGTTATGCCGAGTAAGCGGGCACGTAATTCAAACCGATCATATGGCTTTGTAATGTAGTCGTCGGCACCTGATTCCAATCCATTCAGTAAAGACTGTTTGTCATCCAGCGCTGTCAGCATAATGATGGGTATTTCAGCAAGAGCAGGATCATTTCGGATACGGCGGCATACTTCGAACCCGTCCATGCCCGGCATCATTACATCCAACAAAATTACATCAGGCAAAATTTGACTGGCTTTTTTAAGCGCTTCCGCACCGTTTGCTGCCATTTCAAGATGATACCCTTGACCTTCCAAAATAGATTCTAGCGTATGCCGCCCCGCTGGCTCGTCATCTACAATTAATATAATGCTGGACATAAGTGCTCCTTATGTAAAAAGTATATTTTGAGAACGCATACATCACCATACAGGGATTCACCCATTCATACCTTACTGATTCTTATCAACTAATCCATATTTGATTGCCAGGCGCACTAACCCTGCCAGATTACGTACATGTAGTTTTTCCATCAGGTTTGCGCGATGTTTTTCCACAGTTTTCTCGCTGATAAAGAGAAGCTTGCCAATTTCGCCACTGGTGTGTTCCTCTGCAATTAATTGCAAAACTTCCTTCTCGCGAGGGGAGAGGATATTTAATGGATCATCAGTTTGCAAGGTGTGAGGATGTAAGGAACTTTCTACAACAATGGATGAAATTTCCTTACTCAAGTAAGTTTCGCCGCGTGCAACTATACGGATGGCTGATAACAATTCTTCACCGACCGATGTTTTTAAGACATATCCTTTGACGCCGCTTTGGAGTGCCTGATGGACAAGCCCTTCATCTGAATACATGGATAACAAAAGGATGTTTACAGGTAATTTCATGTCTCGGATCTGTTCCGCAGCGCGTATTCCATTCAAGCGCGGCATCATAATATCCATAACCAGTACATCTGGTTTTAATTCCATGGCCATGTTGACTGCCTCTTGTCCGTTGGATGCTTCACCTATCACATTAATATAATTTTCGCGTTCAAGTAAAGCATGCAAGCCTGCCCGTACCATGGAGTGATCTTCTGCCAACAGGAGTCGGATCATATTTTTTCCTTGAGGCGATACGATTCTTCCAAAGGCAGATGGGCAGATATGATCGTGCCCTTTGCGGCAGACGAACGGATTACCAATTCGCCTCCTACAAGAGTTAATCGTTCTTTTAATCCCTTAATGCCGATACCTTTTTTGGATGTATCTTCTTCTGTTGAGAATCCAGTACCATTATCTTGTACAGTAAGGACGATATTGTGTTCCTCAACAGTTAATTCCACCCATACATTTTTCGCCTTTGAATGTTTGATTACGTTTGTGAGTGTTTCTTGTAGGATACGATATAGTGTAATAGAGTAAACATCAGACATTTCAGGTAATTTTAAATCAGCTTCAAATATGATGGGCAGACCTGTGCGCAAACTGAAATCACGGCTATATGTTTCCAAGGCAGAGCGTAGCCCGAGTGTGTCCAACAAAGTTGGACGAATATCATGAGCAAGCAGACGCATCTTGTTGATGGTTTGATTGGTATCTGCAATGAGAGTGTTCAGCCTTGCGGCTAACAGATCAGGCTGCATGGGTAATTCTGATTGCAGATTTCGCAAATTTAATGCGTGTGCGATCAATGCCTGGCCAAGATCGTCATGTAGTTCGCGCGATAGTCTCTTGCGCTCCTCTTCTTGTGCGGTAACAACACGTTCGGCCATTTGACGTAAATCTTCACGCTGGGTGAGCAGGGTGCGGTAACGATCGAGTCTTATGATCGTATTCACGCGCAGACGTAATTCTTCCCTGTCTACTGGTTTGGAGAGAAAATCATCTGCTCCAGATTCTATACCAAGCAGGCGTGAGGAGCGGTCATCCAGGGCGGTGAGAATGATAATTGGGACTTCAGCAAGTTTCGGCGTGGCACGGATGCGCTGGCATACTTCAAATCCATCCATTCCGGGCATCATGATATCCAGCAGAATCAGGTCTGGTAATACTTCATCCGCTTTTTTGAGAGCTGCGGCACCGTTATTTGCAGATGTGATCGAATATCCTTGTTTATCAAGGATGGATTTGAGTGTATCAATACCGAGGGGATCATCATCTACGATGAGTATTTTACTGTTCATTGATTTCGTCTCTGGTAGGACCCAAATATTTTTCGATCATGTCTGCAAGATTTTGCATTTGTATAGGTTTACTGATGTAGTCGTTCATACCTGCGGCCAGGCATCTTTCGCTATCGCCGGACATGGCCAGCGCTGTCAGTGCAATGATAGGTGTGTTTTTCAGCGTTTTAATTGTACGTATCCTTTGAGTAGCTTCAAGCCCATCCATAATGGGCATCATTACATCCATAAGAATGAGATCGGGGTGTTCCTGTGTGGCTAATTGGATTGCGTGAGCACCATCGTGAGCTAGAATTACTTCATAACCTTTATACCTTAAATATTCACTAATAAGCTGTACGACGACATCTGTATCTTCTACCAGTAAAATCCTTCCGTTGCGCTTTTCAGGTGGTTTTGGAGTGGGAAGTGAAAGCTCATCCACGATATCGGCCCTTTGTGTATGTTCGCTTGATAACCATGGCAAAGTGATAATGAAGCGGCTGCCTTTTTCTACTGTGCTTTCTACTCTTACCTGCCCGCCATGCAAGTTAACCATTTGAGCCACAAGCGCGAGCCCTAATCCTGTGCCTTGATATTCGCGCGCGAGGCCGGCATCCAGTTGAACGAATGGTTTGAAGAGGCGTTTTATGTCATCCTGTGCAATACCAACACCCTGATCCCAAACTGTGATTTCGACCTGATTCGTTTTCGTATTGCCAGAAACTTCCAGGCCAATTTCTTTTCCCTCTGGCGTGAATTTGACAGCATTACTAAGAAGATTCACAATCGATTGTTTCAACCTGCGTTGATCGGCGAGGATAACTTCTATATTTCCTTTGACTTTAAAGGAAACATTCAATGATTTTTTCTGCGAAAGTTCCTTGATCATGCGTAAACTGGATTGGCAAAGTGCATCCACTGATATTTGTTGAATATCAAGCTCCATTCGGCCCGCTTCTATCTTGGAAAGATCGAGGATATCGTTGATCAATTCCAATAAATGACGGCCGCTTTCTCGCACAATGCCAATATATTTAAGTTGTTTCTCATTGAGATTACCAGCGATCTGTTCTTCAAGGCTTTCGGAAATGCCGAGAATGGAATTCAACGGAGTACGTAGTTCATGGCTCATATTTGCAAGAAATTCATTTTTGATACGTAAGGCACGTTCTATTTCTACTTTGGCGATGCGTTGAGCTTCCTCTGCTTTTTTATAAGCAGTAATGTCATGGGTGGTGTTGAGCACCAATTGCCTGTCATTAACTTTAAGCAGATACGAATGTAATTCGAGTGTATGAACGCGATCCCCGGGAACGTAGAATTCAAGCTCTACAGGGTCTGCTGGCTCGCCTCGCAAAATCTCTGATAAATATTTCTCTCTTTTTTCGAGCTCAGCTTCCGGGTATATCCCCAGTTGATCCATGTGTTTGCCTCGGATATCAGCCCGAGAGAGATTATATTGTTTTTCGAATACTTCGTTGACGTCTACGATCAATCCGTTGTCTTCTGTAACAGATACAGGATCAGGTACAGCGTCAAATAGCAAGCGCGCATAAGTTTCACTCTCGCGTAGAGATTGTTCTATTTGTTTGCGCTCTGTAATATCCATATTGATGCCGATGATACGATCTGGTGTGCCATCAGGCGCATCAGCAGTGGCAGCGCTTGTCATAATATTGCGCACTGAACCATCAGGCCAAATGATGCGATGCTCATTATTCATCAGCAAGTTTTTTGTAACAGCCAGTTGTCTATTGATTTGCGATTGTTCAATATCATCTGGGTGGATGAGCTGTGCCCATGTTTGCGAGGTTCCATCAAATTCCCCGGCAGGTACCTGGTGGATCATGTGCATGCGTTCATCCCAGATCACCTTGTTTTCTCTGGGATTGTATTCCCATACACCGATCTGTCCGGCGTGAGTAGCAAGCTCAAGACGGCGTTTTGTGACCTCGATCTGGGCAGTGCGTTCTGCTACACGTTGTTCTAGTTCTGCCGAGCGTTGGATGGTATCCTCGTAGAGACGCGCATTTTCAAATATGCTGGCAGCTTGTGTGGCTAAAATGGTTGTCAGTTGCTCATCTGATTTACTAAAAGCGTTTTCTTCTTCACTTTCAATACTGATCACGCCAATGATCCTGTCGCCGGCTTTGATGGGAACGTAAAGGCCTGAATGCAAACCTTCAAAGGTTTCAATATACCTATTATCATTTATTAAATCGCCTGTGCGTACGGTCTCGCCATGTTGAATAACCCATCCAGTCAATCCCTGACCAGTATGTGAGATCATGGACTTGAAGCGCGTTTCCACTGCAAGCCGCTCTGCATCGCTTTTTATATCTGGTTGATGAAATGCGAGCAATTCCAACGTTTCATCTGCCGTGTTATATAAGCGAATAGCTGTATGATGCCAATTCATTTTTTGTTCTAGGAGATCTATGATTTTCTGCCCTATCTCTTTGGGGTTGAGTAATTGGCTGATCGCCAAGCCACTTTCGTAGAGCAATTCCAATTCAGCGACACGTTGGCGGGTTTCCTCAAATAGGCGGGTATTCTGAATAACAAGTGCGGCAGAGGATGCAAAAGTTGAAAGCGTAGTTAGTTCACCCTGGCTGAATGCCTCTTTGCGACTGGCATTATCCAAGGCGATGGCGCCTATGGCGCGACCATTAACCATAAGAGGGGCCACAATAGCACTTTGAACTGCCCCCATTTCTTCGATGTCCTGGTTATAACGGGTTGGTGCGTCGGCGCGAGCGTCGGCAATGATCAAAGGCTGAAGTTCTCTCACAGCGCGTGCAGAATAGCCGGAGGTGGATGGGAAGCTGGCTGTGTGAATGCGTGGATCAAGATAACCGCTTAAAGCGCGAATTCTGAGAAAATTATCGGCGTCTAAAAGCAGAATCGCACCTTTTTCAGCTGCGGGAATGGCATGTAGTGCTGCGTCTAATAGGTTTTGCAGGAGGACATCCAAATCCAAGCTTTGGTTAAGCACCTGAGTTACCGAAGCCAATGCCTCCTGCTCACGTTCACGGTTCTTGCGGTCAGTGATGTCAGTGGTTGTGACAATGACTCTTGAGAAATCAGCCTCATAGCCTGGTGCAACAGACCAACTCAAACTTATTTCGATTGGTTCGCCTAAAAGTGTTTCGTCGGTGCCTTCCCAATTTTGGCTCGTCTTTCCCTCGGCGATGGCTACTAGATCATCAATAACGTGTTCTAGTTCACCATCGCTCAAACCCTGGTCGAGAATCTTTAATAGAGCATCTTTGCTTTCTGCATGATACATCTTTAATGCAGTCTGGTTTATATCTAAAATTTTGATCATTGCGGCGCATTCACGCAAGGCTTCGGGATTGGATTCGAAATACGCACGCAAATCTGTGATGCCTTGCTCCTTCATAGAATCCAGATATTTTTTAACGTCGGAAAAATCCTCCTCCCAAATTGCGATCGGCATATCTTCAAACAATCCGCGATAACGTTGTTCGCTTTCACGAACGGCCTTTTCCGCTTGCATGCGTGCTGTAATATCGATCATTGAGATAATTACTTTGGAGAGATTAGCTTCATAGCCCGGCATAACGGATAGACTTAATTTGATAATGATCCGTCTGCCATCAAGAGTTTGACTAACACCTTCCCATTCAAATTGGCTTTTTCCCTGCGCAATACTGATCAGTTCATTTTCGAATAACTCGGTCGGGTCATTATCTGTGAAGTGGGAAAGGATTTGGGTTAAATCATCCTTTGTTTTTGCCCCGAATAATTTCAGAGTAGCCTTGTTTACGTCGAGAATTTTTACGAGCGCAGCACACTCTCTTATCACCTGAGGATGCGTTTTAAAATAGACTCGGAAATCTTTTACGCCTTCATCTCGCAGCATATCCAGACGAAGTTTAATGGCTGAAAAATCCTCCTCCCAAAGCGAAACTGGTGAATCTTCAAATAGACTACGATAACGCGCTTCCCCTTCCCGTGCAGCTGCCTCTATTTGTTTGCGCTCGGTAATATCCTGGATGATGCCAATGGAACCTTTAGGCATGCCTTTCTCATCAAGTACCTGAATGGAAGAATCGGAAATCCAGCGTTCCTCGCCTAAACGAGTGCGGATAAGATGGTCACAGCGCCAAAAAATCCCGCTTTCTCCCTCACGCACAAGACTTACCGCTTCTGATAATGACATCCCTTCAAACCTTCCATGCATGACTGACTCTACAATAAGTGTATCAAGCAAGGCTGGTGTGATCTCTTCAAGAACATAACCGGTAAGTTTTACAATTCCTTCGCCTATGAAAGTGTAATAGTCTGCGGCATAGTCCAGACTGTAGGGAATGGCATCTGCGGCGGCAATTGCCTGGCGAAAGCGTGCTTCACTTTCAGCAAGTATCTGATCAGCGTGTTTACGCTCAGTAATATCACGCAATATTCCCTCGTGATATATTATTTTGCCCTGTTCATCATGCACATAGGATCCATGATCTTCGACCCATATTTCAGACCCATCCTTGCGCCGCATCCGGTAAATATCCATCTCCTCCTGGCCGGTGTCTAAAATATGGCTTCCTCTTTCTTCAGGTTCAAAGTAAAGCTCATTTTTTATATCCACTGCCAGCATTTCTTCCCTGCTTGAATATCCAAACATATTAACCATGGCCGGGTTAACGTCTACAAACTTTCCTTCATGTTTGCTGCGGTATACACCATCCATCATGCGGGTGAACAATGAACGAAAGCGTTCTTCAGATTCTTGTAGAGCCTCTTCTGAGCGCTTGCGTTCGGTAATATCAATAAGGCTGCCTTCAAAAAATAATGGATTTCCAGCTTCATCTCTTATGACTTTAACATGATCCTCCAACCAAAAAGTTGCCCCATCTTTTTTGAGGAATTCCGCCTCCATGCTAGAGATGATATCAATCCTAACTATGCCGTCATTAAATTTCTTCATGATGGCAGGGTCAGCATAAAGGTCTTTGACCTTCACAGCTAATAAAGATTCCCGGTCTGGATAACCAAACATCTTAACGAGTGTCGGGTTGGCATCCAGCATACGTCCGTCGATAGAGGTACGATAAAGTCCCACAGGGACATTTTCAAACAAGGTTCGATGCGCCTGCTCGGAATGCACAAGCGCGGCTTCGATTTGCTTGCGCTCAGTGATGTCGATCATCGAAACAATGACTCTGGACAGGGAATTTTCCGGGTCAGGAGCTGCGCGCCAACTTAAATCAATATTATTTGTTTTGCCATCCAGTGTTTTAATAATCCCTTCCCATCCGAAACTGGTTTTGCCCTCCGCGATGTTGACCAGCTCATTTTGAAATTGTTCAATGGGTTCGTCTTTTGACAACTCCGCGATGTTTTTAAGCAGGTCATCTTTTTTATGTGCACCGAATAATTTAATCGCTGCCTTGTTAATATCCAAAACTTTAACGAGAGATGCAAATTCGATTACTTTCTGGGGATGTAGTTTGAAGTATTCCTGGAAATTTGTTATCCCTTGTTTTCTCAAAGCTTCCAGGTGCTGTTTGACGGCTGAAAAATCCTCCTCCCAAAGCGCGATCGGCGAATCTTCAAAGAGACTTCGATAACGAGCCTCACTTGTATTCAAAGTCTTTTCCACTTGTTTTCGTTCGGTGATGTCATGGTTAATACTGAGGATGGCCTCTTTATTTTGATATTCAACAACCGAAGCATTAATCAGAAAATAGATCTTATCCCCATTCTTGTTTATGTGAATGCTCTCAAAATCACTATAAGACCCGCTTTTTAGCGTATCTCTGATCTGTGACTCGCCTTCCTCTATATTCATTGTCAACTTTTTCAGGCTCATACCAATTAATTCGCTGCGGCTAAAACCGTATGTAGCACAGGCGGCCGCGTTAACTTGCAAGATGATCTCCTCCTCAGGCTCGAAAATTATAATCACATCATTGGCACGATCGAAGAGACGCTGATAATCACCGCGGGTTTTATTGAGTGTCTCCTCGGCCTGCTTCCGTTCGGTGATATCGCGCGCCATACCTCGCACAACAGGCTCTGCGACGCCCTCACTTCGCACCGTATTTTGATATTCCCAAACGCGTCGTTCCCCGCTTTTGGTTTGGACCAATAAGACCCCAGATGCTGATCCGCGCCGTCTAAGTCTGCTTATATAATATTTGAAATGCTCCTTTACTTCGGGAGCTATAAAGTCATGAAGGTTTTTGCCAATTAACTCATTCAGTTTATATCCCAGTATTCGCGCCGATGCAGGGTTTGCGGTGAGGATGATGCCCTCCAGATCGTGTGTACAAATGAGATCCTGGCTGTTTTCAACCAAGTCCCTGTAACGATCCTCGCTTTCTCTAATTCTATCTTCAGAGTCCTTCCGCTCGGTGACATCACGATAATTAATTACGATGGCTTGAACACTTGGCTCATTAAGCATATTAGTTGCAATCGCTTCAAACCAACGCCATGCCCCATCATTTCGCCTTAATCGGAAAGAGCCAGTCTGTCTGCTGGCTGGTTCTTGAATAAGCTGCTTATATAAATTACTCATGTAATCTACATCATCTGGGTGCATTAACTCAAACATGTTGCGACCCACAAATTCATCTGGAGCATAGTCAAGATTGCGGATCACAGATGGGCTTTCCCAGATTAATGTCCCATCAGCAGCCAGAAGCGATATATCATCCAAGCTATTCTCGATCAGTGCACGGAAGCGTTTTTCACTGGTATGTAATTCATCTTTAGCCTGCTTGCTTTCAGTGATATCTATTAAGGTTGACAAGATCGCAGGCTGCCCTTCATATTCTATTTGATCGTTAAATACTTGTACCCAGCCAATAGATCCATCCTTTTTTAGAATTCGCACTTCAATATTTGGAGAAACGGTTTCGCCGGCCGTCCGTTTTTTGACACGTTCCTGTGAAATAGCGAGGTCATCCGGGTGTGTCATGGCAATAATCTGCTCTGCCGACATAGCCATAAGTTCTTTGTTTGTATATCCATTTATTCTGCTGAGGGCAGGGTTAGCAAATACCATTTTCTGTCTCTGAAAAATGGCGACACCCTGGATGGAGTTTTCCGTCAGGGTGCGGTATGTCGATTCGATCTGCTTACGTTCACGCCGAATTTCGGCATATTCAAGTTCACGCTCCACTGCAGGAACTAAGCGCGTTAAGTTGTCCTTCATCAGGAAGTCATGTGCACCAGCTTTCATCATAGCAACAGCGGCTTCTTCCCCAATCGTGCCTGAAACAACGATAAATGGAATATCTAACCCTTCTTCACGCAAAAGCGAGAGTGCACTATAGCTGTCGAATTGAGGTAGGTTTTGGTCTGAGATGATAATATCCCAGGCGTGTATCTTTAGAGCTGTCTGCATTTGTTCCGCAGTTTCGACTCGTTCGAAAGTAAGCTTGTAGCCTGCTTTTTTTAATGCGCGGACGATCAACTGCGCATCACTTTCTGAATCCTCAACAATTAAAACGGCAAGCGGTTTTTGCATTCTTATCTCACTTTAGGCGGCGGCGGTTCATTCATCACCAGCCAGTACAGACCCAGGTGCTGGATCGCTTCTACAAATTTTGTGAAGTCAACTGGTTTGCGTACATAACTGTTGGCACGCAGATCATATCCCTGCGCGATGTCCGGTTCTTCCTGGGAGGTGGTCAGGATCACGACAGGCAATCGACTGGTACGCTCATCGGCGCGAATCTGCCTCAGAACATCCAGCCCGCCTACACGTGGAAGTTTAAGATCGAGCAGGATCAAGGCTGGCAGCTCGTTCAAATCTCGACCTGTATACTTGCCGCCTCCGAATAGATAATCCAGCGCTTCCTGCCCGTCTTCCACTACGATCATTTCGTTTGCAATATGACTCTTGGCAAGCGCACGTTGGGTCAGACCAATGTCGCTGGGGTTATCTTCCACGAGTAGAATGACTTTTTGTTTCATTTTTTATCCTCTAATGTAAAGTAGAAAGTAGCCCCTTGGTCCACTTCAGATGATGCCCATATACTTCCCCCATGCCGATTAATAACACGTTGAACGGTTGCCAACCCAACGCCAGTGCCAGGAAATTCTGAAACCCTATGCATACGTTGAAAGGCTCCAAATAATTTATTTGCATACGTCATGTCGAATCCTGCGCCGTTATCACATACGAAGAAGGCATTTTCGCCCTCTACAACGGTTTGTCCAAACTCAATATGCGCATCTTGCTTCTTGCTTGTAAACTTGAAGGCGTTGCCTAAAAGGTTTGTAAGAACAATATCCAACAGTTTTGGGTCCCCCATTGCTGTCACCCCTTTTTGAATGACAAATTCCACTTGTCTATCTTCCGATTTTATTTCCTGCAGGCGGGCTACTACGGTTTCGGCTATAGCACTCAAATCAACCTTTTCTTTATTCATCTCTGCACGAGTAATGCGAGAGAGTTGTAATATATCATCAATGAGTACTCCCATACGCTGGGTTTCAGCACGTACTCGTTGAATATGAGCCTGCCCTTGTTCATCAAGCAGGCCTCCGTAATCCTCCAATAAAGCCAGTCCCCAACCATCAATGCCTCGTAATGGGGAGCGCAGGTCGTGGGAAACTGAATACGAAAATGCTTCCAGTTCTTTGTTAACTGCTTCAAGTTGGGAAGTACGTTCTGTGATACGTTCTTCAAGAGTTTCGTTTAGTATCCGAATTTCCTCTTCAGACTCTTTGCGTTCAGTAATATCCTGACTGGTACCAAACCATGATATGGGGTGACGGGTGTCATCTTCGCCCTCATAGTAAACGCGTGCCTGCACAGCCAGCCAATGAACAGAGCCATTTGGATGAATGACGCGATATTCCGTTCCATAACGGCCGTCGCTAGCGGGATCATTTGTAGTAGCGACGGCCTGATTTAATCGATCTATATCATCAGGATGGACATGAGCAATAACATCTGCAAGTGGTACATTCTCTGCTTCAAAACCATAATGAGCACTAGCACGTTCATCAAAGTTAATCATTCCTGTTGTAATGATATTCTGCCATATACCGAGTTTGGCAGTGTCGTAACCGAGGCGTAATAATTCTTCACTTTTATACAACTCCGCCTCTACCTTTTTGCGCTGATTGAGTAAATGAATACGATCCAATGTCACTGCTAAATGGCTCGATAGTGCTCTTAGATAGTCTAATTGTGCTGAAGTAGGTATGTGAACGCCCTCATCACCAAAAGTTCCTGTGCCAAAAATACCCAGTTGTTTATCCATAAATATGATTGGGACATTTACAATCGTGCGATTTCCCAACTGTTCTACGATCTCTTTGTTAGTACGAGGATCGATACGGGCATCCTCTACTAAAATAATATCCTTTCCTTCAGAAATTTCTTCTAGAAAACGATCTCCCTTAATTTTCAATGTCATAAAGTCATCTGTGACATCTTGCGATATTCCTCCTGTCATGGTCAACAGTTTTAGTTGTTCCTTATCTTCTGATAACAAATACGCCCATACATTTTGATAACCAAGAACGATTTTCACTTCATCAAGTGCAGCACCAAGCGCTTCAGAATAAGCCTGAGCCTGCTCCAACTTCTTGGAGAGACGTAATAAGGACCGGGCATTGCTCTCACTCTCACGTAATGCATTTTCTGCATGATTGCGTTCTGTAACATCGAAAAAGATAGAAAGGATACAGGCTTCACCGCTAAGTGAAATTGTTTCTAATGAGAACAGCATGTCACGTATACTGCCAGACTTTGTCCTAAGTTTAGTTTCGTAAGAGCGAACTGATCCGTGTTCGCTCAATTGCGCGTCAATTTTTTGACGCGCAGCAGGGTCATCAATAATATTCAAGCTAAGCGCGGCATTGCCAACTAATTCTTCACGCTGATATTCTAGAATTTTTTCGTAACTTTCATTCACGTCGATTACTTGTCCATCAGACATACGCGTAATGATCATTGCGGCTGGGTTGGATTGGAAAGCTTTTGAAAATCTTTCTTCTGATTGCTGCAATGCTGCTTCTGATTGTTTGCGCTCGCTGATATCGCGATTAATACTCAAAAGTCCTGTCACTTGTCCACTCTCATTGTAGAGGCTCACAGTGCTTGCATCAACATATACAGGTTGCCCATCCTTGCGGTATTGTGTAAGCTGAATATGATATTCACCACTTTCATGTAGTTGACGCAATATTTCATTCCTCTGAGTACTGGTCATATCAGAGGGTAATATCTCTGTTGTTTTATGCCCTACAGCTTCATCTGCACTCCAACCATATAATATTTCAGCTCCATGATTCCAGACTGTGATGTTGTATTGATCGTCGGTAGCGATGACAGCATCATTAATTTTCTTTAACAAGTGAGCCTGGTATTCAACTTGTGCTTTGATTTGTTTGCTTTCAGTAATATCCTGAATAGTACCGATCATTTTTACAGGCCGATTCTCAGAATCAAATTCCAATTCGCCCAGAGTGTGCACCCAGCGTTCCGCCTGATCATTTTTTCTAATGATCCTATATTCCTTGTCGAAACGGATGCGCTTACCGATCACTTCATTTGAAAAATAATCACTCATCATTTGCCTGTCATTGGGATGAATCAGAGTTGGCCATGTTTCCATGGTTCGTTCAAATGTATCGTCAACACCTAATATATGATCAAATATTTCCGAGCCCTTCCAATTTCCAGTTGTCAGGTCAATAAAGTAATTACCCAGGCCGGCAATGCTTTGTGTTTGTTTTAGTTGTTTTTCGTTTTCCAACAAGGCCAGTTCCACCCGTTTGCGTTCATTGAGTTCAAGTTGAAGCTGATTGTTGGCCTCTATTAATTCGACTGTACGCTCCGCTACCTTTACTTCCAACTCATCCTTTGTGTTTCGCAAAAATTCTTCAGCATGTTTACGCTCAGTGATATCTCTGGAAATACCGAAGGTGCCAATGACCTTTCCCTCCTGGTTACGAAGCGGTACCTTGGTTGTTGAAACCCATGTCTTTTTGCCATCTGGCCAGATTACCTCTTCCTCGAAATCGACCAAGGGCTTGCCTGAGCGTATTATCTCCTGCTCTTCATCAAAAGACCGTTGAGCATGAGGAAAAAAATCAAAGTCTGTTTTCCCAACAACCAGCATTGGATCATTCAGCCCCAGTGCAGCGGCCTGGGATTTGCTGTTTTTTATAAAGCGGCTCTCGGAGTCTTTGAAATAAATCTGATCAGGCACATATTCCAACATGGTTTCGAGTAGTGCAGTGGTTTGAGATAGCGCGGTTGTTCGCTGTTGAAATTGGCGTTCCAATTCATCATATATTTTTTGACTAGACTCTTCTGTCTGTTTCCGCCCGGTAATGTCAATGGCTGTGGAAAGTACACAGGTCTCATGGTTTAGTTCAATAATTTCCATTGAACCAAGGACAACGCACAGCCGGCCAGATTTATTCTTTAAGACCATTTCCTGATTATGAATAAAACCCTGTTCACTGATTTGGCGACTATAATCCTGCCGCTGTTCAGGGCTTGTAATATTTAATTCCAGAGAAGTCTGGCCGGTAAGTTCTTCAAGACTAAAGCCGGTAATTTCAGAAAAGGCATCATTGGCGTCAATATATGTGCCGTCTGACGCGCGCGTAATGGCAAGTCCTACTGGAACTGAGCGAAAGGTTTTCCGAAAGCGTTCTTCACTTTCGTTTAGAACTTCTTCTGTTTTTTCCACTCGGGCGCGTACCGTTTCTGTCACCATGCGGCTCACGACCAACCCGGCTATCAGCATGGCATAATTTATGAGCGTGGCGATATTGGCATACACACCTGTGCCGCCGGCGCGCACAAGTAAAAGACCAATGGTAACCACAGCGCTTCCAATGACCCAAAGCGGGTTAACCAGAACCAATGCCAGAATAGGAGCTAATAAAAGAAGAAATGGGGCGTACATGGTAACAAACGGTTCTGGTAAAAACACAGCAACAATCAAAGTGATAAGTACAACCGATATGTGACGCGCATATTCCCAGCCGCGTATATAAGCAAAAAGCATCCCGCCATAAACTACAGCGGCGATGCCGGCTCCTAATGTAAGATTACTATCGCTCTGTTTCGAGAAGATTTGGTTCAGCCAAAGGATAGTAATAGACATCCATTGAAAACCGAGGACTGCGATTGTTGCTTGACGTTGTGAGATGTTCATACCGTCTCTGGTCTCAGTGTTTCCCTATCTGCCAATGAATTGTATATTTGAGCAGCCATAACAAACTCCATTTGAGTCTATATCATAAAATTTGAATAATTTTCACATGAATTTGTTCACTAATGCATGGGTGGATTCCCTACCCCCAAATGACAGTATCGTATGTATGAAAAGTCAACGGTTGACTTGCGCAATTGTATTGTGCTAGACTCAAACTTATTCAACATTCATATATTCAGATTATGATCCCAGGCACTCAAATAAAAAGGAAATCATATGCTTTTAAAAGGCGACGTTACCATCAAAGCACCTCGAAAAAAAGTGTGGGATTTTCTCACTGACCCGAATCAACTAGCTCAATGTGTGCCGGGCGTGGAAAAAGTGGAAGAAATAGAACCTCTGAAAAAATATCGTGGGGTTGTATCTGTGGGACTTGGTTCTGTCAAAGCGCGATTTAATGGCGAGGTGGACATTCTGGAACTGGAAGAGCCTAATCGAGCAAAACTCAAAGCACATGGAACAGCTACAGGCTCAGCCGCAGATGCGATCAGTGAGATGACTTTGAGCGATGGTCCCGATAGTTCGACGGTTGTTACCTGGACTGCGGATGTGAGTGTATCGGGTCAGTTGGCGAGTCTTGTCTCGCGGTTGATGGTGCCTGTTTCGCAGAAATTGGCTGGGGTGTTTTATGCAGAAGTAAAGAAGAGGATAGAAAAAGAATAACGGTAGGGTAGGGTCTTCCCACCCTGTGTATTTTTATGCGCGATATTTTGGCAGATGTCGAAAAGTGGATGAAAGACGGGGAATCCATTGCGCTTGCCACAGTGATCCAAACCTGGGGCTCATCGCCGCGCAGAGTGGGATCAAAAATGGCACTGACGTTAAGTGGGAAGATTACAGGTTCGGTGAGCGGGGGATGTGTAGAAAATGCAGTTGTTGAAGCAGGAATTGAATCACTAAAAACGAAAAGACCCCAGTTTTTGCATTTTGGTGTTGCAGATGAAACCGCATGGGAAGTAGGTCTCGCATGTGGTGGGAGTATAGACATCTTTGTCAACACACTTGATGCTGAATTGTTTATACATCTTCATTCAATCTTGGCAAACGAATCGCCAGCAGTGCATGTGACTGTGATTTGTGCCTCGAATGACATCCTTGGGCGCGAGATGCTAATAGTCGAAAACGAAGTCAAAGGCTCAATTGGCAACGAATGGGATGCACAGGTGTTGAATCTGGCAATGAAGACTCTTGAGCAAGGAGTATCACGCCGTGTAATGCTGAGTGATGATGTTGAAATTTTTATGGAAGTTATCTTGCCACCGCCGACATTGATTGTTGTAGGCGGAGTCCACATCGCGATTGCATTGGCTTCATTGGCAAAGGCTCTTGGCTATCGCACAATTGTCATTGACCCGCGCAAGGCTTGGGGAAATAATGAACGCTTCCCACACGCAGATCAACTGATTCAATCATGGATCGATGAGGCTTTTGGACAAATTCAAATCAACAGATCTACAGCTATTGCCATGCTCACACATGATCCAAAATTGGATGACCCTGCATTGAAGATTGCATTGAACAGCAAGGCATTTTATGTCGGTGCATTGGGAAGTAAAACGACAAACGCAAAACGTCGTGAAAGATTATTAAAGGATGGCATGAGCGAATCGCGACTGTCTCGTTTGCATGCCCCGATCGGATTAGATATTGGAGCACAAACTCCTGAAGAAATCGCGTTAGCAATTATATCAGAGATAGTTGATGCTTATAGAAAACAAGCACAGCTCCCTGTGGGGAACCAAACTGAAGTTAAGAAAGAGGCGGAGCCAGTCTCCAGTCTCTAATCTCTAATTCTCTGAGGTTTTATGAAACCTGCTCCATTTGAATATCACGCTCCTGATTCAATCGAACAAGCATTGGGCTTGATGAGCCAGCACGCGGGTGAAGGGAAAATTTTGGCGGGCGGACAAAGCCTTGTGCCTGCGATGAATTTCCGCGTGGTTCAACCAAGCGTGTTGATTGACTTGAATCGCGTGGCGGAGTTGAGTTACATTCGCGAAGAGGACAATGCAATTCGAATTGGTTCGATGGCGCGTGAACGACATTTGGAATTTGACTCTTCAATTAAAAAGCGAACACCTTTGTTGCATGAAGCAGTGCCATTTATTGCGCATCCGCAAATTCGCAATCGCGGAACGATTGGTGGAAGCATAGTCAACGCCGATCCTGCGGCTGAATTGCCTGTCTTGATGTTGGCACTGAGCGCGAGACTCAAAGCAAAAAGTAAATCAGGTGAACGTTGGGTGGAGGCAAAAGATTTTTTTGCAGGCATGTTCACCACCGCGCTTGAACCCGATGAAATTTTGGTCGAAATTGAATTGCCATTTATGATGCCGAATACAGGATGGTCGTTCATGGAAGTTGCGCCGCGTGCAGGCGATTACGCATTGATGGGAGTCGCCGCGCTAATCACATTAGATGGAAATGGAAAGTGTGAGGCTGCGAAGTTAGTCTATTTGAATGCAGGCGATGGACCTGTGGATGCCATAGAAGCTGCGGAAAGTTTGGTGGGTGAGGCGTTGAATGATAACTTGATTGAATCCGCTGCTGTGATTGCAAGTGAGAAAGAAATCAATCCGTTTGGCAATATGCATGCGTCAACAGATTTCCAACGTCATTTAGCTAAAGTGTTAACACAAAAAGCATTAAAACAGGCAACCCAACGCGCGGGAGAATCTCAATGACGCAATCCATTTCCATTACTTTGAAAGTCAATGATAAAGAGTACAAACGTGAAGTGGAACCGCGTTTATTGCTCAGCGATTTCTTGCGCCATGAACTTGGACTCACAGGTACACATGTCGGCTGTGAACATGGAGTGTGTGGTGCTTGTACGATTTTAGTTGATGAAGAATCTGCCCGTTCATGTTTAATGTTTGCGGTTCAAGCAGATGGTCATAACATTATGACAGTCGAAGGATTAACAAAAGACAAAGATAACTTGCATCCGTTGCAACATGCTTTTTGGGAAGCGCATGGATTGCAATGCGGTTACTGCACGCCAGGCATTTTGATGACCATGATTCCATTTCTCAAACAAAATCCAGATCCAACCGAAGATGAGATCCGCCACGCGCTTTCTGGCAATTTATGTCGTTGCACGGGTTATCAACATATAGTTGATGCTGTGAAATTGGCAAGTGAGAAAATGAAATGAATGAAGAATTAATGAAATCACTTCGTACTGGAGATTTAACTCTCCCTGAATATCTTGCTCAAGTTGAAGCACACTTCAATGAACTTGAACCTTCCATGCTTGCATTTGTTCCCGAAGAAAATCGTTTTGCACGTTTGCAAAAAGAAGCCGATGAACTCGTTGAAAAATATACTGACATCATCACTCGACCGCCCTTATTTGGAATGCTAATTGGTGTAAAAGATATTTTTCATGTAGATGGATTTACAACCCAAGGGGGAAGCCAACTGCCATCACATGAACTTCAAAGTAACGAAGCCGCGAGTGTTACCAATTTAAAAAATGCTGGCGCACTCATCATGGGCAAAACTGTTACCACTGAATTTGCATACTTCAACCCTGGTCCAACTCGCAACCCTTATCATCCCGCACATACACCTGGTGGTTCGAGTAGTGGTTCCGCCGCGGCAGTTGGCGCAGGTCTGTGCGATCTCACGCTTGGCACGCAAACTATCGGCTCCGTGATTCGTCCGGCCGCGTTTTGTGGCATCGTTGGGGTTAAGCCAACTTATGAACGCATCTCGCGTGATGGTGTTATTCCGCTTTCGCCCACGTTCGATCACATCGGATTTTTCACGCCCGATGTTTCCACTGCCAGGCTCACCGCACCCTCTTTATATAATGATTGGAATGATTCAATTTCTTTGGATAAACAACTGACGCTTGGGATTCCCGATGGACCTTATCTTGCCTGCGCTTCATACTACGCCCTAACCTGCTTCAACACAATATGCGACTCATTAACTGAAGCAGGATACGAACTACGCCGTGTCCGAGTCATGGATGATTACCAAGAGATAAGAAATCGTCACGATGTGATCATGTCTTATGATGCGGCTCATGTACATGAAAATTGGTTTGCGAAATACGAAAACCATTATTCACCTAAATTTGCTGAACTCATTAAACGCGGACAGCTAATTACTAATAACCAATTACAAAACGCACTAGAGTCTCGCGACGATTTTCATAATCAGATGACTCAAACGATGAACGATAACAACATTGACTTATGGATTTGCCCTCCCGCAATTGGTCCTGCGCCAAAGGGACTCGATAGCACAGGTGATCCCGTCATGTGCCTGCCATGGACTCAAATTGGATTCCCTGCCATCAATATTCCTACAACCAAAAATGAAGATGGTCTGCCAATGGGGTTACAAGTCGTTGGAAAATGGAATTCAGATGAATCACTACTCGCTTGGGCAGAAGATATTGAGAAAGTTGTGAGAAAGATATGACGGTCACAAAGTGGAACGTCCGCGCGGGTGCATATTATGACTCCGTTGTGTTGATGCAACTTCAACGCGGATTACTTGGCTTATCTGGAGTTGTAGACGCAGGTGTTGTTATGGCAACGCAAGCCAATCGCGACTTGCTTGCCGCAAATAATCTTCTGCCTGATTCGATCTCTGCCAATCCCGATGATTTGCTCATCGTTGTCAAAGCCAAAGATGATTCTTCTGCTACCGAAGCCATAGGCAAAGCGGACGAATTGCTTGCCCGCAGAAAATCTTCCACCGTTTCAGAAGATTTCCGTCCGCGCAGTTTAAGCGGGGCTGTCAAACAATTGCCCGAAGCAAATTGGGTCTTGATTTCAGTGCCAGGTCGTTATGCAGCAGGAGTTGCACGCGAAGCGCTTGAACTCAATAAACATGTTTTTCTTTATAGTGATAATGTTTCCATTGAAGATGAAATCGCCTTGAAGAAAACTGCGCGTGAAAAAGGTCTGCTCGTGATGGGGCCGGATTGCGGCACAGCCATCATCAACGGCATCGGTCTGGGATTTGCCAACCGCGTCCGCCGCGGAGGGATTGGTGTAGTTGGTGCCTCAGGAACAGGAACTCAGGCTGTGACTACTTATATTCATGCGCTTGGTGCGGGTATATCTCATGCAATTGGAACAGGTGGAAGGGATCTTAAATCTGAGGTTGGTGCTATTACAGCACATCAGGCACTGGATGTTTTGGCACGTGATATTGATACGAAAGTTATTGTATTGGTTTCAAAACCTCCATCGGATGAGGTTGCTATGAAATTGCTTACTTCAGCTCAAGCAACGGGCAAACTCATAGTTGTAGATTTTATCGGCTACTCACCACCGTCTAGAAGTTTGGGCAACTTACATTTTGCTGCAAGTTTAAGTGAAGCAGCTGGTATGGCGACTAGTTTGGCTGAAGAGCAAATCTTGCATAATGAAAGCTCGAATTATCAGTCTCCGATCGCTAACCATTATTTACGCGGGTTGTTCTCGGGTGGGACTTTGGCTTACGAAACCACTCTCAGTTTACAAGCTCTGCTTTCACCGTTTTTTTCCAATACGCCTATTAAAGAGTCTCAAAGATTGATAGACCCACTCAGGAGTCAAGGACATACAATTGTAGACTTAGGCGACGAATTTTTTATGGTGGGGCGCTTACATCCAATGATAGATAATGATTTGCGAATTCGGCGTCTAAGGCAAGAGGCAGATGATCAAGATGTCGGATTAATCTTACTTGACGTGGTTTTAGGAGAAGGTGCGCATCCTGACCCAGCAAGCGAGTTAGCCCCAGTCATCAATGAGATCAAAGATAAACGACCAGAAATTGAAGTGGTTGTGATAGTAGTTGGCACTGATACCGATCCGCAAAATTTATCATTGCAAGTTGAACAATTAAGGGCAGCAGGGGCGATAATTTACCCAAGTGTGGATGCTGCAATTGATTTTGTAGCACGCCTATTCCATCAAGCTCCAAGGAGTGAAGATACTCCCATTTCGTTGGCGGCTTTTAGTAATCCACTTGCCGCGATCAATGTTGGATTGGAATCATTTTACGATAGTCTTGTCTCACAAGGCGCACAAGCCGTGCATGTGGAATGGCGTCCACCCGCAGGTGGAAATGAAAAACTAGCATCTCTTTTGGCGAGGATGAAAAAATGAGTATAGATATTGATCAAGCCAACACTACTGCTATCAACCGTCTTATGGACGCAAGACCAATATTAAAAGCAGTCGCTACCGCTCGTGATGTAATTCCAGAAATGAAAGACAATCTGTTCCTGCACGCGGGTCTACCAATTGAATGGGGGCGGATGTCAGGCCCGTTGAAAGGTGCGATTATCGGCGCGATGCTGTTCGAGGGAATCGCCAAATCGGAAGCAGAAGCAACATCAATGGTCGAAAAAGGTGAGGTCGAATTTGATTCGTGTCATCATCATGGCACAGTTGGACCGATGGCGGGAGTCACATCCGCTTCGATGAAAGTCTATGTCGTTGAGAATGTCGAACATGGAAATAAATCTTTTTCAAATTTGAATGAAGGTTATGGAAAAGTTTTGCGATACGGCGCTTATAGTGATGATGTGTTGAAGAAATTACATTGGATGAATGATGTGTTGGGCACAGCACTGGCGGATGCGCTTGCGCAATCTAATGGACTCGACTTGCGTGCATTGATAGCCGAAGCATTACACATGGGCGATGAGGGACATAATCGCAACAAAGCGGGCTCGTTGTTGTATCTGAAATTAATTTCACCGTTAATTGCGAAAGTTGTGAAAGATGATGCAGTTGAATCTGAAATACTTCAATTTCTTGGAGATAACGCGTTGAGCGTATTGAACCCTGTGATGGCCGCGTGCAAAGCAATGACAGATGCGGCACATGGCATCGAAGGCAGTACGATTGTCACAACAATGGCGCGCAACGGCACGGACTTTGGAATCCGTGTCAGTGGGTTGGGAGAGAAACAATGGTTCACTGCACCTGCAGAAATTCCTGTCGGTTTATTTTTCTCAGGTTTTTCACAAGAGGATGCAAATCCTGATATTGGCGATAGCGCGATCACGGAAACCGCAGGCATCGGTGGCTTTGCGATGGCAACAGCCCCCGCGATTGTCACATTTGTAGGCGGTACGCCAAAAGATGCCATTAACGCGACACTTGAAATGTACGAAATCACATTTGCTGAGAGTAAATACTTTACGATGCCTGTCCTTGATTTCCGCGGTACACCCACAGGCATTGACCTTCGCAAAGTCGTTGAACTAGGAATCACGCCGCGTATCAATACAGGTATTGCACACAAGAATGCGGGTGTGGGTCAAGTGGGGGCGGGGTTGGTGCGACCGCCGTTGAAAATTTTTGAAGACGCGTTGATTGCTTTTGCAGAAAAATATAATATCTAACAGGAGAAAACATGACTAAGATTTACGACCTCTCTCAAGACTTGAATCAAGATGCCTCGTTCTGGCCGTTTTATCCGCCGTTTGAAGTGAAGTACATCAAACGCAAATCAGAGCATGGAGTCAATGCACAATATATCCAGACTTCGAATCACATGGGCACTCATCTGGATGCGCCGCGGCATTTTGTGACCAAAGGTAAGACGATAGATCAAATTCCGATCGAGTGGTGTTATGGACCTGGCGTGATCGTGGACTTGAGTGACATGCTCGATGATGTCGGGATCTTCACACCTGAAGATATCGAGAAGCGCGCAGATGTGCAGGACGGCGATATTTTGTTCATCCACACAGGCTGGCATAAATATTCATTCTTTAGCCCCGATGCGGATGAAGAGCGATATATTCAAAGACATCCTGGCCCGCATTTTAGCATTTGCGACTGGTTGTTGAAAAAGAAGATCCACATCTGGGGTGTGGATATGATCTCCACTGATCATCCGATGAACTTGCCGATAGGTCGTTTCCTTGGCAAAGGTGGATTGGAACACTGGCAGAGAGTCCGCGCGAAGACAGTGGAGAAATTTGGTGAAGATCAAATGGAAGTATTGTTCCCTGATTCGGCTTATCAGTTAACACATAATGCCTTGTTCCCACATGACTGCATGCACGTTGAAAACCTTGGTGGTGATATTGGATTGAAGGAATTACATAACAAACGCATCACGCTCGGCGTCTTCCCGTGGAAGTTCAAAGGCGGCGAAGCAGCGTTTTGTAGAGCGGTGGCTTGGGCGTAACCCCGTTGGTCGAGTAGGCGGTGTTCGTCCGCCGTACACTTGCACCTGGCGCAAGTGCAGGTGTCGAGACCAACAGTTGGTTTCAAACTTTGAGTAACTTGAAAACCTGTGGTCTCGGTACGCCGCAAAGAGCAAGAGCGCGGCTACTCGACCACCGACTTTGGATGAAACAAGAATTCATATGGCATGGATGTATATTCTCAAATGCTCAGACGATTCGTACTACGTTGGTTCAACAAAGAATCTTGATCTTCGTATGACTCAACATCAATCAGGTAAAGGCTCAAGATATACATCAGGAAGATTGCCAGTGGAGCTTGTTTATGGCGAAGAATACGATAGAGTTTCTGATGCATATTATCGCGAGAAACAAGTACAAAACTGGGGCAGGTCGAAGAGAGAAGCATTGATTGATGGAAAGCCTGAATTGCTTTCTGCGTTGGCGAAAAAGAAGTTTTACAAGAATCCTCCGTTGGTCGAGTAGAGCGAGTGTTTTTCTCGCTCATACCGAGACCAACAAGTAACATGTAAACAAGTTATTTCTTGAAACGTGGTGGTCTCGATACGCCCTTCGCAAACACCGCTCAGGGCTACTCGACCACCGATTATGAATGTAATTGGAGTCTTTATGACCACTCGATACTTCGGCGAACGGATCAAGCGCAATGAAGACCCGCGTCTGCTCACGGGGCAGGGATTGTTTGTAGACGATGTGGATTTACCGAACATGCTCCATGTTGCCTTCGTGCGGAGTCCGTATGCGCACGCGCGGATAAATAACATTGATGTGTCTCAAGCTTTGCAGCGCGAAGGCGTAGTTGCTATTTACACTGCGAATGATTTGGGTGATTACTGGAAACCTGGTCCGTTGTTGGTTTCGCCGCCGCCAGTTGACGATATCGTTTTCAATGAAAAGACTCAGGTTCCCTTAGCCAAGGATAAGGTCAAGTTTGCGGGGGAGCCGATCGTGATGGTACTGGCAGAGAGTCGCTACATTGCCGAGGATGCGCTTGCTGATATTCAAATAGATTATGAACCTCTTGAAGCGGTTGTTGATCTTGAAAAAGCACTTCAACCTGACAGCACTTTGATTCATGAAGAGATTGGTTCGAACATTGCCGCGCATGTTGTACAAAGAAAAGGCGATTATGAAGCCATAAAAGATAATGCTGCCTTAATTATTAAACGTCGTTTTCTTTACGAGCACGGATGCGCCGCCGCCATCGAGAATCGCGGCATCGTCGCGGAGTGGGATGCGCGCGCGGGGCGATTAACTGTCTGGGACACGACACAAGCTCCAGTTGTGATCCGCAATGGACTCGCAGGTATGCTCGGGTTATCTGAAAGACAAGTCCGCGTCATTGCACCGTTCATCGGTGGGGGATTTGGTCCGAAGATCATGATGTTCTATCAGGAGGAAGTGCTCGTCCCGTGGGCGGCGATGAAGTTGAACCGCCCCGTCAAATGGATCGAAGACCGCGCCGAAAATTTTGTCGCCACCACACACGAGCGTGGACAAATCCACGATGCGGAGATCGCATTCGATAAGGAGGGTCGCATTCTCGGCGTGCATGATGTTTTTCTGCATGACACAGGTGCGTATGCTCCGTATGGTTTGACCGTGCCGCTCAACAGCTCATGCACCTTGCTTGGGCCATACGATATCAAAAATTATTACAGTGAATTCACAGCAGTTTTTACAAATAAAACAATCGTCACACCGTATCGAGGCGCAGGACGTCAACATGGCGTGTTCGTCATTGAGCGTGCCTTGGATATTGCCGCAAAAGAATTAAAAATCGACCGCGCCGAAATACGTCGACGCAATTTCATCCCGCCCGATAAGTTCCCATACAACAACGAGATCATCTATCAGGACTTTGCTCCGCTTGTATATGATAGCGGCAACTATGAGCCGTTATTAGATCAAGCATTGGAACGAATGGATTATCACAAATTCATCAATGAGATTCAACCGAAGTTACGCGCCGAAGGCAAACACGTTGGCATTGGCATTGTCGCGTATGTGGAAGGCACAGGCATTGGACCCTACGAAGGCGCGAAGGTACAGGTGATGAGCAGTGGACGAGTCTCGGTCGTCACAGGTGTTGGCACGCAGGGACAGGGTCATTTCACGAGTTTCGCGCAGATCGTCGCGGAGCAAATCGGCGTGGATGTAAACAAAATCGATGTCGTCACAGGTGACACCGACCAGTTCTATTGGGGTGCGGGGACGTTTGCCAGCCGCGGCGCGGTCGTTGCGGGCAATGCCATCAATGAAGCCGCGATCGTTGTGCGCAAGAAAATTCTCAAACTCGCATCCGAACATTTCAACGCGCCCGAAGATGAACTCGAACTCGCCGATGGAATGGTGAGCGTGCAGGACGTGCCGCGCATGTCCATTTCGCTGGGCGAACTGGCGGGCAAAGCGAATCCGATGCGCGGAGCGGTCAAGCCAGGGACAGAGCCTGGTTTGGAAGCGACCAGCTATTTCGGTCCAGAAAGAGGCGCCACTGCCAGCGGCATCCACGCCATGATCGTGGAGGTCAATCCCGAGACGCTGCAGATCCACATCCAAAAATATCTCGTCGTGCACGATTGCGGCAAGGTGATTAATCCTCTCATTCTCGATGGACAAATTCACGGTGGTGTTGCGCAGGGAATCGGTAACGCCTTTTATGAACGTCTCGCCTACGACGAAAACGGGCAACTGCTCAACGGCACGTTCATGGATTATCACCTGCCCACCAGCCTGGATGTGCCGCGCATCGAAACGGGACATGGCGTAACGCTTTCGCCGCTCAACCCGATGGGCGTGAAGGGCGCGGGCGAAGCTGGCGCGATCCCTGTCGGTCCGCTGTTTGCTCAGGCATTGGAAGACGCCTTGCATGATGTGGATTTTGAGATTTTGGAAATTCCACTGAATTCGAATCGGTTGTGGGAGATTGTGAATGGTAAATAGCAATTGGATGAAGTGCCCGCTTCACGCTTCGCGAAGCCGATGATTGATTCTGACCATCGGCTTTTTCTTTCGCCTAAGCCGCTTTTAGATTCGAGTCAAACAAAAATGGTTATTTTATTTTTTCTTGTCTAAGTGTAGAGTACTTTGTAACTTTCGAAGATTTTGTAATTGATCACTAATTGAGTTCGTCTCAAGCCGTTTGGGTTCGTGGACTAAAATATTTCTAAACTTTCTTAACTCATCGATTCGGTAGGCTTGAAAACTGTCAATATATTCTGTTTTAAGTAAATGTTGAATTGATTCTCGAAGAGATAATGGTCGTGCCTCTTGACCCCTTGCTATTTTCAGAATCGATTGTTCTAACTGAACCCAATGGGTGAGAAATTCTCCAATATCGCCAGGATGTAATTCGGTTTGAATAGTGGTCTCTATACTTTGGCATAGTTTCTCAATTTGGTCGTTTTTAGGATACAGCATAGATTCTGGAATCTTACTTAATTCTGAACCCCAAAACTGCTTTGTATTTGGGATTGCGAATTTGGCTATGAGCCGATTATTGAAGTCCAACTCTGATTTTGAATCATAATCGCTTGTAACATCAGAGGTTCCAGCTAAATATCCTTCTTGGAAATATGGTCTGAGTGCATCTGGAGGGCAAATACTTAATAGTCGAACATTAACAATATCATGCTCGGAATTGATTGTGATGCGGTTCGTAATATACGGAAATCCAAATACATAGACAAAAACATTATCTTTAGTGTTGCTTTGTTGAGCAAATGAACAGGCTACTCTCAGTGAATGGGTAAAGTCAAGTAAAGGGGTAGCGCAAACACTGTAATGTTGCAAAATGCTCCACTGAATATAGCGTTTCCTGCTAACATCACTATGACCATCGACTTTGTTCTTTTTAAATAATTCTTTTAGTTGACGTGATGCTTGGTCTAATACTTCAAACCGATAGGCTACTTCTTGCTGTTGTAAATTATCTTCCCGATAAATGCTTGGATAAAATGTTGATGCTTCTGCCTTATTGAGAAAGTCTTGTGTCTGACCACGAAAGAATAATAAATCGTCTTTGTTGAGATAAGACAAATGTGCAACTTGTTCTACAAGTTGTCTGTAGGTCTTGATTGGATATGGCTGAGCTTTCCCCACATCCTTAGAGCCGACGTGACGGATCAACTCTTTTGTTAGCGTAGGTTCGATTTTTCGCATAATTCTTTCCGAACATTATACGCTCTTCTCTGAGGCACTAGTGGTAAAACAGGCTAGGCTCGCACAAAAATGCTCTCGATCTTCGAGAGCATTTTTGTGATCGTTAATTACAATTTACTCTTCCAATACCTTCTTCACTCTCTGCAAATGATCGCCATCCTCTTTCTTAAGGATGGCTGCGACCAGGGGAAGCATTAATTTCTTAATACCTTTGGCTTTGACTTCACAAACCAGGTCAATGCGTGTGCCGTCCCTCTCGGGTTGGAAGTTGTAGCGATAGACAGTTTCGATTCCCTCGGTCACATTTTGCATGGCATATTTCCGAGCTGGCTCGAATTCAACGAGCTCCATCTCAGCTTGCTGTTCCTTACCGTGCATTAAACGAGTTTCGCGATAGCGCGTCCCCACGCGGGGAGGACCCTCTGTCAGCTTAACCATGCTTGTTACTGAGTTAACAATTTTCGGCGCATTTTCAGAAGCAGCGATAAACTCAAAGACTTCTTTGGGCGGACGGGCAACCCACTCGCTCATATTAAATCCAGTCATTTTATTCTCCTTATTAAATTCAATTCTTGTGGTTTGATTGATTTTTTTCAACAGGCAGGTACACATCTGTGAAATGGATGCGTATGTCACCTTTTACCTGGGAATAACTATAAACTTCAAATGGCGTTTGTGTCCGCAAGCTATATTTTCCAGTGGTCACCAGTGAGTCGTAAATATGCATGTAAGCTTCTGCAAGATTATCGAATGAACCGTAATGCCTGCTCACGCCAAACATTCCTGCCGAAATAGTCTGGCATCCGATGTGACCTGACGGGTTACGAAATTCAGGGATCTGCACACATACGTCAAAGCGTTGCTTCTCAGGCGGCGTGATCGAAGGATCGTCCTGCGGAATCCCAATTAATAACGAATCAGCATTGATCAGCTTGTTTGCATTGCCCCATGCAAACAACTCATCCCAAAGCAGGGACATGGGGGAGTCTTTATCCAGCAGTTTGTCATATGGACCCACATGACGCACAAATGCAACGATGATCGGGCGCACATGTTCCAATCGAATCTGCCTGGAAGTTGGTTCTGCCTTTGCATTATAGTCCGCGATGTATTTTGGCTGGGCTTGTTTCTTTCGTTCGCGTGAAGCACGGAGATAATTCGTGCGGAATTCATTCGGCGTGATGCGAAACTGTCTTGTAAATGCTCGTGTAAATGACTCGTGCGTTTTGAATCCCGTATCCAGGGCAATGTGCAAAATAGTTTCTTCACTCATCTTCAAACGATACGCGGCCCGCTCGATCCGCAGGCGGCGGACATATTCCTTCACAGGTTCGCCGATGATCTCGCGAAAGATCCGATGATAGTGATAGGCCGAAAACCCAACGCGTTCTGCCAGCATATCCAGACTAAGTTCGCTTTCAAGATGCGTTTGAATATGGATCAGCGTTGAGAGGATTGCCTCTTCATATTTCTCATTGGTTTGAAAGATCACCTGCGGTGCCTCATGCCCCAACTATACAACACAAACAAGTTCGCTACTTGACTTTTCTTGCTATTTTATATTATGGGAAAGTCCCATATTCCAACGTCTTTTACTTGTCCTCTGCTTTGGTCATGATCAAATCATAGCCACCACCCGGCCATTTCCAAGTACCAGAAATGGTTTTATGATCATTGCTAAACGTTCCCATAAAGGCCATGCCAGAATCCTTGCTCTCTAACCAAAAGTTCACGGATTTATCGTCCACTCCCCATATATATGTATAGTGACTACCCGTACTGCTTTCGAACCAGTGTCCAATGACCTCTTCGCTCGGCTTTTCTTCTCCCCATTTTTTCTCGTATCCAATGATCATTAAGCCTTTAATATTTTTCCCAAACTCTTCATGATGGAAGGCCAGGAAAAAGCCTCCATCCATCCACTCGAAGGTATCCCGTCCGAACCATTCTTCGCCCGTCTTAAGATCCCGATGCTTTAGATTCCATGTGCCCACTAGTTTATCGAGAGACTGTAATCGAGGATCAGGAAGAGGTGTTTCGGCTTCTTTGTTATCATCGTTAGCCATAGCGATATCTCCTTAATGTTATCTAATATCTTTAATTATCTCACGCTGGCATCGTAAAAGATAAACTCCAGTAAAATCTCTTTTAGGGTAGGGAAGTATAGTGAGCGAACCTGCAACCACTCTAACTAAAACGCTCTCGAAAATCGAGAGCGTTTATTCATTATATAATCAGCTTGTACTATAGCAAGACGTTCCCCAGACGCGACTTGCTATTCAATTGGATTCATCAATTGAAAGTAGTTTCCATCTGGGTCGGCCAATGTTGCAATGAAACCACCGCCCATATCATAAGGTTCTTTGATGACTGTGCCGCCAAGAGCCTTGATGCGATCAAACTCTTCTTTAACCTGAGCAGTTTCAAAGTTGAGCATCACACGCCCAGGGTCCTTGGTGTTTCCTCCCATTTCAGAATGATTCAATATTCCTAGAAATGTACCGCCCGCTTGCCATCCCCAAAAACCGTTTTCTGCATCATTCATATCTGCTGGCTTTTCTAAAACTTTTTCGTAGAAAGCTGCCAGCACTTCTGGTTGTGTCGTTCCAAGCATAACTGAGTTTAGATTCAACATTTGTGCACATCCTTTTCTTTTCTAATGATTAATTATCTCACATACATTTTAGAACATATATTCTAATTTGACAAGGTTCAATTAGGTTTTGTAATTATGTTCCACAATGTGAACGACAGTTCCATTTTCTGTCCATCATTTAACATAACGATCAGACTCGGCGATTTGTTCTATATGAGAAGCCGCCACTAGGGGAACCTATACTTTACAGCCGGTGTATCTATATCAGAAATGAATAATAGATCAAGGAGATGTTTAATGAACTTAGGTTCCTATCTGAAATGGTTTTTTGTATTGATTTTTTTGAGTGCTTGCGCAAAAAGCGAGCCGTCGGTAAAGGCCACTGAAACTCTTGCGCCGCCAGAACCATTACCAACAGAGTCTGTGTTGCCTACTGCCCAGCTTCCAGATTCTGCAATTGACCTTAACTTGCTCTCAGGCAAGATCGTATACTCTTCTGAAGGGGATATTTTTGTTGTAAATGCCGATGGAACTGGAAGGACACAAATAACTGATCACCCGGCAGAAGACTTCGATCCGGTCTGGTCGCCTGACGGTACACAAATCGCCTTTCGCACTCATCGTGATGGTGACGAAGAAGTCTATCTCATGAACGCGGATGGTTCGGATCAGCGTAATTTGTCAAACGCCCCTCGAACCGATTATTCCCCTGCCTGGTCACCGGATGGGCAATGGATTGCGTTCCTCTCCGACCGCACCGGCAACCATGGTATTTGGGTCATCAAACCTGATGGTTCGGGTCTTCGTCAAGTAACGGAGATTCCTGGCATATCGGAATACCCTACTTGGTCGCCTGACAGTAGCCGGATCGCCTTCCATTGCACCTTTGGTCGCATCCTTTCAACCGGCTCGGGCGACTTCGAAATCTGTGTCGTCAATTTCGATGGCACAGAACTAATTCAGTTAACCGATACCCCTGGCTCAAACAAATTGCCAGCTTGGTCACCCGATGGGACAAGACTGGCATTCGAATCAGATCGAGATGGCTGGCCCACTCTTCCTGATTATGAACCGCTTGGTTATGATGCGGGTGATTTTGGCGATTCTGAGATATACATCATGAACATTGATGGGTCAGAACAGGTTAATTTGACGAATAACCCTCGCGAAGGTGATACCTTTCCAGCGTGGTCGCGCGATGGTCACCTTGTGTTCTCCCGTTACGGCTGCCTGATGGTGATGAATGATGATGGTTCGGGGGTTGTTCAAATCGTTGGATGCATAGAAGGAGGACAGTTCCCAGATTGGTATCAGCCATAAAATTTTGCGACTGCTGGAATAATCTCTTTCGCGTTCACTGGTTGTGCACTACAGTGATAACCACATTGCCTTTTTTCAGTCCAGCGTCTACATATCTATGTGCTTCGACGATCTGTTCCAGTGGATAACGTCTGTCAATAACTGGTTTTATTTTCCCATTTTCGATTAGCTCTTTAAGCGCAAGCAGATTCTCAGTAGTATAACCACCTGTCCAAGTGACCACTTTCTTGTTATTACCCTTCAAAGCCCATTGCATCCAAATCCTATCAAACAGTTTAGGGTTGGCGTTTAGAAAGAGCCCATTTTCATTGAGTGATCTTAAACTTCCTGAAAACGGACTCTTGTCGAAAGTATCAATTATTACATCGTACAACTTCCCGCTTTTGGTGTAGTCTTCTTTGGTGTAATCAATGACATGATCAGCACCAATTGAGCGCAGCATTTCCAACTTCGACATGTGGTCCACGCCGGTCACTTCTGCTCCATATAGTTTTGCAAATTGGACTGAATACGTGCCGATACTACCGCCTGCACCAACGATCAAAACTTTTTGTCCACGCTGAATATTTGCTGTTTTCATAGAATGCAGAGCTTCGAGTCCGCCAAACGGTACAGCGGCAGCTTCTTCATAACTCAAGTTGATAGGTTTTTTCGCAAAGACTCCATCGAAGATTGAAGAGTTTTCAGTCAGGCACATATATTCGGCATAGGTTCCCATCTTAAGCCCTGTATATCCAAAAACCTGATCACCCGGCTGATAACCAGTTACATCTTTGCCAACGGATTCGATCTCTCCGGCAAACTCTGTTCCAAGTATGGTTATTCGAGTTGGTTTTAGGAAACCAATATAGAGCCGCAGAGGAATCACATACAAGGGGGGCAGTTTAAGCCTTCGGAATTCGGTATCCGGAGTCCCTGCGGTTGCAGCATGTATTTTGATCAGGACTTCATTATCTTTAGGAGTCGGTTTTTCTATCTCTCGAAGATGAAGACCATCCGGCGAGCCATATTTCGTCCATATAATTGCTTTCATAAAGGCATCCTTCCGTATTCTTTATCTACGGTAGAGGGCATGGATGGTTTCATACCATTGTTATAACGACTTTCCCTTTGGCATGTCCATCACTAACATAGCGCATCGCTTCAGGAATTTCATTGAAAGAATACTTTCTATCAATTACAGGACGGATTTTGCCAGTGGTACAAAGCTCTGTAATGGCAAGCAGATCTTTTTTATTCTGCGGAACCATTAAGATTCGTGGGCTCTTGCCAGTCATTTTTTTAATCAAGGGTCCAATGAGCAAAATCTGAAAAAGTGTGGAAACAGAACCTCCAACAAAGAAAGCAGTTCCGTTAGGCTTTAACGCGCGTGCATATGCAAAAACAGAGCGATGTGCGATCACATCAAGAATCAAATCATATTTATTCCTATTATTGGTGAAATTCTCTTTGTTGTAATCAATTACATGGTCTGCACCAAGCGAGCGGATAAAGTCCAGCTTGCCCGTATTATCCACGCCAGTCACTTCCGCGCCATAAAGTTTGGCAAGCTGAACAGCAAATATTCCTGCGCTGCCGCCTGCACCGTTGATCAAAACTTTTTGACCTGGTTGAACCTTCCCTTTTTCGCGAATCCCATTCAGTGCGATCACCCCTCCTTGTGGAATTGCAGCCGCTTCATCGAAAGTTAGGCTGGCTGGTTTCAATGCCATGGTTTTTCCGTTAGTGCAAACATACTCTGCAAAGCCGCCATGATATCCAGGAATTTCGCCAAATATTTCATCGCCCACCTTAAACTGTGTATTGTTTTTCCCTACGGCTTCAACTCGCCCAGCAATGTCTGACCCAAGTATATTATTCTGGGACAGTCCTCCGATGCGAGTGTACAACGGCTTGCCTATCAGCCCTTCTCTGTCAGCGCCATTTATGGATACTACATGAATCTTGATCAGTATTTCATCATCTGTTGGAACCGGCTTTGGTATATCTGTAATATGAAGAACATCGGGTGAGCCATAATTGTGATGGACAACCGCTTTCACGTTGTTTTCCTTTCACGCAAGGTGATATCTATAAAATCATAAACTGTTTTTTCTCCTGCCGTATACCCCTCAACAGCTAACCCGACTAATCCCTTGCGGAAATAACCGTGTTCAACTTCATGTACGACTTGTCCATTGATCAAAAACGTAAAATGCGTTTCACGCGCGATGACTTCGAGCTGATTGACCCCATTTGGTTTGATCTTATCTGTTCGTGTCCAATCCACGATATTCACCCATTGGCTATCTCTTTGCAGTGAAACAGCAAAGAACTGCTGATCTGTCATGCGAAATGAATAATAATTCTCGTTGTCCTTAACTTTGAAGATCACTGCCCAGCCACTGCCTGCTTTACTCCCTTTGATATGTTTACAGTTGACGGTGAGGTGAAAATCTGAGACCTCATAAGCCGTTAACCAAATAGGTGAAATACTATTGACTTTACCCGTTTCTAATTCCCAACGATAACGTCCATCTCCAAGAGTCCGATTTAATGTCGTGAAATATTCGCTTTGCTGGGTTCCAACCCACCAGTTATTGTCATTGGATACAAAATTATCAGATACAAGAGTAGTCCATTGTGAGCCATCTAAATCCTGCCGCAATTCTTCTGGCACGATCACCGATGTATAACAATGTGGACAACTAATAACAGAGGCGTTTCCTCTGGGTTTCACTGGCGCACCGCAAGATGGACATTGGAATGATTGTGTGATCATAAAGCCTCGTTCACTTAGATATTGGGATGAGTGCGTTTGTAGCTTCTCCATAACTCCAACCGTCAAGATTTAGGGGAGTCGCTCCCAGGGCTGTGAGCATATTGCTTATTTGCTCGCGGTGTTCGGTGGCATGGTTAATGATCTGGATCATGAGCACCCACGACTCTACAAGATGACTATCCCATGCTTGGAGCTGATCTGTTAGCGGTTTTTGATTTCCTCTTGCTAACGCCAATAATCCTTCTCCACTTTTGTTTGCAGACTCCTGTAAATCGGGGAATTCCACGGTGACTGCATCACGCCTCTCCTCGATTGGTAAAGTCAACGTTCTCAGGTAGCTTTGCTGTGCAGATACAAGATGCACCAATGTGAGGCGAATCGTCCCTTTCGTTATGGATTGAGGTTCTGCGTCGAGCTGTTCATCACTGAGAGCAAGACAGACTTCGATCATTTTTTGATTTGCCCAGTTGTTGTGCTCAAATAACTTTTCAAGAAAACTCTCAGTCATTAGTGAACTCCTGTGTTGTGAATTAATATTTCTTCTTATCAGTTCTTTTTAGATTTTCAGCAACTCTGAATTTAACAATTTTTGTTATCAATTTTAAAGGCATTGGATTATCCAATGGGAATTTCAATGTACCCTGACCTGTTTCCTAAATCGATAGAGCCTCTTTGAATTCTTTATTTCCTCTGGAGCACCATAAAACGCGATATGAGTTTTCCACCCGGCAAAGTAAACCAAATATGTTCCATTCAGTGTGAAGGTTGGCATGTTATAGCTAATTTTTTCTTCTGCTTGGGGAGCAGCGGCTTTTATCGTCGCTCGCAGTTTTTCCATTATTTTTTGTAGGTCTTTGGGGAAAGATGTAATGTACTCATCAATTGAAGTAAAACCAGCCTTTTTACTTTTCATGCGTTCTCCTTTTAGATGGTGCCGGCCAACGGTCATTTTCCAAAGAACTGGATAAGGTTGCCTTCATTATCTTGTATGATTACGTTTGCTCTCTGTTCGACGGTAGCAGGAAAAGGTCCAAAGGTAATAGTCACGTTTCGTTCTTTGAGAATTGCAACCGTTTTATCGAAGTCTTCAACGATGACGCCTACTTTAAAAATTCCATGGATCAGTGTCTTATCCGCTATTGTGGGTGCAGCTTCACTAAAAGGAAGCGCATCGTCATGTTGAATCAATTCGACGATTAATCCCCCGCCTTCCAATACGATCACCGCAGCTTGGCCCGTTTTCGGAGGCTGCATGACAATCTCCAAACCAAGCTTTTCCGAATACCAGTCTGCGCTTGCATTGATATCAGCTACGGATAAAGCAAAGAAAGCTCCAGTGGTAGTAATGAGCGATGACTCAGTTGGAATACTGGTTGGCGTCATACTCGGTAAGGGTGTGGCGGTTGGGGTAGGAGACGTATTGGCAGCGCAAGCAGTTAAAAAGGAAACAATCAAACTAAAGACAATGAAGTTCGGCTTTGTCATTAACTCTCCTTCGATAATTTTTAAACTGAGTTGTATATTGAACTTAAAATGTTAAGTAACTGTGAACAAGCCCAATAATATCACTTCCGCCCTGTCGTGATCAATTTTTGTGCATCTCTTCAAGCCAACGCTATGACCACATAAAACCAATGCTCGCTTGTAAGCATCAGCGGCTGCTTCTACTCATCATACGTGACTTTGCAGAATATAACAGCAGTACCGAGTAGATTTTATGAAATCTTAGTAATATTTGAAATACAAATCCCAGTGAAGGTTCTGCTGTTTTTGAACTTCGAACGGGTACAACCGCAGACCCAAAATATAAACGTGTTCGAGAACCATCAGCCGCATTTAAAGGAACTATCATGAACCAGGATCGAGTACGCCCTTGAAAATCACACATCAATATTTCATTTTCTCCTCGGCCCTCTACGTGCCATGCAGCAAATTTTTCAGTAGCTCCATCAGCCAATTGTTTCGCCTGTGCATCTGTTGAAGGTTTTGAGACAGTCCATTTTAGGATGAAACGTTCCAGCTTAAAGAGTGGGGTCGTATAAAATGCGAGGACAAATTCGGGGAATGATATCTGCCCCGGAATTTCCGTTGTATAACAATCCACGTAGCTGCCGTTTGTTGAATAATTAGCCAGAAGCGTATTGGTTGGAACTGCGCATTTCTCAATCGAAAACATATCTTGCCCTCCGTTCATGGGATAATTGCCTTTATAAGGATTATATGCTTGTGTCAATTTAGGCGCAAGAACTATCTCTATTATGAACAGGTTATTGCTAAACTTATGATTCTCGTCACAGGTGCTGGTGGCAAAACTGGCAGGACTATTATCAAGTCACTCTCAAAAGTTGAGAATGTTTGTGCGCTCGTTTATCGCGAAGAACATGTTTCGATTGCTAAATCTTTTGGTGCGGAGAAAATCATCGTCGGAGACATGCATTATGAATCCGCGATCCGTTCAGCAATGCAAGGTGTGCGAAGTATTTATCATATTTGCCCAAATATGAATCCTGAGGAGGTGGGAATTGGCAAGTTGATAATTGACTCGGCGCTCAAGAGTGGGGTAGGGCATTTCGTATATCATTCCGTTCTGCATCCACAAACGGAGAAGATGAATCATCATTGGCAAAAGATGCGCGTAGAAGAAATGGTATTTGAATCAGGATTGCCGTTTACTATTCTGCAACCCGCGCCGTATATGCAAAATTTATTGGCGAACTGGAAAAGCTTCTTTGAAGATGGAGTCTTACGAGTCCCATATTCTGTTGAATCAAAATTCAGTTTCATTGACCTTGAGGATGTCGCCGAAGCTGCCAAGATTGTATTGACTGAGCCAAATCACAGAAATGCAGTTTATGAACTTGCTGGCATATCCCCAATGTCACATGTTGAAGTTGCTGAAATATTGGGTCACGTTTTGAAGTGTGAGGTCCACGCTGAGAAAGAAGAAATACAAGATTGGAAATCACGAGTAACTGGAATGACAGATTATGCAATTGAGAATCTAGTCAGAATGTTTGAGTATTATCACAAATGGGGTTTAGTTGGAAATCCGAATATGTTGAAATGGATTTTGCGAAGGGAGCCAAATTCGTTCGAGAAATTTATTTATGCAATAATTTGAAGGGAATTTACAAAATGTCAAATCTGAAGCCTGACGTAGATATTAAAAACCGTGGAATAAAAATATTTATTACATGTATCGCTACAGCAATGGCGCCCGCCATCTTATATCCAGGGGTTTATTTTTTTTTTTCAACTATTCAGACACCTTCTGGTGATTTTCTCACTAACCTATATCATTTTACATATTCCATGAACCAAGCAAGAGAGGAATCTATATTTCTGGGCTTTTTTGCTTTCGTTGTTGCATTTTTTCATATATGTCTATTAGGTTTACCATTATTTTTTTTAGGCTTACGATTAAGGATGATCCGATGGTGGACTATATTCATAGCATCGTTCATTGTTGGAAGTTTGCCCTATACCTGTTTAGTCATTTTAGCTTCTGACACCATTCCTCAAGGACATCTTGGTGAGATTTTAGGCATAACCTTCTCTGCTTTTGGTCTATTCGGTGTGAGTGGTGGGGTCGTTTTCTGGCTTTTATGGCGATATTGGATTTTGGAAAAATCATCGAATAATCTTGATGAAGAAAATTAATACTATCTCTTTTACTGAAAAGGTGAAAAATTGGTTGTCAAATTCAGGTCAACCAAAAATTTTGCATGTCTTTGACAATGCCTGCAATTTGATCAATGAAGATAGGGAAGTTTTATCTATTGTCACGCCGCAAATTGGAAATGGACCATTTAATTTAGTTGTAAATAATAAAGTTTTATTTTCAGATTATCTCAGTGTTGAGTCCCCAGTTTCTATTCTTAGTAATCAAATAGCATTAGGCGATTTGACTATCAATACAGCGAATGCAGAACTTTGGAATCCATGCCCTGCTTGGGAACTATTACATGCTAAAAGAAACGAGATTCTCAATCAACTAACCAAATTACCAATCTCCGATTACGAACCTCTTCTTCCTAATTCTCTAATCTCTAATTTCTCCTTCGCCCTTGCTAATGCTGATATTTCAACAGCAAAATCATTAACCTCCCAACTTGCAGGTTTAGGAATCGGACTCACTCCCTCAGGTGATGACTTTATCATGGGTGCTACATATGCAACATGGATCATTCATCCGTTTGATATTGCCAGTGTTCTTGCTAGAGAAATAACAAACACTGCTACACCGTTAACTACGTCACTTTCGGCGACGTGGCTTAGGTCAGCGGGGAAGGGGGGTGCGGGAATTTTATGGCATAATTTTTTTGATGCTTTAATATCGGCAGATATATCGCTAATTCAAATCACAATGAATGAAATTCTTAAGGTGGGAGAAACATCAGGAGCTGATGCCTTGGCTGGGTTTGTCGGCGTTTTTAAGAGTTCGTTTGAAATAAAAAGTACTACGCCCCAATAATTTTCAATTTTCCCTCTTGACAAAATAGAACACTTATTCTAGAATAAAGCATTGACATATTCCTATATAGGAATATAATACTGGTTATGGCACGAACACCAACAACACATGATCCTTTCAATGCAGTGGCTGAACCCAAAAGGCGACAAGTCCTTGCGGTTATGGGCACACAAGAACTATCAGTCAATGAGATCGTTGAAAGGCTTGGCTGGAACCAGCCGATGGTGAGTAAACACCTTAGAGTGTTGAAGCAGGTTGGGTTGGTGAGCGAGAGGCGCGTAGGCCGTCAGCGTATGTATCAGGTCAATGCGGAAAAACTCAGGCCCATTTTTGACTGGGTAACGCCATTTGAAAAGCTTTGGAATGAGCGGTTTGACCGTCTTGATGAAGTCTTAGAAGAAATGCAAAAAAGGAGAAAAAATAATGAATGAACAATCTACACCCAACCCTGACTTAAAAAGCTTGGATCGTCTAATCGGCACCTGGAAACAATCCGGAGAATTGGCTGGAGAAATCACCTACGAATGGGCGCCAGGGGGGTTCTTCCTGCTGCAACATGTTGACTTTGTCCATGGTGAAAACAAAATCAAAGGGCTTGAAGTCATTGGCCATGAATTTGCATTTGGAGCGGAACCAGGCGCAGATATCAAATCACGATTTTATAGTTATCTCGATGGCATGACTCTGGACTATGTATATGAAATTGAAGGCGACACTCTGACTATTTGGGGTGGTGAAAAAGGTTCGCCCGCATATTACAAAGGCGAGTTTAGCAAAGATGGGAATACACTCACTGGCGGTTGGCATTACCCGGGCGGTGGTGGATACGAAGCCATATCAACTCGAATCAAGTAGAAGGAGAAAACATGTCAAAAAATAAAACTATCATCAAGGCTAAACCCGGCAAACAGGAACTCTTTATTACCCGAGAGTTTGAAGCACCAAGAGAATTGGTTTTCAAGGCATACACCGATGAGAAAATCTATGCCCAATGGCTGGGTCCGCATGGCCTCGAAACATGGTTTGAAGTATTTGAACCAGTGAGTGGCGGCAAATACAAATTCGTTCAAAAAGATAAAGACGGCAACGAGTTTTCATTTCACGGCGTTACTCATGAAGTGAATTTCCCCGAGCGGATTATCGGCACATTTGAATTCGATGGACTTCCAGAATCTGGGCATGTGGTTTTGGAAACAACAAGATTTGAGGCACTGCCGGGGGATCGTACCCGAATCACGTCTCAATCTGTCTTTCAATCTGTTTCTGACCGCGATGGCATGGTCGAATCTGGAATGGAGCACGGCGTCGTCGAAGGTTATGAACGCCTCGATGAAATTTTGGAAACATTGAAAAAGTAGATCTCAAATGAAAACAGTTACTTCAAAAGATGGCACCAAAATTGCGTTCGATCAAATCGGAAGCGGCCGGCTGATAATTCTTGTAGATTCTGCACTGGCAGATCGAACAATATGTGCGAAGTTGGCAAAATTATTGTCTGAAGAATTTACGGTCATCAATTATGACCGTCGCGGTCGCGGTGACAGCAAGGACACACAACCCTATGCAGTGGGCCGTGAAGTGGAAGATATCGAAGCGTTGATCGATGGAGCAGGTGGTTCAGGATTTATCTTTGGGAGTTCATCGGGCGCGGTACTTGCTCTCGAAGCCGCGAGTAAATTACCAGCTAAAGTCAGAAAACAAATATTATACGAACCACCATTCATTGTTGATGATAGCCGACCACCGATGCCAGAAGGTTTCCTCGAGCAGGTCAAAAAATCTCTTGCAGAAGATAAAAGAAGCAACGCACTCAAGCTTTTCTTCTCAACTGCTATGGGTATTCCCAATATATTCATATTCATAATGAGTTTGATGCCAAGCTGGTCAAAATCCAAAGCCGTGGCGCATACATTGCCCTATGACCTTGCGGTCATGGGAGATACCCAACAAGGTCAAGCATTATCAAAAAGCCGCTGGGCAACTGCAAACATGCCAACACTGGTATTGACAGGCGGAAAGAGTGAAGCGTTTTTCCACAAAGCTGGAGATGCATTGGCTGAAGTTCTTCCGAATGCAGAACATAAAATTCTCAAAGATCAACATCATGGTTCAGCTGTGATGTCACCAAATGTGATTGCTTCCGAAATGATAGAATTTTTCAAAGGCAAATAACATGGGAAAAGTAACTTTCAATATGACCATGTCATTGGATGGCTTTGTAGCTGGTCCAAACGATAACCCTGATAATGGATTAGGCGATGGTGGTCAAGGACTCTTCAATTGGTATTTCAATGGTGATACCGAAGTTTTTATCTCTGAAGGAACACCACCACTTAAAGTTTCAAAACAAAGTGCTGAACTGATGAAAGAATCATTTAGCACCTTAGGTGCAGGCATATGGGGACGAAAAACTTTTGATATTGCTCATGCGTGGGGAGGGCATCCACCTGGCTCCCCTGCTTTTATTGTCACGCATAACATTCCACAAGAATGGGTGAAAGAAGGTTCGCCATTTACTTTTGTAACCGATGGAGTCGAAAGTGCAATTCATCAGGCGAAGAAAGTGGCAGGCGATAAAGATGTTGTGATTTGTACTCCCAGCATATTACAACAAGCAATCAAAGCAGGTCTGGTAGATGAAATCTATGTGGATTTAGCGCCGATTCTAATTGGCGGTGGTGTGAGTATGTTTGACCATCTTGGTATAGGACCTGTCGAATTGGAATGTATTCAAGTGACACAAACACCAGATGTGATTCATCTTGCATATCGAGTTATAAAAAAATAAAAAGGAAATATGATGTTAAACCAAAAAACAGCAGCACGACTTTCAATTCTCGCTTCTCTCTTAACTCTTTTATTGCTTGCCGCCTTACACATTCTCAGCTCTGAATTTAACCCTGCCTGGCGAATGGTGAGTGAATATGCAAATGGAAACTATACTTTGGTTTTATCTTTGTTCTTTGCTATTTGGGGAATCAGCACTTGGGCATTGGCTTATGCAATTTGGTCAGAACCAAAAACAAAGGCAGGAAGAATCGGTTTGTATTTTCTCATCGCCGCGGGTGTTGGTGAAGTGATGGCATCCGTATTTGATATCAACCATAGCCTACACAGTTTGGCTTCGTTGATTGGAATTCCCAGCCTTGCAATTGCTGCAGTTTTAATTAGCAAAAGCTTATCAAAAGAAGAAGCATGGTTTAGTGTCAATAAGAATCTTTTACTAACTGCAAACCTAACTTGGATTAGTATCCTTCTTATGGCAGTATCATTTGTCATTTTGATTGCTACATTTACTCAATCGGGTGCTGAAATGCCGACAGATTCTACAACAGTCACTGCTTTACCTGCTGGCGTGATTGGTTTGGTAGGCTGGGCAAATCGATTTCTCATCATTGTTTACAATGTTTGGGTTATATTTGTAGCAAGGCATTCAATCAAGGTTAACGAGAAATTGTGAACCTAAAGATACTCTACTAGCCTTACTAAAAAGGAGTAATGATGGCAAAAACAGACTTTCAATCTATCGACGAATACATAGCGGCTTGCCCTGAGCAATCTCAAAGTTATCTGCAAAAGATTCGTAAGATCGTAAAAGCTGCTGCTCCCAAAGCGAAAGAGAAAATCAGTTATCAAATTGCTTGCTTTGAGTTGAACGGAAAGAACCTAGTCCATTTTGCAGGTTGGAAACAGCATGTTTCGATGTATCCTACTCCAGCTGGGAGTGAAGCGTTCAATAAAGCAATCGCAAAGTATGCTGGTGGAAAAGGCACCACTAAATTTATGCTTGATGAACTACTTCCAGTAAGGTTGATTCAACAAATTGTAAAGTTTCGTGTGGCTGATAACTTGAAGAAAGAAAAGCTGAATAAGAAAAAATAACGTAACAAAGAGGAGAATTATGTCATTTCAAGCTTATTTAGATACTGTAGAAGAAAAAACTGGCAAGACTCCAAAGCAATTCATTGTTGAAGCGAAAAAGTTACACCTGACCGAATTTAAAGATATTATCGCGTGGCTCAAACATGAATATGGTTTGGGAACGGGTCATGCGCGAGCGGTTGCGTATGTGATTCGCAATGGTGCAGAGTTCGAATTGAAACACGCCACAGGTGTTCATCGTGACGCTTCTGGTACATTGAATTTGGAAGGCAAAGCAAAAAGAAATAAAACTGTTGCTAAGAAAGTTGTAAAGAAAACTGTGAAGAAAAAGAAATAACAATTTTGGACAAAACATACAATGAGCATCACCCACGAACAACGATTATCTGACTCGCCTTATGTGGATACTGTCACGCATGGCTGGACCATGAGTGACGGCTCATCAATTCGACCTGCCGAATCGAATTGGCATATGGTCTTTGTGAAGTTGCAGGGTCACACACATTCACTGGTTGTGGGTCCGCTTCCAACTTCTGGCAAGGTATCGTGGGGTGAAGGCGCTGAAATTCTATGGATCAAGTTCAAACTCGGCGTGTTTATGCCTCATTTACCTGTACAGGATTTTTTGGATGTGGAAAGACCTTTACAGGAAGTGGCAAGCAAATCCTTTTGGTTGAAGAATGTCGCCTGGAAATTGCCCGATTTTGAAAACGCCGATACGTTCGTGAACCAACTTGTGCGCGATGAAATTTTAGTACTTAACCCTGTTGTAAATGCAATGCTGAACGATGAATTACCAGATGTCTCGTCCCGCACGATGCGTCACCATTTTCTGCGCGCCACAGGTCTAACTCGAAGCCGCATTTTCCAAATGAAACAAGCTCAACAAGCAAAAACATTATTACAACAAGGTGTTTCCATTCTTGATACTGTGTATGAGGCTGGTTATTTCGACCAGCCTCATTTAACTCGTTCGCTTAAACAATTCATTGGGTACACGCCTGCCCAAATTTCCCAAACGCTTCAGCCTGAGTAGGTTTGCCGTTTTGTACAAGACACCGTTCCTGCGTTGAATTATTATGTACTTGTTGATATAACAATAATTTAGATAGAAAACAAAGGAGAAAATAACATGAGTAAGATCACCCCATTTTTATGGTTCGACACACAAGCAGAAGAGGCGATGAATTATTACGTCTCGATTTTCAAGAATTCAAAAGTCAACAATGTATCTCGTGGACCTGATGGCAATGCATTTTCTGTTGCCTTTGAATTGGATGGACAAGAATTTATCGGCTTGAATGCTGGTCCGCGATTCAAATTCAATGAATCAATTTCATTCTTCGTAAACTGTGAAAATCAAAAAGAAGTAGATGAATATTGGAATAAACTCATCGCCGATGGTGGCGAAGAGTCAATGTGCGGCTGGTGTAAAGATAAGTTTGGCTTGTGGTGGCAAATTATCCCCAAGCAATTAGGCGAGTTGATGGGTGACTCTGACCCTGAAAAGGCCCAGCGCACAGTACAGGCCATGTTAAAGATGCAGAAGATCATCGTCGCTGACTTGCAAACTGCTCATGACGGAAAATAATTAGCCCATGAAAACTCGAGACCTGACCGTCACTCGCACGTTTGATGCACCGGTTGAATTGGTCTGGAAGGCATGGACGGCGCCGGAGTATGTCATGAAATGGTGGGGACCGGACTACTTCACCTCGCCAAGTGCAAAGATCGATTTTCGTGAAGGTGGTACTTCCATTGTTTGCATGCGAGCGCCAGCAGATTTCGGCGGCATGGATATGTACAGCACCTGGGTCTATCAGAAGATCGTACCCATGCAAAGCATTGACTTCATCCAGAACCTGTCTGATGATAATGGAAATTTGATCGATCCTGCCGTGTTAGGAATGCCACCCGAGTTTCCACATGATACACGTACAGTTGTTACCTTTAAGGATTTAGGTAACAATAAAACTGAAATGACTGTCACCCAATACGACATGCCTGCACCGGATACTGAGATGGGCAAAAATGCCGAGCTCGGTTTGAACCAGAGCATGGATAAGATGGCGAAGATCTTCGTCAAAAGTTAAGTCCGTTTCGCCTGGGGATTAAACAATCAAAGTGGCCGAATTGCAACATCATGAACTGCAATTCGGCCATGATTGGAATTTTTCAACCATTGAGAGGAAGTAAAGTTATGAATAATGAAACATTTAAAAGTATTGGTGCGATTCTTGCGGGGTTCATCACGGTTTTCATATTAAGCGTGGTGACTGATCTTATCTTGGAAAAGATCGATTTCTTTCCACCGGCAACTGAACCTGAGTCCTACACCTGGTGGATGCTGCTGATTGCGCTGATCTATCGAAGTATTTACTCAGTGGCCGGGTTTTATCTCACAGCAAGGCTGGCACCAAATCATCCTATGCGGCACGCGATCATTCTCGGCATCATTGGAACATTATTTGCTGCGCTTGGAGCGATGGCCAATTGGAATTTATCCGCCAATTGGTACCCGATTTTGCTTGTGTTGGTCACACTCCCCTGTGCATGGCTGGGTGGCAGGCTGGTTGAGATGAAAAAAGTAAATCATTAAGGATGATAATGGAGTATTAAGCAGTTGCTCATGAGCAACTGCTTAATGGAAAGGAATATAAAAATATATCGTGGAAAATAATAAAACAAAAATCCGCGCAGATCATAGCGCAAAACAGTTCATTAAAAAACTGGAAATGCATCAATCATCTGAAGATCTCAAAAAGTATCAGCGTGATTTAAAGTCCACTAGTAGGGAGTCTTCATGGGTGTGCCCATGGGACTGGTCTTCGCGCTAAGCAAAGAGTTTTTGGAAATGCCACCTGGCGAGATCCAAAAAATGCTTGACAGCCCGATCCACGAAGTAAAGGCTGGTGGGTTGAGTATTATGGACAAACAGGCTGCACTCAAAAAAACATCGGAAAGCCATCTAAAAGAACTTTTTGACCTGTATATAAAGCGTACCGATCGAATTAACGATTGGAGGTTGGTTGATGTGAGCTGTCGATACACCGTGGGTCGCTACTTATTTGATAAGCCGCGTGATGTTTTATACAGGCTTGCGCGCTCCAAAAACATATGGGAACGACGTATTGCCATTGTGAGTACCTGGTATTTTATTCGAGCTGGTGATGTGGATGACACTTTTAAAATTTCTGAAATATTGCTTGCCGACGATCAGGATCTAATTCATAAGGCTACCGGCTGGATGTTGCGTGAAGCTGGCAAAAAAGATCAACAGAAACAACTGGCTTTTTTGGATAAGTATGCTGCCAGTATGCCACGTATTACCCTGCGTAATGCAATTGAACACCTTGATAAGAAACAGCAGGATTATTATATGAACATGAAGACCAGGCAAACAAGCCTCAAATCATAATGCTCGCTCCCTTTATTGCTGGTAAGGATAATCTTTTTTATTGCGTATACAGGAGAAATGTTTTATGGGAAAAATAATTGCAGAGTTCACAATGTCACTGGATGGTTTTATCGCCGAGCCAGATGATAATATTAAACAGCTTTTAAGCTGGTACTTCAATGGTGATGTAGATATTCCAACAGCAGGTGGCGCAATGGTATTAAAAGTCTCTCATGCCAGCGCCGGGCTTGTCCGCGAAAGATTCCAAACAACAGGAGCACTTGTGACTGGACGACGGGATTTCGATGTCTCACATGCATGGGGAGGCAATCCCCCTTATGATGTACCAGCATTTATTGTTACGCATAAGGCTCCACAAGAATGGCTTAAGCAAGGATCACCATTCACATTTGTAACCGATGGTGTCGAAAGCGCCATAAAGCAGGCGAGGAATATTGCAGGCGAAAAGAATGTTGTTGTTGGAGGTTCAAAGATTGTGCAACAGTGTTTACAAGCTGGTCTTCTTGACGAAATAAGGATCGATCTGGCGCCTATTCTGCTTTGTACAGGGATTCGTTTGTTCGAGCATTTAGGCACTACGCCAATTGAATTGGAAAGATTGGCAACAGAGGAAGGTACTGATATAACGCATCTCAGATTCCGCGTTTTGAAGTGATAAAAGACACATTACAATAAATGAAAACCTTGTCAGAAACCCAATACCTTGCACTGTTACGTGGTATCAATGTTGGTGGAAACAACATTATCAAAATGGCCGATTTAAAGGCATGTTTTGAAACCATGGGTTTTACAGAAGTCTTTAGTTTGATTCAAGGATCTGGAAAATGGGAATGAAAAAAAGAAGAGTGGATCATGCCAAATAAAAAAGATCAACCCCAATTGGAATTAACCTCAAAACAATTTATAAAGAGACTGGAAGCGATGCGTTCGCCACAGGCAGTCAAGTCTCAAGATCATCTCTCTGATCATATGATGGGCGTGCGCATGGGGCATATCTTTGCACTGGCGAAGGAATTCATCGACATGCCTCTCAAGGAAGTCGAAAAGTTACTGGACAATCCATTTCATGAAGTAAGGGTCGGTGCGGTCAGCATTATGGACTTTCAGGCTCGCAGTAAAAAGACAACCGATGAACGCAGGAAGGAATTGTTTGACTTGTATCTGCGGCGGCATGATCGCATCAACACCTGGGATCTGGTGGACCGCAGCGCCATTTGGGTTGTGGGGAGTTATTTGTTCGATAAACCACGCAAGGTCTTATATAAACTGGCGCGTTCTAAATTCATGCCGGAACGGCGCACTGCCATTGTGGCCACCCTTTATTTCATTGGAAAGAAGGATGTAGAAGATGCACTCAAACTTGCCGAAATCATGCTATATGACAAGGAGGATTTAATCCACAAGGCAAATGGTTGGGCATTGCGTTATGCAGGTGATAAAGATCGTAAACAATTGCTAACATTTCTGGATAAATACGCCGCAACTATGCCGCGCACAACACTTCGATATGCCATTGAAAAGATGGATGCAAAGCAAAAAGCTCATTACATGAATCTAGGCAAGGTAAAGCCCAAACAAAAGAAATAGTTGTAAAAAATGCTGGGTGAGTAGCAGGACTAAGGGGTAGGGAAGAAGCGCTCAGAAGTTTTTAATAAGGCCATGTATAATCGAATTCCCAAAATTCGAGACTGTCAATTTCTGTCTTGACGCATTAGAACATCTATTCTAAAATCAAGGAGAATTACGATGATAGATGAAAATAAAAACTCTGCAATCTCATTTCTTACATTAGCATCCAGTGCGAAAATAAGTGAAGCTTATTCAAAATTTGTTGGCAATGGATTCAAACATCACAACCCCTTCTTTGAAGGTACGGCAAAAGCCTTGCAAGCCGGCATGGAGGAAAACGCCCGCCAGAATCCGAACAAGGTCTTTGAAGTGAAGCGTGTTATCGCGGCAGGCGACTTGGTGGTTGTCCATTCGCATGTGCGGCAGAAACCAGGAGATCTTAGCGCGGCTGTTGTGCATATTTTTCGTTTTGAGAATGGAAAGATCGTGGAATTATGGGATCTCGGACAGCCCATCCCGGCTGAATCAATCAATAAAAATGGGATGTTTTAAAAATATATTTGGAGAATGATCATGGCAAGCAAAAAAACACAGGCAGCGACTCTTTCAATCCCAAACCTTCGAAGCACATTCAACGAACGAGCCATCGTCCCCGGAGATGCCGCATACGACAAGGCCCGTGCCATTTTTTATGGCGGCGTCGATCGTCACCCAGCGGCGATCATCAAAGTTAAAAATGCAGCCGAAGTGGTGCAAGTGATCTTACTGGCACGCGAACATGGCCTGGAACTTGCCGTACGCAGCGGTGGGCACAGCGGTGCCGGGCACAGCGTCACCGAAGGCGGCATTGTGTTGGATCTTTCCAATATGAAGGATCTGCAAATTGACCTCCCATCACGAACCGCATGGGCTGAGACAGGTTTAACTGCCGGCGAATTCACTACTGCGACAGCCACTCATGGGCTTGCCGTCGGCTTTGGCGATACAGGTTCGGTTGGACTCGGTGGCATTACATTGGGCGGCGGCGTTGGCTTTCTGGTCCGCAAGCATGGCCTGACGATCGATAGCCTGCTTGCAGCTGAATTGGTCACTGCCGATGGAAAGATCCTGATCGTGGATTCTACCAATTATCCTGATCTCTTCTGGGCGATTCGCGGCGGTGGCGGCAACTTTGGCGTTGTTACTCGCTTCCGCTTTCAATTACATGAAGTGGACAAGGTATACGGTGGCATGTTGTTTTTGCCGGCAACTGCGGACGTGATCGCTTCGTTCATGGCCGCGGCTGAATCAGCCTCCGAGGAGCTTTCCGGTATCGCGAACATTATGCCCGCACCACCCATGCCGTTTTTAGCAGAGGAACATCACGGCAAATTGGTAATCATGGCCATGATGGTATATGCAGGTGATGTGGCGAACGGCGAACAAGTCTTCGCACCCTTCCGAGCATTGGCAACACCATTCGCAGATATGCTCCGTCCAATGAGTTATACGGAAATGTATCCACCGGAAGAAGGTGGAGACTATCACCCCGTTGCGGCGGGCCGCACCATGTTCATTGACCATGTCGATCTCGCTGTCGCTGAGACGATCCTTGAGCATTTGAAATCTTCAACGGCGATGATGTCTGTAACGCAGCTGCGAGTTCTGGGCGGGGCCATGGCGCGCATCCCCGAAGATGCGACGGCTTTTGCGCATCGCAAGTCAAAGATCATGGTGAACCTTGCCGGGCTGTATGGAAATCCTGACGAAAAACCGACTCATGAAGCCTGGGTGACTGAATTCGCAAAAGCTATACAACAAAGCGATAAAGGTGCGTATGTGAATTTCCTGGGCGATGTGGATGAAGTCCAAGTCCGCACCGCGTACCCGCCGGATGCCACATGGGATCGGCTTCGTAAGATCAAAGCGCAATATGACCCGACGAATCTGTTCCATATGAATCAAAACATAAAACCTTAAGAGGAAACCATGACCCAGGAATATATTGAGATACGCGGCGCACGTGAAAACAATTTGAAGAATGTTTCATTGCGAATCCCCAAACGCAAGATCACGATCTTTACAGGTGTGTCGGGTTCGGGCAAATCGTCCATTGTGTTCGATACGATCGCCACCGAGTCACAGCGCCTGCTCAACGAAAACTTTAGCATGTTCGTGCGGAATTTTCTACCGAAGTATTCCCAGCCCGACGCAGACGCCATCGAAAACCTGAGCATGTCCATTGTGGTGGATCAGAAGCGGATGGGCGGCGGTTCACACTCGACCGTTGGCACGATCACTGATATCAACACGATTCTGCGCATGATGTTTTCGCGCATCGGACAACCTCATGTAGGACCCACCAACGTATTCGGTTTCAATGACCCGCAAGGGATGTGCCCGAACTGCAATGGACTTGGTCGCAAACTGGATGTGGACATGGACAAGTTCCTGGACAAATCCAAATCGCTGAATGAGGGCGCTATTTTGTTTCCAGAATACGCCGTGGAAAGTTGGGGCTGGAGTAATGTAATCAATACTGGTTTGTTCGACCCTGATAAGAAAATATCCAAATACAACCAGAAGGAACTGAACGACCTTTTATATAGCGAACCCATTAAGGTCAAGACCAAATTGGGGGCAAAAGACTTCAACCTCACCTACGAAGGCATTATCAACCGTTTTACCAACAAGTACATCAAACAGGATCTAAAAACCAAGTCCGAGCGCACTCAAAAGTCGATCGAGCCTTTCATGACAATGGGCCCCTGTTCGGAATGTAACGGTGCGCGGTTGAATAAGACTATCCTAAAGTGCAAGATCAACGGCTACAACATTGCCGACCTGACGGGCATGGAAATCCCTGAATTGATCGAAGTCGTGAAAAAGATCAAAACGCCTGCCGCTGGACCAATTGTCAAAGCGCTTCTCGAACGTTTACAGAATCTTGCGGATATTGGACTGGAATACCTCAGCCTCAGTCGTGAGACGGACACGTTGTCAGGGGGAGAGTCGCAACGCGTAAAAGTCGTCAAGCATCTCGGAAGCAGCCTGAGCGATGTGATCTATATCTTTGATGAGCCAAGCGTAGGTTTACATCCACGTGATGTGCATCGCATGAACGAGTTGTTGCAGAAACTGCGGGACAAGGGCAACACAGTGATCGTAGTGGAGCATGACCCCGATGTTATCAAAGTGGCAGACCATGTCGTGGATGTGGGTCCACTTGCAGGCCCGCATGGAGGCAAGATCGTCTACGAAGGCAGTTATGCAAATTTGCTCAAGGCGAACACGCTTACAGGCAAGCACATGCAACAGTCTGTGCCCATTAAGGAAGAGTTCCGTACACCGACGGGTAAATTACCGATCAAGAATGCGAAAGTCAATAATTTGCAAAATGTCAGCGTGAACATTCCAACCGGCGTATTGACCGTGGTCACAGGCGTGGCAGGGTCTGGAAAGAGTTCGTTGATCAACGAAGTTTTCCAACACCAACATCCGGATGCGATCGTCATTGATCAGTCTGCTGTGGGCGTCAACAGCCGTTCCAACCCAGCCACGTACACAGGTATTCTGGATGATGTGCGCAAGGCATTTGCATCGGCGAACAAGGTGCAGGCTTCGCTGTTCAGTTTCAATTCGAAAGGCGCGTGTGAAAACTGTCAGGGATTGGGTGTGGTTTATACCGAGTTATCATTTTTCGATAGTGTCAAATCGCCCTGCGAAATCTGCGGCGGCAAAAGATTCAAGGATGAAGTACTGGAATATAAGCTGAACGGAAAAAATATTTCGGAAGTCTTGTCGATGAATGTTCAACAAGCACTGGAGTATTTTAAGATTCCAGAAGTCACGAAAAAATTACAAGCCATGAGCGACGTAGGCTTGGATTATCTCGGACTTGGTCAGCCTTTAACCACGCTTTCAGGCGGCGAATGTCAGCGAATTAAACTTGCGAGCGAATTACATAAAAAGGGTAGCATCTACATCATGGATGAGCCAACCACGGGCTTGCACATGTCCGATATCGGTCACCTCATGCAAGTCATCAACCGCCTCGTGGATACAGGCAACACGGTTGTTGTCATTGAACACAATACCAGCGTGATCAAGAATGCAGATTGGATCATTGACATGGGTCCCGAAGGCGGCAGCAAGGGCGGGGAAGTGATCTTCGAAGGCACGCCCAAACAGCTGTTAAGCGCGAAGCGTTCGTTGACCAGTCAATATCTTAAGGATTAGAAAAATCATGGGCAAAGTCATTCTGGGATTCACCATGTCGTTGGATGGATTCATCAGCGATCAAAATGAAAGTGTGGCGGATCTGTATCACGATCTGGAGACATTACGATATGCAAAGCCGCTTCAAGAGTCCATTCAGGATACGGGCGCAGTTGTCATGGGCAGAAAGACGTTCGAAATGGGCGAACCGGATGAATATGCTGGCAATTATGAATATCAAGTGCCGATCTTTGTGGTGACAAAACATCCTGCGAAGAAACAGCCAAAACAAACGGATCAATTGACGTTTACATTTGTGAAAGATGGGATTGAGAGTGCGATCGGACAGGCAAAGGCTGCTGCTAGTAATAAAGATGTGACCATTGTCGGAGGTGCAGAGATCGCGGCGCAGTGCTTGAACGCCAAACTCGTTGACGAAATCCACATGGACATCATGCCGATCCTGCTGGGAAAAGGTTTACAACCGTTTGCAGGGATCGATAAAGGATCGATCAAGCTGGAAAAGATCTCCGTCGTGGAAACTTCTGTTCGAACGCATCTAAAGTTTCGAGTCATAAAGTAAAGGGAATCATGACAAAAGTCGTTTTAGATATGTCGATGTCACTGGATGGTTTTATCGCCGGGTCGAACGTGGGGAAGGAATATCCCATGGGCGTGAATGGCGAGAACCTGCATACCTGGATCTTCAACACACCCAAAGACAAAGTGGATGCCGAGGTGGAGCGCGAGATGTTTGCAAAAACGGGAGCGGTGATATTGGGCAATCGCACGTTCGAAGTGGGCGTGGACCTGTGGGGTGATGTTCCCTTTCCTGCGCCATCTTTTGTGTTGACTCACAAGGGGCGCGAAACGTTAATCAAGAAAAGCGGAACCTTCACCTTTGTCACCAATGGGATCGAAAGTGCACTTCAACAGGCCAAGGCAGTTGCAGGCGATAAAGACGTGCGGCTCATGGGAGCAGATATTGCTCAACAATTTCTGAGGGCTGGCCTGATCGATGAGATACAAATTAACCATGTGCCGATCCTTCTAGGTGATGGAGTCCGATTATTTGATCAGCTGGGTATTAAAAATAGTCAGCTTGAAAAAGACAGAGTACTTGACTCTCCGCATGCAACCCATATTCGATATCGTGTCATAAAAAAGGAGAAATAACATGGAGAAGAAGGAAAGTGATCTGCCTGCAAAGCTGGCCAGCCCGGCACAACGCGCGCTGGCCAATGCCGGTATTCACAATCTGAAACAGCTGTCCAAACTCAGCGAAGTAGAGATCAAGGAATACCATGGCATTGGACCCAATGCTTTAATCACCCTGCGTGCCGCCTTGAAAGCCAAAAACTTATCATTTACCAAAAAAAATTAACCGCGAAGCACGCGAAGATCGCCAAGCTTTAAGGATTTTCTTTGCGTACTTTGCGCTCTTAGCGGTAAACAAAAAGGAAAACATAGTGAAAACTTTTTATCAAATTCTTGCAAATACAATTCTTGCCAACGTCACCAATATGACCGTTTGGTTCGCCTTGATATTTTTTATGTATCTTGAAACCCATTCCGTCACTGCCACTTCGATTGTTTCAGGCATCTTTCTTGTCTTAACTGCCTCATTAGGTATTTGGTTTGGAAGCCTCGTTGACCATAACAAGAAAAAGAACGTCATGATTCTTTCGGGTGTGATTTCATTAATCATTTACATCATCGGCTTCATCATTTATTTAATCTATCCCGCCGAAACATGGAAGGACCCAACCAGTGTGACATTATGGGTTTTGGTTCTGCTTCTTTTGTTTGGTGTGATCGCAGGCAACATTCGTTCGATCGCAGTGCCAACGTTGGTGACGATTTTGATCCCCGAAGATGAGCGCGCCAAAGCCAATGGGCTGACAGGCACAGCTTTTGGGATCTCGTTCTTGATTTGTTCCGCCATCAGTGGTTTGTTGGTGGGTGCGGGCGGCATGTATTATGTGTTGATCCTCGGAATTGCTATGATGCTCCTTTCGATCGTTCACATGTGGTTTTTGCCCATTCCAGAAAAAGAGATCGTGCATATTGAGCATCAGCCCAAAGTGGATTTGCGCGGCACCTATGCCCTTGTTAAGGCAATTCCTGGCTTGCTGGCATTGATCGTTTTCAGCACGATCAACAACTTTTTAGGCGGCACATTCATGGGCTTGATGGATGCGTATGGTTTATCACTTGTTTCAGTGGAAGTTTGGGGCTTGCTCTTTGCAGGGATCAGCTGCGGTTTCATCATTGGCGGGCTTTTCATTGCCAAATATGGTTTGGGTAAAAATCCCCTTTTTGCCATGTTTGTCGCCAACATTATTATTTGGATCATCTCCGCCGTGTTTACGATCCAACCTTCCATCATTTTGCTTTCAGTTGGAATGTTAATTTACATCAGCGTTGTGCCCTTTATCGAAGCCTCTGAGCAGACGATCCTTCAAAAAGTGGTGCCTCAGGAAAGACAGGGGCGTGTCTTCGGGTTTGCTCACAGCGTTGAACAATCCGCTTCGCCTCTGACCACCTTTCTGATTGGTCCCATTGCTGAGACATATTTCATCCCCTTTATGACGACAGGCGCAGGCGTGGGCTTGATCGGCGGCTGGTTCGGCACAGGCCCAGATCGAGGCATTGCTCTGGTGTTCACCGTCACTGGTATCATCGGTTTAATTCTGACGGTCATTGCGATGAACACAAAATATTATAAATTATTATCTGATCGATATCTGCATGGCGGCGTTGAGCCAATGCCTGAAACAGGCACTTCATAAAAAGGAAACAATATGAATCCGAAAACTCCCGAAGGATTGAAAACGGAATTTCCAGCCAGTATGGGCAAGGTGGCTCCACGTGAACTGGCAAATGCTGGCTATACCAAGCTTAAGCAATTGACCAAAGTCAGCGAGGTGGAGCTGCTCAAGATCCATGGGGTGGGACCAAAAGCGATTCGAATCCTTCGGGAGTTGCTCAAAGAGAAGGGGATGTCATTCGGAGCAGCGAGCAAGCCTCAGGTTACGAAGGATGCGCCCGCATCTGCCGTGGAAAAGTTTATGGAGAAGCTCGATCATCCATATAAAGCGGAAGTCGAATTCCTGCGGAAAGTCATCAAAAAAGTGAACAAGGATATCGCCGAGGAATGGAAATGGAATGCTCCTTCCTATAGTTATCACGGGAATTATTTGGTGACATTTAACCTCTGGGAAAAAGGACACATCCATTTGGTGTTTCATAATTCCATGATCTCCAAAGTGAAGAACAAACTGTTCGAAGGCGAATATAAAGACAGGCGCATGGTTCATTTTGCCGACATGAAGGATATCAAGGCGAAACAATCAGTTTTGGAAAAAGCCGTGAAGGATCTAATCAAGTTACAAAAAAAGGAGAATTCATAAAATGGCACTCACACCCTCTCAAGAAATTGATAAATTCATCAAGGAAACAACAGACTGGCGCGGCACATGGATCGCAAACTTCCGCAAATTGATCTTGAAAACTGCGCCAGAAGTCACCGAAGAATGGAAATGGGGAGTGCCTGTGTGGTCTTATCAAGGCAATGTGGTTGCCAGCGGTATTTTCAAAGACCATGTCAAATTAAATTTTTTCAAAGGCGCCTCTCTGAAAGATCCAAAGAAATTATTCAATGCAGGTTTGGAAGCCAAAGCCACACGTGCCATTGACATTAGTGAAGGGGAAAAGATCAATGAAGCCGCCTTGAAGGATCTGATCCGCCAGGCTGTGGATTTGAACAACGCTGAGAAGAGAAAGAAATAATCAAAGCTGCTCAGCGGGTTTATTGGTAAGTAGAATTCTCCAATGATCATCGATCTTGATGGACGCTCCTCAGATTCTCCTTTTGTCGAATCCATCTATTGGGCTCGCAGTATAGGTGGTGGCTCATTCACTTCCATTGCTGCGACTCAATGGGAGATGGTGATCACAAAACAAAAGGGAAAGGTTACCTTGAGTCTGCGCGGACCTGAAACAAAGGCTTCGCCATCTCCAATTCCCGAAGATGCTGAATTTTTGGGGATTACTTTTAAACACAGCATATTCATGCCATCCTTGCCAGTTTATAAACTTGTTGATAAAGAAATCCATTTGCCGGAGACTGGAAGGAATTCCTTTCAATTATTTGGCGATACCTGGGAATTCCCAACTTGTGAAAACGCAGAGGTATTTGTGGATCGTTTGATTCGAAAGGACCTGCTGGCACATGACCTGGTGGTGGATGGTATTTTGCAAGGCAGGCCGCAGGACATGTCATTGCGTTCGATACAGAGACGTTTTTTGCATGTCACGGGGTTAACGTACAAAACCATCCAACAAATTGAGCGTGCACGGCAGGCATTGTCACTTCTGCAAAAAGGTGCGCCCATTCTTGATACCGCATACCAGTTGGGATATTTTGACCAGCCCCATTTCACCCGTTCTTTGAAGCTTTATGCAGGTAAAACCCCTGTCCAAATTCTTCAAGCAAATGGTCAAAATGATGTCGTTTTTTTACAAGACGAAATCCACTCACAAAGTTATGATTGATTTAATACTTAATATTCAAAAGGAGAATCAATATCATGAGAAAAATAGTTGTACATGAGTTCATTACTTTGGATGGCATTATCCAAGCGCCTGGCAGCCCAACGGAAGATACGGATGGTGGTTTTACTCACGGCGGCTGGACGATCCCATATTGGCACGACGAGATCGGTGCACATTTTGGCGTCTTGTTTCAAGATGCCGATGCCTTACTGTTGGGGCGGAAGACCTGGCAAACTCATGGGGAAGCATTTAACCCGAACCCTCCTGAAGATCCATTTGCAGGAATGCAAAAATACGTTGTCTCTGCTACTTTAAAATCCACTGAAGTATGGCGCGATTCTGTTCTCATTAGCAAGAATGTGGTTGAAGAAGTAAAAAAATTAAAGAATCAACCCGGCAAAAATATCATTATGGATGGCAGCAGTGTTTTACTTCAAACTTTGATAGAGCATGATTTGGTAGATGAATATGCTCTGCATGTATATCCATTGGCACTCGGGATTGGCAAGCGACTATTCCCGGCAGGGAAACGCCTCAATCTTAAGTTGTTGGAATCTTCCACACTTCCAACCGGTGTTACCTATCAAAGATATCAATCTGCCTAACAATAATAAAAAGAGGTAACGAATGAGAAAACTAATTATTTCAAGCCAGGTCAGCATGGACATGGCGATTGACAGCCCGCAAAATTTTGTATTCGATTATGTAAATGATGAGTTTTTTACCTATGCGCGCGACCAACTTTTTGAAAGCGATGCTTTGATCATGGGCCGTATTACGTATGAAGCGTTTGCAAAGGCCTGGTCTGAGCGGGCTGGGGCAGATGAATTTGCAGATCGAATGAACAGCCTGTCAAAACATGTAGCTTCACGAACTTTGAAAGAACCACTGACATGGAATGCGAACTTAATCAAAGGGGATGTTGTTAAAGAAGTTGCAAAATTGAAGGAACAAAACGGAAAAAACATTTTACAATATGGAAGCGGAGAGCTCACTCACACGCTTCTTGAACACGGTTTGATCGATGAATTTCGTTTGATGGTTTTTCCTGTAGCAATGGGAACAGGACAGAGACCATTTGAAAATATTCAAAAAGTGCCGATGAAACTGTTGGAGACAAAGACTTTTAATACAGGGGTTGTGATTTTGCATTATCAACCTGTGAATAAATAATCCTGTAATGGCGACCCGCCCGGCAAAAATAAAAGCACCTTGATTAATCCTGACGGGTCGCCCCTGCAATTCTATAAAAGGAATCATTGCCCATGAAAATTCATTTGATAGACGGCACGTACGAACTTTTCCGCGCTCATTTCGGTGCGCCACCGAAAAAATCTCTCAGCGGACAAGAAGTTGGCGCAACGCTTGGACTCATGCGCAGCCTGTTGATGCTGCTGCAAAGCCCGGGCGTCACACATGTGGCGGTTGCTTTTGATCATGTGATTGAGTCGTTTCGTAATAAGATGTATGCAGGCTACAAAACAAGTGAAGGTGTTGACCCCATTATCTTAAATCAATTTGAAATTGCTGAAAAAGCAGTTTCCGCTTTAGGTGTGCCAATTTGGTCGATGGTTAAGTTTGAGGCGGACGATGCCATTGCAACTGCAACTGCACGATTTAAAAAAGAGAAATCGGTTGAACAAGTTATTATCTGTTCCGTTGATAAAGATTTGACTCAAATGGTAGATGGCAAAAAAGTTGTCTGCTGGGATCGTCGCCGCGAGATTACTTTGGATGAAAAAGGTGTGGTTGAAAAATTTGGCGTGAAGCCAGAGTCCATTCCAGATTATCTTGCATTGGTGGGTGACTCTGCAGATGGCTATCCAGGTATTCAAGGTTGGGGAGCAAAGTCTACGGCCAGTGTGTTGGCGAAATTCAAACACATTGAGTCGATTCCTAAAGACCCGAAAAAGATTCCATTAAGTTTAGGACGTGCAACAACTTTGATTGAAAATTTACAAGCAAATTATAAAGATGCTTTGTTGTTTAGAGAATTATCCACACTTCGAGAGGATGTTCCTTTAAAAGAAACACTTAAAGATTTGGAATGGAAGGGAGCATATCCAAGATTGAAGAAGGTATGTGAAGAGTTGCGAGAAGAACGAATCGCAGAGCGGGTGATGAAGTGGCGTTCGTAAAACCGATTGGGCAGAGTAAAATCAGCTCATCTTATGACAATCGAACAGGATATTAAAACAAAAAATGCGGCTGAGTTTGAGACTCGGCAAGATGATGTCTTTGGAAGAATTGCAGATCGTTACGACTTGCTCTGCGATTTATTTAGTTTTGGGATTCATCGTATTTGGAAAAGAAGAGTGGCAGCACTTATTGCAAAAGAAAACTGGGCTCAATTATTAGATTGCGCCACCGGTACAGGGGATATTATTTTGCGTGTGGTCAATCATAAAAAGCTTAACCTAAATCAAAAGATTATTGCTTCAGATATCAGCCTGCAAATGCTTGAAATTGCAAAAAAACGTTTGTTGTCTACAAAAGAACAAATTGAATTTCAAATTCTTGATGCCCATTCTTTGCCTAGCATTCCTGATGAGAGTGTGGATTTATATTCCATTTCACTGGGTCTTAAGATCTGTGAACGAGAACAGGTGTTGAAAGAGGCTATGCGGGTTCTACGTCCAGGCGGCAGGTTCGTAAGTTTGGAAGCATCGAACATTCCGATCAAATGGCTTCACAAGTTGTATCTTTTGTATATGAGATTAGTTATGCCTATAGTTGGATGGCTTGCAACAGGAGGAGATGTTTCCGCTTATAAATATCTGCTCCAGGGTATTGAGAAATTTCCAACAGCAGAAGTTCTGGCAAATGAATTGTCAGCTCTTGGTTTTGAAGAGGTTTATTTTCAGCGTCTTACATTTGGGATTGTAGCCATTCACGTTGCACGCAAGCCTTCTCGAATTTGAGGGCAGAGTCTTCAACGTCCGCTGCACAATTTATTAGGTGGGTTCTAGATATTCATAATTACATCCGCATGAAAGCAGTTGCTCTTTGCATCTAGGGCAACGTTCCATATCACAACCGAGAAGATGAATCTGTCCTTTAATTACAGCGCAATCATGACATGGATAAATTGAGTAGTTTGTATCAATATCGATCCATTCATCGGTTGAACCGAACGTTATTCTGAAATACTCTTCGCCATCAATTAATAGTTTTACCTGTTTCTGTTCATCCAAAATGTCATCTCGCAATTCTTTGGACATGAAGATACCATTGAAATGGACAATATCTTCTATAAAAGCTTCAGATAAGGCAGATTCTTCTTCAAGTAATTCATGGTCTACATGTTGGTGAAGTGTTTCTTCTTCAGATTCACGAATCTCTTTATGTAGCTCTCGAACAAGGTTCAGTAAGTTGGAAAAATCTTGATAAACAGTAGGAAATTCTAGCTCTACATCATAGTGAAGTATCTGGTTCCTAAGCCGTTGCGCTAGGGCTAATCTGCCAGCATCAATCTCTTCAAAACGATTGCCCATCACATACTTAATTCTTTCAACAATGATATTCCAAGGAGCAGTTTTTGTCTCGCGAGTGATCGGCTTAAATTTATCAATTGTCGCGTAAATTAGAAGCTCATGTGCACGTCGAAGTCTTTCTTTGAGCATAAGTTCAATACAGAATGCAATATGTAAAATTGCGAATTTCCACAGTCGCTGAGCATCTGTTGTTTTCGCTCTGACAACATACTCTAGTGAGCTATTGAGATAATCATAGGCGTTCTCAAGGAGATTTAGTTGCAATTTGGATTTTTCAGTCACGGTTTACTAACCCTATCCTTTCAAATCTTTCACTATACTCATCTTTATAACTCAACTATGACATACAGACTCGCTCGATCTATTGCATTATATCGTCCCTTTATCACGCAAGGATGCAACATCCTCAGGTGAATAATCCAATAAACTTGTGAGAACCTCTAGGGTGTGTTGACCTAATAGTGGCGGCGGTTTTTGGATTTCTGCTGGAGTTTGGGAAAATTTATAAGGAAAGCCGGTCAGCTTTACGGTCCCGGCAGAGGCGTGTTCAGTTTCTAAAATCATTTCACGTGCTTGTGCTTGAGGGTGATCAAAGACTTGTGGAATTGAATTGATTGGGCCGCACGGAAGTCCAGCCTTGATTAAGTCCCCAAGCCAGTCATCCACATTTCGTTGAGAAAAAATACTATTGAGTTCAGCCACCAATGCTTCGCGATTCGCAACTCGATCACGATTAGCTGCAAAACGGATGTCGGTTTTCATGTCTGAGCGATCCAGCATGTCACATAACAGCCCCCATTGTTTTTCATTAGCAACACCCAATATAAACCAGCCATCGCGCGCAGAAAATGCGTCATAAGGAACAAGGTTTGGGTGTGCGTTCCCGAGGCGACGAGGTGGTTGCCCGCCAACCAGATAATTAGATGCAACATTTGTTAGAAGTGCAATATGCGAATCGAAAAGGGAGACGTCCACCAGTTGGCCCTCTCCGCTTATATCGCGTGCTCGCAAAGCGGATAGAATCGCAGTGGCAGCAAACATTCCTGAGGTGATATCTATGATCGGAATGCCTGCGCGCGAAGGAGGTCCGTCTACAGGCCCAGTGATGCCCATCATCCCAGCCTCGGCTTGGAGAACCGCATCATACCCGGGGCGGTCTGCATAAGGACCCGTGCGCCCATAACCGCTGACCGAGCAATAGATCAGCTTCGGAAATAGTTTGTGTAAATGGGGGTAACCTAAACCCAGCTTGTCTAAATCGCCAGTGCGGTAGTTTTCAACCAGCACATCAGAGATGGCTGCTAACCGACGGATAATATCCTGACCTTCAGCGGTTTGGATATTAACTGTGATGCTGCGCTTGTTTCTATTCGCTGCAATAAAATAAGCAGATTCGCCGGGGTAGGGGCCATATGGCTTACCAACAAATGGAGGTCCCCAACCGCGCGTTTCGTCGCCGTTAACGGGACGTTCTATTTTTATAACATCTGCACCTAAATCTCCCAGCATCATTGTGCAGTAGGGCCCAGCTAGGGCGCGGGTAATATCTAAAATTCGAATATTATCTAGAGGTCGCATATTTTATAAACTCTTCTGTTTTGAGTATATGAGATTGGTAGTATAAACGCTTCATTCATAAAAAACAATAAACGTTGCCAGGCTCCAGTTTCGTTTATAATTTGCAGCGTTGATGCGTAGTTTTATTGTTAACTGAGAAACATACTTTGAATTCCACTCTCAAACCTTCGCCACTTCCAGAGCAGGATTTTTCTGATGTCATCCGTCAGGTTGATATCTTACAACGTGTCATTGTTTCGATCAGTAGTGGTCTCGCGTTAGAGCCGTTATTAACAAAAATACTGGATGGGGCTGTGGCACTAATGCATGCAACACATGGGACCATAGGTTTAGTTGTTGATTTGGCAGATGGTCCAGTAGTGCGAACGGTGGCTACATACAATATGCCCGCTGAAGAGTTAGGAGCAGAAATGGCCCGCGGTGTTGGGCTGGCTGGCCGTGTTTTGCAAGATGGCAAAACTATACGCCTGGATCGATATGGCGATCTGGAAAACCCTACTTTGCAAAATCTGGTAGAACATTCAGTTCTTGGAGTTCCCATTCGTTGGGGAGATAAAATAATCGGTTTCTTTGGTATCGGTACTGAATCTTCGCAGCATTTTAACGAGCGGGACGCAGAAACTTTGGAACTCTTTGGTCAATATGCAGCCATCGCCATTCACAACGCAAATTTATTTGAGACGAGTGAACATGCTCTGGATGAAATGCGTTTGCTCTATGCAACCAGTCAACGTATTGGGTTGGCTGGTGACGTGGATGATGTGATCGCTGCTTATCTGGATCAGGTTTCAGAACGAGGAAGTTATATTTGTAGTGTCTGTTTGTATGAATTTGATGAGCAGGATCAACGTAAGGCGGTAGTTATACGTGGCCGTTGGACGCCTGAAGGCGGCCTGGAACGATTTGAAGAACGGGTGCCATATTCTTATGATGATCTTGACCCCATGCTCGATGCCGGTCAGACAGTAATCATCAGCGACGTGCGTACAGATTCGCGCGTCTCTATAGAATTGCGAAAGATACAGGAAGAGTCTGGGCGGCCGGCATTAGCGATGTGCCCACTCATGGTGCGAGGAAAACGTATTGGATTGGTAGTGCTTAGTTATCCGAGCATTCATAAATGGACAGAAGCTAGCCTTTGGCCTTATCAAGCAACTGCTGCTCAACTGGCTACCGCTCTTGACAGCCGTATGCAGCAGGGGTTACTTTATGAACGCGCTCAACAATTGGCTGTGTTGCAGGAACGTCAGCGGCTGGCCCGTGAGCTGCATGATTCAGTGACACAGTTGATCTTCAGTACAACATTAATTGCTCAATCTATTGCTCCCGCCTGGAAGCGGGATCCGCTGGAGGGGCAGGGGCGTGTGGATCGTTTATTGGAATTGAGTCAGACTGCCTTAAGAGAGATGCGATCTCTGTTGTTTGAATTGCATCTCGATGGTGATGAAAAAGTCAAAGCTGACTCATCTACTTTAACAGGTCCGGAACGCGTACGTCATTACGGTTTATTGGATGCGTTACGCCTGTTGGCTGGAGATTTTGGAAAGGATGAGGTTCAGGTAACAATTGACGCTGGCAGCTACCTTACTGAATTTTTTGATGCCGATACAGTCGATGGATCAGCTTCGGGTGAGAGTGTTTATCGTATTGTGCAGGAAGCCTTGAACAACGCCATCAAACATGCTCATGCTCATCAGGTCGTGATTCGGCTTGATAGCAGCAAATCAAAAGGATTGTGTTTATCTGTGAGGGACGATGGCATAGGTTTTATTCCTGGAGCCTATGCAGCAAGAGAGGAATCTGAAGAAGGTGGTTTTGGAATGAAAACAATGCGTGAACGTGCTGACGCGCTCGGTGGATTTATGCATATTATTTCTGCACCGACAAAAGGTACCACAGTTGAGGTGACCATTCCCTTCAAGGATAATGAATTATGAGTTTAATTCGTGTTTTGATAGTGGATGATCATGAGATCGTTCGTGAGGGACTGCAGATCCTGTTGGCTGAGGAGCCTGATTTCGAAGTGATCGGTGTTGCCGGGAACGGTGCAAAGGCACTGACACTTATTGAGCAATTCAGTCCTGATGTTATCTTAATGGACTTGGTAATGCCGGGTATGGATGGAATCGAAACCACGCAGCTTATATTGAAAACCAATCCAGCTGCGCGTGTATTGATCTTGACCACTTTTGCAGATGATCAACGTGTACGCGATGCGATCCGCGCCGGGGCGATTGGATATTTGCTTAAGGATGTTCTTAAAGCCGACCTGTTACGTGCGCTCCGAGATGCAGCGGCGGGCAGGGCATCTTTGCACCCGGAGGCGCAGCAGCATTTAATGCGTCAGGTAGTTGAAAGCGAGATGCCACTCCCTCATGCCAGTCTGACAAAGCGCGAGGCTGATATTTTGCGTCTGATTGCCAATGGACATAGTAATAAAGAAATCGCTTTGGCATTGCATTTAACAGAAGGAACTATTAAGGGTTATGTGAGCGCGATCTTTGACAAGCTTGGGGTTGCAGACCGCACGCAAGCCGCCTTATATGCTGTTAAACATGGGCAGGCTTAAACCGATTTTTACGACCTGACTTTCGTTAGTTTTCTTACCTGACAATGGTTAGCTTAAATAGCTAACCATTGTCTTTTTGATTCCTTGCTTATGATGGTTGGCTTGAAATGAATTACTCCTTATGATTAGAGTGATATGAAAATTTTCATCGCTTGCTATGTAAGGAGAAGACTATGAATCGGTTTCGTTTAATTGGTATTGTAATTGTTCTGATACTCCTGCTGATAGTTTCGGCTTGTGGTGGCAGCCCTCCAACCCCCACTGGTGAAGAGACTGCGGTTGCCCCGTCAGGCACGGCTCAAATCGCTAAGAATTCAAGCTCATCCAGCCCTATTGCTATTAGTGATGATGATGCGCTTTTAGTGGTTGTTAATAATTTAAATGACAGTATTACAGTGATCAATGTAGCAGGTGATGCAAATGCAAAGATCGCAGAAATTACAGTTGGTGACGAACCGCGTTCTGTAGTGCTAACGCCTGATAAACAACGTGCCTATATCACTAATCAAGCCAGTGCCACTGTGTCAGTGATTGATCTAACCACCAATCAAAAGACACAGGATATTCCTGTGGGAGTTGAACCATATGGCATTGCTCTTACTCCAGATGGAAGCAGGGCTTATGTTACCAATTCTGCCTCAAACACAGTTTCTGTAATTGATACAGCCAGTAATGCAGTGGCGGCTACGATTAATATTCCCGGTATTCAACCACGTGGCATTGCCATCACGAATAATAATGGTGGCACAGGCCAGCAATTTGTTTACGTCACGCAGTTCCTGTCCCAGCCCACTGCATCTGGTGGTGTTAACCTTGACCAGGGCAGTGAAGGCAAAGTGTTTGTTCTCTCTACAACAGATGATGCTCAGATACAAGGGGTCATTACTTTGGCCGCTCATGATACCGGTTTCGCTGCGGACCGAACTAAGTTTGGTGGCACGGCTACAGATCCTACATTTGCTTATCCAAATCAACTCCAGGCTATTGTGCTTAAGAATGGGCGCGGTTATCTACCCAATGTTGCCGCTTCACCTGAAGGCCCGGTTAAATTCAACGTTGATACTCAGGCTTTCCTCTCGGTATTTGACGTCGCTGCCAAATCTGAACTATCAAGTGGAACGATTAACTTACATGCTGCTGTTAAAACTCAAACCTTCACCCCCAAACTCTTTGTTGCAAACCCTTGGGCAATTGCTTTCAAACATGCGAGCAATGATGGTTATGTAGTATCAGCGGCTAGTGATGTACTAGTTAAAGTCACCCTCGATGACAACGGCATTCCGAGTGTGGTCACGAATACGGCTGATGGTGATACGACACGAGTGGCTCTTATAGATGTAGGGAAAAACCCGCGTGGCGTTGTTATTAATAACGCGGATACGCGCGCCTATGTAATGAATTACATCTCGAAAGATGTCTCAGTCATCGATTTGAGCGCTTCTCCCGAAGTTGAGCTTGCTCGTGTTCAATCGGCAGATTTACCCGCTGAAGGTTCAGACGGTGCTAAATTCCTCCTCGGTAATGAACTCTTCAATTCCTCACGAGGAGAATTCGACGAAGGCGTTGCCGAGCGTTTGTCTAATGAAGGTTGGCAATCCTGTGCCAGTTGTCATCCAGATGGTTTAACGGATGGTGTTGTTTGGGCATTTGCATCTGGCCCGCGTAAGACCGTACCACTCAATGGCACATTCAGCCCTGTCAATCAAACTGGTGACCAACGTATTCTTAACTATTCAGCAGTCTTTGACGAAGTTGAAGATTTTGAATTGAACATACGCGGCGTATCTGGTGGTCAAGGGCTTATCGTTCTAGAAGGCACTACTGATCAAGACCCAAATGTTAAAGCATTTGACCCCCCCAATGCCGCGCGCGTACAATTACATGTAAATGGTATCGCTGCATGGGATGCCATTGTCGCATGGACTCAATCTCGCATCCCATCACCAGTTTCACCTTACAACGGTGTTGATCCCAATAGCGAATTAGGTTTGCAAATCGCGCAAGGCAGCCAACTCTTCACACAGGCAAATTGCCAGGCTTGTCATGGTGGTGCCAAATGGGCAACCAATCAAGTAGACTTTCCACGCTCATCTCCTTTCGCAGAGACGATCACTACGGGTGTGGATCCAGAGCCGCCTGTTGGTCAGCTTGCGCGTTTCCTGCGTCAGGTAGGTACGTTTGACCCGGCCAATCCATTGGAAAAGAATGCAAATAATTTTCAGGCATTGGGTCAGCTTGGATACAATCCGCCCTCGCTGCTCAGCATTTATGCCTTTTCTCCATACTTGCATAATGGCGCATGCCTCACACTAGATTGCGTGTTGGAAAATCAAACTCATCGTGATGCGGGCGGTGTAACAGGCGTACTTGAGGATCCAGCCGCACGCGCGGCCCTGGTACAGTTCCTTATCTCAATTGACGCATCCACTGCACCGGTCAGCCCATAGAATTTTGATGACTCACCTTTTTATGACAAGCAAGGAGAAAATGTGAATCGACTGTGGTTTATAAGCATTTTATTGACCATACTTTTGGCCCTCACAGCTTGTGGCAGCGCCCCAACCTCAACTGGAGCAGACTCGGCGGCTTCCAATGAAAAAATGGTTGAATATGTCGGTGAAATTCCAGACACCGATTTGTATGTTGCCATTGCTGTTGACTCTACAGGTGGTGTACTGGCTTATGTCTGTAATGGCATGGGCATTGACTATCTCTTTCGAGGCTCGGTGCAGGCGAATGTGGTCGATTTAACTTCTGAGGCTGGGCAAGCCAATTTGCAAGCCAGCATGGATGGCGAGGGTTTTACCGGCACTTTTTCCGTTGATGGAAAGGCTTATCCCTTTGTGACTGGCCCTGTGAATAATTACGGTGGCTTGTATCACATTACTGCGTTGAACGAGTTCAGTGCTGAAGGCGTGTCACTGGGCGGCGCGACGATCACGATGAATCTAACGCCTGATAAAGAGCGTCTTCAGGTTCAAGTCATTACAACTGATGGACAAACGCTAAATTCGGATAAAGCCTGGCCAAATGATCATGATCACCGCGATCCAACAGAATATAGCGAAACCTGGTTGATTGCCTTGAACGATGGACGCGCGCGCGGAGGTTATATCAAGAGCAGTTTTCAGGCTAAAGCGAAACATCTTGATGCCTATTTTGACCCAATCTGCCCTCCGTAAGTTTGAATGAATTCAATATTGTGCGTACGGTTGTCTTAGTTTGGCAAGTTGATAATCTCAAGGAGATTCAAAATGTTCGATCAAAGACCAAACAATCTTTTTATTAAACTAAAATTTACCTATATCTTAATCGCACTGGTATTTATTCTCTCTGCTTGCGGCGGGCAGGCAGCAACAGGCGCCACGTCTTATATCGCCACATTGGAGGGCGCACCTGCCAGCGCTCGTGTTGGGATCGTAGTGGAAGATGGGGTATTCAAAGCCTATGTATGCAGTTTGGATGACGCCTTCAATTTGACATCAGCGCGCTGGTATGAAGGTCAACTCGATGCAAACGGTAGCTTCGATCTTGTAAGTTCAGATGGTGTTAAATTAAAAGGCACGATCCAGGCTGGTCAATTCACAGGCACTTTGACTAACATCCAAGGAACGAGCATGACCTTCAACGGCACAGCAGTGACATCTGGCGCACCAGCCGGTCTTTATCGTGGAACCGGGCAGGTTGACGGTCAGAATGTAATTGTAGGTGCAGTAATTTCTGCCGACGGCTCTTTTGCGTCAACTACTCAATATGAGGGCCAAATTAAATTTGTCACACCGGTTGGTCCTGAACCTGTTCAACTGTCTGAAAACACTTTGGGTATCAATCTGGGAGCAAATGGCGAACAAATACCTGTAACTCTTGTAACTACGTTGAAATGAATTGTTCCAGTTGTAAATTTGAGTTTTATACGTGTTTACTAGTGACTATCGTAATGTAAATATTAGGAGAGTACGTAATGATTAATATATTGAGAACAGCTAATAATACAGGTCGCGTGATCTTGCTCACAACTTGCTTGATTTTGACTTCATGTGGGAAGGCTGCGCCTACAGAAGCGCCAGTCGTTGAACAGCCTACTGCAGCTACTGAGGAAGTTGTGGCCGCGCCTCAGGGTCCAACCTTTAAAGTGATCGGGGTAATCAATCGTGATGTGACGCAGGCCGCACAAAATACTTCGCTCACAATTGGTCCGAATGGTCTATGGGTAAGCTGGGCTGAGAACTCGTCAGGTAATGTAAGGCAAATATTTGTTAGCGAGTTGGTAGGCGAATCATTTGAAGCTCGCGGCTCTTCTTTGAATATTCACGTTAACGAGATCGGTGATTTTCCAAGTATTACATTGGCTGGAGAAAATAGCGCAGTACCTTGGGTCGCTTGGGCTGAACCTAGCCCGGGCTTTGGTGGTGTATCCCAAATATTTGCCAGCCGATTCAATTCAGAGACTGGATTGTGGCAACAGGCAGGGCAGGATCGCGGCGGTGGAGAAGCAAGTTTGAATCTTAAGACTGATGAGCCTGCGTCGAATCCATTTATTTTCTCTGGCTCTGCTACTCCAGGTCAGCCGCCTGCTCCCTGGGTTGCCTGGGTGGAACAAGCTCCCAATTCAGCCTTTTCTCAAATCTTTGTATCAAAAGGTGTAAAAGATGAAAGCGGTGATCCCACCGTGATAGGCGGATTCAAATGGGAGACGGTTGGAAAGGTAATTGCCGACGGGCTGCAAACTTTGAGTGTAGACCGTTTCCGCAATTCTCTTCATCCAACTGGAGTCTTTGCTGAGACCGCCAATTCAGTGCCCTGGGTAACCTGGCATGAAGCCGACCATGACCGCCCGAGCCGAATATTCACGGCACGTGGTGTTGCTGATGCAAATGCTCCAGGTGGCTTCAATTGGGTCACTGTTCCAACTTGTCTACCAGATGAAACCGCCTGTTCTTTGAACATCAATCCACTTAAAGATGCGAAAGATGCGTCCATGGCTGCTGGTAGTTTACTTGCCGGAGAATCAACTGTCCCGTGGATTGCATGGCCGGAGATCGGTCAAAATGGCAAGTGGCAGGTATTCGTCTCCCGTCTTGATACAACTACTCGCAACAGTTTCATACAGGTCGGCGGAAGTTTAAATGCAGACCCAAATCATGACGCGCGCACACCGATCATTGTGTTCATTGGAAATGTGCCGTACGTTGCATGGTTGGAAGATGATGGCACAGGCAAGTTCACTGTCCAAGTGCGGCACCTCTCCTCTGACCCACAAACTGGTACCTGGACTTTGGATACTCCTCAAGGCGGTTTTAATCTTAATTCTGAGCTCTCTGATTTTGGACTCAACGCTGTAGCATCTGCTGACACGTTATTTATGTCGTGGACTGAAGGCGACCCTGCTACTACAGCCTCTCAAGTTGTCATTGGAGCGTTCAAAGTAGGCACTGGACAACCCTAAGCATTGGATAGTCTTTTCAGTCTCTTGATTTGAAAAGACTATCCAAACAGTATTGGTAAAGACTGATGTCATCCAAAGAGAATCATCTGAATGTATTTTTCCAAAACGTCGCGGGAACCCTTCCGTATCCTGATTGTGGACGACTCCCCATCTGTGCGTGAGAGTTTGGGCTGGTTGTTGCAGGCCGAAGCAGGCTTGACTGTGGCAGGTGATGCCGCCAATGGAGCGGATGCGATCAGTCAAGTATCCAAACTAAAACCTGACGTTGTAATTCTGGATATTGAATTACCAGATACAGATGGTTTTACTGTGACACGTCAATTGAAGGCTCTGTCTAATCCGCCATTGGTGGTGCTTCTTTCCATTCATAGTGATACACTTTCTAAACAACGCGCTACTGAAGCTGGTTGTGATGCCTTTGTAGAAAAGGGGCTTGGCTGGCCCAAGTTGCTGTCTACTTTGAAGAAAATTTTAACTGATAGCAACCAGATTTCTAATAACTAGATAATTAATTTCTAATAGCAACGGGACTTCGCTCTCTATAAAGCGAAGTCCCGTTGGGTTATCTATGATTCTGTTGGTGGTATATAATGATGATATAGAAACCCACAAAGAATGGCTAATAAATTATTGCATCACCCACATGGTGAGATAGTGTCTCGCATCATCACATCTGCATTCAATGCCGTTGAGCCTGGGGCAGCTGTGAAAAAATATCTGCGTGAGAATCCGCTGCCTGAAGTACAACGTGTATTTGCATTTGGATTGGGGAAAGCGGCATGTGCAATGACTCAGGCATTAGCGGATGAAAACATATTAACAGACGCCTTAGTAATTACCAAATACGCGTCACCCCTAACCGTTGAGCCTGTTACTGTTATCGAAGGGAATCATCCAGTCCCCGGCGACTCTAGTATTGAGGCGGGCGATGCGGCTTTGAAATTCGTTTCACAATTAACTTCTGATGATTTGCTTGTATGCTTGATCTCTGGCGGTGGCTCTGCATTGATGGCTGCTCCAGGAGTTCCTCTTAAAGATTTGCAATCTCTTACATCTACTTTATTAGCATGTGGTGCGCGTATTGACGAGATCAATATTTTGCGTCGCCATCTGGATCAACTGAAAGGTGGGGGATTGGCCCGTTTTGCCGCTTCGCGCGGCGTACATATTATTAGTTTGATTTTTTCAGATGTGGTGGGTGATGCTTTGGAAGCTATTGCTTCTGGTCCTACTGCGCCTGACCCAACGAATCTTGCAGATGCCCTTGCTATCATTCAAAAATATGATCTAAAGAATAAAATACCAAATTCTATTGTCCCATCTTTACAAGAAACCTTGAAGCCGAATGATCCAGTCTTTAATAAAGTTCAAAATATAATCATCGCAAGCAATGAAATTGCTTTATTCGCCGCCCAAGCTCAAGCACAAATGGATGGCCTTCAAACAGAAGTTATGCGCATAGGTTTTCAGGGGGAAGCAAGTAAAGTTGGACATAAAATTGCATCTGACTTTAAGAGATTACTCCCAATAATGCAGCGGCCATTCTGTTTATTAGCAGGCGGCGAATCGACTGTTACTATAAAGGGGAGTGGAAAAGGTGGGCGGAACCAGGAACTAGCGCTTGCAGCAGTGGACATATTGGCTGACTTGAAAGATGTAATGTTTATCTCGATTGCCACCGATGGTGAGGACGGCCCAACGGATGCTGCTGGTGCTATTGTGACAGGCGAATCCGCTCAACGGGCTGAGTCGCTTGGGATGAGTGCGGCAGATTATTTATCCAGAAATGATGCATATACTTTTTTTGAAAAAATGGACGATTTGATAAAGACAGGCCCAAGCGGTACAAATGTCAATGACCTTGTCATATGTCTTGCTTTTTAAGATAGCAGCGCAACAATTCCAAAGACGGTGATAACCGTACCTGAAATGCGATTGATCCAGATCATGCGATTTTGATCTAAACGGCCGCGCACCACAAAACCAACTCCGAAACTGAGAGCCAGCCACCAACAAGCAGACCCTAAAAATACTCCCGCTACGATCACAAGCGGTGAGTTTGATGTTCCGATGAACATAGTTCCGGCGAAGATTGCCGCGAACGAAAGGATCGTCATGGGGTTTGTGATGGTGAGAAAGAAAGTGGAAAGATACGCGCCGAAATATCCGCTTTGTTTTACCTGTGCAGCTTGCTCGGCTGGTTTTTCAAGAAATGTTTTTATCCCAAGATATAAAAGAAAACTTCCGCCAATTAATTTAAGCCAGAGGGCATTTTCAACCAATAGATCTGTTACGAGAGTCAAACCGAATGCCGCAATTGCACCATATACCATATCTGCACTGGCAGCGCCCATGCCAGATAGAAAACCTTTCAATTTTCCATCAGTAAGTGTACGGCGGATACAAAGCACGCCGATAGGGCCAACAGGTGCAGCAATTGAAATTCCTATAATGAAGCCGCGCAGGAATAAATTTAAATTTTCTGTCATCGTATAATTGTGTTGAAATAAAGTTGAATAATTTCGAATCAAAAAAGGACATCAAATTAAGATGTCCTTTTTAAAATTACTAGGCAGTAGCTTCTTTGCGTTTGAACCAGGTTGTCCATTCGCGTTTTTCCCACAAAACGAGAATGGGAGCAGCAACGAAAATGGAAGAGTATGTTCCACTCAATAAACCAACGAGCAGGATCACTGCAAACTCCTGCAAGGTAACGCCACCGAACAATGCCAGCGCAAGCAGGAGGAATTCAACAGTCATCAATTGAGTGTTAATCGAGCGTTGGAGCGTCTGCACGATGGAGTGGTTGACGAGTTTTTCGTATTCCAGTCTGCGGAGCAGGTTTGCATTTTCACGAATACGGTCAAACACGACGACCTTGTCCTGTACGGAAAAACCGATCACAGTTAATAAAGCTGTTAGGAAGAGTGCATCCATTTGCCAATCAAAGAACACGGCGCCGATGCCTGCCACGCTAAATACGACTGCTACATCATGGATCATCGCGATCACAGCGCATACGCCATAACGAAATGCATTTTCCACTTTGCGAAAGGCAAGCGTGATATAGATGATGACTCCAAGTGCAGCCACGCCCACTGCAAGCGCAGCGCGGGATGCAACCTGTTTTCCGATGCTTGGGCCAACGCTATCAAAGCGGATAACGGATACTTCAGCGCCTGATGTTTCTGTCAAGGTAGTCAGGATTTCATCGCGTACTTCATTTGTTAGAAAGGAAGAGCGGATGATCAGCGAGCCAGTTTCGGTGGTCGTGATTTGTGCATCATCAATACCTGCATCTTCATAAATAGATAAGATATCTCCGGTTTCGATGGTTTTGCCTGCCTCAAATTGCACCTCGAACAGACTTCCGCCAGTGAAATCAATGGAAAGAGGCAGGCCATTGGTTGAGAGCAGAATTAAGCCCGGCAGAATAACCAACAGTGAAAAGACAAAGTAATAGTAGCGTTTGCTAAGAATATCTATCATAAGAATTATCCTTGGTGCATCTGTTTAGATGCCGAACCAGCGTTCCAAATTTTTTGGCTTGAAAGATCTTAGGAAGATCACCAGCAATGTGTGGGTGACATAAATTGCTGTGAAGAGGGAAATGCCTACACCCACAGCAAGCGTCAACGAAAAGCCTTTCACAATGGTTGCACCAAAGGTTGACCCAAACCAGAATAGGATTAATGAAGTGAGAATTGCGGATAAGTTGGAGTCGCGAATGGATGGCCATGCACGTGCCCAGCCTTGATCCACAGCCTGCATGATGTTCCTGCCGTTGCGAAGCTCTTCCTTCATACGTTCAAATATCAGAATATTTGCGTCTAAGGCAGCGCCGGTGCTGAGCAGGAAACCGGCAATACCGGCTAATGTCAATGTGAAGTGAAACCATTTGAATACCGCAAATGCCACTATCGCATAGATCAAAATAGAGAGAACAGCAACAATTCCAGGCATTCGATAATAGATGATCATGAATAACGCTACAATCGTCATGCCGATTAGGCCAGCTACAAGGCTTTTATTGAGCGAGTCTGCGCCAAGAGTAGGACCAATGATACGAGTTTCAACAATCTTTAGTGGAACCGGTAATGAACCATAGCGCAATTGGATTGCAAATGCATTTGAAGATTCATATGTGAAATTGCCGCTAATGGTTCCCGTACCGCCTGTGATTGCATCATTAATAACCGGTGCAGAGATTACCTGTTTATCTAAGAGAATGGTAAGGATTTTCCCTGTATTGGCAGAAGTATGCTCAGCAAAAATTCTTGAACCATCTGTCTTAAGTACAAAATCGATACCATACGCCCCCAAAGCAGCCTGTGAAACAACAACAGATTCGAGTTCGGCACCTGTCATAATGGTGTGATAGACAGTGGAGCCGTCGGCGGGAGGTTCCACAGGATCACCAGTGGGGCTGTAATCAGTCGCCAGGATGCTGCCCTCTTCCGGATTGAAATCGCCTGTGTCTACAAATTCCAACAAACCAGTCTGTTGGATGGTTGCAAGCACAGCCTCGGTATCTTCAAGCCCGGGAAATTCACCTACAATACGACGGTCACCGGCTACCTGAATGACGTTTTCATTGACACCGAGCGCATCAGTACGCTGCTGGACGATTTCACGGGCAATATCCATTAACGCAGGGTCAATTTGCGCGTCTGCGGGTAGGTCTGCTTCTAGCAAAACTTGCAGGCCGCCTTGTAGGTCCAAACCGAGGCGAGGAGCAACGTCTTGAGTAAAAAGAGTATCGTCGGTTACTGGGTTAAGGATTGTTATCTCACGGCTGAAATCAATCCACAATGCCAGGGCAACCACAACAACAATAAGAATGATTCTATTGGTTAAATTACGGATCATACGTTATATCTCTCCATCCAAAAAATGCCAGCCTTTGGCTGGCGCGGACGCCATTATACTCCGGTTGAATGATTTATGGGTATATCCATTCATCAAAGAGGGATGTAAGGTCACAGGCACAATGTTTCTCGGCTTCAGCCTTCAATTTTTCAGGCGTGCTAATATTCCATGAGTTATTTTTTACATAATCTTTGATAAAAGTATCGAAAATTTCCATTCCCATTTTATCCCGCAAGGCTTCAAAGAATAGAGCGCCACGTCCATAGACAATACCGCTATATTCGCCATCTGAATATGCGCGGACGGGAAGCCCAACAGGAATGTTCACGTTACCGATTCTTTCCCATCTGCCTGCAACACTGGATCGAAAACCTTCACTGCCACCTTGTCCATATGCATCAGTGAAATATTGTAGTGTTGCAAATTGCGAAAGTGATTCATCCAGCCACGGGTCATCCAACTGATCGTTGCCCACTAAATTGTAAAACCATTGATGCCCCACCTCGTGTGCCACAGTGCCTTCGAGATATTGATGATCTGGAGTAATGATCCATTCTGTAATCGCGATCATGCCTGGGTATTCGATCCCAAGTGCTAAAGTGGGCGTGGATACAAAATCCAATTCAGTATATGGATATGGGGCATATCGTTCGCTATAAATTTCAATTGAACGTGCAGCAACATCCAATGCCTGTTCGGCACCTGACTGTAAGTGATCACGCGTATAAAACCTTAATGTGACTCCCCTGGCTTCTTTCGTGAAGACTTCATACTCTGGACTCGCGGCGATGTAAAAATCACGCACTGGCCCCGCTTCATACGTAACCGTTTGCCTGCTTCCGTTATCCTGACGGTTTATCTCACGCCCCGAGCCGACCAGTGTCACTTCTTTTGGCGCATCTACTGTCACAATAAAGAATGACATATCTGTATAAGTGACATCGCCTGCTTGAGGTGGGATTTCAGCATTCCAACCTTCATCGTCATAAACTGTCACTACAGGGTAGGCATGTGCAAGTGTGAGCACTTCATCAAAATAAGCTTGCACGCCATAATTTAATTCCACGGTTTGTGGCACGGTGATGTTAAAGTCCATGCTGATCGTGAGAGTCTCTTCAGGTTCGAGTGAATCTTTGAATGGGACTGTGATCAAACTGTTATTAAGCGCATAGTTAGGTGTGACAGCTTCTCCATTGACCATAACATTGTCTACTGTCATTTCGCCGCCGAGAATATTTGGAAATAAGCGGAACTTTACTTCATTCAAGGCAATATCTTCTGCGTTGGTATACGTTACTGTTTCGCTTCCCGTAACGTGATATAGGTCATCGGCAATTACAAAATCGATTGAGTACAAACTTGCATAAGGGAGTTCATTCAATATGCTGTGATAAGCGGGGTTGAGTCCATCTTTATATATGGAGCGGTCGACGGGTGAGGAAGTTGAAGTTGGTGGAATCGGTTCAGGTGTAGATGTCCCTCCTTGAGACGGGAGCAGGCACGAGGTTAAGAGAAGAAGCGTGATCATTATAAGTAGGAAAATCTTTTTCATAGGATTCTTTCCTTTGCCACTTATATAGCACTCTGTAAATAATTTAAAACTTGAGTGAGGACATCATCAGCATTTAACGAGTCGGTATCAACAATAAAGTGGGCATGGTCGTGCGCATGAGCTAGCCTGCGGAGCTGTTCTTCATGATCGGCGGGCTGCCAATTTAATTTTCGGCGTGTTGTGGAGTTTTCAAACGAGCATTGTAAAAAGATGAGGATATCGGGTTTGGTGATGACCTGCCACATGTGTTTCACATACGAGTGTTCCTGTGCAATGTGTCGGCAGCGATATCCGTGTTTTTCCAACCCAGTAATAAGCGTGGATTTTCCTGAGCCGCATGGGCCAACTACTCCGATAAGAAGCTCGTTGTCATCTTTCTTCATTATCGTGTAGGAGTAGATTCAATTGTTCCGGCACCCCGAGTACCACGAGCACATCGCCTGGATGAAGTTGACTTTTATCTGTTGGGTGCATTTCAGATTTATGGTCATGGCGTAGGAGTACAACATTAAGTCGATAGTTATCTTCAAGATACCCAACATTTTTACTAGCAAAGGGTGCTTCTTCTGAAATCGTTAACCGCGCCAGGCTGAGCAATTGACCTTCCACTGAAATGGGATTTGTAATATCCACACCGGAAGCTGCTGCGGCAAAAACAGGCGCTGCCATTTCGGTGGCGCTCAATGCAATGAAACCAAATTGATCCTGAAGTGCCTGTGCAAAGTCTGCGTCAAAAATACGCACGACAACTTTTATTTTCGGATTCATACTACGTGCTTTGAGGGCGATCTGCAAATTCATGGCATCATTCTGGCTGGCCATGATGATCGTGCGCGCATCTTTTATATTTGCGGCTTCAAGTGCAACAGGACGGGTGGCGTCTTCCTCAATCACGGGAATCCCGAGATTGCGTGCAGCACTTAATGTATCTACCTTTGCGTTGAGTTCGATCACTACAATTTGTTCGCCCATTTCATGAAGCTTGAGCGCGATTCGGTAGCCGAGATGTCCCAGCCCTACCAAGATTACATGTTTGTTCAAAGTGGAAGCTACGGCCATTTCCCATTCCTTATTGCGCGCGCGGCGATTGAAGAGCAGACCTGCAAAATCTGCCAATCCCTGCGCAAGCATAACGAGCCCAACGATGGGCATGAAGAAGTGAAACAATTGCAATACGATATGATTTGGAAAATCACGATTGGGTGGTTGTAAAAATGTGGTTGTAAGAACAATATAAATGGACTCAGCAAGACTATTGACTGGTTCGCCGAATAACTTTGAGAGTGCATCATAAAGAACACCGCCGCCAAGAACAGCTATTGAAAACCATAATAAGGGGGCGCGAAATTCTCCGAGAAGTATGGCAGTATCGCGAATGGAGGCTTGAATATGCCGCCAGCGATGTGAGCGTGTGCCTTTGTTTTTGTTATGAGTTTTAGCCATTGATCGGCAGCCTGACGCTCATCCGACGTACATCATCACCTGTTCGAGCTGATACTTTTAACACAAGCACACAAATATCATCCGCAGGACGATTGTCATCGAGATGTACAGCTTGTGCTAAAAGCGAATCTGCCAGTTGCTGAGGAGAGGGCTCCTGGTCTTCCATCATGGAGCGCAGTGTTTGTGCAATATCCATGGGGCTGCCACGACGTTCTCCTGCGTGGCTGATCCCATCTGTGAAAATAATAATGTGGAGTCCTGCTTCCATGTGGACTTCGGTAATAACAGGCCGCACATTACGTGAAGTTCCAAGCGGCTGACTCTCTTCTGTATGTGAGTGAATTTCCTCGCCTCGGCAAATAAACATGGGCGCAGGGTTGTTGCGCGTGAGTACAATGGTTTTACTGTGCAAGTCAACAGATGCAATGTTCAGTGTGGAAATAACTTTACCTTGCTTATCAGCGAATAATGCATCAGATGCAGCGCGCGCTGCAGCCCCATCACGTACTCCTTCTGCGATCAATCCAATGACCTTGCGTACGACCATCATGGAAACAGCTTTTGCGCCCCGTCCGCTAGTTTGGCCATCTGCCAGCACAACAGAGAGTCCGCCCGTCGGGCGTTCTACTACTTCCAGAGTATCTCCGCTTTCAGAGACGGCATATTTGTTAACCTTGGCAACAGCGATCTGGATTTCCATTTGAGCAAGTATACATGGAGGTAGGTGAAAACGTAAACAGGGAATTTGAAGGTGACTTGTAATAACCCACTGCTTTGAATAAAGAGACAGCCGCAGCAGAGCTGCTAGATTTGGTGTGGCTGTTTTAGTCTTAAATGTTGTTTGGTTTCATTTACGCCTGAGATTCTGCCTCGGTTTCCATTTTATCCAACCAAGTGTAATAGTCGCTGATCTCTTTTGAATGTGCCCAGGCGATTTTCCCTGTTAGCAGCAGGTCGTCATCGGTTACATTAGTCTGCGGATCAATCGAGCCATGTTCGAGTTCCACCTCGAGTCCACGCCGAAACTGCTCCAGGTCAATTTGAGACCAGTCCATATTGAGCTGTGTACCTACTGAGCGGGCTTCTTCAGTTGATAATTGTCCTCGTATTTCTTTAAATTGAAAGATAGATTCTAAGTAATCACCGCCAGAAGGCCGGCAGGAGGATTCGAATAAGAATATCTGCGATCAGGCTCAAGACGAAGAGAGTGCCGAACGAACTGTTATAGGTAAATGCCAGCGGAGCAAAATACAATGGCCAGCCGCCTTGTCCTTCAGGGAAACCTGCAGGTCGTTCCGAAGGCTTAGGTTTTAGGAAAGCCGGCAGGACCTGGCGCAAACGCGGGACAGCAAATAGAACGATCAACATCAGCGGGGTAAAATATTGCGTCACAATCAGATACATGATCAAGACATATGGCACGATCATCATTCCAATGCCTGTATAGCGAGCCATCCTCTCACCAAGCAAGGACGGCAATGTGTGGATGTTCTTCTCTCGATCCGCTTGCATCTTGTCAATATGTTTTCCAAATATGACAGTGGTTACACTAAGTCCATAAATAATGCTTGCCAATACCACGTTCCAATTCCACTGATGGACGATCACATAATATCCACCGGCGATCATTAGCGGCCCCCAAACAAGAAATACGGCCAGCTCGCCCATGGCAATATACTTGAGGGGCCAAGTGTAGAATAACAAAAGAAATGCTCCGACGCCAATTAAAACCCAAACGAGCGGGTCAAAGTTGTTATACCAAACCAAATATATACCACTTAACAGCGCCAGGAAACCAGTCACAATGAAGTAAGCGAGATGCCGGTTCTTTGACATAAACCCGTGTACCAAAGGCTGAACACCGTACATGGCACGATAATAGCTTTTCTGATCTACACCGCGGATGTAATCAACGTAGTCATTGAGCAGGTTATTACTGGCATGTGCCATTACCAAGCCAAAAGTAAGCGCGAGCCACGGCATGAAATTGAACGAGCTATCACGCCATGCAAATAATCCCGCAAGAAGCGCAGAGATAAAGGTCATGATCAGCACTGCTGCCCGCGTTGAGATCAGCCACTTTGAAATAAAATCCAGACCGTCCCATTCTTCCCTCGAAACGTTTGGTATCACTTTTAAGGCTTTACGCCACATTGTGGTATTCATTTTAGAATCTCCTTTACAACACCAAGCGCCCTGTAGAGGTTGGTAATACACTTATTTTAAGTACGATGCTTCTCTTAATTTTGAAAATCGACGAAGCTTTTCATATACAAATAGGATCGGGTAAGCAATCAAAGTAAGCAAATCCATAACGATAAATAATAGATTCAGTTTCATTCTGCCTGGGTAATCCCTAAAACAACATTCATCTTATTTATTCATCATATAACAGATACTCCCCAGCCACATCATGTAACTGGGGAGTATCCTTCTCCGCCACTTGGGGGATACTGGTTTAGCTGGGCAGGGAAATCAATTAGGTGCTGGCGACCTGCTCTCTATCATTTGTAGATAAGTTTTTCGGCTTGAAAAATAGGATTGTTAGAATTCCCCACACTGTTATTAAAAATCCCATGTAGTTAATTACGTTAATACCAGCAAGGTCGGCTGTAAAAGCAATATCAATCGTTGAATGAAAAACTGCGCAGATAAAAATGCTCGCCTTGGATGAGTTATATAACCAGGTCAATAAAATGCTCCCTGTCAGTAAGCTAAACACCCAGCCCATAATTCCAGCGATACCCATTGTTGTATACCCGGGTCTGTAAAAGAATAACGGTATATGCCATAATGCCCAAAAAACGGTTAAGATCAAACTTGCATTCAATGCATTAAATTTGTTTTGAAGCCGGGGTAATGCGAAACCGCGCCAGCCTACTTCCTCTCCGAAGCCAAAAAATATCACGTTGTAAATGAAAAAGGTCAGCAGGTTGAATTGAGGAAACTCTTTGGCTCTTAATAGTCCTGCCAGATCAATCGGGGTCTTATCGATGAAGTAGCTCATGACGACTGCAATAACAGCAAGGATAAATGGGCTGAATAAAGCCACAGCTAAATAGATCAAAGGTTTAAGTTGAAGGCATTTTGCCAATAGGTTCTTAACGCCTTCCTTCTTTAAGAAAATCCAGGTTGTCAGGAAGGATGCAATCAAAGGGCCAAGCCCGCCGAGAGCGTGATGATAGGGCAATGCTGGTAAATGAGGCAACCCTAACGCCTCGCCATATAAAGGCAGCCAGATTATCCATGAGATTAAGTATGCAAGTCCGAAATATATAAGTAATTGTTTCATGGTCTTCCTTTCTTGTTAAAGGTTAATTGCGAGCTTTTTAGTCAAACCTCTTATAAATCGCTGATAACTTTCGGCGGAAATGCTGCTCGCAAAGCATTAAGCACGGCAAAAACATCAATGACTTCCTGAGTTATGGCACCTCCAACAGGAGTCAGGTGACCGGTCGCCGCGAACAACATTCCAGCGACACTCAGAAACATCCCGCCTACCGCACTTTGCAGAGCGATAGAGCGCATCCGACGACTGATGTGCATAAACTCGTCCACTTTTTCCAACGAATTATCCATGATCACGACACCTGCCGCTTCGGTCGTCACGTCGCTGTTTTGTCCGATGGCCATACCAACAGTTGCAGCCATCATCGCTGGAGCGTCGTTGATACCGTCACCGACGTATAGCGTTTTGGCGCGCACGGTTTCCTGTCGCACAATCTCTAGTTTCTCTTCGGGGCTTTTCTGTGCTTGAATCTCTGTGATGCCTACTTGCTCCGCCAGGTAACGTACTTCAGACTCGCGATCTCCCGAAACAATCATGATGCGTTGGAATTGATGTTTTGGGACAAGATGCTTTACGAATGAGCGACTGTCATCGCGCGGCGCATCTCGAAAGCGGAACGTTGCCGCGTAGCGATTATCGATGGCGACAACACATTCCAATCCACCTGCCACAGGCGGAAGTTCGTCGGCGCCTGCAATGTTTTGTGCGATGAGACTGGCGCGACTTGTAACGAGTACTTGCTGACCGGAAATCGTGCCTCTCAATCCCTGACCAGGCTGTTCACTGACTTCTTCAGATTGCGACAACTTTATGCCGGTTTCTTTTGCTGCACTTAAAATAGCACGCGCCAACGGATGTTTAGAATATGTCTCCAGGCTGGCTACCAATGTGAGTGCTTGTTTTTGGTTGAACCCAGATGCAACAATCTGTTCAGTCAGCTTCGGTTCTCCATAAGTCAGCGTACCAGTTTTGTCGAAAATCGCAGTGCGGCATTCTGCGATCTGTTCCAACACAACCGGACTTTTCACAATAATGGCGCGGCGCGCACAAAGCGAAATTGAACCGATTATGGCGATTGGAATCGCGATGAGTAAAGGGCATGGCGTGGCGATAACCAAAACCGCCAAGAAACGAATTGGGTCGCCGCTGATGATCCATGCAAGAACCGCCAAGACCAGCGCGACCGGCGTGTAAATCGCACCTAACTTGTCGCCTAAGCGTCTCAACTGTGGCCGTTTTTGTTCAGACTCGTGCATCACCTCCATAATTTTTGCGTAGCGCGAATCGGCAGCACGTTTAGTGACGCGAATCGTTAGTACCGATTCGCCGTTGATCGCCCCAGAAATCACAGTAGAGCCAGAGGTTTTTGAAATTTGAAATGGTTCGCCTGTAAGATACGATTCGTCCATCACACCGTGACCATCTATTACCACCCCGTCAACTGGACAAATGTCATGAGGATAAATCACCAACATGTCATTTACAACAACTTCATTTAGTGAGATATCTTCAATTGCCACGTCGTGTTTACGATGCGCCACCGAAGGCATTCGTTTGGCAAGAGCCGCCAGTACAGAAGATGCACTTCGCAATGCATAATTTTCTAACGCTTCACCACCCGCTAACATCAAGACTACAATTGCACCTGCTAGGTACTCATTCAATATCAACGATGTAACAATGGAAATACCAGCCAGCAAATCAGAGCCGAACTCCCGCTTGAAGAGCTTTACCAACAATTCGTACACCAGTGGGATGCCGCCGAAAATAAATGTTGCCAGCAAAGGAATCTGCGAGATTTCAGTGCCCTGACCCAACCCAAATCGGAGCAACAAATGTAGAAGAATAGATGCAACGGAAAAAATTGCGATGAAGGTGGTTCGGCGTCGCCAAACGGAAGCTAGAGACTCCTGAAACCATCCACCTGGTGATTGGTGTCGTAATTTTGGTATAGCGGACGAGGGCACGTGTTTTATTTTATTTTTCAATTCTTTCCATCAGGTATCTGTGGAATAGGGAAATCCATGGTTGAATAATTTATTCTTAAGTTTTATCTGCCAACTTTACTATGGATGGGAAGTTACCTCAATTGAAAGTAAGGTACCTTTCGGACTGGTTTCAACATTTTTGAGCAACACTACCACCATTATCAGGTTCAACAAAGTGATGATCAGAAATGGAATCATAAGCTCAAGTCCATCAGCCACACCCACACGCGCCATATTGATACCCATCGCACTTACGGCTAGCCCCAGTGTGACGCCTTTTGTTAGCATAATCGAGCTTAAAAGATAGCCCCAAGCATTGCGACGCAGTAAAAGAATCCCTCCAAGAAATGCTAGTGGGATGATTAGTCCTAAATCCATAAACTGGATGATCAGAGTGGTGGCGTTTTCTAGGACTGGCGTCTCATTTTGAAATAGTGGTGGAACAATGCGTCCAAGCCACGCCAACGAGAGAAAACCACCCACCAGAAACATCAATGCGACAATCCATTTGCGCGGTAGTTGCTCGGAAAAGGATTGTGGCAGGGTTTTCAAGTCGAAGGACATGATGCTTAAGATAAATGCATATAGGCTCAATCCAAATATAGCCACGTATACCAGGAATAACGAATTGTAAGATGCCAGGCTTGCCATAGACATGTAGGTATATAGAAAGAAGCCAAGCGTACCTGTCAAAAGCAGGCGTCCGCGTAAGGAACCACGAAACGCAAGCCAGGTTGAGATTACTAATAGTGGAAGTCCTATCACCAGGGTAATTAGGTCATTCCCATGCATCTGTGCAACATAACTAACAGTGTCGTAATAATACAACCCCTGCCCATTGATCATGACCGATTCGCCGCGATGATTGGTGTAAGGATATGGTTCGCCAGAAGTTTGGTAGAAGAGACCTGCACTGGCAGCAATCAGAGATAGAATGCCGATCAGCGGGATAAGCCATTTAAGAGTAGAATGATTTTTCATTTTTTTCCTATTGTTTCTTTCGGTTGTTAAGAGATGTCATAATTTTTCATATCACGCAGTGGATTAAGGCCGGCGTGTTTCGAAGAGTATTTCCGAAAATTGCTCTACGGGCCCATTGAGCAGTGCTCCTGCTTGACCTTTTAAGTGTCGGTTGAAGAACGCCAGCGAATACGCGTTGATAATGTCGTGCGCTCGCTGGCTGCCGATCGGCCCGCTGAAGCCAATTGTTGGAAAAATCGGTGATAGAAGGTCTAGGTCTGTCAAATCGATGTGGAACATTCCAGGAACCTGCACGAAGTAACCATCTCCAGGCAAACTGTTATACACCGCGCGCATGGTGGACTGGGTTTGCTCGATATCCTTCTCTGTCCAGCCGCCAGTCTTTTTTCTTTCAAGTCGCATTGTGTTGGCGGGACGGGTAATGAACATTGTTGGCTGCTGTAAGCCCTTCTGAACCACATCAGCGGTTATAGCAACGTCCTCGATCAGGCAGGCCTTGATGCGTGGATCTTTCAAGCAGGCCTCAGCGCCAACGATACCGCCGAATGAAACTCCAAACAAACCAGTATGATGCAAGTCCAATCTCCCCGTCAGGATACTTTTCGGATCAGTAGTATTTATCACAGCTAGCTGATCGAGCGTGAAGCTGACATCCTGCGCAAAATACGAAATGATACCGTCCTTGAATATCTGACCGTTCAGAAGAGGTAATATTTCTGATGGGCTAACGCTCTGTTGCGTCAGAGGATCCATCTGAGTTTTTGACAGCCCCGCAATTTGATGTCCGTCCGGGAAAACCACCGATGCAGCAACACCTGGCTGATCAATGCCCACAACGATGTAACCATACGATACCAGTTCCTCAACTTGGAATGTGTTCATCTGACGATAGCCAGTTAGCCCTTCTAGAAAGATGAGCACTGGGTAGTTGGGCATGTTATCCGCGATGGGTGCAGATGAGATGGTGTTCGTGGTGAAGTACTTGAGGTGTTTTAAGGAGAAATCTGGAAAATTGTGCAATTGCGCCAGAGCCGTCGTAATAGCGTCGGAATCTTGTATATATGGTGCATATGGGGAAGATGACTCTTTCCTTGCTGGATACCAGATTTGCACCATGAGCTCACGACGAGCACTCGGATCGGCGCTGAAAACCTCTGGACGATCAGCATCCACCCAATGGTAGGTCAACGTGCCAATATCGTATGGCCCGCTTGGATGTGGGAAGCGAAAAACGGGAAGTATAATCGGTAAAATGATGGAAACAATCAGCACGAGCGCGCTCAGCCCGATGGCAAGATGCTTGACCAATATCTGCCCACTGGTCCCATCCAATGGCATGATGTTCTGCAACAGCCAAACTAGGAAAGAGAACCCAGCCAGTGCGTACGCCGGAACCATTTGCCAGCGTGGACTCTCTATCAGTATCTGCGCGACAGCTATCAGCAGAGCGAGAGGCGCCAAATAACGCATCCAGAACACTGCGCGGGGTAATGGAATCGCTAATGCGAAGAATGTTAGTAGATTTGTCAGTGACAACAGAGCTTCAATGGGTCTCATCTACTCGTTTCCTCCACAGTGGAAATGGACCCTGGCACATTTGATCTCCGAGCATTTCGAGTTCGCATCATCGTTTGTGGCCCCCACACGATTACCACAACGATCGCAACGACTGCCAAAATCAAGCCCGTCACACGCGGATCGTATAGGTAGGAGCCGTTTACCGGGAAGAGTTGAAACACAAGGTTTATCATCGTATGGAAAAAAGCGGCAACGAAGACACTCCTCCCTGTGTTGTTATAGAGCCAGGTGATAATAACCCGGTATGCCAGCGTGCCGAGCGACCACCAAGCGATGAACGTGAGCGATTGCGGCACTTGGAGTAGTGGAATCAGATGCCAAACAACCCATCCCACTCCAACTATAAGAGACGCCCATAGTGCGCCGAAGCGATCCTGCAGAGGATCGATGGCATAGCCTGACCAGCCCAACTCCTCACCGAGCGCGGCGATGAAGAATAGCGCAAATAGGAAGATTATTGTTGTAGCATCGAGCTGTGGTTTCAGGAGTTGCGCCCCCATCAAATACATAACAATGTACGATAAGATCAATACGCTTGGCATGAGCAATATGATCGGTACCCACCAGATCTTTGCTTTGACTCGGTTGAAATCGAAAGATCTTTTCAGCAATGCTTTGACGCCCGCAGACTTGTTCTCCCTGTACACAAGAATCAGTGCCGCTGTCGCTGGGGCTGCAACCATGAGCGCAGAAATGGGAATGCTGGGCAGCAACTGAATCTGGATTACTGCACCAACTATCCAAAATGGGATGGAGAGTGCGAAGACTAACAAGAAGAACTTCAGAGGCGACCTGTTCCCGGGGGCGGATAGGTTTAATCCGTTGTCATCAACTGACGGGATGTGCGGTTTGTGCATCGTTTTGTTTTCTCCTGATTAATAATTCTAGCCATCCACTGCAAGTGATGTTAGACCGCTTTCAGTGAGTTGTTCATAAACCTGGTCAAAAAATCCATGACTGTTTTATGAAAATAATTTGGATCGTCTAAATTAGCAGCATGTTTTGCATTTCGAATGACCACAAATTTGCAATCAGACTCATGATTTGCCCATAATGGCATAACTCTGCGAATATTTCCAGTTTTATCTTTATCCCCGACTATCAGCAATAAAGGTTTGTTTATATGGTATTCTGGTTCGCAATGTAAACAAGAAGAAGTTTCCATCAAAATCTGCACAAACTCACCTTTCGTCAGACTCTCCATTGCAGGCCGTAAAAATTCCTGAGACACCTTTGTTGTTGCAGTTGCGGCAAGGGATTGACTCACAAGTGCTCTGTAGGGGTAAATTTTTAAAATTGGCTCGGCAATACTTAAACTGAAAGATTCCAAAATAGAAAGTTTTTGAAAATTCCAGGTGCAACCTAAGAAAACCATGCCATTTACTCGTTCTGGATGATAGAATACTAATTCCTGATGTAAATTTCCACCCATTGAATGTCCGACAAAAATTGCTTGTTCAACATGAAGTCTATCCAGGATGCCCAGTAAGTCGTACATTGCTTCTTTGAATGATAAGGGCGCAGGGCGTGAAAGACCGTGCCCCCGCACATCCCAAGTCAATACTCTAAAATGCTCGCTAACAATTGGCAAAGTTGCATCCCATTCATGATGATCAATAGTCGCCCCATGAGTAAATACAACAAGAGGAGCATTGTTTTTTCCTCCTATCCAGTAGTGGATTTTGACTCCATCACGTTCTAAAGATTCTTCGGTGAGTTTCATAGAATATCCTTTCTGAAAGGGATGAGCTAAGCATTCAAGCCAGCGGCATGAAAAAACTTGAGAAGATCACCACGCTCAACAACATGACATGAGAAACGGAATCACAAGCCCAAATCTATATGACGGTTGACATCAGCTACCCTCTTTGTAATCTGCATGATTGGCGAAGATTACAACATCTTCCACCCTGCTCTACTATTCCAGGCTAACTTTTCGCTTCATCCATTTGACTAATTCCATGACGGGGAAAATCGTGGATGAAAAACCAAGAATGATTAACCAATCTAGTAGTGGAAGGCTAAAAGTATTGAATGGTTCATGCATTGCAGGCACGTATACAATGAACAGCATCAGTGCGATTTCAGCGAGTATTGATATATTCAGCCACTTATTTGCAAAGGGGCTTTGAAATACTGATCTCTGGTAGGAACGGAAGTTATAAGCATTGAAAAACTGAATCAACACCAACGACATAAAGGTCATTGTTGTCGCCTCTGCCTGGCTGCGCCCAGAGTTCATGGCCCAGATAAAAAGCCCTAGGTTGATGAGTGTTGACCATAATCCGCCTACCAGCATTAGTGCGACAACAGGACGAGTGAAAATGCCAGTCCGTGGGTCGCGCGGTTTGCGCTTCATCAAATCTTTTTCCGCCGGGTCCACAGCCAGTGCAAGAGCGGGTAGACCATCTGTTGCGAGATTCACATACAGGATTTGAACTGCTGTGAGGGGTAGGGGTAGCCCCAGCAAAGTGGCACCCACCATCAGCCCTATTTCGCCAATGTTTGTGGAGAGCAGGTACATCAGATATTTCTTGATGTTTTCAAATACTCCACGCCCTTCCTCCACCGCAGCGACAATCGAAGCGAAGTTATCATCTGTCAGCATCATCGCAGCGGCTTCTTTTGTTACGTCAGTGCCGGTGATGCCCATCGCGATTCCAATATCAGATTTCTTAAGTGATGGAGCATCGTTGATGCCATCACCTGTCATTGCTACAATGTGACCATTGGCTTGCAAAGCAGTAACCACGCGCAGTTTATGCGCTGGAGATACGCGCGCGTAAACATCAATCGTTTCGACCTCTCGCTGAAACTGCTCGTCTGCCATTGCATCTAATTCTGCACCAGTTACAACGCGTCCAGTTTTAAGCAAACCCAATTCCTGCGCTACCGCATACGCGGTCACGGGATGGTCGCCCGTAATCATCACAGCTCGAATTCCTGATTGTTCGCAAATTTCAATCGCTCTTTTAACTTCCGGGCGCGGTGGATCAATCATGCCTGCCAGCCCCAAAAAGATCATTTCGCTTTGTGCTGTTTCAAGTGTGACATTTGCTTTCGAAGAAACCGCCAGTACACGCAATGCATCGCTCGCCATCTCATGGGCTAATGCCAATGCATGTTTTCGTCCCACATCATCGAGTGGCTTTAATCCATCGGTAGTCAGCTGCCAGTTGCAACTGTCTAAAATCATCTCGGGTGCACCCTTGGCATACGCTGTCAGACTCCCATCTACTTGATGCAAAGTCGTCATGCGTTTTGTTTCAGATGAGAATGGAATTTCAAAGGCGCGGGGATACTCCAACTCAAGCGGCTCTTTCTGCAGCCCAGCCTTTGCCGCAGCGACCAACAACGCCCCTTCGGTTGGGTCTCCTTGAATATTCCATTTAGCACCCAGTTCATTTTCTGTTTCAGAAACCAGTCGTGTATCCGATGCCAGCGTCGCAGCGGTCAGCAGTTTTTGCAACTCAGTTGTTGGCATGGTTAGCGTACTGTCGTTGAGGGAAAAATCCCCGATTGGGGAGTATCCTGTTCCCGAAACGTTAAACATCTGTCCGGCAACAAACAGTTTTCGTACGGTCATTTCATCTTTGGTGAGTGTACCGGTCTTATCCGAACAAATAACCGATGTGGATCCCAGCGTTTCTACTGCAGGCAGGCGACGGATAAGTGCGTGGCGCTTCGCCATCTTTTGCACTCCTATCGCCAGCGAAATGGTAACAACGGCAGGCAGGGCTTCTGGTACAACCGCTACTGCCAACGCAATGCCAAAGATGAGCATATCGACGAAGGGCTGTCCGCGTATCAACCCAAGCACAACAATGACGATCACCACCACAAAAGCCCCGCCTGCCAGTGTTGTGCCTATCTTATCCAAATTTTTTTGGAGTGGTGTTTTGCCGGTTTCGACTGTTTGTAAGAGTTGAGCAATCTTACCGAACTCGGTTTGCATTGCAGTGTTAACCACTAGTGCCTTGCCGCGTCCATAGGTGACGGCAGTGCCAGCGTAGGCCATATTTTTTCGGTCGCCAACTGGTAAGTCATCACCGCTGAGCTGCTGGTTGTGCTTCTCCACTGGCAGCGATTCGCCGGTCAGGGCCGCTTCCTCGATTTGTAGATTCACTGCTTCAAGCAAACGTGCATCAGCGGGTATACGATCACCAGTGCGTAAGATGATGATATCTCCCGGCACCAATGATTGCGCCGGAACTTCGACTTCCACGCCATTACGCAAAACAGAGGCGGTAGGCGCTGCCATTTCCCGTAGTGCTTCAATAGCATGTTCCGCGCGATATTCCTGGATAAAACCCAGTAGAACTGAGAACAGAATAATCACCGCAATAGCGATAGACTCGATACCATGTCCTAAAAATAGCGAAATGACAGTTGCAACAAGCAAAATCAGAGTTAGTATATTTTTGAATTGTCCCAGCAAAATTTTCCAGGGCGAAATAGATTTTGCTGCCCGAATTTCATTTGCGCCGTATTCCAAAGCACGTTTGACAGCCTCCGTCTGGCTCAAGCCAGTGGGTTGGCTTTTGATTTCGAAAATGGCTTGTTCTGTTGTTTGAGTGTGCCAGAGCATGTACTGTCCTTAAATTAAGGCGTGTATTGCTATCACGGTGTCGGAAGCATTCCCAACGCGTCAAGGATTCCGAGGCTTGACATGAGTATAGTCAACACGAATATGATGGATGCAAAGCCGAATGGTTTGCGACATTGGGCGGGGCATATTGGATGTGTTCTTCTTCGGCTTCCTGTTCCATCTATATCAAAGCATTCTTTGGGCACCAGGTGGTCACAGCGAGTAGCTAAAGGATGATCGCAACTTACTATTGCTATTGAGCAGTATATCCACCATCCACAAGATAATATCCACCAGTCATAAATGATGCTTGGTCAGAGCATAGAAAGGCAACCAAGTCAGCTACTTCTTGTGATGTACCCATGCGTCCAACAGCATGCAGGCCGCTGAGATACGCTTGAGTGGGTTCATCCAATATACTCAGGAGCGGGGTTTTGATAAAACCCGGGCCTACAGAGTTGATCCGAATTCCCTGCTTGCCATATTCAAGAGCCGCAGTTTTTGTAAGCCCTAAAACGCCATGTTTTGCAGCTACATATGCGGGAGAATTGGCAAACCCAACTGAGCCCAGAATGGATGCCATATTAACGATTGCACCAGCGCCTGCCTTAAGCATCTCTTGGATTTCATACCTCACGCAATAAAAAACGCTGTTGAGGTTGACGTTAATGACCTTGTTCCAACCTTCAATGCTATAGCTGCCGGTGAGATTTTGCTCGCCACCAATGCCTGCATTATTTACTGCAACGTTTAGTTTGCCAAAGGCAGCAACTGTATCTGCTACCATCTTTTCCACGGCCTGCGAGTCTGACACATCCACCTTGAGGAAGATGGCATCTCCACCCGCTTGCTTTATTTCAGCAACGACTTTTTCACCAAGCTCTGTATTCAAGTCGCTAATTGCCACCTTTGCACCTTCACGAGCAAAAGTAAGAGCGCAGGCTTCGCCAATTCCAGAAGCGCCGCCAGTAACTAAAGCAACCTTATCTTCAAACAGTTTATTGTTCATAGGTTTTCTCCTTGTCAGGCTGAACTACCTGAAGTTAAAATGATCATGATGTGTTTATTTCAGATACTGATAATCTTCTCTAATCGTGTTATTTCTGGCCGAGCTCTTCTTCAGCTTCCTGTTCCATTTTTTCAAGACGGCTATAGTAGTCGGCAAACTCGTTGAGATGAGCGAGCGCGATTTTGCCGGTGATGATGGGGTCGTTACCTGTGACGTTTGTTGATGGATCGTGCAAACCATGCTCCAACTCAACATCCAAACCCATGCGGAACTGCTCCACATCGAAGCGGCTCCAATCGATCCTTAATTTGCCGCCAATTTCGTGAGCTTCCTCAATTGTGAAATGCTTTTTAGCTGACATTTTCTTCTCCTTATAATAAAGCTTGAGCTACTATGACACCTAAGCTGTATTGTTTCTCTCTCTCTTTACAATTGTTATCCGCCCGGGCTATCATTGGCAATAAGTTCTTCCGTGAGCGACTGTCCTTTCACTTCGGGGGCCCGCATAACTTCGTCCAACAATATGCCATTGGTGATGATCACCTTTAAAGCTTCTTCCTTCATCGCATTCCCAAAGGTATCGTACGCTTGCATCACTTGATCCAACGTGAAGTGGTGGGTTATCAACTGCTCTGGCTGAAGCGTTCCTGAAACTACCGTTTTCAAAAGCATGGGGGTGGTAACAGTATCAACCAGACGGGTCGTAATGGTGATGTTTTGCGCCCACAGTTTATCCAGATTCAACTGAACAGGTTTGCCATGCACGCCAACGTTGGCTATATAACCTCCGGCTGTAACGATAGTCTGACAAATGTCGAAAGTTGCTGGAATTCCAACGGCTTCTATGGCCACATCTACGCCCCGCTTATTCGTCAGCGCCATGATCTGTTCAACAGCATTGCCAAGGCTATTGTTGATAAGCTGCGTCGCTCCAAATTTCTTTGCCACTTCCAGACGGTTATCATCAGTATCAATCATAATGATCTCTGCTGGCGAATAGAATTTTGCCGTCAGCAGAGTAGCCAACCCGATCGGCCCCGCGCCGACGATTGCCACTGTATCACCGGGCTTTACCTGCCCGTTCAAGACTCCACATTCGAAGCCGGTCGGAAAGATATCGCTTAACATGACGAGTGCCTCTTCGTCGACTCCAGTGGGAACCAGATGCAAACTATTATCAGCAAATGGGACACGAACATATTCTGCTTGTGTTCCATCGATCAGATGGCCGAGTATCCAACCCCCTCCGTTCTCGCAATGTGAGTACATGCCCTTTTTACAATTGGTACATCTTCCACATGAGCTGATACACGAAATTAGTACATGATCTCCTATACTAAAATTGGATACATTTGATCCCACCTGCTCCACGATTCCAACCCCTTCATGCCCCAGAATACGGCCATTCTCAACTTCGGGCACATCCCCTTTCATAATATGCAAGTCTGTTCCACAAATGGTTGTCTTTGTGATTCTCACAACGGCATCAGTGGGTAATTTAATTTCAGGTTTTGGCATCTCTTCTAATGCGCGCTTGCCCGGGCCATGGTATACGAGTGCTTTCATTGTTTATCTCCTGTGAACAAGATTTGGATATGGACTACGGAAAGATTCGTTTGATCAGAACCTTCTAATGCCCATCCCCTCCTTGTATCTCTCCATCATAGATGGTTGGATCCGCTTCTCCTTCTACTAGCAGCACTCCCCAGGCGCCGCGGTCAACTCTTGCGAGTGCATGATCAACCAGAACGTACTTTCCGGGATATTCCACGGTGAATTCAACCATCACTGCGCCGCCAGCGGGAACAAGCGTGGTTTGTAAACCTTCTGCCGGGGGACTCACCAAATCACCTTCGCGATAGACACGGTCAAATATTTCGCCGATGACATGGAAACTTGAAATCAGATTCACGCCGCCATTACCCACATACATACGTACCGTATCGCCTACATTTGCAGTCATGTTATCCATGAGTGCGCCAGTTTTTCCATTGAAGACGATGTATTCTGGTTTCCCATCCAGATAGGCTTGCGTGTCAAAAAGTTGAAGACCTTCTCTGCCCATTGCGCCTTCAGTGTAAAACTCACCTTGCACAATGTAAAATTCTTTATCAACAGGAGGTAATCCACCTTCTGGTTCAACAAGGATTAACCCGTACATACCATGCGTCATGTGCAAGCCGGGGTTTCCGAATGCACAATGGTAAATATATAAACCGGGGTTGAGCAATTTGAACGTCATCGTTTTGGTTTCACCAGGTGCAACAATGGTTGCAGCAGCGCCTCCGCCTGGACCTGTAACAGCATGAAAGTCCACGTTGTGCGGGTGCAAACTTGATGGGTCATTGGTAATGTTTAAGAGGACTGTGTCACCAACGCGCCCGCGGATAAATGGTCCAGGCACGGTGTTATCGAATGTCCAATAGTTGAGCGTGGTTCCGTCAGCCATTTCGGCAATGACTTCTGTGGTGGTGAGATTTACTTCAATCATGCCATCTTCACCATACACAATATTTTGAGGTACATCATTTGGGTCTCGTGCGATATTTTCTATTCGTTCAAAATTATTGAAATTTGTGAAGAAGTTAAGGACATTCTTAAGGGGCAGATCTGGTCTTTCGCCTGGACCAAATGATTTAAGCGAAAGTGGATATGCCAATGTGGTAGGCATTCCATTGGGAATATAAAACGCAATTGAGACCCCAATAAAGATTACGACGAGTGCGGCTGTTATCTTCCGCGAATGAAATTGGCGAAGTATCAGGAAAATAAGAATTGCTGCAAAGACATAGGCAATGAAGAGTCCAAACACTTCAACGATGTATTGCCAAAGGTAGGTAATTAGTTCCATGTGTTCTCCTTGTTGGGCTAAAGAGCCCAACGAACAAATAATAGGGGTTTTGTCAAATTGTGATAATTTTCACATAGTTGCAGCATCTTGTCAAGTTTGCTATTGGCCATTCAATTTCACAACTGGCATCGAACTATGTTGAAAAGCAATATCCCCTATAGATAATGCAATTCCTTTGCCTGCTTTTCTAAATCACGACGGAAATCAGGGTGAGCAATATTGATCAGTTGCTGTGTGCGCTGACGTATGGATTTGCCATATAGGTCAGCCGCTCCGTATTCTGTCACAACATAGCGCACGTGGTTGCGGCTGGTGACTACACCCGCACCTTGCTTAAGCATCGCCGCAATTCGTGTAATGGCCGTTCCGTCTTTCAATATGGCCGTACTAGGCAGTGCAATGATCGGCACACCGCCTTTTGAACGTGAGGCACCGTACATAAAATCAAGTTGCCCACCTACGCCGCTATAGAGTTTTGGGCCAATGCTATCGGCGCAGACCTGCCCTGTAAGATCAATTTCAATCGCGGAGTTGATCGCAACCATGCGCTCATTCTGAGCGATCACAAACGGGTCGTTGACGTATTCTGTGAGGTGTAATTCAATCAGTGGATTATTATCGACCCAATCGTAAAGTTCCTGCGTGCCCAGGATGAAACCCGCAATGATCTTTCCAGGATGCAAAGTTTTACGCGCATTGGTCAATACGCCTGCATTCACCAGTTCGATCACACCATCTGAAAAAAGTTCACTGTGAATACCGAGATCTTTCTTATGATGTAAAAATTTCAAGACCGCATTTGGAATCGCGCCAATGCCCATCTGCATGGTGGCACCATTTGGAATCAGTTCTGCAATATGACCTGCAATTTTCTCAGTGACTTCCGATCTGCCTTCCCCCGCCATATGGACTTCGGGAATGGGGTAATCAACTGGAATAATGTAATTCAATCTGCTGACATGGATGAACGAATCACCAAGCGTGCGCGGCATTTGCTGATTGACTTCGGCGATAATGATCTTCGCCGATTCAGCCGCCGATTTTGTGAGACCCACTTCCACCCCGAAACTGCAATAGCCATGTTCATCGGGCGGTGAAACATGAATAAGCGCCACATCCAGAGGCAGGAAACCATTCTTAAACAACAAAGGAAATTCCGAAAGCAGGATGGGGGTAAAATCTGCACGACCTGCTTGAACTGCTGCCCGAATATTTGCACTGATGAACATGGAATTAACACGCAAGTGCCCTTCCATTTCAGGCTTCACGTAATCAGCTGCCCCAATACTCAACACCTGACAGATCTCCACGTCATTAAGATTTGGAGCATAATCCACTAGAGCAGCGAGAACTTTTTGAGGCACAGATACATTCCCGCTGAGAAAGATGCGATTCCCCGATTTAATAAATAACACTGCTTGCTGCGGCGTTACGATATGTGATTGATAAGCATATGTCCAGTTCATGCAACAGCCTTATAGCATTCATGCATGATCAGGATATTATGCAAGATAGTATTCACTTCAAAAAATGTTCTCGAACTTTGGCCGACACCTGGCCATCGGTCATTTTGTCTGCAGCTTCAATGGTGACAGGTGTTTTGATTCCTTCGTGTTCAATTCGTTTTTCCAATTCGCCTTTTGCCTCACCTGGCCCAAATATCTGAACGGATGTCGCATCACGGATATAAGCGATCACTTCGTCATAGAAAGAATTGAGATGGTTATCAAATTGTCGATCTCGCGTATCTTCCCCGCGGCCATCTTCACTTGTAAAGCGAACATGCTTTTCCATATTTGAATTTATTGTCTTTATTTCTTCATCCCCATCTTTGATGGTCACGATCACTGCCTTTCTATGATCGATCCACAAACCGATTTCTTTTTTCACGATGTTCTCCTTATTGAAATAATTTCTACCTGGTGTTATTTAAATGGTTCTTAGCAATGTCACTTGAGCAATATTTTTCTTTGATTTTGAAAACTGACGAGCCTGCCATATATAAACACGAGCGGATAGGCTAGCAGGGTCAGCAAATCCATAATGATAAAGATCAGATTCAGTTTCAATGTAATTTTTCCTCAGTAGTAGCTTTTGCTCGGCGTTGCTTATTTAATGTACTCCAGTTACGCCCACCCTTTCTTGTTTAAAGAATATTAGACCTGGCGAATAAATTAAATTTGCAATGGCAGTTAATAGCATTACAGGAAACAATAATATTAATAAAATAAATGCAAGACCAAAGTCAATAATGCGCTTGACAGTGTAATAGGCGACCCTGCTTTCCGATACCCTGAGCAAAGCATTTGGGTCGTATTCCCGGGTCGAGTTAAAACTAGCTTCATTTTGCATGGTTGATATCTCCTGCCTGCCGGCTAATTTTTCTTAAAGTGAGAAGCTAATATAAGAAAAAATGCCAGCCGCACTCGCGAGAACGCAAGATTGGCTGGCATAAACTTATATGGCATCTTTCAATGCTTTAAGAGGTCTCACCTTTATCACCCTGCGTGCTGCTTTTGCCTTAAAAGTCATCGGCTCCTTGGTGAAAGGGTTGACACCTTCGTGCTGGCGAGTAGCAGGTTTGTCAACGACATTCAGTTTAAGCAAGCCGGGTATGAGAACTTCGCCTGGCCCTCGTTTGCTGAGTTGTTGGGCAACCATTGCGTTGATCGTATCAAGCGCTGTGGAAGCTTGCTTCTTATTGAGACCGCTTTTCTCTGCCAGGGTAGTGACAAACTGGGATTTGCTCATTTTTTTGTTAGGCATCTCATACTCACTTTTGACTATAATTTTTTACTTTCCGTTGGACTGCGAAATTTCTTTAACCATTTCAGCAGTTTTTTCCGGGTGATTACCATCTATTGCTACATCTGCCTGGGCAATAATCCCAACGATTTTGTTATCATTGTCCACGATGGGAATACGGCGTAATTGATTCTCAGACATGGCTTTCAGCGCTTTCTCGAAATCATCGTCAGCGCGGCAGGTTACTACCTTACTTGTCATTACTGCATCCACTTTTGTTGATTTTGCATCAAGCCCTGCAGCGACGATCTTCAAAGTGAGATCGCGATCGGTCACAATACCAACCAATTTTTTGTTTTGCTCGTTTTCAATCACCGGTATGGAACCAATGTCATTGCTTCTCATCAACTCTGCCGCTTTTGCCGCCATATCATTTGGCAGACAGCAAACCGGGTCTTTCGTCATGACATCATTGCATTTCTTCATAAATATTCTCCTTTAAGGCTGTGATACTTACACTTACGCACTTGCGTCATATTAAATAATAAGCTTTTTAAAAAGTTAGGAGCCAGATCAAATTTCCCGCTTTGTTAATTATGCAGCGCTCCTAACTTTTTGCTTTATCGCAAGTAACCAATTAAAAACAGTACTATCAGAACGATAACAACGGTATATAACATTGGAAATCTCCTTTCTATTTGTTATGTATATAGAGATGCGAATCTACATCATCATCCCCAGTAGATTTAAAATAACGATGAGCAGGTAAGAATACGATTTATCGCTTTTGAGCGATTGCTCTATCTTTATCTTACAGTAAACGCTTCCCAGCCGCATCCATCGGCTGGGGAGTGTTTAACTCAGCCACTTGGGGGAGGTAAAAGAGAGTAAAACGTAGTGCAACCCTATGAGATAAATTTAATCATGATCATAGCAACGATAAGGACGGATAATATATAAATAAAACCGCCTGTGTGCAGAATACCAGGTAAGATTGACTGACCGAAAAAACCAAGCAACCAATACATGGTTAAGACCAAGATCATTAACTCAAACATGCAACCTGCTTATGAAGCACAGCCTCCTTATAGGAAGCAGAGCTTCATGTAAGAGATTAGGGCTAGCGGTTGATTATGAACAGAATGCCGGCAATCAGTGCACAAATACCTGCAATAATGCTCAATACTCCACCAAGACCTACACCCAGCAAACCCAGGCCCGTGATGATCAGAAAGATGCCGAGCAAGACCCATTTCAATCTATCATTCATTTTGATTCTCCTTTTTAATACCAATTTTGTTTATGCATTACTTTATTTATTAACGTATTTGGTTTATCGAGTGTTATGATGCTCGCTAGTACTGGTTTCGGTAACAGCTACTACTGGTCCGCGTGGGCGGTAAAAGATCAACCACACTGTTCTTTCCACAACCCATGCGATCAGACCATAGATCAGCATGGCAAACATGGAAGAAAGCTCAAGGACCATAGCGCCGGATGAGGGCGAGCCGATCAAACCTGTGAATGGAAATAGGAAGATGGTGGTAATTCCATAGATCAACGCCACGATCGGGCTGCCCGGGTTGGCACCGATCAGCATCAAGGCGATACGCAGTGCGATCAGGGCTTCAAGAATGCCGAATAACAGCCAGACCAATTGAGTGGCTTTAAACGTGAAGATACGCTGTTCGCGTTCCGGTTCATTTTGTGACGTTCTAACTTCTGATACTCTATTGTCGTTTGACATTTTTACTCCTCTTTTTAAACATGGCTCTCTTATTAAGAGAGCCATGTTTTCTAGTTGTTGAACTGTACCTTGTTAAACTATTAGCGGCGAACCTGCTTGTAGAGCCAGATTAGAATGACGGAGCCAAGCAGTGTGACGAGCAGGGTTGGGATGGTGATGGCATCGTTTATCGTTCCAATACCTAACAGAGGGCTGATGAAAAACCCAGCCAGGAACGCGCCAATGACACCGACGACGATATCGAGCAGCGTGCCTTGTTGTGAATTTGTATTCATGATGCGGCTGGCGACATAACCGACAATTGCTCCAGCAATGAGATAGATGATAAGGTTCATTTTTTATTTTCCTTTTTGAATAATATAAATACGCGGCTATCAGTGTTCACTTAGTGAACTGGACTTATTTAGGTGTGGCAGGTTTGGTTTCACCTTTCAGGCGATCTTCAAACTCTGTCACACGTTTGTCGATCTCCTCTGTTGCTTGTTGACGGGTATAGCCATATTTTTCCTGAATAATGCCTGTCAACACATCGTACTTGCCCGCGGCACGCTCGAGATCATCATCGGTGAGCTTGCCCCACCATGCCTTGGCCTCGCCCCGCATTTGTTTCCACTTACCTTCCATTACGTCTTTGTTCATGTTTTGATCCTCCAGATCATTTGAAAAAGGTTTACTTTTATACGGGCGCTTGTGTTCGTTTCATGCGCCTGTTTTTATACTTATTGACTTCTGCCCTCAGTCTTGCCAGCCGGATGACATAATCTGGGAATTGCTGCATGTGAGCTAGAACAAGCCTTCCGGTAAGAAGCACACCATCATAGATCAATCTCGTGTCCGAATTCAGGGTTGCCTTCTTCCGGTGTCCCATTAATCCCTGGCGGAATTGCTCGAGGTCAACCTGCTCCCAATCAATATAAAGGGAGTCGCCGATACACTTGGCTTCCTTTGTGCTGATCTGTTTTTGATTTTTCATGAGCCGATCCTCCGTATTTTTTCAGAGAAGCGATGGGTACTTCGTAAATTAGGAAGGCAGAATTATTATTTTATTGATCCAGACTACATCAACCAGCGACGTCATTTAATATATTGAAACCTTCGATGCAACAGTTCGCAAGTGTTCAGCCACACGCTCCGGCGTTTCACCTTTACTGATAAATGCATCAGCGCCAGCGGAGAGGGCTGCTTGTTGACGGGCATCCAACGGGCTGATAAGCACAATAACCAGTGCAGACGGGCAAGCCACGCGAAGTTCTGCCAGAGCCGCACTAGGCGTACTGGGAAGTACATCCCAATCAATCAATAATATGTCTGAACGGCTGGTTGGCACCTCAGCAAATGTAGTGGCCCAGTCGGTTCCTTCCCCGGCAATTTCCATTTGCAGGTCTAGCAGTAGTAGGCGAAGTGCAGAACGCTCTTCACGTTTCGCATCGGCAATGTATACGCGTGTCATGTATTCATCCTACAATAGATACTCCCCAAGCACATCCTGCGCTTGGGGAGTATTGTTCTCCGTCACTTGGGGGAGAACCACATAAGTAGAGCGGGCAAATTAGATTATGGGCTAGGGCACCCGCCAGCTGGGGCTGGGATGATATCGCCTTCATGCTTATTGTGACCATTCAATCCGTTCACGCTGATCGTGATCTCGTTATAGGGATTCTTTTTACTGCTTGTAGCATGGCAAATCGTGATCTTGTCGTTATTGTTGAGCACCGGGTTGGCAGGACAGCCTTCCTCTGAAACTGGAATCAGATCGCCTTCATGTATGCCGTGACCATCCAAGCCGTTAACACTTACCGTGAACTCTTCGTATGGGGTTGTTGTATTGCCAGTAGCATGGCAGATTGCAATCGTATTATCACTGACCACCACCAGGGTCGCAGGGCAGCCGCTGAGGGGTACTGGACTGAAATCGTTGGGGTGATCTAGATGCTCATCCAATTCAGCGCTGGTAACAGTAAGTTCTTCATACGGGTTTGACTCGTCACCTGTGGCATGACAGACAGTAGGCGCGTCCTGCGGAGTGGCCGTTACCAGGCTTGAAGAGCAGCCATCTTCAGGGACGGGGATGATATCGCCTTCATGTTTTCCATGACCATTTAAGCCATTAATGCTCACCGTGATCTCTTCATAAGGATTGGTTTCACTGCCAGTACCGTGGCAGATCGTGATGTTGCCTTCACCAGGTACTACCAGGCTTGCAGGGCAACCACTAGCCGGTACCGGGAAGATGTCGTTGGGGTGGGCAAGATGCTCATTCACTAATTCAGTACTGTTGACAGCGACTTCTTCATATGGGTTTACTGCGTCGCCGGTGGCATGGCAGGCGTTGTTGTTTGCTGGGAGGCCGAAGTTGCAAGCCACAATCATGAGTACAAGGATCTGGGCTTCTGCTACCAGCTTGATCGTTATTCTATTAATCCTGTTCATTTAGTATAGTATTCCTTATGATTTACAAACGAGATGACATACATTCGGCTGAGTTTTCAACCTGCCACTGCCACACGTCCCCGCCCTTCACGTTTGGCACGATAAAGCGCATCATCCACTGATTCTAATAAGGCTGAAGTTCCTAGACCATCCTCTGGAAAGACTGCGACGCCAAGTGAAAATGAGACCGCATCAAAAGTTTTTCCTTTCACCTGGGGATAAAATTGTTTGGCATATTCGCAAATCAGTTCGGCGCGCTCCCAAGTTACTTTTTGTGATGCATCTGGCATGACGATGATAAATTCATCGCTGCCATAACGGCAGACAATATCGTCTCCGCGGACATGCTTGAGGAGGAAGCTGCCCAATTGGCGCAAGACCCCATCACCCGCGAGGTGGCCGTGGGTTTCATTGAATTGCCTGAAACCATCCACATCCAGAATAATGATGCCCAGTGAAAGTTGTTTACGTGAAGCTCGGAGCAGTTCGCGGGAGAGGGTCTCCTCCATATAATAACGGTTGTATAAACCAGTGAGGCGGTCCCAGACAGACTGCTGACGCAGGCGTGCTTCGCTCTTGAGCAAAGCAGTTTGAGCTTGTTTGCGCTCAGTGGTATCACGGATATTACATTGGATCACTTTTTCCTCGCCAACCTGGTAGACGTTTCTGATGAATTCCACTTCGACCACATGTCCGTCTTTCGCTTTCAGCGGCAGGTCTTCGTAGTGAATGGGTTCATTCTCCTGCAAAATTTCGAAGGCGCGCTGGCTGGCTTGAATATCCTTAAACGCCATCACTTCCCAAAGTTTTTTTTCTACAAACTCTTCGCGCGGATAGCCCAACATCTGTATCAAATGTGGGTTGACATCCTCGATCATGCCTGTCTTTGCATCCAGAATTAATATTCCATCCTGGGCTGCTTCAAATAGCTGGCGGTAACGAAGCTCTGGCTCTTTTAGTGTTTGCATAATTAATGTACTCCACTTTCTTTTTGGTATACAACAATACGGTCACGCCCGGCTTGTTTGGCGGCATACATGGCTTCATCTGCTGCGCGCAATAGTGCGCTTGCGGTTGTACCCTGCTGGGGCAGACAGGCAATGCCAGCTGACAAAGAGACCATGTTCCTGGCCTGTTCACCAAAATTTATTTGCGGTAATCCGCGCATGAACATGCGGATCTGCTCCATACGCTGTTGTGTATCAGCAATGGATGAATCAGGCATGACGATCACGAACTCATCTCCGCCGTAACGGCAGGAGATATCACTCTTACGTAGATGTTCATGCAGAATGTCTGCGAACTGGCGTAATAATGAATCACCAGGGCCGTGCCCAAACGCATCGTTGAATTGTTTGAAGCCGTCAATATCGAGCATCACCACACACAGCGGAACATTGAGGCGCTGTGCTCTATTCAGCTCACGCGGCAGGGTCTCGTCCAGGTAGCGGCGATTGAACAGGCCTGTCAGTGGGTCTTGTATGGCCTGCTGGCGCAGTTCATCGCGCAGTTTCAAATTGGAGAGCGATAGTTTGATCGTTTCGCCGACCGTGATGGCCAGTTGTTTCATGCCCGCTGGATGCGGCTCTTTTTTTATGGCGTTATCGATCACCGTCAGCACTCCTAATGTTTCGCCTTGTACCATTAAGGGCAGGCAAAAGTAGCCTCCTTGAGGTGCATGCGTAAAATGATGACAGAGCAGGCCGCCCTCCAGATCGATCACTTCATGAATTTGACCGAGGCGCAGCGCCCAGCAATCCTCCGAGGGAAAGATCGGCTCGATGCTCTGCTCCGTGCCCCAGCGTGCAACCACTACCAAATTCTCATTCCTGCCGGGCAGAATCGAGAGACAGCCATTATATTCAGGGAATAGGTCTGCAGCAGACAGGGAAATTACCCGGTAGGCTTCGTCTCGCGTGACACAAGACTGGAGCAGTTCGTTCATGCGATTCATTAACTGCATCTGCATATCCCGCCATTCGAGTTCATTGACCAAAGTCAATAGTTCATCATTCGTCGTCAACACTTGGGTGCGCTCCGTAATATCGCGGATGTTACACTGGATCACCCTGCAGCCGTTAACAAGGTAAACGTTGTTGACAAACTCTACATATTTACGCTCTCCTGCTTTTGTTTGCAGAGGGATGTCTTCATAACGGATGTAATCATTCTTTTGCAGCTGCCGCATGGCTTCCTGGCTGGCTGGGATGTCCTTGACGGCGCCTATCTCCCAGAGTGCCTTGCCAATCAATTCATCTTCAGAGTAACCCAGCATATCCTGAATGAACGGGTTGGCATCGTCGATGCGACCTGTATCTCCATCCAGGATCAGGATGCCATCTTTAGCGGTCTCGAAGAGGCGGCGATAGCGCACCTCTGATTCTTCGAGGGTGATACTTGATCTATCACGCTTAGTAAACCTATCGTCGGTTGCCTCGGCTTTATTGGAAGCCGAATCGTCCAATTTCCCTTTCATTTCGGCTGGGGGCGACACGGCGGCGGTCTTCCTGCTGATCAGTTCTTTTCTTGAATTTGGCATCGTTAAACTATGTATCTCCTAGTCTGTTCGGTGATGGTGAATTCATTACTCACAAGCAGCTACCATTTAAATAGACCTACCCGTAGTTTTATTTTACAATACAGCTTCTTGAAGCGCATCAACTAAACGGGGAGTTTTCATCTCCGCCACTTGGGGGAGATGGTTTCTCGTACATATATTGCAGAGCCAATAGTGTATTCATATTTCATCACTGTACATCTGAAAAAGAACCGTACCAAAACAACTATAGAGTTTTGGCACGGTTTCATTTTTCATTATATTTTCACACTACGAGTTCGAAGTTATTCTTTTTATCCTATTGGATTGGGTTAGGAATATTCGCTGGTCATATCAAATGCGCGGCCCGTATTTGTATGTTCTGAAGTGTAATCGGACATAAACCATTCAACTTCTGAGCGTGCGAGGTCTCTGCTGTAGCCATATCTTTTCTGAAGGACAGTGAATAACTGTTCCTGATCTCCATTGATCAGGTCGAGGTCATGCTCTGTAATTTCATCCCACAAATAATTGATCTGTCTCCGCATGTCGGCCCAATTAGTGTGCAAAGTTTTTGTTTCCATTGTATATTCCTTTTATAGTTTTATATGGAACGAAAGAATATCATATGATGGCTATCATCGTCCCAAACGAGGACTATCAATTATCTAAATTTACTGAATGGATATGTTTTATTCTTTTGGTCAGAACAAAATAAAAAGCTCTACTTCTGAAATCTAATTTACAGCCAGGGGAAGCGCCATGCTTTTTCCATCAGCTGACCACATGATTGGATACCTTGCCAAGGATTGCCTGGTGATGCTGTTCTTCTGCTGTTCATCCAGGCTTCTTGCTTCGTGAGTTTTCATGAGGCTAATTTCTTGCAGTGTTGCCTCACGCTGTGCCGTGTGGGCAATTTGACTCTTCGAAACTATGTCTGATGTTTTATATAATGGAGCTCCATTTTTGAGTAGATAGGTGTAATATACAATTTTTTCTCCCGCTCTTTCCTCGACAATTTCGCGCGCGAAATTCGAGTTCACGAAGAACTTTCCAACTTGTACATCTGTGGGTGAAATTGTCATATTTTCCTCTTGTGTGATGCTTTCCAGAACAACTATTCTCACATCTTATCACTTCTATAACTGTTTTCAACCCATATACTAAAATATCCGCCGATAGGATGAGGGTGGCATCATCCTATCGGCGGATAAATATATGATATTTAATTGATTTAATTAGGAAATCGTGCATTGGAGGGCTTATTGTTTAATCTTATGTTCCTGCATCCAGATCATTAATTTTTCGCTATGCTCTTGATGATGCTCATGATCGTTATCCTTTATCTTGGCGGGCGTGTGATGGCTTTGCATAAGCAAAGCCATCAGCAGGGACGACCGTCCGCCCCTACTTCGTCTGAGTTCCAGCGATATATTGAGACAGGCTAAGCTTCAATAACAGCGATAGCGTCTATTTCCACCAATACACCTGCATCAAGCGCACCCAGGCTTTCGACGATCAAGACACTGATCGCTGTCGGGAAATTGCCCCAAACTTTTTGCGCAGCAGCAAACCCCTCCTGGATGCTTTGACCTTTCACGACGTAAATGTTCTGCTTTACTACATTTTCTTGTGAGGCGCCGACAGACTTTAGAACCTCGAGCATATTCTTGTATGCCTGTTCAGTTTGCGAGGCTAGATCATTCCCAGCCAACGAACCGTCCGGCAGAAAACCGTTTTGGCCGCCGATATAAAGAGTCTTACCACCTTCAACTAAAACACCTTGTGAAAATGCAGGGTTTTTGTGAAGCGTATCAGGATTGATGTGTGTGATCTTCATACTCATAGTTATCACTCTTTTTATAAAATTTTGTACTCTTCAAGTAGTTGCTGTAGCCTTGTCATTCTTCAACGTTGTAGGATGTAATCTCAACAAGCCGCCCATCCAAAAATTGGAAGATATCACAGCTGGCCACGCTTGAGGTTTGATTTTCCTGATCTTGAAATTGTGCAGCACCTTCTACAACGACACGAGTCTCCGCATGGTAAATTTTCAGTTTTGTAATGGTAGTGGAGACCGTCTCAAGGTATTTCGCAGACTGGTTGCATTGATCGATGACAGCCTCTCGACCCACAAGTTCTTCACGACCAACGATGTTCCATTTGATTTCGTCGGCCATGTACGGGTATGTCTCCGCGAATCTATGGCTGCAAAATGCTTCTGCAATTTGATCGATATTTAAACTCACGTATAGTCTCCTTATCGCACAGATCTGACTTTCCGATAGGTTTCGCTAAACGCCCAATTATGATTTAACCACACGGATTTCTGTATAAGTATTTATTTTCGCTTGATTCCCTGAGCGCTAGCAACACTTGCGCTGCACGTGATTTGCTAAGCAAATCATGCAGTGAGGGTCTCTGAGATAGTCGTACGGATGCTGCGCTTCGCTCAGCATAACATGACCTTACGATCCACAATCCCAATCTCTTCCTCTGTTAACCCATATAAATCGTACATCGTCCCCTAATGGGGAGACTAGCTTATCAATCGCCCCATCAGCCACAGGTCTCTACTTGCCTCTCACTTCGTGCAGACTCATTCCTCTGCAAAGACAGATTGAATCTATGACTTATTGTATATTTATGGCGTCCATCCCGGCGACTCGCAGGTGGCTATATCCCCGCTCTGCAGACCATCCTTGAGCGCCAACTGCCGCTGCTCGGACGATCCATGGGTCCAAGACTCAGGTGAGACGTAACCCTGCGTTTCGCGTTGGATGCGGTCATCACCCACGGAAGCAGCGGCGTCCAGAGCCTGGATGATGTCCTGATCCGTCACCTGCGTCAGGTAACCGGTCTCGGTGGCGTGGAATGCCCAGACACCGGCCAGGCAGTCAGCCTGGAGTTCCGTCTCGACTGCCTCGCTCTCTGGCCCTGTGGCGTTTGAGCTGCCAGACAGTGCACCAAACAGGTTTTGCACGTGATGGCCATACTCATGAGCAAGCACATACGCTTCGGCGAACGAACCGCCCTGAGCGCCAAAGCGCGACTGTAGTTCGTTGAAGAAGTCGAGGTCCAGATAGACCTTCTGATCCCTTGGACAGTAGAACGGACCCATTGCGCCGCTGGCGTATCCACAAGCGGCCTCCGTTGAGCCGGTGAAAAGAACTGTATCGGCCTGTGTGTACTGGCTCCCACCGCGGGCAAATTCGTCGGACCAAAAAGCTTGAATACTATTGACGAAGCCCACGATGCGGCAGTCCTGGCGTTCATTTGCATCTACTCCTGTCTGGCATTCTGCATCCAGATCATACACCTCGCCAGCGCTTTCATTTGCAGAGGGTGCTTGCTGCCCACCAGTATCAATATTCGTCAGGCCAGTAAGGTCCACGCCAAACAGCATTGCTACTACCACAATGATCAGTGTAACTCCGCCGCCAGCGATTGCCCTCCCGGTTCCCCTACCGCGTCGGTCCTCCACCTGAGTGGGATCCAAGCGGGATTTATCGTTGAATGACATTTTTTCGTCCTTTCATTTGAGCTTCTCCAGAGTGCGAAACTGACGCACAAAAGCTGCAGATTGTGTAATTTGTTGTGCCAATTATTAGCGGGCTTTTAGATTTATACATAAGCATTTGAGTTTAAGACGTAAGCACTTCCATACTGCTTGATCTTACGAGATGCATTCATATCTACAGCACCAGCTCCACGCAAAATTCCCCGCACAAGGTATTCATCCTCTGAATCTATTGTCACAGAAATCAGAAAACCGCCGCGCTTTACTCCTTCTGCATAAAACATGGCATCTTCTTCTGTGAAACCCATTTCCAAAAACTGTTCAACGGCAGACTTGAGAGATACGATCTTGCTGCCGCGCGCCACAACACTGATCTGACCGTTATCCACCCCGTAAATTCCCAGCGCTTCAAGCGCCCACTCCGCATCACTATAGCGATCAAACAGCCCTGATACTGTACTCATGTTATTTCTCCGATGCATGAAGTTTTAATCTCGACGCATGGTAGCATAAACAGCCTAAAAAAGACCCAAAACTCATCTAAATAAAAGCAAAATATTTATGCTGTGAGGTTAAGCGAAATCCTTATGCCTCAAGCAGTTTTTTTATACTATCAAGGGCTGTCTTCCAGAACAATGAATTCTGTTCCTGTTCTTCTTTGGTTGCATTATTATCTTGAGTGATCGTGAGACGTGTGCCGCCCCTTTGCGCTTCAAGATCGTAACTTACCTGATGATAGTTTTCAGGACTGTCTGCTGTACCAGATAAAGGAGACCAATGCGTGATGAGCAGCGCTTCTTCAGGCTGCACTTTAAGAACCTTGCCTTTATCTTCATAGGCTTTGCCTTGATACACACCTTTGTACATGATCGGGCTGCCTTCCTTCCAATCGGAAGTGACTTCTGCACCAAAAAGGTACTGCTTTATTAATTCAGCCTTTGTGATGGCTTCCCAAACTTTAGAGGCTGGGGCATGGATCGTGATCACTGCTTTGGCTGTAAGTGTTTCGTTCATGGTTTTAGGTCTCCTGTAGATTTTTTGTGAAAGAGTTTTGTGTCCAATAATTGAAAGATAGAAAACTTTATTCCGTGGCTACGCGGTTTCTGCCGCTTTGCTTGGCCGCGTACAATGCATCATCGGCGCATTTGAGCCATGCATCTGGTGATGTGCCCAGTTCATACTGCGCCACACCAAAACTGGCAGTGACCTTACCGGCATGTTGGTGTGGGTGCATGGCTATGGCATTTCGCAAACGCTCGGCCAGTCCTTGTGCCTGAATACAGTCCGTTTGCGGCGCGATGACAAGGAACTCCTCACCGCCCCAGCGTCCTAGAAAATCGGTAATGCGCAGCGTGGTTTGAACGAGCCGCGCGGTTTCCTGTAGGACGCTATCCCCAACCTGGTGCCCATAGTTATCGTTGACGTGTTTGAAGTGATCAAGATCGAACAGCACAGCCGAAAGCGGCTGGTTGTGGCGTGTGGCGCGGTTGATTTCCCTGTCAATCGTCGCTTCGAGTTCGCGTCGATTGGAAATTTGCATGAGCGCATCCGTATTCGCCAAATGGGCCATGGTCTCAGCCATTGTGTACACACGAATATATTGCTCGTTCAAGCGCACACCCACCATCAGCAGGATGATATAAGCAACGTTCGCCAGATAGAATCGAAGCAGTAGATAAAATTCTGTAGATTCCCCACGCAATAGCTCCGGGATGGTATGTACCATCCCAAGAACCACAGAAACCGCAAAGAATACAACAGAACCGAACAGCAGCTGGCGGCGACTGTTAAATATAAGAAATGCCAGCACATAAACCAGCGGGAACCAATACAGTATGTCGACAAAAGCCACCAAATGATGCGGGTCGCGGGCAGTTACCGGGCTTTGCATAGTTTCTTGCAGCGTACCCAACAAGCTGATGGTTGTGATGGCAAATAGCGACCACTCAACCCAAACTAACGCGCGCAAAGTTCGCCAGAGGGCTATCATCAAACCTAGGAATAAAACCATGATGAGCGGGAAGATCACACTCTCGTAGGAAGTTATCTTCCTTGTCAAAATTTTGGGTATCCAACTGAAGAGCATGGAGGATAATCCAGCCAGCATGGCCCATAAGTAGATGCGGCGCTTGAGCTCACGCAGCGACTCAACGGTTTCGGTTGGTATGTGGCTGTGAGGGATCATATTCACGTTACTCCATGGCATTCAAAAACTTATCTACGACCAGTGGATCGAAGTGGGTTCCCGCTAATGCAAAAATATGTTCGCGCACTTTTCCTTCATCCCAAGCTGCACGGTATGGCCGATCTGAGCGTAGCGCATCCCAAACATCTACCACCGCAAAGATACGCGCGGTGAGAGGGATCTGTTCGCCTTTTAATCCACGTGGATAGCCTGTGCCATCCCATTTTTCGTGATGACAATAGGGAATATCCAATGCCAGCCGCAGATAGCGGATCGGAGAGAGTAGGTCGTAGGCAAATCTTGGATGATTTTTCATTGACACCCATTCTTCTTCCGTGAGAGCACCAGGTTTGAGCAGTATGCTATCCGGAACGCCCATCTTGCCAATATCGTGTAGCAGGGAGCCCCAACGCACTTGTATCAGATCTTCCTCGCTCAACCCAAAGTCGCGTGCCAGGTCCACAGTGATCTTTGTTACTCGTTGGGAGTGTCCTTCCGTTTCCTTGTCGCGCAGATCAAGAGCATGCGACCAGCCTTCGATGGTGGCGTCATAAGCCATGGAGAGTTCTACATTGGAACGCTGTATATCCTTGTACAGGGTCGCATTGTCAATGGCGATCGCAACCTGTTTCGCCATGGTTTCCATGAAGTTCAGCTTTTCTTCATCTGGGTTCAGCGCTGAGCGGTGAAAGATCTCCAGCACTCCCTTAACTTCGCCTTTGGCCATCAAAGGGATACCAAAATAACAGATGAACTCCTCCTGGTAAAAAATGGGTGAGCGCAGGAAATCAGTTGTGCGGGCCTGAAGATTTGGAATGTGTATTGTTTGGCCTCCCAACACCGCCCGCCCGGCGTATCCCTCTCCCACACGCAGGCTGGTAAATTGCAGCGCATTCGTTCGGAACCCTTTTCCAAGTTCATATTTCAGCACTTGCGCGTGCGGATCGTATAAAAGAATTAGCGCTGCATCCACGCCCAGATCAGTGGTGACGTGTTCGAGGACAGTCTGAAGTACTGAGCGCAGGTTCATACTTCCAGCAATTGCTTTGTCGATCTCGCGAAAGGCAGTTAGGTGCTCAAGCTGCCGTTGTATCCTTTCTTCTGCCTGCTTGCGTTCGGTAATGTCGCGAGCAATCGTCGAGATGCCCACAAGTTCTCCAGCATAATTACGAATGGGAGAGAGAACCAAAGAAACATCTATGCGACTGCCGTCTTTTCTTATCCGTTGAGTTTCAAGGTTTTGTATAGGGATTCCTTGTTGGATACTTTTGAGCAGGGAAGGCAAATCAGCTACTCTCTCCGGTGGAAATAGTAGCGAGATCGATCGTCCAATCACTTCAGAAGCCAGATAGCCGTACATTTTCTCTGCGCCATGATTCCAGCTGGTGATGATTCCATCCAACGTCTTGCCGATGATCCCATCATTCGAAGTCTCTACAATTGTCGCCAGACGGCGAAGAGCTTCCTGCTCATGTTTGCGATTGCTGATGTTCTCATGCGCTACTACGGTCCACTTGCGTCCACTGTTTTCAAAACTTGTGATGCGCGCAATAAACCAGCGCTTTTCATGCGAGGCATGGCAGGGATACTCGATCCGCGTTTCATTCTTTTCCCCAGTCTGCACAGCGCGGATAGCATTCGCGACCAGGGAGGCTTCATTGGCATAGTCACCAGTTGCCGAGTCGCAGACATCGATGTAGTTCATCCCAATGCAATGATCGGGATGTCTCAGCCCGTTTTGCACGCCGAAATCACGCCAGGCTGCATTGACCTGAATGATATTGCCCTGTTCATCTAAAATGGCAATGTGCGCGGAGAGGGCATCTTGAACACCCTGCAAAAATGCACGTGCGCTGACCACTTGCTCCTCCACCTGTTTGCGCTCGGTGATATCCTGAATGGTCGAAAGCATGGCAATGCGCTGGCTTGCATCATAGATGAATGTTATCCGCGTCTCGACGATACGTGTTTTGCCGTCTGCCCGTTGCACTACAGATTCAAAGTATGGAGGAATCGCTTCATTCGTAAATGCAATGCGATACTGTTCAAGTGCCCATTGCTGTTGTTCTTGCGGGAAGATTCGAGCGAAGCTGACGCCCACGACCTGGTCTGCGGTACAACCATATAAAGCGAAATAAGCCGGATTGGCTGCAAGCACAATCCCCTGCGAGTCAGATAGCGCCATGGCATCTGAAGTTGTCTCCCAAACCTGGCGAAAGCGTTCATCGCTCCGACGTAAAGCGTCCGAGGCCTGCTTACGCTCGGTGATGTTATGGTAGTTCAAAACAATTGCATTCACGCCCGGTTCGGCCAGCAAATTTGTCGTGACCATTTCTATCCACAACCACGATCCACTTTTATGGTGCAAGCGAAATGTGCTGTGATCACGAGCACCGGGTATTTTGACAAGCTTCTCGAAAAGATCTCGCATTCTTGGCAAATCGTCCGGATGAATAAGCGCGAATACATCTTGCCCAATCCAGTCTTCAGGAGCATAGCCCAGCATTCCAGGAGCAGCTGGGCTATCGTACAAGGCTATTCCATTTGCATCCAGCAGCGTGATGGCATCACTATTGTTTTCGACCAGGGCGCGAAAACGTTTCTCACTTTCCTGGAGTGCCTGCTCAGCTTGCTTGCTTTCGGTGATGTCGAGCATAATGCCCTGCCAGAGTTGACCCTCACCCTCCAATTCATTCATCAGTACGATCTGGTCATGCACCCAAACCAGGTGACCATCGCGCGCGATCATTCGATATTCCATTTCAAATGGTTTTTTGGTCTGATTTGTAGCGGCCACTTGTTCCAACACATACTGGCGGTCTTCCGGGTGCAGCGATTTCTCCCATAAATTTGTATCAGCCAGCCATTCCTGTGGTGTATAGCCCAGCAGGGTTTGTATCTGCGGGCTAACGTACAGCGTGGAGCTTGCGTCGCCAACCGCGTTCGTATACACAACGGTAGGCAGGTGCTCAACCAGCCTGCGGTTTCTTGCCTCTGATTCCTGCAAAGCCTGTTCAGCTTGTTTGCGCGCGGAAATGTCACGCGCAATTCCTTGAAAACCAACTATATCCCCACCTCTGTAATGAGGAGTGGATAGAACTTCTACATAGTGATTCTTTCCATTTTTCCCGCGTACCTCATATTCCCCGGCCTGCTCAAAACTCTCTCCAGCGAGGATCTTCGTCAGTCTTTCGCGGTATTGATCCAAATATTGTTCGGGGATAATATCCCATATGTTCATGGAGAGAAATTCTTCCTCGCTAAACTCAAGCTCGGTACACATGGCTTTATTGACCGTTAATATATTTCCCGCCAGGTCAATGATGAAAATACCATCTGAACTTTGATTGAGCAGGTTGAAATATTTCTTCTCATTCTCCTGCAGTGCAAGGATGAGGCGCTTATGCTCGGTGTTATCGCGGATGTTGCATTGGATGACTTTCTCGCTGCCTGCCTGATAGACATTGCTGACAAACTCAACCTGAATCAGCCTGCCATCCTTCGCTTTTAGCGGCAGATCTTCATAGCGAATGTATTCATTCTGCTGTAATGCTTCGAATGCATCCTTGCTGGCATTTATATCTTTGAATGCGCCCACCTCCCAGAGCTTTTTTTTAATAAACTCTTCGCGTGAATAGCCCAGCATTTTTATCAAATACGGGTTAACATCTTCGATCATTCCTGTTTTGGCATCCAGAATCAAAATACCGTCCTGCGCTGCTTCAAACAGGCGGCGGTAACGAAGCTCGGAATCTTTTAGTGATAGTAGGTCAGGTATCATCTCCACTTTCCTGGCTGTGCCCTCCTGCGTGGTGTGAGGCCTTTCTTGCTAAAAATAAGTCAGGCGTTTGAGTGCGTAAATAAACACAGCAACAATTAATCATATAACAAATCTTCCCCAGCTCCATCCATCAGCTGGGGAAGATTTGTCTCCGCCACTTGGGGGAGAAACTTTCAGGAAAGAATGCGGTTCCGCAGTGCCAAAGTCACCGCTTCGGTACGGCTGGCTACCCCCAACTTAGACAATATATTGCTGACATGAGATTTGATCGTGGAAGGGCTTACTGTGAGCCTGCCCGCAATTTGAATATTATTCAATCCCTCGATCATTAGCCCAAGAACTTCGCGCTCACGCTCCGTAAGAGTAAGTCCGGGTGCAGGAGGTTGGCTGGCCGTCTCCACCAACACTTGAGCCGCTTCTGGCGAGAGAGTAGAGCGGCCGGCATGTGCATCACGGATCGCTCGAACCAGGTCGTCAGCTGAAACATCTTTGAGCAAATATCCGATCGCTCCGGCCTCCAGCGCATTCTTGATTAGCTCTCCCTCTTTGAAGCTGGTCAATGCGATGATCTGCACCTGCGGAAATTGTTGGCGAATGGCGCGAGTGGCAGTGGCTCCATCCATAATAGGCATGGACATATCCATCAGGATCACATCCGGCAGAACTTCTGCACAAAGTTGAATAGCCGTTTCACCGTTTTCGGCTTCGCCCGCCAGTTGCAGATCATCAAAAACTTTTAGAAAAGTTGCCAGCCCGCGGCGAACCATGGCGTGATCATCAACCAGCATAACGCGAATGGATTTGGGTGGAACATGTTTCATAAGGATTCCTTTTTTGCAGAGATCGGCCATTGGATGGAAACTTTACTGCCCTGCCCGAGTTGGCTGGTGACGGACAATGCAGCCCCCACATCTTCTGTACGTTCACGCATGATGCTCATGCCATAATGACCTGAGGATAGTTTTTGCAGCGGGTCAAAGCCCAGACCGTTATCCTGAATCTGCAGATCGAGCATGGTTTCACTCTGACGCAGGATGATTTCAACCTTGCTGGCTTTGGCATGTTTGGCGATGTTAAAGAGAGCTTCCTGACATACACGGTAAAAGACAATCTTAACATCTTCAGGCAAACTTGATTCTCCAGTGATAGTAACAGTGACTGGAATATTGGTGCGGCCTGAAAGGGCATTTCCCAAGAGATGTAATAAATCGCCAAGATTTGAATCGGTCAACGTGGATGGACGCAGCTCGGCCAGCAGTGCGCGCATCTCCGCCTGTGCACCGCGCGTCAGGCGGCGTAAATCTTCCAGTGAGCGCCGTGCCTCCTGCTGGTCTTTTTCCCATAAGCGCGGCAGAACTTCTGCGATCAAGCCTGCAGAGAAGAGAGATTGGTTGATCGCGTCATGCAGGTTGCGTGCCAGGCGCTGTCTTTCCTCTAATACTGCCAATGTTTGCGCCTGCCCATATAGTTCTGCATTGATCATAGTGATCGCCGCCTGGTGGGCTACGCTGAGTGCCAGGCCCGCATGATGCGCTGTGAAGTAATCTTGAATTTTGTGTGCCACGCCAATGCCGCCAATAATGCGATCTCTCACTTCCACCGGTACCCACATCCAGGACCGCATTCCTTCGAGCAATATCGCAGCCTCATCAATTAAAAGCGAACGTAAAAATTGTGCTTGAGGTTCGTCATCCCAAATATTAGCAATACGAACGGGGCGATGTCCATTGAATAAAACCGCCAGGTTTTCAGGATTGCTCAAATCAATACGGATCGTTGCGGGTTTTTCGGGTTCCACGATCCCACGTGTGGCAAGCGGGATCAGTGTAAAGCCTTCCAGTACAAATAGTCCGCCATGGGAATATTCAATAATATTTCTCAACTGGTCAAGGATCAGCCCGGGCTGAAGCTCCAGTGTGAATGCAAGCGTATGGGAGATCTCTAATAACGTTACCTGTTCACGAGCACGGGTTTCTACAATTTGATGGAGATTCTGTTCCATTTGAATACGTTTATTCACATCACGAATACTACCCAGTAAACATAGCCGGCTTTGATAGTTGATCGCTGTCCCGCGCCATTCAGCATAAAACGTTGAGCCGTCACGTCTTATGTGCAGAGGACGTGTGTCGAATATGCCATCCACTTGAAATGTTTTGATATTCACATTAAACAGAAGTTGACTATCAGGGTGTATTAATTTTGCTAGCTGCAATCCGCTAAATTCTTCGCGGCTGTAGCCATGCATCGCACATGCCGCAGGATTTGCATCCACTATAATCCCTTTTTGTAAATCGCTGATGATCAACCCATCACTAGCAGCATCGAAAATACTTCGATACTGCCTATCTGTTTCTTCCCGCTCGAGTTGATCTGAGTCTTTGCTCATGTATTCATTCTACTGCAATATGCAAATATTATTGACTCTGTTATTTAGAAGGTTGGCAAAATATAAGAAAAACGAATATAACGATGATAGATTTTTTTTCTTTATCTTTACACTAAATGCCCACCTGACTCAGCCCGATCTAATACAGCCAAAATAGTCTTGACCAATTCTCGTGCAGCTGATTCGCTCAACTCCACAGCGACTCTCGCAGATGGCCCCTGTGATTCGTTTACAAAATCTATATTTAGCGCGTGTTCAAGTGGAGCATTGAATGGATGGTCATAAGATACATTGGCTTGCTGCAAAGTGAACCATCCACCCGCGCCTTTTCCGCTGCCATCTACTTTTACTTTTTCCACGATCATTGTACACATGGGTTAACTCCTTTAAAAGCTTTTTACCACGGAGCGCACAAAGAACACTGAGAAAACCTTAAAAAATCTCCGTGGATTCTGTGTTCTCTGTGGTTGATGCTCTTTGGTCGCATAACTTTGTATTCAGGCAGAAATGGTCAAATATTTTTCGAGAAATATAAATATTTTTTGCCAGCCATCTACAGCTTGAGCCTGACGATACATGGGACGATGGTAATAAAAGAAGCCATGTCCAGCCTCGGGATACATATGGAATTCATAATTCTTGCCATGTTTTTTGAGTTCTGCTTCATGCTGCTTGACTTGTTCCGGTGTGGGACTGCTGTCCTCTTCGCCGAACAAGCCTAAAATAGGGCAGGGGAGATCCTTGGTGTAATCAATCGGCGCGACAGAATGTTTTGCATCAAGCTGCTCTTTCACCATCACAACGCCTCCACCCCAACAATCTATAACTGCGTCAAAGCCTATAGCACGGCAGGCGGTTAGGTAAGCATGTCTTCCACCTGAGCATGTGCCGAAGATTCCAACTTTTCCATTGACATAATCCAACGAACGCAGATAATGCATAGCTCCTGCCAAATCGCCCACTGCCTGATCGTCCGGGATGCCGCCATCCGCGCGGACTTTTGCCGCGACATCTTCTGGAGTACCATGCCCGGAACGGAAATATAAATTCGGCGAAATCGTGACATATCCGTGATGAGCAAATTTAAAAGTGGCTTCGCGATACCACTCATCCCAGCCCGGCATGTGATGAGCCAACACTAGGGCAGGGAAAGGCCCAGTTCCTAGCGGACGTGCAAAGTATGCATTGATCGAGTCGCCGTTTGCGCCAGTCATCGTGACTGTTTCTGCGTGTACACCTTCATACATATCGGTTTGGTACATTTTGCTCTCCTAAAGTCAGTTTTGATGCAGTTCGCGAAGCGTGCCGATTTCCAGCAGTTGCACTGCTGGAATAATCTAGATTATACAAAAGATAAGTTCAATGCAAATTATACCTGTCTCACACTTGACGCCACTGCCTCCTCCCGATATAATCAGCCCGCTTCATCAGAAACCACGAAACGAATCAGACGGGCGCTCGCCCGTCTGATGTATGTAAAAGGAGAACGTACCATATGACCCCACATCCCAAACGCAAGCATTCCAAAGGCCGCCGTGACCGCCGCCGTGCACACGACGCGTTAGCTCCACTCAATACCGTCGCCTGCTCCAACTGCGGAGTCAAGCGCCTGCCTCACACCGTTTGCTCAAGCTGCGGTTTCTATAACGGCCGCGAAGTTATTCAGGTCAAAAAAGAAAAGAAAGCCAGCGCCTAATCATCAACGGGTCGTGACTATCACGACCCGTTTGTGTTTTAATACCAAATATGTCATTGCGAGGGTGCTCTTCCCGAAGCAATCTCCTTTTTCTCAAGAGGCCTCATGAAACTAAGTCCACTCACCACTGCATTTTTATTTCCTGGTCAAGGCTCGCAAACTATCGGCATGGGCAAAGATCTCGCGGAGCAATATCCTGTTGCAAAACAAACCTTTGACGAAGCGGATTCCATTCTTGGCTTCGCCATCTCCAATTTAATGTGGTATGGACCTGATACCGAATTAAATGACACAGTCAACACTCAGCCAGCACTCTACATCCATTCACTGGCCGCCTTTCGAGTTTTTTCGCATCTTTACCCTGACCTGAAACCTGCTTCACTGGCCGGGCATTCTCTTGGCGAATTATCTGCTCTAGCCGCATCTGGTGCATTATCTTTTGAAGAAGGTCTTCGCCTCGTCCGCAAGCGTGGTGAACTAATGAAGCAAGCCGGTGAACTCGCACCCGGTTCAATGGCCGCTATCCTCGGTGCAGATATTCCCACGCTGGATAAAGTCTGTGCTGAAGCAAGCACTCCCGAAGAAATTGTACAAGTGGCAAATGATAATTGTCCCGGGCAGGTTGTGATCTCAGGCGCGAAACCCGCAGTAGAACGTGCTATGGAGGGGGCGAAAGCCGCAGGCGCCAAACGTGCCAAGCCTTTGGCTGTATCCATTGCCGCTCATTCACCATTAATGGATTCGATCCAAAAAGAATGGAATGACGCAGTGACCTCTGCGAATTTTTCTCCCTTGCAATTAACAGTGATCGGTAATGTCCACGCTGCGCCCTTAACGGATGAAAATTCTGCTCGTGCGGATATTATTGCGCAAATGCAATCGCGCGTCCGCTGGACTGAGTCTGTTAAGTATATGGCATCCAAAGAGGTCAATACTTTTGTCGAAGTAGGTACAGGCTCCGTACTTGGCGGTTTAGTCAAACGTATTGTAGAGGGTATGACCATCCTATCATTGGGCACTCCGCAAGATTTCGCTGCACTGGAATAAAATTATTAATGCGTCGTAAACTTTTCTTCTTTTTGCTAGCCGTTCTTCTTGTGGCTTGTGAGCCAGTAGGTTCTACTTTTACGCCCATGACGCAAATCCCATTTTTTGCTTCTGAGACCCCAGCTCCTTTTATTATCCCGGTTACTGATACGCCCGTCGTTCTTCCATTCGTTACAGATACACCGCTTGTCTTTGAGCCATTGCCTATAACAGAAACGCCTGTTGTTATACCTCCAACAACAAAATGGTGGGAGGTGTATTTCACAGATCCGCTCGTTATAAATAACCCAGATGTCATCGCTGGCTCGATTGAAGAGAAGTTGATCGAGTTTATCAACAATGCTCAAGTCAGCATTCATATTGCATCTTTTGAATTTAATCTGACGCCTGTCGCCAATGCATTGATCGCAGCCAAGAATCGCGGTGTAGATGTGAAGTGGGTGACAGATGATGAGAATGGGTTGGAGTATGACATCCAGCCTGGGCGCGGACAATTTGCTCTTTTAACGGGAGCAGGCATAGAGGTCAAGGATGATGCGGGACGATCTGCTTTGATGCATAATAAATTCTGGATATTCGATCAGCAGATCGTGTGGACCGGGTCCACAAATATTACCGTCAACGGAATTTTCAAACAGAATAATAATGTGCTTGTTATTCGTTCACCTGAGATGGCTTTTATTTTTGAACGTGAATTTCAAGAGATGTGGAGCGCGCAACTTGGGCCACGTGCGCCATCCACGATAAATAATCAATGGACTATTTTAGACGGTACTCCACTTCAGGCATTATTTTCTGCAGAAGATCATGTTGTGAGCAACCTAATAGCACTGGTGAGAGATGCGCAGATCAATGTTCGTTTTCTTGCTTTTAGCTTTACAGATTATCCGCTCGCACAAATGATGATCGACCGTTCCAAAGCAGGCGTGGATGTAAAAGGTGTATTTGAAACTTTTGGCAGCAACGGTACACGCTCCGAGTTGGGAACGATGTGGTGCGCAGGGTTGCCTGTGCGGCAGGATGGAAATGGAAGTTTCCTTCACGATAAGATCATTATTATTGATAATAGTATTGTCGTGACGGGTTCGCTTAACTATTCGTCCAATGCGGATGAATCAAACGAAGAAAATGTAGTGATCGTGGATAATGCTGAGATTGCAGCATTGTATTTGCAGGAATTTGAAAAGCTCTGGGGTCAGGCTCGTGATGTGGAAGCAGGAGCATTTACCTGTCAATAAGAAAAAAGTGACTAAATTTTCACAATTCCACCCAGCTCCATATAGTATAATGACGATATGAACGCATTGTCTGACAACTCGAATTGTCAGCGCCGATTCATTTTACGGTTCTGGAAGTGTATCTGGTTAGGACAATTATGCCTAACCAGATTTTTATTTCTTATGACCACTCCAACGGAAGTTATTACTTTACAAACTCTAAATAGCGGCTCCCTGCAAATTTTTTGCAATAGGTCTGCTCCATAATGGACGCGCATAAGCATCGTTCTACAACAAAATAGGAGAAAACATTATGAATAACTTACTTAATGTAAAAACCCCAGCCGAATCCATGTCACAGGCACGCAAAGCCGACTACAACCTGTCCGATCAAGGTACGGCCAATTTGCGTTTGGCATATTGGAATTTACCCACTGAAGCATTGGTGGAGGAAGCTATTTTTCGCAATGAAGGTTCAGTTGTAATAGGCGGTCCTCTTGTTGCTCATACGGGAAAACATACGGGTCGAAGTGCCAATGATAAATTTGTAGTACGTCACACCGATTCAGAAAACAACATCTGGTGGGGGGTATATAACCGTCCGTTTGCAGAAGATAAATTTGAAGCGCTATACTCTCGTATGCTTGATTCTATGCAAAACAAGGATGTATTTGTACAAGATGTGTACGCAGGTGCGGACGAGGAATATCGTCTGCCTGTCCGTTTTGTAACAGAACATGCCTGGCATAGTCACTTTATCCGCAACATGTTCATCATGCCGCAATCGCTTGAAGAATATAAAAACTTCATGCCCGAATTTACTATTGTTGACATGCCATCGTTTAAAGCTACGCCTGAAATTGATAGCACAAATAGTGAAACTTTTATCATCCTATCTTTTGAAAAGAAGCTTGGAATCATCGGTAATACAGCCTATGCAGGCGAGATGAAGAAATCTGCTTTCACGATCCTCAATTATCTTTTGCCGCTTGAAGGTGTGCTTTCCATGCATTGTTCAGCGAATGTGAATCCCAATGACACCAATGATGTGGCTCTATTCTTTGGGTTAAGTGGGACTGGCAAAACTACCCTTTCGGCTGACCCAGCCCGCCGCCTCGTTGGTGACGACGAGCATGGCTGGAGCGACAGTGGAGTTTTCAACTTTGAAGGCGGATGCTACGCCAAAGTCATCGGGCTTTCCGAAGCAGCTGAGCCGCAAATTTATGCAACCACCAAACGGTTTGGGACGATCCTTGAAAACGTCCCCTTTGATTCTGTTACTCGCATCGTTGACCTTGATGATGACACTCTGACCGAGAATACGCGTTCCTCTTATCCATTGGAGTTCATTGATAACGCTGTCTCTGAAAAACGCGCGGGGCATCCAAAAAATATTATCTTCCTCACCTGTGATGCTACAGGAGTCATGCCGCCGATTGCGAGATTAACGCCGGATCAGGCTTTATATCAATTTATTTCAGGTTACACATCCAAACTTGCAGGTACAGAAGCAGGTTTGGGTAAGGAGCCAGTTCCTACTTTTAGTGCATGTTTTGGCGGCCCGTTCATGGTGCATCATCCATCTAAATATGCTGAACTGCTCAAAAATAAGATCGAACGTTACGACGTCACTTGTTGGCTGGTTAACACAGGCTGGGTGGGTGGACCTTATGGTGTTGGGAACCGAATTTCCATTAAATATACACGCGCCTTGCTGGATGCAGCACTTAATAAGAAGCTGGACAAAGTCAAATTTACGAAAGACTCGGTCTTTGGTTTTGAAGTCCCGACACAATGCCCGGATGTGCCCGATGAAGTTTTAAATCCATCTAGTTCCTGGGGAGATAAGAAGGAATATAATGAACGCTATAGAGATTTGGCAATGCGCTTCATAGAGAATTTTGCCAAATTTGAAGAAGGCACATCTCAAAATGTAAAAGATGCCGGACCAAAGATATAAAAAAGACCCCGAGTTCCTTGAGAACTCGGGGTCTTTTTTATTCGTAAACAGATGTCGAAATCGGTGAATTGTATTTTTGCGTCTTCGTTCGCATAGCGCGTACAAAAGCGCGTTTCTCAGTGCGTTGAGCATCGATCTTGCGTTGAACGTGCGGCGCAAAGAATCCAGCATAACGCTTCTGGAGTTCGGGCTTTTGCCAGTCACTGCCGCCAACTTGGCCGCGGCAATTTGGGCTTCCACATCCGCAATTAAATTCATCATACGGCATGGTATCGCACATGGCATAATCAAAACAAACTTCTTCGCCAACTTTTATATCTCGCATTGCAACGAGCCCGATCTGACCCGACAGGCCTGCATTCGGATTGCACGAGTGATTGACATAATCTCCTTCACCGATCGGCCTGGGTACGAGGAAGTGACGATCCTCCACTTGAATACACAGACTGCGTTCGATCTCCGGAAGGTGGATAAAGGCGTCCCATTCATAAATGACGCCCCCGAAAACGGCTACGAGCTCACCCTTATTGATGGGCTTCAACGAATAGATTCCGTTTCCATTGCCATCGGCCTTCGGGCGGCCTTCCAACTTAGAAGACAGATAGGAACTTGGTTGCTTGGACATTCATATAACTTCCTTTTCTATGGATTAAAGATGAACAGCGCCTCCCCCGGTGGACGAGCCGGGAAAAACGCCATTGATAAATCAATAATACAGTAAATATTCTGCATGTAAAGGTTTTATGCCGTATTAATTCTTTTATTTTTGTTAATGATTTGTTATAGAAAATCCTCGAATACATCATAAAAATATTTTTCAAACAGGTTTGACTGCAAAATCGTTATGGTCTTTTTTGAGGATGAAAAAAACGGATCACACCTCGCCCTAAATTGGTTCTATCCATCTGGGATTTCTTTTGCTGATTCCTTAAAATCCGAGATCATTATGTTAAATTTAGCTTAAAAAAGGATATATTGGACGCTCAAATAGTGTTGGGATACAATACCATTTATGATGATTGAAAGAACCCCTCGTATTCTTTGGCCGGATTTAATTCGAGTAATAAGCGTATTTCTAGTTATCCTGATTCATGTTTCAAGCCTGTTACTTAATGCCTGGGATGACCTGTCATTTTCAGATTGGATGGCGGGTAATATATACGATTCTCTTGCTAGAGTTTGTGTACCATTATTATTTATGATCAGCGGGTATTTACTGCTATCTCGTCAGGAGAGTATTCGCTCGTTTTACATTAATAGGGTCAGGAAAGTGGTCATACCTTTGCTGGTTTGGTCAGTCATTTATTTGCTATGGAGGAATGATTATTCGTCTTATACATTTGTAAACGGCATCAAGGCAATCATATATGCAATTCTGAACCAACCTGCTTTTTTTCATTTGTGGTTTTTATATGCACTGCTGAGCATATATCTCTTCGTCCCGCTTATGCGGGTTTTTGTACATTCCGCGAATGAAGAAACACTCTGGTATTTTGTCTTTGTTTGGTTTATTTTTGGCCCTCTACTTGATACTGTTGAACGATTTTTTGGCCTTGATATCGCCATTGATTTGGGATTTGTTACTAGATATATTGGTTATTTTTATCTAGGCTATATTTTAGGCCGTTTAAGCTTTACAAAATGGATAGTCATTATAGCAGCTGTGGTTTTTGTTACATCATCTACCTATACTGTTATTGCCACTTATCAGGCATCTGCGGCAAACGGTGATTATATTGATTTTTATCATATCTATCTCAGTGTCAATGTTGTTTTTATGTCACTTTCTGCCTTTATACTGCTAAAGACACTCGGAGAAAAGATTGATACTCAAGCAAACACAGTTTTAATAACCTGGATTCGCGCCATGTCAGATGCCAGCTTTGGCATATATTTAATTCATGCAATGATCCTTACATTTTTGCGAAAAGGCGATTTTGGTTTTGAGTTATCTGGTTTTTCCGGCCCTGCTTTTATAGCTGTTCCCTCTACTGTGATGGCAGCATTCCTTATTTCATGGATTGTTGTCGTGATCTTGCAAAAGATACCGTTCCTAAGAGTTATTGTTCCTCGTTAGCTCACTGCACCCACTGCGGACCCCAATCTGGTTCGGGGTTATTGGTGAGCTGCACCTGGTTTTCTCCATCGGCACGCATAATGTACAAATCTGCCTGGTCATCGTTGCGAAGGGAATTGAACACAATATATTGACCATCGGGTGAATATACTGCGCCTGCATTATTTCCGCCGTCTGTCAGTTGAGTCGCATCGCCCGTAGACGCATCCAGCCGAAAAATATCTTTGTCTTCAAATGGACCCGCGTAGATCAAAAGATATTTGCTATCAGGAGACCAGTCAATGCTGCCACCGATTCCTTGCAACCCTTCCGAAAGGCGAACATGATTTTTTCCATTCGTGTCCATGGTGAATATTTCATATTCTAATGGAATCCCAACTGACATGGCATACGCGATCTTTTCCCCATCAGGTGACCATGATGCTCCAACGATTGTGTTTGGCCCTGTGTAAACCAGGTGCGGATTCAATCCATCTGCGTTGACCATCCAAATCGATGTAGGGCCATCTGATACACGGTTGGCAAAGACAATTCTTCTGCCATCTGGAGAATAATCTGGTGAGATAACATTTCCCACATTTTGAGTGATCTGAAATAATTCCTTTTGACCAAATAATAAGAGATATAAATCAAACGCGCCATTACGGTTGGATGAAAATAATAATGAAGTGCCATCAGGTGTGAAGACTGGATAATAATTGCTGGCGGCCATGTCGGTGAGCTGCGAGTAGTTTGTGCCATCACGATTGACCATGCATAGTTGATTAAAGTCTCCACGGGTGCAGGTGAACGCAATGCGGCCGCCGTATTCAAGGGTTGGCCTGGGTAATGGCGTAATGGTTGGCGGGGGAGTGTAATCTGAAGCAAAGGCAGTGAATTGTATTGGTGTGGCAATGGGTATGGGTGCAGGCCGCACAAACCAAAACAATGATATTAAACCAGCCATCATTGCGAATATAAAAATTGGGACGATGCCAATACGTGCTCTGTTCTTTTTTGGCTGGATGGTTGTTACCGCAGCGAGACGGTCTTCAAGAGACGGAAGGTCTTGAGTGAGGATATTCTGCTTGGGTGGCGGCAGGAATTGCCATTCGTTAAGAATTGCTGAGGTGACAGGAGCAGTTTTCGGGTCAGTGCGAAGCGGGACTGCATCCACAGAAATATGAGCGGCGAGAGCAAGTGATGATAGAAGTTCTGTGGTGGTCTTGAGTCTGTCTGTAGGTTTTTTGCGTAGTGCCCAGAGCAGCATGCGTGAAAAGTGATCAGGAATTTCTTTGTTGAGCGAAATAGGTGTTGACGGTGTGATGTCGAGATGTGTTTTGCGAATCGCCTCACTTGATTTTGGCGCGGACTTGCCATTGATCCATGCGCCAGTTGTTAGCTCGTAGAGTATGACCGCGAGCGCATATATATCTGCGGCGGGGCTGAGAGGCTGGGCAATGAATTGCTCGGGTGAAAAATAGAGACGTTGATACTTGCTGAGCTTGCGTGTAACTTTTTCGCCGATTCGCCTCGCGGTGCCAATACCGCTGATGGAAATTTCGCCGCGTTTATTGACGTGGATTAATTCAGGTGAGAGGTTGAGATGTAAATAATTTTGTTTGTGAAGTGTTTCGAGTGCGCTGCAAATAGCTTTGGCATAAACAAGTGATTCATTTACATTGATTGGTGCATTATTGAGCACATCACGCAGAGATGGGCCGTCTACCCATTCTTCTAGCAGAAAGGCAGCCGTGGGAGTTTGATGTAAACCAAAATATGGAACTAAATAAGGATTTGAAATACCCCGTAATTTATTTACTTCAACGTCAATTTCCTTGAGCGCTTCGACATTATCTGATATTGTATTTGGGAGATGAGTAATTGCAAATGATTTATTACTGCGTATGTCAGTAGCACGATAAAGATCACCGATGGGCGTTAGCGCGACGAAACTTTCAATGTGATATTGGTTGACAAGCGTTTGACCTACAAGCGTCGGAGGCATATAGGGATTCTAATTTTCTTCATCTTGTAATTACACTTAGAATAAAGTTTTATAACGCCCACGCGAGCATCAAGCCAAAGATCGAGATGATCAATCCAATGTGCAGTAATAGGTTACTGGTGGCCAAAATACTACCGGGGAAAATAAACTGAATTAGTAAATTACAGACGATCAAAAATAAACCAATAATGGGAAGCAGGCCTTTTCGATGTGCAAGGAATTCAGACATGAAATCCAATAATTTTGACATTATGCTTCCTCCAGATCATCTTCTTCGATTTCTTCAATATCATTGTGTACATGTTTAGGTTGGCCATTTTTTGCATGCCATGGAGCAAATTGAGCCAAGAGTCTGCCGGGGATTCTTCCTTGCATGACCATGCCGCCACGTTCATGTTCCACGCGCTCCACTTGTCCCAGTTCGTGAAAAAGTGAGATCAATGCGCCTTGTTTATATGGAAGGCGCACGTGGATCGGGGAATAGGATTCAAATAATTCTTCTCGCATCAAATGGACCAGGTCTGTAATGCCGGTACCTGTCATGGCTGAGATGGAAACAGCCTTTGGAAAACTCTTTAGAATTTCGCGCGCATTTTCTGGATGATGTAAAAGATCCGCTTTGTTCAATGCAGTCACCATTGGAATATGACTCGCATCGATTTCTTTTAATGTTTCTTGTACAGCTTGGAATTGATTGAGTGCATTGGGATGTGAAATATCCACGACATGCAACAACAAATCGGCTTCTGCGATTTCTTCCAAAGTTGCATGAAAAGCAGCGACCAATGCTGTAGGAAGTTTTTGAATAAACCCAACTGTGTCTGTGATCAAGGCTAATTCATCGCCGGGCAATTGCACGCGGCGAGTGGTTGGGTCGAGTGTCGCAAACAATTGATTCGCTACATGTACGTCTGATTTCGCTAGCCGATTTAGAAGAGTAGATTTGCCTGCATTCGTGTATCCAACAAGGGCTACCGTTGGAATTCTTGAACGTTTCCGCTGAGCACGATATCTCATGCGATGGGCTTCTACTTTTTCAAGTTCGTGCTTGATGTGAGTAATGCGTTTGCGGATAGCGCGCTTATCTACTTCCAGTTGTGTTTCGCCAGGGCCGCGCAAACCAACGCCGCCAGTGGAGCCAGCACGTCCACCACCGCCACCAGCTTGTCTTTCGAGGTGAGTCCATTGGCGGGTGAGGCGCGGCAGGTTGTATTCGTATTGTGCAAGTTCAACTTGTAACATACCTTCACTGGTATGTGCATGTTGCGCGAAGATATCAAGGATCAATGCAGTACGGTCCAATACACGGATGTTGATCAGCGCTTTTTCTAATTCGCGTTGGTGGCGTGGTGAAAGCTCATCATCGAAGATGACTACATCTGCAAGTGTTTCTTCGGCAAGAGCTTTTAATTCCTCGATCTTACCGGGGCCGATATATGTTTCTACATGAGGACGGTTGAGCTTTTGTGTAAGTTCGCCGACTACATCCACACCTGCGGTATCCGCAAGCAGAGCAAGTTCTGCAAGAGAATCTTCAAGCGCGAGTAGATGTGTATTTCCACGAACTTCTACGCCAACGAGAAAAGCACGTTCACGCGGCGGTGTTGTTGGTTGAGGGATTTTCTTGGGCACTTATTTCCGTTTCCGATTCTATGTTTGATTGTTCAAATTGTCCGAAAAACTTTGTGATTAGTGGGTCCGTTGGCTCAGTGCGTGTAGGCAATAAGATGTGAAAGGTTGAACCCTTCAATTTTACTTCGTCAAAACCTTCTGACTCTACCCATATCGTACCACCATGTGCTTCGATGATTCCGCGTGTAATGGGTAGGCCTAAGCCGGGGCCGCCACCTTTGAATTTTGTCCTGCCGCTGGAGTGTAAATCTGTTCGGCCAAGTTGACCGAACTTCTCAAAGATCGTGGCTTGATGTTCAGGCGAGATTCCGATACCAGTATCAGAGACCGTGATCTCTATAAAACCGGGGAGCATGCGTCCGCTCATGGTGATCGTGCCTTCGTCTGGTGTGTATTTGACGGCGTTAGTGGCCACATTGAGGAACGCTTGATATAGGCGTTCCGAGTCGCCATAGATCATGATCTCACTACCTTCGAACTGGTTTACTGTGAGGATCTGGTTGCGTTCAGTGATGGTTTTTGTAAGCTCTGTTTTCAACAGTCTAATGAGATGAGAGATCCACAACGGTTGATAATGGAGCACAAGTAAATTGTTGTCAATTAAAGAAACGTCGATCATATCATCAATAATATGGCGCAGGCGATGTATGCCGGTGTTTACCCCTTTGAGCAAACTCTCGATCTGTGACTGATGTGAACCTTCGGCCACATCCACCATCATGGATGTATATCCTTCGATCAGAGTCAGCGGCGTTTTTAATTCATGCGCCGCCACCGAAATAAAATTGGATTTGTTACGATCCAGTTGTTGAAGTTTATCCTGCACCTTGTTGAGCTCACTGGAGATATGAGCCACACGTGTTTCCATTTCATAGCGGACAACCACGCTTAAGCTGTGTGTATAAATTGGAATGATGGCTGCGAGCAAGTCCAGTGCATCTTTTTTTGTGAGATGTTCGCGTGTCACTTCTATTGTGAGAGTGATCATGCGGTTGATTACAAACGAAACGTAATAATCACCTTCGTCTAAATTTGTCTCAGTGGGCGCATGTCCCCAATCGTATAAGATCGGGTCAAGCCAGGCTGTATCCCCAGATGTAATCGTTTGTTCAAGCAGGTCGTAAAAGCGTTCGAGCTGCTCCGCGAAGCCGGCACGAACACCCTCGCCGCTTGCCAATTCGCGGGAGATGCGCTCTATAAGGGGAGTGCGTATGCTCTGCAGTGATTTTCTCAGCGCCATTGGATATAAGTTTACGCCCAGTTTAGTTTTTTGACCATGCCATATTTATTGTATGGATTGTTCAACGATCCAATGCCACAATGTTTCACCGACGGCTTGCAAACTTTCCGCAGATACTTTGTCAGGTGTATCTTGCGTGGTATGCCAGTATTGATAATCAAAGTCTATGATGTCTACGGCAGGGATGCCCGCCTCAAGAAATGGAGTGTGGTCATCCAACATGCTGTATTTTTCTTCCTTGATGAACTTGTCAGCAAATCCCAACTTGGCAGCAGTATCCCAGATCTGATTGCGGATCTCAACATTTGAATTCTTTTCAAGGTGGATGTTCAAATCTGCATCACCGATCATATCCACGATGACAACTGCCTCTGCTTCGACGAATATATCTTCTGTGAAGGCTCGCGAACCTAATATCCAATCCCAACCCTCAATGCGTCCGTTGTCTTCTGTATCGAAGAAAACCAGCCAGACAGGAACAGTATCTTCTGGCAGAGTGCGCGCAAGTTCGAGTAAGACCGATACGCCCGATGCACCGTCATTTGCGCCGGGGACTGGCTCAGTGTGTTTATTTGGATCAGGGTCGTTATCTGCAAAAAAGCGCGTATCGTAATGAGCGCCGATGATGACCTTTGTGTCTTCATAGCTGCGTTTCGCGATGATGTTGTAAATGGGATGTCCTAATCGTTCTGCCTCGTGGACTTGAACGATCCAGCCGGCTGATTCCAATTCTGCACGAATCCATTCGCGGATTTGAGCATGTCCCTCGGAGCCAGGTGTACGCGGCCCGAAAGCGACTTGCGTTTCCACGTCTGCTAAAGCGCGGGAACCGTCGAAGGAAGCAGAAGCAGGCTCACGGTTAAGGAATGAAGCGGTATACCATCCGATGACGAGAGTCAACAAGATACCGATCAAAATTAAATAGATGGATACAGCGCGTTTGGTCATTTTTGTTCAACCACCAATTCATTTTGTAAATATTCATTCAGCGCTTTCGCGGCGCGGTCTGCATACATTTGACCGCGTTCCCGTTTGCCGATCTTCTTATCTAATTCAAGCTGAGGCAAAATTCCGAAGTTGGCTTTCATGGGTTGAAAATCTTTCAGACTGGCATGTGTGATGTAGTGACAAAGCGCGCCAAGCATAGTTTCATGTGGAAGCGTTAGAAGCATTTCCTGTTTTAAAACACGCACAGCATTGATGCCTGCCAGCAGACCTGTGGCGATGTTTCCCATATACCCTTCCACGCCTGTGATCTGGCCTGCGAAGAAAAGATCATCGCGCGTGATGTGCTGGAGGGTGGGGCGCAAGAGTTTTGGGGATGCAATAAATGTGTTGCGATGCATTTGGCCAAAGCGTTCGAACTCAGCATTTTCCAAACCAGGGATCATACGCAGAACGCGTTTTTGTTCGGGGAATTTTAAATTGGTTTGAAAGCCAACGAGGTTATAAAGGCTGGCCGCGAGATTATCCTGACGAAGTTGAACGACTGCATAAGGACGCCGATCGGTGCGATGATCGCGCAGGCCGACGGGGCGCATGGGGCCAAAGGCAAGTGAATCAGTTCCGCGCTCGGCGATGATCTCAATTGGCAGGCAGCCCTCAAAGAATTGACCTGCTTTCACGCCTGAAAGAATGGCATCTTCAAATGAACGCAGTTCGATCCGTTCGGCGCTTTGCAGGGCATTGACGAATGCATAATATTCTTCTTTTGTGAATGGACAATTTATATAGTCGCCTTCGTCCTGATCACCTTTGCCATAGCGTGATGCACGAAAGGCGATATTCATATTGATCGATTCAGCATGGACGATTGGCGCAATGGCATCGAAGAAAAAAAGATGTTCTTCGCTGCTGAGTGTGGCAATAGATCGTGACAGGCTTTCAGATGTAAGCGGACCACTCGCAACGATGACAGGGGTTTGTGGAATCTCCTTCATCTCTGCACGCACGATCTCAATATTTTGATGGCTTTCTATTTTCTGAGTGACCATACGTGCAAAAGCTTCGCGATCTACAGCCAGTGCTGCACCTGCGGGCAGTGCTGTTGATTCAGCACATTCAAGCAGCATGGAATTCAATTGCCTGAGTTCATTTTTCAAAACGCCAGATGCGCGGTCAGACAGATTTGAACCCAGTGAATTGGAGCAGACTAATTCAGCCAGATCACCGCTGAGATGTGCACCTGTTGGATTACTCGGACGCATTTCATAGAGCTTTACTTTGAATCCACTTTGTGCAGCTTGCCAGGCGGCTTCACTGCCTGCGAGTCCACCGCCGATTATTATCATGTCAGTCATCTATGTATTTTACCATTCGTAGTAATAGTCCCCTTTTTATAGGAATGCTTCTACAACTTTGGGATCAAAATGCTTTCCCGATTGTTCCTGGATAAACTCAAGTTCTTTCTCTTTTGTCCATGCCAGGTTTTTATCATTCATCCGCCTTACTGCCCTCTGGCAGGAATAAACTTAGAGTGGCAATACGCAGACGATCCACTTTATCAACCCGTATACGAAGCTTATTGATCTCCACTTCATCGCCCACAGAGGCAAGCCTTCCCAAAGCATTGATGACCAGGCCAGCCATGGTTTCGGCCTCATCTGTGGAGAAGCCAAAACCAAAGAGTTCGTTCACTTCATCTATACTTACACGCCCGGCCAGTTTAATGCGGCCATCGGGTAGTTTCAAAATCTCAGGCTCTGTTTCATCTGTTTCGTCGGGCAAATCTCCAAATACTTGTTCCAGTAAATCTGCCAGTGTGACAAGCCCCGCCGTACCTCCATATTCATCTATCACGATTGCCATTTGTTGGCGGCGCTGCTTGAACTCTGTCAGCAACCGATCTATTCTGTTTGTTTGCGGCACAAAGACCACATCCGCCATTAAGGGTTTTAGATCCAGCATTTTCTGGCTGCCATCCAATAGGTGTTGATCATCGTTCGTGTCGGAAGTGATGATCTTCAATTGATCCAATTCTCGAGAGATTTCCTCATAGTTCAGATGCTCCAGATCTTTGGAATTGACGATACCAATAATGTCATCCAGCGAATCCTGATAGACCGGAATACGAGTATGCGGCCGACGCTGCAAAAAATCGGTCAATGCATTGCGCTCGATTGCTGCCGGCAGGGCTTGCATCTCCAAACGCGGGACCATGACGGCGCGCGCTGTTGTATCTGAAAAGCGGACAACGCGATGTAAAATTTCCAATTCAGTGCCATTGATCTCGCCGCCTTCATGTGACTCTGTAAACAACATATCTAATTCTTCGGGGGAATGCACCTGGCTGTGGCCTTCGGCAGGATGAAAACCAATAAGGCGTAAAAGAAAATTTCCTATACCATTCAGCAACCATGTCAATGGATAGAAGACAGTGGCAAAGAAAGACATGGGACGACCGATCCAAAGCGCAGTGGTGGTTGGTTTTTGCAGTGCAATAGACTTTGGCATCAACTCGCCGATAATGACATGCAGGGCAGTCATTATGAAATAAGCAAAGCCAGCTGCCAGCCCCGCAGAGCTGACTCCTGACCATTCCTCAGGTATCCAGGTGAAGAAAGGATGCAGGATCGGTTCCAGCGCCTCCTCACCTAAACCGCCCAGCAGAAGGGATGCGATGGTAATGCCCACTTGTGTAGCCGCAATGTAACGGTCAAGGTCACGCACGGCACGTTGGACTACAACCGCTCCGCGGTTGCCTTCGGCAGCTAGTTGGTCAATGCGTGTCTTACGTACAGAGACAAGCGCAAATTCAGAAGCTACAAAGAAGGCATTGGCTAGAACCAGGATGAATATAATGATAATGTCCATTGCTACTGCTTTCCTTCACTCGGCATCTGCGTTAGTTTCCCGCTGAATACCATTTCAACACTCGTAATGCGCGCAGCGTGTTCCAGCGGCTCGGCCGGCCCTCGCTCTCATCCATCTCGACCGCCATCGTGCCGGGGTGCTGGTTCTCGAGCAGCCAGCGACCGTCACCGTCGCGCTTCGACTCGACCAGCTCGATAGCCTCAGCCATGCGCTCGTCCGGCGCTGTGCCGGCTCTGCGCAGGTACTCGAGTCCCCGCAACACGTCGTAGTGCCACCAGGTCGGGAAGGCGAAGCGCGTAAACGCAGATTTGCCTGTGCGGTCTTGCCCGATCACCTCGCCAGTGGACAGACGGTGGAAGAGGCGACGATCGAGCAGATATTCCTCCCCGCGATGACGGGACTCCGTTACCTCGGCGCTGTTCCCGCCGGCCAGTTCGTATTCAAGTAGGGCTTCCAGCACGCAGATTGTAGTGTTGAACGACGACCGCGTCGAGCCGTTCTCAGCTTCGCAGTTCCAGCCGCCGTCGGGTAACTGCTCGCCAAGCAACAAGTTGAGTATACGCTCACTTTGCGTGTCCTGTCCAAAGTAGGCGCTGCTCGCCCACACCTGACCGTTGATGCATGGTTCCACCTCTCCAGCGAAGAAGGGATTGCCATCAAACTCCGCTCCTCGCCAAGTGCCGTCCCAGTCCCATCCCTTCCACCTCACCTGGTCACGTACCAACCCCACCGCATGGCGTGCCTCGTCGCTTGCGGGGTCAAGACCCATTTCTCGCAGCAGTGACAAAATGTGCATCGTGGAGTCCCAGCCGTGGTTCCACGCTTCGCCAGCCCACGAACCGTCTGCTCCCTGCAGGGCGAGTAGTTGTGCACCCCAGCCCTCCGTTGCTACTTTAGCGCGCGCGGCCGCGACCTCCTCAGCCGGTGCATTGGTCAGATCGCGCATTACCTGCCAGCGGATGGAAGGGTCAGAATCAAGCAGCCACTGTATGACCGGTTTATCAAGTTGTGGATTGATCATCATTTATTGGTTCTCCTTACTCTATACAATACCGAACTTGTCAAATCTCAATATTATCAATTTGCACAACAGCATATTTTATAAATTCCAGCGATTCATAAAGTAATGTTTGTTCTGCTCGCTGACGTATTTTTACTAAAAACCGAACACCCTCGCGTTCATTCCATGCCTGGTCAATTATATGTACCCATTTTGGTTCCACAAATTGTTTGGCCCATTTTACACCAGCCTTTTTAGACTGCACTGTCCCAGTCTGAAGAGTATGCAGCATTCGACAATACGTCAGAACAGCAAAAGACTGACCAAACCTGGAATTAAAAAAACTGAGAGGGCGATTTATTTCATCTTCGAAGAGTTTCATTACTTGAAGCATAGCCTTTTTTATTTCGTTATATAATTCAACTAAGGGAATTGGCTGCATGATTATTTCAGGCTTTTGACCCATCAACGTAATTCCACGCTCTCGAAGGATCCAACGAACATGCCATTGGTTATCGTGAGTTGACTGTTCATAGCTGGTGCTGCCATTATCAAAGTAATAAAGTTTCTTTTGTCCTACGGTACTCCAATCGTTGAGATCGTTGATACTTATATATGATCCTTCTAAATGTTGTGCAGGATAACAATCCATGTTGTGAATTTTTATCTGAATTTCTTGAAGTGCTTTCATGTTTGTTTCAGTTAATTCAGCATGGGTCACAACTAAAAAGTCTACATCACTATCTAGATCGAAATCACCTGAAGCAAGGGAGCCAACAAGATATATGCCAATGAGATTTCCTGCTAATTCTGCTTTAATTTCAGCTACAAAGGTGTTAAGTACTTCCCGTAGTTCGGGATAAGGATGGGTGGGTACCCTTGCGTCATCGAGAAATTTATAGACATCTTTTCCCATAACAATTCCTTTAGGTAATCACTGATGAGTTAATGAAACAGGTTCTATTGTATCTCGCTATGGAACTTGCGTATTGAAGCAGCATAAATATATGTAATTGTTGACGCTGTTATCGATCCACATTGGCAATACCATCGCCTTTGGTTAGGCCTTCATTAAAACATCAGCGGCGTAAATCTATTTTTATCACCCTTTATCCTCTAAGAAAAACGATTTTTTATTATCACGCAAATTTTTATTTTTTTACTCGCGGTATACTTGCTTTATGACTTTTGCCATCGAAACAAATCAACTCTCAAAACGCTTTGGCGATGTGCTGGCCGTGGATTCTGTCAACTTACATGTGAGGCAAGGTGAGATATATGGTTTCCTGGGTCTCAACGGGGCGGGCAAAACCACAACCATTCGCACATTGTTAGGGATGATTAGCCCAAGCGCTGGAAACGCCAAAGTATTGGGGCAGGAAGTCGGCCCACATGGACATGGTCCTTGGGATAGGGTGGGACATCTTGTTGAATCACCATCGGCATATCCTGAGTTGACCGTGCATGAAAATCTGGAGATCACGCGCCGCCTGCATCATATAACGGACTCGGATGCAACGACACGCATTATGGAACGGCTGGCACTTGCTTCCTACGCGAGCAGAAAAGCTGGCACGCTTTCCATGGGAAACCTCCAACGCCTCGGGCTTGCACGGGCACTATTACATGAGCCTGAGTTATTAATACTCGATGAACCCGCCAATGGGCTTGACCCCGCGGGTGTGATTGAGATTCGCAATTTGCTGGAGTCGCTTGCCAGTGAAAAAGGAATTACTATTTTTATGTCCAGCCATATTCTGACGGAAGTGAATAGGCTGGCAACGCGTATTGGTATCATTCACAAAGGAAGGTTGATCGAAGAATTGGATGCAGACCAGCTTGAAAAATTGCGTGCCAAACGACTTGAAGTGCAGGTACGTAACTTTGAAGGCGCGCAGATCAGCCTGCAAAGCGCGGGATACAAATTGACAACCCAAGATAAAACAATTACGCTCGAAGATGACTATGCTACTGAACATCCTGATGAGATCGCGCGGATTCTAGTCAATGCGGGCAACCCGCCTACCCGCCTGGCTGTGGAACAACAAAATCTTGAAGAGCATTTTATGCAAATTATAGGAGGGGTATAGTGGATGCTTTTCTTTCCGCACTTTGGGCAGAGTCTCTGAAAGCTCGTCGTTCGAGAGTGCCTTTACTTGCATCCATGGGTTTCACGCTTGCACCGCTGATGGACGGATTGTTTATGTTCATTATGAAAGATCCCGAACGTGCCAGAGAGATGGGCTTATTAAGTGTCAAAGCGCAATTGGCAATGAGCACGGCAGACTGGACTACTTTTTTTGGCGTGTTGGCACAAGCTATTGCGGTGGGTGGCGTGATCGTGTTCTCCATTGTTACAGCCTGGATTTTTGGGCGTGAATTTTCCGACCATACCATTAAAGATCTACTTGCCTTGCCTACTTCACGCGAGAAAATTGTTGGAGCAAAACTTCTTATCCTTTCGGCATGGGGCTTCGCGACCACCTTATGGATTTATTTGATCGGTCTCGTTGTTGGTGCTCTCATAGACATCCCAGGCTGGACAAATCAACTTGCATGGCAATCTCTCAGTGATGTGTTTGTCACTGCCATAATGAGCTTGCTATTGATGACGCCTGTAGCCTTCATAGCCAGTATGGGACGTGGCTATCTTCCTCCTCTTGCCTGGGCTGTGCTTACTATTTTCTTCTCGCAGATCATTGCCGCTACAGGCTGGGGAGACTGGTTTCCATGGTCTGTGCCTGCGCTCTATAGCGGAGTCGTTGGCCCGCGCTCAGAGCAATTGGGAATTCATAGTTATGTGCTGGTGATGCTTGCCGGCATCGCCGGGCTAGTTGCCACATTTTGGTGGTGGCGCAACGCTGACCAAACTCGTTGAAAATGTGGCTCTGATCATGGAATCTCTTTTAGCTTTCTGAGAAGCGGCACCATTGTCAGTCCTTGAGCAAATATGGAAAAAGCCACCACACCAAAAGCGACAGTAACAATCGCTTCACGCTGAGGGAGTTCTGGTGGTAACCCAAGTGCTAACGCCAGGGCCAATGCACCTCGTAAGCCTCCCCAAAATAAAGTATGTTGATGCCCCGTGCTGACCTTTAAAGCAGAGCGCGAAAACAAAGCAGATAAAGGATAAACGGCGATAGCCCTGCCGACAAGGACGAGAACAACTGCGACACCGATAGGGAGGATCAAATTCGTAAAATCCTGACGCGCTTCACGGATGCCGATCAGAATGAAAATTAGAGAGTTGGCGACAAAGGCAATATATTCCCAAAATGATTCAACAGCTTCCCGTCCTTTATCGCTAAATGAACCTAGCGAACCAATGTTCCCTGTTAACAAACCTGCTACGAGGGTAGCCAAAACGCCTGATACGTGAAAATGCTCGGCCAGTAAAAACGAACCGTAGGCAGCGACTGTGGTAAGCGTAATCTCAATCAAATGGTCATCAGTTCGGCCGGCCAGTAATAATACGCTGCCTGCAACCAATACACCGCAAAGGATTCCACCTGCAACGGTAACGACCAAGGTCTGTACAGTGCCAACGGCAGTTATGCTGCCTCCTACCGCGAAGGCAAGAGCGATGTTGAAAGCAACTGCCGCTGTACCATCATTGAATAAACTCTCTGCTTCCACCAGCAAACGTAAACGCCCATGCACACCCGCCTCTTTAAAAGTGGCGATCACAGATACAGGGTCAGTTGCAGCAATCAATATGCCAAAAAGGATCGCGCTTTGCCATTGCCACTGAACGAAATAGTGCATTCCCGCAGCGGTGAGCCCGGCTGAGAGCAAAACCCCAACAGTTGCCAACGTGAGGATGACAGGCAGATCGCGGCGTAGTTCCTGCCATTTAATGTAAATTGCAGCTTCGTAAATGAGAGGTGGCAGGAAGATGGAGAAGATCAGTTCTTTTGTGAGGTTTATCTCGGGCATGAATGGCAGCAGTGCCAAAACGATACCTGCCACCACCAAACCAATTGTGTAGGGAATTTTTAGCAGCCGCGCGGCCATGGCCACAAGCGCTGCAATCAAAAGCAGTGCTGCAATTAATTCAATACTGATATTCATATGCCCTCAATTCCATAGCTAATGTCCAATGGCTGCACCACAGGATTCTATTTTACCTCTTGATAAAAACAAAACGTTCGCTGATGGATGAGAGGCATCCATCAGCGAACATATATAGTACACACATTTATGATATTCAACATTGATTACATAAGCAAAGCGCGTATGAGCCAGCTTTTTTTTCAAAGAGGGGAATTGCCCCGGCTGCAAGGGGATCACAGCAAAGAGTATTCAAAATCATCCTCTTGCATGATGTTTCTCACTGCATCATGCAAGAGGATGATACTTTTAAAAATATAGTTAGCCTGTTCTATGAACTTCTTTCAAGATCTTTTTTGTCAGAGGCAGGTGCATCATCCTCATCGAAACCACCATTCATATCAAGCCCTGTGCCTATCGTGGTATCTGTATCTTCAGGATCGTACTCGGCCAGATGCCTTTCAATTTCTGCCTGGGCTGCTTCTCTCGTATGACCATACCTGCTTTGTAGGACAGTGAGCAGTTGATCTTGATCACCATCGATCAGATCAAGGTCGTCTTCGGTTAGTTGATCCCACCATTCACTGACTTGCTCGCGCATATCGGTCCAATTATCCTGCAAAATGTTAGTAGTCATTGTATGCTCCTTTTTTGTACAATTTTGATAAAGATAAATTTAACGATGGAATGATGATCATCGCAAAATTTGTTAGGCATAGAATAACAGAACAGGCTATCACCGTCCCAAACAGAGACTATTAATTGTCTAAATTATTGGTAGAGAAATGGGTTTGTTCTATTGCTTTCCCCAAGCTGCTTACAACAAAATTATTTCATCTCTCCGCTTCTCAATTCTTTTTCGTACAGCGCAAATTCACCCGCCACATACATGCCTGCCCGTTCATAGAGGCGTGTGGCTCCTGTGAGGTTGGCCGAATCAACGCCCAGACCTATGGTGGTCACACCACGTTTGTAAAACTCACCAAAGGTCCCATGCATTAGAGCGATACCAAGACCTTTACCACGCCACGGGCGGCGGACAGCAATGGTTCCAATCCAGCCAATTCCTTTTCGGAGGCGGTTCTGCGAAAAACCTGCTACTTCGTTCCGATCCCAGGCGATCATCCACAGAGTGGGGTCAAAATTTGGATTGCCAAATTTTCCATGAGACCATTCTTCATACGTTCGATCATGGCTGCCCCAATGGTCACGGAAGGCTTCATTGTCTGCCTCCCAGACTGCAACTGCATATTCATCTTTGTTGAATGGCCGGAGTTCAATGCCAGCAGGGAAGGTCACAGGGAGAGGAGCTTCCTGCAATTTAATTTCCATGCGCCAATAATAGCGTACGGGAGAGTAGCCATTATTTTGAAGCAGGCTGTGTCCTTCTTTGTCTTTGTTATTAACCAAACTTTGGATACAAACCCGTGCATCAGGTGCGGCAAGTCTTATTTCAGCCTGTGCGCGCTCGTCTATTTTTTCGAGTAGTGAGGAACCAATACCCAGCCCTCTGAATTCTGGATGGACACATCCATCTGCTTTAAGTTTATAGTGACCACTCTCATTATAGAATTCTTCGCTGCCAACCAGACGTCCATCACGAGTTTCTACAACAAAAACGTCGCGCTGAATGTTGAAGCCTTCGCTTTTCCACTCATTTGCCATCTCTTCAGCGGTAAGCACAAAAAGCGAATCGCCTTCCATTTCCGCAACATCATGACTGAGTTTTGCCACAGCGTTGATATCTGTCCAATGGGCAGGGCGTATGGTCAGGCCAGGGTCCAGATAAGTTTTTCCAGTGATAATAATCTCCATTTATTCTTAATGAGACAACTTACGCGAAGTGACTAGCTTATCAATCCTCATTAGTGGACTCGATTTGCCTCTCACTTCATGATTGCATATTATGTAAATCAACTTCTTTGTTGTTAACAATTGTATGTAGTTTTCATTTAGTTTAATAATTTTGGCCCGCATAGTTACTAGGTTGTCTCCTTGTAACCTATTTTACCCCTAGGTGACGGCTGCTTTAGGTGTTCCCGGATAACATTCGTATTTCATACTCACATGCTTGCTGAAACTCTGTCAGCGTAAAACAGTACTAGGTGAGGATAAGTTGATTACCACCCGCATTGAATTTTTTAGAATAGGGTCAGTGGGCTTGCGTAGGATATCAGGATAGACATAAAGTGTATAATGAAAATAACAATCTACAGTAAACAATATGTCCAAAGACATCTTCATCTCCTACTCTCGCCGCGATCAGGAATTCGTCACGCACCTTGCATCCGATTTGGACGCGCAAGTCGCGGGTGTGTGGTTTGACCAGTCCACAATTCAGCCGGGGCAAAAGTGGCATGATGAGATCATGGAAGGTATCAACGAATGCAAAGCTTTTATCCTTGTCCTGTCTCCTGATGCAGCACAATCAAAATATGTGCTGGAAGAAGTGAGGAAAGCGCTGGAACTTGGTAAAACGATTTTCCCCATTCTGTATCGCCCCGCACAATGGACGAACGAATTTGAGTCACTCGTGAACGAAATCCAAACGCTGGACTTGCGCTCAGGTAGTTATACAGATAATTTTTATAAGCTTGTAGATGGTCTCGTCGAGGCAGGCGCCGTAAAGGCAATGGGAGAAAGACCATTTCTTCGCCAAGCCACACAACCACCTTTGAATATCGTCTTCAGCAAAATCCCTGGCTGGGCATTTGCATGGGGTCTGGGCTGGCTCGTCTTTTGGGTCATTGGAGCTATTATCTTACTCGTCATCAATGTAAGGCAGGGGGATTTGGACGGCAATGGGGTACTCTTACATATTTTTTTATTGATTGGCGGCGGAATCGGCGGCTTGGCTGGCGGGTTGATCGCAGGTCTATTCACCATGCTTGCATTACGACCCAATGCGCCGAGTATTTCATGGAAACATATGTCGCCCACGATTCGCATTTGGGGTGTCAGTGGTCCGCTTGGGATGATAGTCTCTGGCTTAATCACAACTTTGGCAATGGCAATTGGCGTAATTAGTGTTCAAAATGCAGAGACAAGTTGTGAAGGTCTTATCTTCAGCGAATGTGTTGGAACCGGGCTTGGCAGCGCCCTCGGAGAAGGATTCGTGTTTTTGTTTGCCATACTATTCGTATTTCTGCTTAGTGTGATCGTAGCATGGTTTTTAACAGGCATCTTTGCAGGTTGGCAGGCAGTCCGTCACATCCGCAGGCTGGAGCCGGGTATCACGAATAAACAGGGCTGGAAGGTTTCAACAGGTTGGGGGTGCGGTGCCATCGTCGCGGTGGTTGTGATGGGCATTTCCATGTTCATCATTTCGTTCGCGTTGGAGTAATAAATGATCATCACGAAAGAAGTTATTATGAAGCCAATCTCTCAATATTTATGAGCCTAAAAAATTCCTATATAATCCCCTAAGTTGCCTTGCAACCTCAAACGCTTTATGTATAATGGTACTTGTCTGTCGTTAGGGTGCCCCCCTCACCCTAATGGCAGGCATTTTGTTTTAAGCACTAGAATGCTGAGCGGCCAGCCAGGCTCACCCATAAAGACTTAAACACGTTTCTAGTTCTGGGGGTAAACGCATCTTTGAATTCACCTGCATAATCTGTTTTTATCAAAAAGGATATATGGCGCATGGCATGTGCTATCACCTGCTTTTCAAGCCCTTCCTTCGAACGCGGCTTGCCTGTGGCAATATTGATCTTTCTTACCTCCTTGAGCGGCAGGTTCTTTATGCTTCCCTTGCCAAACTGGAGTTCATCAGAATAAGCGATATAGGTCAACACAATTTTACTGGGAGGTTCATAACGCCAACTGGTGGAATGGATCACAAATTCCTTGTGCACTTCACCAGCCGAAGTTTGAAGTTTCTGCTTCCGCTGGATAAGAGCTTGAATTAATGCATCTGGGTCTTCGCCCTTTTGGCTTAGGTCCACTAGCTTGCGCTGATAACGAACTGTATCCTTCATGATCCGCAGATAGTACATTTCAATAAAAGTTTTCATCACATCTGCGCTCTTTCACGTTGACCCTCTTGCACTTGGGATGGATAGGGTAGGCAGGTATCTGCTGATATAAGAATATCGCCTCTTTTCAACCCTCCGATATAGATCTCAGCTTCTTCTTCAGAGAACCCTTCATGCATCAATGCACTAGAGAAGCTGCTATAAACTTTGGTCTCCAGCATGGTAAATACTTTCACGGCTAAGGGTCCACAAGCAATAACAGGACCGACCTCTGGCGATGCAAAAGAAAAAGCACCCAGCCCGCATAAAAAACCAATAAAACCGTAGTTCGTAAAATCTAAGTAGGGAGCTACCCTCAACTCCACCATGCCGCTATCGCGTACCACCAAACTAATATCGCTTGAGTCCACCCCATACTTTTCCAAAACTTCGATAGACCGTTTTGCATTCTGTTGGTCAAAGAGTCCCACTATCTTATTCATGTTTTCTCCTCAAAGGCCATGTCAATTTAGAATTGTATTGTTTTTATGCTCACAAATAGTAAAGGTCTTGAATCCTGGGATTCTAGAACTTTTGTGTACACAAAGTTACACGCGTTCTGCTTCCATGCTTTCCTGCAATGCATCCTGGTTCACAACGTTCATCGCAACCTTAGTCAACTTTTCGTCTGCTGCCTTCTCTTCATTCAAGTGATTCTCATTGATCACTTTCGGTAATGCCTTGGTGATCTGGGTCTCGGCACTGTACATATCTTTTAAGTGATCCACATACAGGTCTTTGAGTGATTCGATTTTAGTTGTCATTTTGTCACATGGTAGCATCAGCTTCCTAAAAAACACCCAAACCCCCACTAAATAAATACAAAATATTTTCCTGAATATGGTCACTCTATTCTTTGGCACTCACTGTTTTCTTATACTTGCATACAAGCGCGTTTTCCTGTATGCTTATCCCAACAGATTATTTCATATATTCACAGGAGAAAAAAATGGCAACTTTATATGGAAGCATTGGCGGGCCAGCAGCTACAACCAAGCGCAGCACATCAGGCTGGGATCAGATCAAGGATTTTCTAGGAAAGGTGGCGGCGCATGTCCCCTCTGAGGTGATCGCCATTTACACCATCGGCAAAACGATGAGCTCCGGGCAGGGCGGGCTCGAACCGATCTGGACCTTGATCTGTTGGGGGCTTTCGATATTTTTACGCTGGATGGGAACCGATGGAGAAGGGAAGCGCATGAATGTGGTCTTGAGCGCAATTGCTTTCCCGATCTGGGCAGTGGCTATGGGCGGCACTATTCTGGGCTGGGCACCGCCCGAACCGATTCCTGGTTGGGCCATCCTCATCTTTTCTGTGATCGCAGGAGCTTTATATAACGATAAGTAGATAAAGTCTTTACAGTGATCTTTTTCTGTGCGGCTCGCGCACCTTAAAAAGTTTTCGAGCCGCATTTGATTGAAGCTGATCCAGGAGAGCTATAGAGTACAAGTTTTTTCGTTTTTATTTGGATGAGCTTTATCGCTTGAAGAAGAGAAGGCAGCAGATGAAAAGCCTGCCGAACAATAAATATACATAATTAACCCTGAATTAAATTTGGACGCAGATGAACGCAGATTTTAGCTGACACCTGCACTTGCGCCAGGTGC
>JACMLM010000004.1 GCA_014379595.1 Anaerolineales bacterium
ACCAGTCTGGCGGCGAGGACGGATCTTGCCCTCTTCGGTTATATATTTGCGGAGCAGGTCAGTCTTCTTGTAATCAATGACCAGCAACTTATCTGCACAAAATTGGCAAAACTTCGGCTTGGCGAAAAACCTGCGGTCACCACCTTCACCGCCCCCCGAATTTCGATCATTTCTATCTTCACTCATGATTTACTCCAAAACTAAAACGGAAACTCATCTTCCGCTGCGGCAGAGCCGTTATCAGCGGAAGCAGACTCGGCTTCCTGAGTATGGCTATTGTTGGCATCACGCCGTTCGCCCAGCATCATCATCTCATTTGCAACGATCTCCACGCTGGTGTGTTTCTGTCCTTCTTTATCATCCCAGCGGCGGGTTTGCAAACGTCCCTCAATGTAAACCTGTTGACCCTTCACGAGATATTGTTTACATATCTCTGCAAGGTTACCCCAGGCTACTATATTGAACCACTCGGTTTCGCTGTGACGTTCTCCGTCCGCGCTATTCCACGAACGGCTGACTGCCACAGAATAAGTGGTTACAGGTTTCCCTGAGGGTGTGTAACGCATCTCGGGGTCTTTTCCAAGATGTCCAATGATCTGAACTTTATTAAGGCCTCGGCTCATATTAATCTCCTTGTCATTAAAGTACCGGGCAATGCAACAAAGAATTAACCAACTACAGAAAGCATGTGACGAATGATCGGCTCTTGAAAACGCAAATTGCGTTGAAGATCGGCAGTTGCAGTCGGATTCATGGTCATGTTTAACAAAACAAACTGACCTTCGCGATGCTTCTTGATGATGTAGGCCAGCTTGCGGCGGCCCCAAACATCAACTTTATCTACCGTGCCGCCTGAGTCACTGATCCAGCTTTTAACTTTTTCAAGTACACCGTTAAAAGCAGTCTCGTCCAGATCAGGCTGGATCACACAAACCAATTCATAATTACGCATAGGGAAAACCTCCTTTCCATGGGTTTGTTCCTATCCAAGCCGTAGGCTCGTTGGGAACGGAAAGCACGTTAATAAGACGTACTAATTTAGCGGGCGAAGTTTACCACAAAACCATCTCTGTTGGATGAAAATCCCGCCTCACGCTTAACTGTGAACTGATTCTGTCCGAAGGGCATTTATCTTAAATAGATCGGGTTGCTATAAATCCACCCACGCAGCCTTCCCAAGTAACGCCGATATACTTCCACACGATATACACCAGGCTCTGTAGTGATATGTGCGCAGGATAACTGATTCTTCCATGTGTGGATCACCATCCCATCTTTGAGCAGACGAATCTCAGCCAACGACGGAATCTTTGCTTGTAAGGTCACCCCGCCCTTTGCGGGTAATTCGTCGCCCATCGAAACGGAAACATCTTTCCCTTGAGCAGTGAAGCGAAAGCTCTTTGTCGAAGCAGGCAGGTCATATCCAATAAAACAATGACCTTCTGCCAGCGCTTCATAAATTAATTTTCTGTCGCTATGAACATCACCACTTAAAGGCTCAGAAAGCATCACATGTGTATTCACTGTGCGAAAATGAAAATCATAAGGGAAGATCACACGGCTGACTGGCCCGAGGCTCATATGTAAAGCGTGTGCATCTGAACCGCCAATTGCGACGACGCGCCGGCCATGGGATAGCAGTTCATCCCACTTTTCGAGTGTAGATGGAATCGGTTGATGTGCTATAAACGCAGGGAAAAAAGCATAAAATGCGCCGTGTAATTTTGTTGGCACAACTGTTTTGAGTTCACTTAATGCATTCCAGAGTTCAATACCAGTATAGTTTTGGACTGACCAGTCCACCCAGGAAATATCAGTCTCTTTGAAAGCCTTCGCTTCGGGGTCATCCGGGTGAGCTAGAAAACATAACCCTCCAGCATCACGAACTTGATTGATCAATAGCTGCGGATTTTCAGCAAAAGTGGCAAGCTCTCTTGGTGAGCCAAACACAAGGAGGTGATTCTTCTGCGGGTCACGCGCCTGATCATGTACTTCCTCGCCGATCAGCATCAGAATCTTTTTATTTTTCTCTTTGTAATACCCTTCAAAACCTTGAACAAGCACATTATGGTCGGTGACGATCACCACATCCACGCCTGCGGTAAATGCTGCTTTGGCAATATCGCGGTGTGTGCCGCTTCCATCTGAATACCGCGTGTGCATATGTAAATTAACGACGACTTCGTGCATGAATTTTCTCTTAATAACCCTTGTTGACGATTCACTTCTTGAACAGGTATAATTTGCCCGCTAATTTCAAGGAGGCACATTGTATGACTAGGTTTTTAGATATTGCGTTAATTATAACCTCGATAGGTTTGATCCTGGGCGTTATCCTGCAAAGTAAGGGCGCAGGGCTGGGTGGTCTCACCGGTGCGGATACAGGTGGTGTATTCACCGCCCGCCGCGGTATTGAGCGCATCCTCTTTTGGGTGACGATTGTATTGAGTGTGATCTTTTTCGGTCTCGTTATCACTATTATCATCCTCGGAAGCTAATTATCACGAGCCTGCAAAGGCCGCCGGACCATTGCCCTAATACCAAGCAGGGCGGCGGCGGCCTTTCTTTATTTCTATTACCCATATGAAACGATTACGCTGGCAGATTTTGGTTGTGACGATCACCGTTGTGATCGTATCTTTGCTATTGCTGAGTCAACAACCAGTAAGTATTATCACCTTGCCCGAAGCGGCACCGGGGGGTGTTTACACGGAGGCTTTGATTGGTTCCATGGGGCGGCTTAATCCCATGTTGGATTGGAATAACCCGGCCGACCGTGATATCAACCGCCTTATCTTTAGTGGGTTAATGAAATTTGATTCGCATGGCCTGCCGCAACCTGACCTGGCTGAATCATGGGGCGTATCGCCGGATGGTGTCCAATATAATTTTTCGATAAGAAAAAATGCTGTTTGGCATGATGGTGAACCCGTCACTACTGATGACGTTATCTTTACGATTGAGCTTATCAAAAGTTCTGGTTCCCTCTTTCCACAAGATATTAAAGACCTATGGTCTCAAATTGAGATAAAGGTAATTGACGATAAAACATTTCAATTTAAATTACCTGAACCGTTTGCGCCGTTTTTAGATTACGCCACGTTTGGTATTTTGCCAAAACATTTACTCGAATCTGTTCCTGCCGATCAGCTTGCGAATGCTGAATTCAATTTGAAGCCTATAGGTACCGGACCTTATAAATTTGATAGCCTTATGACCAGCGGCGGACAGATCACAGGTGTTGTACTTAAGGTTAATAAAGAATATTATGTGCAAAGCGCGTTTGTCGAACAGATAGTTTTTCGATTTTATCCAGATGCTGCTTCTGCCTTTGATGCTTATCAACAAGGCGAAGTGCTAGGTATCAGCCAGCTTACAGTGAATGTGTTGCAGCCAGCGTTAATGGATCAAAACCTCTCGGTTTATACAAGCCGTTTGCCGCAGCTCGGATTGGTATTCTTGAATCTTAATAATCCAAGTGTGCCATTTTTACAAAGCGAAAAAATTCGCCGTGCGCTTTTACTGGGCTTAAATCGCGGCAGTATCGTTTCACGTATTATGCAAGGCCAGGCTATTGTTGCAGATGGGCCAATTTTGCCAGGTTCATGGGCGCATTATGATGAGATCGAGAAATTTGATTATGACCCGGATGCTGCGTCAGCTTTGCTAAAAGATGAAGGATATGTGATCCCAGCTGGCGGCGGGGATATACGCGCGAAAGACGGTCAATTTCTAACCTTTACCATGGTTCATCCCGATGACGCACTCCACACTCAGATCGCACAAGCCATCCAAGCGGATTGGGCTTTGATAGGTGTGAAAGTGGATCTTCAATCTGTTCCTTATGACTCATTGGTGAATGACTTTCTCACTACACGTAATTATCAAGCCGCACTTGCAGATCTGAATACAGCACGCACGCCTGACCCAGATCCTTATCTATTCTGGCATCAATCGGAAGCTACTGGCGGACAAAACTATTCGCAATGGGATAATCGCACAGCGAGTGAATTCCTTGAAACTGCACGCACCGAAGCAGACTTTGAAACACGTGCACGTTTATACCGAAATTTTCAAGTAGTATTTGCAAAGGACATGCCTTCTTTGCCTTTGTATTATCCTGTCTATTCTTATGGTGTGGACGTACAAGTGCAAAGCGTACAGGTTGCGTCGATGTTGTATGATGTCAGTGACCGCCTGGCTTTGATTAACGAATGGTATCTTGTTACACGCCGTACCTTGGAGCAGACGCCGGAGCCAACTGCCGCGCCGTAGTGAAAAACACGCAGCAGCGACTTAGGTCGCTGCTGCATTTATATTAATAATGAAATCTTGATGGAGTGACCATGTCTGATGCAGAAAAAGCAATAGAATACGCTCATAAAAATCGTGAACGTTTTACCAAGGAATTATCTGAGTTCATTAAAATCGAATCCATTTCTACGGACGATGACTACAAAGCACAGGTGGAAAAAGCCGCGCAGTGGGCGGCAGATCATTTGCGCAATATTGGAATTGAAAATGTAAAACTCATGCCAACAGGTGGACACCCGGTTGTGTATGGTGATTGGTTGAAGAAACCCGGTGCGCCAACTGTCTTGATATACGGACATTATGATGTACAGCCTGTTGACCCGATTGAATTATGGGAGACTCCACCTTTTGATGCAACTGTAAAAGGTGATTATCTTTTTGCACGGGGCTCTTCAGATATGAAGGGACAAGTGATGGCAACAGTAAACGCTGTCGAGTCTATTATGAAGACTGGCGATTTTCCTGTAAACCTTAAGTTCATGTTTGAAGGCGAAGAGGAAATCGGCTCACTTAATATGGGTACATTTTTACCAAAGCATAAAGACCTCTTCAAGGCTGATTTTTGTTTGAACCCTGATGCAGGCGCGATCTCTGCAGATGAACCAACGATCACATTTGGTTTGCGCGGACTTGCATATTTTGAAGTTCATGTCTATGGGCCTCCTCGTGATTTACATTCAGGTCTATTTGGCGGCACGGTACATAACCCTGCTCAAGCGTTGGCTGAATTGATCGCAGGTATGCATGATGCAAATGGAACGATTACTTTGCCAGGCTTCTATGATTCAGTGCGGGTTGTGACCGATCAGGAACGCGAAGATACTGCAAAGCTGCCAACAACATCGGAAAGTTATTTACAGCAAACAGGTGTACCTGCTTTATGGGGTGAAAAGGAATACACGCCTGCGTTACGCACAGGAGCACGACCTACACTTGAAATCAATGGATTGCTTTCAGGCTGGACAGGCGCTGGCTCAAAGACTGTTTTGCCTGCAAAGGCCATGGCTAAAATATCCTGCCGCCTCGTGCCAGATCAAGACCCTGCTGAAGTTCATAAGCAATTGGTTCGTTATATGGAAGAACATGCGCCCAAGACAATTACATGGGAAGTAAAGTTGTTAAATGACAGCCCATGGGCGATCACCGATGTAAATACCAATGGTGTGCGAGCGCTGGCTTCGGCCTTTGAAACTGTATGGAGCAGAGCGCCCTTGTATCGCCGCGAAGGCGGGTCGATCGGCGTGGTTGCAATGCTGCAAAATATTGTTGGCGTTGAGTCAGGTCTCGTTGGCGGCAGCTTGCCAGATGACAACATCCACTCGCCGAATGAACGTATGCATTTGCCAACATGGCACAAGAACATGGATGCATTCATCCATTTCTTTTTCAACATGAAATAAAAAGGACTCAATGGAAGATAGAATTATTACTTACGGTGGTCAGGCAGTTATTGAAGGCGTAATGATGCGCGGGCAAAAAGCATTTGCTGTTGCCATGCGCGCGCCAGATGGCACTATTGCTATTCATACTGAAAAACTTGCGAACGTTTATCGTTCAAGGATTACAAAGATCCCATTTTTGCGTGGGTCAATTCTTTTATGGGATGCTCTCGGATTGGGAATGCGTGCACTCACGCTTTCTGCGAACACCCAAACAGGTGAGGACGAAAAATTGGAAGGCCCGGCTCTTTATTTAACTTTGGGCCTGTCTCTAACCCTCGGCATTGGTCTCTTCTTTTTGCTCCCCGCAGGCATTGGCGGTTTGGCAGAACATTATCTTGGTTGGAGTTCATGGTTAAACAACTTAACTGAAGGTGTATTACGTCTTTTATTCTTTATTGGTTATGTCTGGGCGATCAGTTTCATGCCCGATGTAAAACGCCTCTTTATGTATCACGGTGCTGAGCATAAGACCATTAATGCCTTTGAAGCGGGCGCAGAGTTGACGCCCGAAGTCGTGGCGAAATATCCTATTGAGCATGCTCGTTGTGGAACGGCATTTTTACTTACATTGGTTTTGCTTTCCATTTTGGTGTTTACTTTACTGGGCCCCATGCCAATTTTCTGGCGGCTTGCTTCTCGAATACTATTTATTCCAATTCTTGCAGGGGTTGCCATCGAATATATTCGATGGACAGCCAAACATTTGGATAATCCATTTGTTCAATTGTTGATCAAGCCTAATATGGCTATGCAGCACCTCACCACCCGTACTCCCGATCTTTCCATGCTGGAAGTAGCTATTCAGTCCTTCCAGTCCATGCGAAAGGCAGAGCAGGAAGTGTTATAGGAATAGCTTTTAATAAGATATTTAATATAAAATGCACGGATTAATCCGCGCATTTTATATATGCATAGCTTGCTTGGTCTTCTGGTAGTTTTTGATATTACGTATATTAATTGTTTCTTATATTAAGCACATCCTATCAGCGACTGATAGTCTGGATTTGACCAAATAACTTCAAGAATTAAATCGGCAAGGTCTCGTAAATTAATTTCATCCATATAGGGCGGTTCAGTAAAAATTTCATCTGTCCATACTACAGAATGTATCTGTGAATTAGCAGTAACTGTTAATTTTTGTATCCCCGAGGGTGCTTGATATCCGCGAATTTGTTCATCTGGAACTATGTAAATTTCGGGGTAGCTGAAAAAATCAATTTCTATTAATTTTTGATAGATTTCATCCATTTGTTCATCCAATAAATTTAGAGGGATTGTGTTTGCAATCTCTCCTTCTGGTGTTTTTTGAATAAGTACATTTTGAGTGGTATCCAGAATATCCATAAAAATTGTTCCACAAGAAGCGTGCTCAAAAACAAATGCAAAGTCAGCAGGTGTAGAGATTTTTTCTTGACCGTTACAACTGGTCGCTATTAATAGTGTTGTAAATAAAAGCAATATTCTTTTTCGCATGATTTCCTCCTGTGAAAATTAATTAGGCAATTCAATGATAAATCGTGTTCCGCTCCCAACTTCACTTTTTACTTCAATCGTCCCGCCGTGTGCGTGGATGAGTTGCTTTGCAATGGCGAGGCCGAGACCACTATGCGTATTTGATTCGCGGGTGCGGGATTTACTTCCGCGCCAGAATCTGTCGAAAATAAATGGAAGGTCTTCAGCGGGAATGCCATCACCAGTATCTTTCAATTCAATTTGGATCCCTTTTTCAGTGGATTGTGCAGAAATGGAAATTGTCCCGCCTTCGGGTGTGTGACGAAGTGCATTTGAAATTAAGTTGGATAGCACTTGATCGATTCGATCATGATCGGCTGTGATTTCTTTTTTAGAGTCAGAGATACTTGTTTTTAGGTCAATGCCAAGGGATGTGGCTTCGGAGGAAAAACTTGAAGCGAGATCTGCTAATAGGTCAGCAAGCAGGAAGCGGGTAGGGTGAAGCGGAAGTTGGTCTGCCTCAGCAAGTGACAGAGTTTGCAAGTCATTAATGAGTCGCGTTAATAATTTTGTTTCGTCTAATGTGTTGTTGATATGTTCAGGAGTTGGTTTGTAAACACCGTCAATGATGCCTTCAAGGTTGCCCTGAATAATGTGGATCGGTGTGCGGAGTTCGTGAGCGATATCGGCAGTCAGGTTGCGGCGTTGGGTTTCGTTGCGTTCCAATTCGCTGACCATTTTATTGAAACGTTTAATTAACTCTTGAAATTGTGGCGAATTATCTTCGGCAACACGTATTGAGAGATTACCTTCAGCAACTGAGTCTATGGCGCTGAAAATTTCTTGTAATGGTTTGCCGTAACGAGTGTACATGTTGAAGGCGAAGAAGATTAAAAAGAGCACAACAGCAAACGGAGCACCACATACGAGCAGCCATATATTTCTGACTCCGACATATTCTGAAAAGAGCAGATAAAAAATGGCAGCTGTACCCCCAATAAATAACAAGATGGTGATGATGACGAAGGGCACAAACGGAAAAAAACGTCGACTGTAACGCCAACGACGATGTGACAACTGGGGAGGGTGATCGTGATGATGCATGAATTAAGATTCTGTAAAACGATAACCAATTCCATAAACCGTTTCTATCATGGATTGGTTTGATGCAAGTTCAAGTTTCTTGCGTAAATTTTTGATGTGTGAATCAACACTGCGGTCAACACTAGATGATGAGCCATGCAAGGTATCAAGAAGTTGTTCACGAGTCAATGTTTGACCTGCGTGACTGGCAAAAATTTGTAACAGCTTGAATTCGATGGGCGTACATTTGATCGGATTGTTTTGAAAGGTGACAGAATATTTTTCTGAGTCAATTTCAAGGCCTCCAATTCGAATGACATTCGGTGTTTTGATATCGCCTTTTGTTCTACGAAGTAAGGCACGGACTCTTGCCACCAAGGCTCGTGGTGAAAATGGTTTGGAGATGTAATCATCCGCACCAATTTCTAGACCCGTGATTTGATCCACTTCTTCGGATAATGCTGTCAACATGATGATGGGCACGTCACCTTCACGGCGCAGAATCTTGCATACTTCGCGCCCATCTATGTTGGGAAGCATAAGATCCAGAATGATCAAATCTGGTTTTTCGCGACGGGCAGTGGTCAGCGCAGATTGACCGTCTGCGGCCGTGACGACGCGAAAATTATTTTTTTCCAAATAATCGCGTGCGAGGCGCACAATTTTTGGTTCATCATCTACAACGAGAATGAGTTGTGGCATAGGGGTGAGTATAAAGGATGAAAGACGAAAGAGGAAAGGTAAAGGATGTGTTTCTTTCCTCTTTTCGTCACTTGGATATGAATCTAGCCTTTCAAAACCTCAATTACGACCTTTCCTTTGGTATGTCCATTTTCAACGTGACGATGTGCTGCTGCGATTTGATCCAATGGATATACTTTTTCGATCACAGGTTTAATTTTTCCAGCCTCGAGAAGTTCTCTTATGAGTTCTAAATTTTCGCCGCCTGTATTTGTAAGCCCAGGCCCTTTCATTTTTTTATCTTTCGTCACAGAACTGAGCAGGACTTGAACAAGTTGGTATCGCGGCTTTGTAGGATTTTCCGTCATATAAAAACCTGTTTCAGTTAAAGAATCTTTGCAGCTAAAAAAAGTTCGTGCTGCGGATGCATCCAAAATAACATCATATCGTTTGCCATTTTTGGTGAAGTCTTCTTTGGTGTAGTCGATCATATGATGCGCCCCAAGCTCTTTCACCCATGAAAGATTGGAAGTGCTGCAAACAGCAGTTACTTCAGCTTCATAGAATCTCGCAACTTGAACAGAAAAATGTCCAATCCCTCCCGACGCGCCGTTAATCAATACCTTTTGACCTTTCTTGATTTGAGCTACATCTTTCAATGCTTGCACTGCGGACAAAGCCACGCAGGGTACTGCTGCCGCTTCATTAAATGTCAAGTTCTCAGGTATCAGAGTTATTTTGTCTTCACGAACGCGAACATATTCGGCGTGTGACCCCAAGCAGCTTCCGAAAACACGGTCACCGATTTTGAACTTGGTTACATTTTTGCCTATTGCTTCAACTCTGCCTGAAACGTCTATGCCCATTATTTGTTGTTTGGGTGTGAAAAGACCGTTGGATGCTCTGATCGGCAAAAACCCCATGCGATGATAATAGTCAAATGGATTGACTGAAGATGCATGTACTTTGATTAATACTCGATCTTCATGACCTTCTTGAATAGTGGGCTGTTCAACATTTTCTATTTGTAAAACTTCAGGCGGACCATAAGTTTTGTAAACGGCAGCTTTCATGAAATCACTCTCCTCTTTAGAATATTTTATATGCATGTACCCAGCCCTATTTGTAGTAGGGCTGGGTGATGGTGATATTGCTTATTCTTTTTTGTCAGTGTTATCTGCTGACTTCTCGTCGTGGGCACGTTTGTGCCATTCATCGAACCTGGATGGGACTCCATTTTCCCAATTCTTGCTCCATGGTCCGTGATTGTGATGTCCCCAGCCACCATGCCATCCGCGGAAGAAGATCATCTTCATAAAGCCAAAGAAGAGAAATAGGAAGAGAATGGAACCACAGATGCCGAATGGAAAGAATCCGAAGTGATGGCGGCCATAGCCATAGCCGTGGCCATAACCATTTTGATACATCATTGGCGGGACGGGTGCAACCTGTCCATTTTCGGCAGCTTGGGAGATGGCTGTTGCAACTGCGGGAGCTTGCATAACACCTTGGGCTTCACCTGCGCGATAAGCCATGAATCCGCCAGCGGCGATCAGGCCGAGGAGCAACAGAACACCAATTACTCTAAAAAAGATGAAAGGACCATTACGAGACATTTTTACCTCCAATTAGGTTTGATTTGATTTGTTCTTTCGCCCTTACTTTATCAATCAATTGTGGATGTATTGTGGATGAGAGCAGGAGGGTTTGTGGAGGCTGTATAAGAAGAACGTAAATAGTTTGCCACAGAGTTCACAGAGAAAATGAGATTTAAGAGGTTTTTCTCGAAGGTCTCGGTGTTCTCTGTGGCCTAATTGAGTTATTGGTCAAGTTGTGTTTCATGCAGTTTTGTAACTGTTCATCCATAAGAGCAGGTGATAAAATGTCCTGCTGTAAAATATAGGCAGGTTGTGTTGTCCTGATAATGTAAGATAATTCAAATAAAATATAAGAGATGGTCGAATGACTACAAATGGCGATGAAAGACATGTAAAAGTTTTGGTGGTGGGTGCAGGGCCTGCTGGGCTTTCTGCGGCGTTATATGCGGCGCGGGCAGAGCTTGCTCCTGTTGTATTAACAGGGTTGCAGCTTGGCGGTCAGGCCGCTTTGACACACGTAATTGAAAATTATCCTGGTTTTCCGACAGGGGTGGGTGGAGCCGAGTTGGGCGAGTTGTTCCAGAAACAGGCCGAAAATTTCGGCGCGAAGGTTGAGTTTGATATGGCACACGAGATTGATCTTTCTCAGCGGCCTTTTAAGGTGACTACGGATACTGGCGAATACAAAGCTGATACTTTGATCCTGACGACAGGCGCTAACCCGAATCCGCTCGGCATTCCTGGCGAATCTGAATTAATAGGCCGGGGTGTTTCATACTGCGCAACTTGTGATGGTTGGTTTTTCAAGGATAAAAAAGTTGTGATCGTGGGCGGCGGAGATAGCGCGTTCGAAGAAGGTCTCTTCATCACACGCTACGCTTCATCCGTGACCGTGATCCATCGCCGCGACGAATTTCGGGCCAGCCCGATTTTGCAGAAGCGTGCTAAAGAACACCCGAAGATGAACTTTATTTTGGATACCATAGTGACTGAAGTTGTTGGTTCAGATAAGGTCACGACATTGAAGTTGAAGAATGTAAAGACGAACGCTGAATCCACTTTTGATACAGATGGTTTATTTATCTTTATTGGTCATACACCCAATACGCAGATGTTCAAAGGTCAATTGGAAATGAGCGATCTTGGCTACGTTGTGGTCAATGACAAAATGGAAACGAGTGTAGAAGGCGTGTATGCTGCGGGAGAGATCGCTGACCCTCATTTCCGACAGGTGATCACGTCCGCTGGGATGGGGGCTGCAGCAGCCATTCAGGCGACTCGCTTCCTCGAAGCGGTAACAGCCTAACGTTTAGAAAGAAGCGAGAGAAGGACTTCTTTATCCAAAAGGTAAAGAAGTCCTTCTCTTTGTCTGCTTATCGGATAAAATAAGAAAATAACGTAATTTTTGGAGGAACGATGAATAAAATTTCTATTATCGGCGCAGGCAACACAGGCGCAACTGCTGCTCACTGGCTGGCCGAACGTGAACTTGCCAATGTCGTTTTGTTGGATGTTGTAGAGGGAATGCCGCAAGGGAAAAGCCTGGACTTATTGGAAGCGATGCCGATCATTGGTAAAGATGCCAAGGTGATTGGCACCAATGATTATGCTGATACAAAAGGTTCAGATATTATTATCATCACTGCTGGTATTGCGCGCAAACCCGGTATGAGCCGCGATGATCTATTGAAGACCAATGCTGATATTGTGGGTAAGGCTGCTACTGAAACGTTGAAACATTCGCCGAATGCTATTTTTATTGTGTTGACCAATCCGCTGGATACGATGGCTTACTTAACAATGAAGTTGACGAAGCTGCCGCGTGAAAGGGTGATCGGTCAGGCTGGCATTTTGGACTCGGCGCGTATGCGTGCTTTCGTTGCGATGGAAGCGGGTGTCAGTGTTGAAAATGTTGATTGTTATGTATTGGGCGGGCATGGAGATGAAATGGTTCCGTTGACTCGTCATTCCAATATTGCTGGCATTCCGTTACGCGATTATTTCCCTGCTGACAAACTTGAAGCGATTGTCAACCGTACACGCAAGGGCGGCGGTGAGATCGTGAATTTATTGAAGACTGGCTCTGCATATTATGCGCCTTCGATGGCTTGTGTGCAGATGGCTGAAGCAATTTTGAAAGACAAGAAATTAATTGTCCCTTGTGCAACGTATATGAACGGCGAATACGGTTTGAATGATATGTACTTCGGCGTGCCAGTAATGCTCGGTGCAGGTGGTATGGAAAAGATCATCGAATATAAATTTGATGCTGAAGAGAAGGATATGTTTGAAAAGTCTGCTGCATCTGTGAAAGAAACGCATGAGGCGTTAAAGAGTTTAGTGACATTGTAAATGCTGAAGGTTAAAACCTCAATTTGCATTTATTTAAAATAAATTTTTAGAAGGAAGTAATCATGATCTTGCACGAAAAAATTCAATCCCAATTGCCTGCCTGGCGTGAACGCATAAAAACCCTCGCGAAAGAACATGCTGCCGTCGTAGTGGATACCGTCACCATTGAAGAAGTGATCGGTGGTATGCGCGATATCAAGTCCTTGTTGACCGATATTTCATCTGTTGACCCAGGCGAAGGTATCCGTTTTCGAGGTATGTCGATCAATGAGGTATTAAAAGCGCTGCCAAAAGCACGTGGCGGAAAAATGCCTCTCGTTGGTGGTTTGTATTACTTGCTGATGGTTGGAGAAGCACCAAGCAAGGAGCAGGCTCAGGCAGTCGAGGATGAATGGGCGAAACGCGCCGTGGTTCCTGATTATGTTTTCAAGATGCTGAAGTCCATGCCCAGAGATACACATCCGATGATCTTACTTTCACAGGCTGTGCTGGCGCTTGGCAAAGACTCGGTCTTCACCAAAAAATATCATGAAGGCATGAAGCGGGATGTTTATTGGGAAGCAGCTTTGGAAGATAGTCTGGACTTAACTGCAAAACTTCCAGTTATTGCGGCATATATTTATCGTCTGAAATACTTTGGTGAGTCTGCCAAACCGAAATATAACCCCAAACAGGATTATGGCACAAACTTTGCCAGAATGATGAAGGTCTCTGATAAAAAGGGATATGCAGACCTCGCCCGACTTTACTTTATTATTCATTCCGATCATGAATCTGGAAATGCTTCGGCTCATGCCATGCATTTGGTTGGTTCTACACTATCTGACGCTTACTTCTCCTTTTCAGCTTCTTTAAATGCACTTGCAGGTCCGCTGCATGGGCTTGCCAATCAGGAGAGTCTTAGCTGGCTGCTTGAGGTCAAAGAGAAATTTGGCGGAGTGCCAACACGTGATGATCTATATAAATTCGCATGGGATACCCTGAATGATGGACATGTGATCCCGGGCTATGGTCATGGTGTTTTGCGTGTGATCGATCCACGTTTTGTCACTCAGTTGGAATTTGCGAAGAAGCGTTTTCCTGACAATGACCTTCTCCGTCTTGCGGAAATGGTTTTGGATGTTGTTCCCTCAGTTTTGAAGGAACAAGGCAAAGCCAAGAATCCTGCGCCAAATGTGGATGCTATTTCTGGCACATTGCAGTATTACTATGGCGTGAGGGAGTTTGATTTTTACACAGTGTTATTTGGCGTAGGCCGTGCACTAGGTGTGACCGCTAATTATGTATGGGCACGTGCACTTGCAATGCCGATTGAGCGTCCGAAGTCACTGACCACGAAAATGTTGGAAGATGAAGTTGCGAAAGCAAGTCACCCAGCTTAAAGACAAGCTTGAAATAAAAAAGCTCCTAATGCATTAGGAGCTTTTTTATTTATTTTATTCGAGATCAAGTTTGTCTTTTGCGAGGTCAAACTTGACAAGACGAACAATACGCGCCTTGTCTCGTAAATACCAGGGGATCATTTGGCGGACGTTTTCAGCGGTTTCAGCTTCGACAATTGCCCAAGCTGTGTGATCATCATCTTTGCAACCCCATTCAAAATGATGTAAATACCCAGCGGCGTGTATATCTTGAATAGCCTGTTTGCAGTTTTCGGTAGTGTGAGGGGATTCGATAACAAATCTTTCCATGAGCTTGCTCCATATTTGTAAATATAAAATAATTATAGACCTTTTTTTATAAAACTACAATCAGAAAATCTCTTGGTTTATGTTAATCTATCAATCAAGAATGCAAAATCCAGTACATTCTCTTTCAGGAAGTCATAACGGCCGCTTGCGCCTGCATGGCCTGCATTGAAATTGGTTTGCATCAGGATCAAGTTGTCACCCTTTTTTATATCCCGTAATCGTGCCATAAACTTGGCAGGCTCCCAATATGCTACACGTGGATCATTGAAGCCTGTGGTAAGCAGCAAGTGTGGATATTCAACAGGGCGGATATTATCATATGGAGAATACGACAACATATAGTCGAAGGCATCTTTATTTTCGGGGTTGCCCCATTGATCATATTCCAATGTGGTTAATGGGATGGTTGGATCGCTCATACTGGTTATTACATCTAAAAATGGGACTTTGCAAATCACCACTTTGAACAAATCTGGCCGCATGATCATACATGCACCAACTAAAAGTCCGCCTGCAGAGCCGCCGATAATGGCGAGTTTTTCAGGTGACGTAAAACGATCCTTTATCAAGTGTTCAGCGCAGGCAATAAAATCTGTGAAAGAGTTTTTCTTGTTGAGCAGCCTTCCTTCATCGTACCAAGTACGTCCCATCTCTGTTCCACCACGGACATGTCCAATCGCGAAAATAAATCCACGATCAAGGATGCTGAATAAATTCGAGTTGAAAGATGCGTCACTGGATGCGCCATATGCGCCGTAGCCATAAAGTAAAGTTGGATTATGCCCGTCTTTCCTTAATCCCTTTTTGTATACGATGGATATTGGAACCTCTTTTCCATCAGGCGCATTGGCTCGAATATATTCAGTGACATATTGAGTCTTATCGTACCCGCTTGGAATTTCATCTTCCTTCTTTAATTCCCATTCACCAGTGTCCATGTGAAAATCCACTGTGGATGAAGGAGTGATCAACGATGAATATTTTAGGCGTAGAAGTTTGGTGCTGAACTCTGGATTGGTCTCGACATATACTTCATATGTTGGGTCAGGAAATGGTACATAGCGGACATTACTTGTTCCGTCTGGCTTGCTTACTCGTAATTGCTTAAGTCCGTCTTTACGTTCGTGCAGCACAATGTAATCTTCAAACACATCGATGTGTTCGATCATCACATTTGCGTTGTGCGGAATAACTTCCTGCCAGTTCCCTTTGCTTAAGGCCCAAACAGGTGTTTTCATTAATTTGAAATTTGGGGCGTTTTCATTCGTGATAATAAAGAATGAATCGCCATGATGGGTAGCATAGTATTCAATACCATATTCGCGCGGCTGCAGAATATTTAACTCTGTTTCTGGGTTGTCTGCTGAAATAAAGTGAGTTTCCTGTGTAAGCGTATTGTAGTGATAAAGCATAATGTAGCGTTCACTGCGCGTTTTATATAAACTAAGGCCATATGTGTCGTCCTGCTCATGGAAGATGATGACATCTTCTGTTGGATTAGTTCCAAGTTGATGACGTAGTAATTTATAGGCACGATGAGCTTCATCCAACAAGATATAGAACAAAGTTTTATTATCGTTTGCCCACTCAACCCCTATACGGTAGTAGACGCTCCCAAAGATGTGGGTGATCTGTTCAGGAAATAATGACCCATTCGTCAAATCTTTAATATAAAGTGTATATACTTCCGCGCCTTCAAAGTCAACTGAATAAGCGAGTTTTGTTCCATCTGGGCTGACGGTAAATGCGCCTACGCTGCAAAAATCTTTATTTTCAGCAAGTACATTCTGATCCAGCAAAATTTCCTCTGGCGTATCAAGCGAATCTTTTTTTCGGCAAAAGATCGGGTATTGTTTATTCGTCTCCGAGCGCGAATAGTAAAAATATTCCCCAACTTTTTCGGGGACAGTGCTATCTTCTTCTTTGATGCGACTTTTCATTTCCTGAAAGAGCTGTTCCTGAAATGAAACGGTGTGTCCTAATACTTCCTCCAGATAGTCATTTTCTGTTTGCAAGTATTTCAGTACTTCGGGATCTTCACGTTCCCTCATCCAGTAATATTCGTCATCACGAGCAAAACCATGTTGTGTGATCGTATATTGACGTTTCAAAGCGTTGGGATTCGATGGCATAAAACTCCAAATTTATATCTTCATGATCTTTTGTGAATCAACGTAATTTCTCCTCGAATTGAGGCACGAATTCCCTGTTTATCTGTCGAACAATACTTTCAATAGTGATCATAATATCCTCTTACGAAAGTGCGGGAAGATAATTTTTATGGAAACTTTCCATGTGATGATCCACATGACCAACCAGCATATAGATCAATGCCCGCGCACTGATGGTCGCTCCGCTGGCTGTGCCGCGATATAAAGTGGAATTATCAGGCATGTTTTTTATGGACAGTACATTTGCTCGGCGCAGGAATTCAAATTCCTGAATTAAATCTGTGATGGAATAATTATCAAAGCCTGCCTCCCGAACAAAATCATCCTGCTCAAAACCTGGCAGGGGAGTTGAGTCATTTCGCGAGATGCGCAGCAGTCGGTACGAGAAGACGCGCTCCACATCGTTCAAGTGGCCGATCACTTCTTTGATGGACCATTCCTCAGGTCCGAATTTGAAACGGGCTTGTTCATCCGAAAGATGACCGAGCGCAGACTTTATCTTGTCAATTTGTTGAGGGAAAGCCGTCAATATGTCCTCTCTGGCCTGCGCACGCTGAACATACTCAGCATAAAAAGGTGCGTATTCTTCGGCAGTTGGGGGAGTGAGTGTGGTTGTCATAACATCAATTCCTTTATTTTTCATTGGATAATTTAATCTTAAATTAATTATACCTTTTGTATGTTATTTGCAAGCAGCTTTACACTTGTGAATTACTGTATAATATTCTAAGATATTAGTGATTAATGCAACAAGCAGTAGGAGTTCTTTATGACGATAACTCTTGAAACCAAACCAATGACCATGCACAATAACCGTGTTCCGATTCTTCCTCTGGACCTTGGGCCTGTTGAGGACGTAAAAGTGAATCGTTCTGCAATTGAGCGGCGTGCCGCAACTCTTGCCACCCGACGCACGGTCAAAAAAGAATGGCAGGCAGCGTGGCTGTTGCAGGCAGTACAAAACATGGACTTGACTACACTTTCAGGAGACGACACACCTGGCACTGTGAAGCGTTTATGCGCAAAGGCGCGCCAGCCAATTCGTGCTGATCTGTTGAAAGATTTGAAAGTTGATCGCGATCTCACCACAGGTGCAGTGTGCGTCTATCATGGGATGGTAACAACTGCTGTTGAAGCTTTGAAAGGTTCTGGGATTCCTGTTGCGGCTGTGTCTACTGGTTTTCCAGCTGGGTTGAATCCGTTCAAACAAAAGATCCAGGAAATTGAAGCCTCGGTCAAAGCAGGCGCTTCTGAAATTGACATTGTCATCTCCCGTCAACATGTGCTGACTCAAAATTGGCAGGCACTCTATGATGAAGTGAAAGCCTTCCGCGAAGCCTGCGGACCTGCACACATGAAGTCTATTTTGGCAACCGGTGAACTTGGCACATTAAAAAACGTAATGCGCGCGAGCTTTGTCTGTATGCAGGCTGGCTCAGACTTTATCAAAACGTCTACCGGCAAAGAGCCAACCAATGCGACATTGCCTGTGAGTTTGGTAATGGTGCGTGCAATTCGTGCGTACTATGAATCCACTGGCTATAAGGTTGGCTTCAAGCCTGCTGGCGGAATCCGCACTGCGAAGCAATCTGTTGACTGGTTGATCTTGATGAAGGAAGAACTTGGCGAAGAATGGATGCGCCCTCATTTATTCCGCATCGGCGCATCCGCATTGTTAAATGATATTGAACGCCAGCTTGAACATTTTGCTTATGGACGATACGCATCCATGCAGTATCAAGCGTTGGGGTAGTTCTTAATAAAATATAAAAGGAAAATATAGATAGGTTTATGAAAAAGGTATTTAAAAAAACAATATTTTCGTGCGGTGTTTTACTTTCACTTCCACTGCTTTTGATCTTCACTTTATCTGTTGCTTCATTTCTTTCGTTTTATGTTTATTCTGCAAATATAAATACGGATGCGTGTACTCAGTACTATGTTGGCGTGAACAAAGGAACAGTTTGGGACAGCGGCGAATGGCATCACTATGTTGATTTTAAAGTGGATAATTCTGCGCCATTGAAACTTTGGGAAGTTACCAATGCGCCTCTTCCTTCAGCTTTATGGAAAGATTATTCCGATTCGACAACCAAGCGCGTTGCCTATCGATGGCCTTCAAATTGGCATGATCCATTCCCCGCTAGTGATTGGAGGATCTGTGTCGTAAGTTCGTAAATTCATTCTGTAAAAAACCTTCATATCCAGTTTTATCAACGATAAAGATGAAATTAGCGAATTTGCTTTTTTCCTTGGGAATAATGTTTTCTTTCATATCGTGCTCTTCTCATGTGAGTCTATCGGCATTGAAAGATGTTTGTAAGCAGCCTGGTCAAGTGTTGGACGGGGAAGTGGAGCAGACTAGGCGCGGATATCCTTATTCCTTTAAGATTTATTTGCCTCCGTGTTATGAAGATCAGTTAGCAGTAGAATATCCAGTTTTCTACTTTATCCCCGGGCGAGGCAGTGCTCCTTCTGCATGGTTCTCTGCTGGGATAAATGAAATAGCCGATCAACTCATCTTGGATAAGGCCCTACCACCCTTTATTATTGTTGTTACTGAAAACACTAATAAAGATTCTCATGGATCAGATATATATAATGATCTTCTTCCATACATTGAAAATAATTATAGAGTTCTTGATGACCGTCGTTATCGCACTGTAGCAGGCGGTTCGCTTGGTGGAATTTCATCTTATCGACTTGGTTTTCAATACCCTCAAACATTCTCATCCGTAGGGATGTTTGGGAGTGGCATCATCTCCGGGGAAGAGGAGCAGGTCCGGGCGTGGCTGGAAGCGATTCCTTCAAATCAGAAACTGCGTGTCTTTATGGATACAGGCGAAGCCGATCCACTGATGCTTGATCGGGCAAAGGTTATGAAATCATTGCTTGATAAATTTTTGATCACGAATATGCTTCATATAGGCAAAGGCGGACATGACTATAATTATTGGGTTTCAAATCTAGAAATGTATTTTCTTTGGGTTGCGGAGAATTGGCAGTAAAAAGGTCTGATGTATAATTTATTTTTATTGTAATTTAAGAAGACTAATAAATGTATAAAGGAAAATAAAATAACCATCTATGAAAAAGGCTGCTCAGATCGTATTTTCATGTAGTATTTTAGCTGCGATCCCTCTATTTCTTCTTATTGCTTCGGTATATCCTACTTTCCATGTTTCTGCCAGGCGCTGGGATACGAGAACTTGTACTCGTTATTATGAAGGCGTAAGTAAAGGTATGATATGGGAAGATGGCGAGTGGCATCATTATGTTGACTTCGAAGTTGACAATTTAGAACCTCTTAACAGTTGGAGAGTAATCGACGCGCCCGTGGATTCAGCCATATGGAGGGAATATTCTACTTCGTCTTCATTTCTTCGGCGTGTAGCCTATCGATGGCCCTCCAATTGGTGGGACCCATTCCCTGCCAGCTCCTGGAAGATTTGCTTGTTAAGCTCATAGTGTGTTCCGTAATTTTGCATTATGATGGGGATGATAAGAGAAGAGATTTAATAACCAGATGCCTATTTCATCAAACTATAAAGATTTATTCCATATCCCCCTCACCAAAGATAAGCTGACTCTTTTTCAATTGCTGTTGGATGCGAACACTTTGACTGTAGATCTGGCTTTGGCATTGCTTAAGGTCATCCACAGGGAATTAAGTATCCATCAGAATCGTGATCGATCTGTTTATAAACATTACGCCGAGGTAATTGCATATCTGGATCATCATATACCGGAGATGCTTCAACAGGTGGTTAATGCCTGGGATACTCGCGGGATTACAGCACCGATGGAATGGTTTTCTCATAAAGACCCAACTGATCAATCATTTGGCTAAAGAGGAGTCTACGCATGAAAGAATTTAGAAATCCGCAAAACATGCATCAACCTATTGGCGCATATATGCATCAGGCGGAAATCAGTACTGAGCGGATGTTGATTATCTCGGGACAAGTGGGGATGAAAAAAGATGGTACCGTGCCAGAAGACCCTATTGAACAATTAGATTTGGTATTCGAAAATATCCTGCGCAATCTTGAAGCTGCAGATATGGAAATGAAAGATCTGGTCAAGATCAATTATTACCTCGTAGGCGAATGGGATATAGCCAGGCGCCGTGAAATAGTTGCCTCAAAATTAGCCGGGCATAAACCTTGTTCAACTTTAGTATATGTAGCTGCATTAGCTAGCCCAATTTATAAAGTGGAAGTGGAAGCTTGGGCAAGTCGCGCAGATAAAAGCTGAGCCTTTGTTGTTGTATAAGGAGTGTTTTTTATGAGTGCTATACAGCCACAACCGATTTCGATTGCTCCTGGTGTGGGCAGGCTATTGAAGCATCTGGGCGTTACACACAAATTAACAAGTGTGCAGACTAGTGGAGCTTATTATCTTTGCGAAGCCGTATTTGGACCAGAAAGTGGAAGCCCTCTTCATATTCATCATTTTGAAGACGAAGTTATTTATGTGCTCGAAGGTGCAATTGACGTTCGACTTGATAATGAAAAGTTGCAGGCTCCTGTAGGTGGAATTATCCACTTGCCAAAAAATATTCCTCATGCACTTTACAACCCTTTGAAAATTCCATTGAAGATCATGGTTTATGCGATCCCAGGTGGGTTGGAAAATTATTTCGATGAAATGGAAACTGCTTTAGAGGGCGGTGTCTCAGATAATGAAACTTTTAACGAAATCTCAATTCGGTATGGGATCGAGTGGTTGGAATAAGAGATGAATATGAAATCTGAACTTCCAACTCTCACCTTTGTATCCCAAAAGAAATGGGGAGACTGGCTTGCGAAACAGCATGACAAATCTGCTGGTGTATGGATGAAATTGGCAAAAAAAGATTCTGGCATTGAATCAATCACAATTACGGAAGCCTTGGATGTTGCTCTGTGCTACGGCTGGATTGATGGTCAGAGGTTGAGTTTTGACGAAAAATATTATCTGCAAAAATATACCCCTCGTAGACCGAAGAGCATTTGGTCAAAGATCAATGTTGAGAAAGTAGAGAGATTAATTAAAAGTGGTGAAATGAAACCTGCTGGATTCAAAGCCATCGAAGCTGCCAAAGCTGATGGGCGCTGGGCGCGGGCATATGATGGGCAGAAAAATATGTCTGTGCCCGAGGATTTTCAATCTGAGTTGAATAAAAGCAAAAAAGCCAAGGCTTTCTTTGAGACACTCAATCGCGTAAACCGGTATGCGATTTTATTCAGGATCCAAACTGCAAAGAAGGAAGAAACACGTGTGAAGAGAATCAAGCAGTTTGTGGAGATGCTTGAAAAGAATGAAAAGATTTATCCGTAAAAAGAAATAAACCTGAAATGATAAAAGCTCCCAAGCTTGGGAGCTTTTATCATTTCAGGTTTCTATTTTGCCAAACTTGCTAACTTCTCTGAATGTTTCTGCAGCTCTACCTTCAATTCCTCTGGTTCGCGTACAACAAAATCGAATGAGAATACAGATAATTGCCTTGCTAACCAGTCTAGGTCTTCAACACTCCCGCGCATGATGATCCCATCTTTGTGCGCTTCGAGAACACCCAGCACGTCAAAGACTTCATGTTGAGCTCTTGTAATATCTGTTTTAAGTAAAAGTTCAAAAGCATATTTGCGCGGCAATGTGGCAATCGCCTGCATCATATGCGCCAGCGGATCAAAACCTTCAGGACGTTCAAAATGTGTATTGATTTCTTTGATCTGTGTGATGCGGTCTAACCGGAATGAACGCAGGTCTTGACGTAGATGACAATACCCAACCACATACCATTTGTTTAAGTAATAAGTCAGTCCATACGGATCGAAATCGCGTTCTGTGTCCTCGCCTTGAGTGGGATGATATCCAATATGAACGCGTTGATGAAGTTGTGCGGCACTGCTCATAGTGCTGAGTACTACCTCGCTCGGTGGTGTGGACGAAGCAGTGCTCTGGTCAAGGGTGATCGTTTCGGTCAGTGCGCGCACACGGCTCTTTAGATCGAGCGGCATGACCCGTTCCAGCTTGGCGAATGCACTTTCGATAGCGCGGTCGGTATCGGCGAGGTTGAGGCGGCGCGCGGAAATTAATCCGACGGTTAAGGCCAGCGCCTCCTCGTTGGTGAACATCATCGGCGGGAGTTTGAATCCCGCCGATAATACATAGGCACCGTTGCGTCCGCGCTCTGATTCGATGGGGATGCCGAGATCTTGCAGCATGATGATATAACGCCGCAAGGTGCGGATGTTCACTTCAAGCCGTTGAGCCAGCTCCGGACCGGGCATGCGTCCATGAGCTTGCAACAATGCTAGCACAGCTAAAACACGTGTAGTGGGGTGATACATATTCGGCGAGTATACACCAGCCGTTTAGATTGCTCCTGTTAAACGTGAACGTGAAGTGGGAATCAATCTCAATATCTCTGGTTTTCTTTTGAGCCGCTGTGTCAGAAATTTTGAAATTTCCTTGTTCCATAGTTTTGACTTTGCAAGCACGGCGGCCTGACGTTCATGTGCTGCCTGATTCTGAAAGCCTGCAAACCAAATGAAAACACTTTCGCCTTCACGTACTGGCAAGGCAGGAAATGTATTCGGACTATCCTCTGTGACAAAGTAAGCAAGGATGTAAGCACCAGCATCTGTTAGTACAGGTTTGATCACGTTTTCAAAGTAGTTAATGAAATCAGAATCTGCCGGTCTACCAAAATAATAGATAGTGGCTGTTATAAATCCATTGCGTAACTCAGTACTGCCTAACGGTAGACGATGCTCATTTTCGAGCGAGAATCCAGAGGTCGAGTGAGCGAGGCGCAATAAGAGGACGTTATCCGAATCGATCATAGTTGAGTTTGCTACGTTGCGATGTTGCTTCCAAACAGGTCCGCTGTAGAATGCATTCAGTGATTCTTTACGTGCAGACATATCGTTGAATCCGCGCAGCCAGACAAATTGATCTGGATCATCGAGATTGCGAAATTGTCCAATGACCTGAATACCTACAGCTTCTTGCGTCTCTACAAATTCGCGGTCGAAGAGCTCGATCAAGATATCGCGTTTGCCGGGGTGCAGTGTATACTGCCTGAGTTCGACGATGGGGGAATAAGTTTGCGAGTTCATGTTCGTTCAAACTCCATCACCCAATTTGTTTCCCAGGTTTTTCCACCATCGGCTGATAAAGCCTGCTCCCATTGACATGAGTTCACTGTGATCTTTGACCAGATGAAGCGGCTGTATACATGCTTGCTTTCGTGGATTTCCTGCGCATAAAATTCACCACGCCCATCTTTGAATCTGCCGATCATGGGAATGTCCAGATATCCCATTTTGTCCGTTGACCAGTGGATGCTCCACTCTTTTGACGCTGGATTGAAGACACGCAGACTAATGGCGTGGACTGAACCTGTTTTCATGTGAATGATGTTTTCATCCATGTTGCCCAGCCCGTTCATAATTTTTCGGTCAACTGTTTCGCCTTCGAATTCGGCCCAATCCGTTGATCCTTTCAGCCGTGCCGTCAACATGCGGTGATGAACCTTCCAGGTGCCGATCAGGAAATCAAAATCATTTCGTCCGTCGTTTTCTGTTTGCATCTGTTGCTCCTTGTAATAAAACTTTTGCCACGGAGTTCACACACCTGCCCTGGCGGGCGGTGCCAGGGGAGATCTCTGAGAAAGAGCTCTTAAAACTCATTTTTCTCTGTGCGCTCTGTGGCTATATTGATTTTAATTACTCAACTCTCTCGAATGTGTTCATCCAGTTGGTTTCCCATGTCTTGCCACCATCAACGGAAAAAGCCTGTTCCCATTGAGCGGAATTGGGCGTGATCTTCGACCACGTGAAGCGACAAAAGATGTGCTGACCTTCGTAGACTTCCTGCGAATAAAATTCTCCGATGCCGTTCTTGAAGCCGCCGATCATCGGAGTATCAAGTACGTTACTTGTGCCCGCTGACCAATAGATGCTCCACTCCTTCGAGTTGACATCGAAGAGCCGTACCGTGTAGCCATAGTTGTATCCCGTGGAGCGGTTGATGATGACTTCGTCAGTATGACCCAGTCCGTTGAGGATCTTTTTGCCTATGGCTGTTCCATCAAACTCTTCCCATTCTGTGCATCCTTTCAGCCGTTCCTTCAGCCGTCGGTGACGCATGATAAAGTTCCCCACGAGGAAATCAAAATCGTTGCGGCCATCATTTTCTGTTTGCATGTTGCGCTCCTTAGATTTTTTTGAACTACATACTCAGTGTAGGAATGAATGCGGACAGGATCGTTCCTAATTTAGAAGGGGATTTGAATTACTCATGTCCGTTCAAACTTCATGACCCAGTTTGTTTCCCATGTTTTCCCCTCATCATCTGAAAGCGCCTGTTCCCATTTGCATAAATTTGGTGTGATGTCATACCAGAGGGAGCGAGCCAGCACTTTTCTGCCTTCAAATTCCTCTTCTGAAGAAAACTCGCCGACGCCATTTTTGAATTTACCCACTACGGGATCTTGTAGAACTCCATTGGCACTATCCACCCAATATTGACTCCACTCTGTTGATTTGGGATTGAATATGCTGAGGGATGTGCCATATAAGCGGCCCGATTCTCTTTCAAAGGTCATTTCTTCTATATTGCCGATGCCACCCATAATTGCTCGGTCTACAACCGTGCTTTCGAACTCATCCCATTGTGTGGACCCTTTTAACAGTTCTTTCAACCTGCGGTGATGGACTTTCCAGCTTCCAACGAGAAAATCAAAATCGTTCCGTCCGTCATTTTCTGTTTGCATATAAAAACTCCTATACTGTGATGTGACTTACATCATCAGTATAGGAGTGAATGCGGACAGGATCGTTCCTAATTTGTGATTTGTTTTTCTTTTGCTGCCTTTGCACTTCCAACTGTGCTGAGAATCACACCGCCTAACACAACAAGCCCGCCAAACAGAGCGAATTTCCCCATCTTCTCGCCATAAAACAAAAATACCCAAATTGGATTCAGCACAGGCTCCAACGTGCCAATGAGATTCGCTTCTAAGGCAGGGATGTGTTTAATCCCTTTCGTAAAGAAGATGAAAGCAAACCCGATTTGAAAAATGCCAAGAAAGGCGAGAATCAACCAGCTGTTAACTGTCCATGTTTCTTTCAAAATAAATGGAATACCGAAGGTCGCTGTAACGAGAAATGCGATGAGATTGCTCTCTTCAGGGCTTCCATCCTTTTGTGCGCGGAAGGAGACCATCATGATTGCTGAAGTCACGCCGCTGAGAATAGCAAGCAGGTTGCCGTAGAATCCGTCTGTGCTGAGTTCGTCACCGAAGAAGAGTGTCAGCCCGATAAAGATGATCAGGAGCGAGAACCAATCGGTACGCGAGGGTTTTTCGCCGAGAAGCCAATATGCCAATAGAACAACATAAATCGGTGCAGTGTATTGCAGGAAAATCGAATTTGCGGCCGTGGTCAACTTGGTGGAGGTGATGAACAAGAATTGAGTCAGGATGAACATCACTGCTGCTAGAACCTGCCAAAAGCTAAAACGAGTTGGGACTCGGCGCAAGTAGATGAGAAAGACAACTGCTGCAAATAAACTGCGCCCTGCAAGAATGGCGATGGGATGCCAGTCCAGAATTTTGACGAAGAGTCCGCTGGAGCTCCATAGAATGGCAGTGATAATGAGATAAAAAATCGCCTTACGGCGTTCTGGAAGAGAATCCATGAAACCTCACATAAAGGAAATGTTGATTTAGGAATTATAATTACATTCACTTAAAGTGTCGCTCATAAACCCTACAATCATAAACCATGAAAGCAGCCTTTGCTTTACTCGCAGATCACATAACCCATAATCAGATACGCAAATTGTCATGGAATATTCACAGAAAATATCATACGGGCATTGATATCTGTCGTTTGCCTCCGCATATTTCGTTGAAACAACCATTCAATATATCCAAGCTTGATCTGCTTGAAGAATATATGAGCGAATTTGTGAATAGCATTTCTCCCTTTGAGATTAATCTGACAGGGCTTGAATTAATCAAGACTACCATGGATGGTTCGGATACAGGAATCCTATGGATGAATGTAGAGGAAACAAAAACACTTCGTCAACTTCATAGTCAGCTTCATGAAGAATTGACATCTCGTTTCGGAGATGTCTCTGCACCATTTGACGGTTTGGAGTATCATTTTCATATGACTGTCGCAATAGGCGGACAGCCCTTCGATACTTATCAAAATATATATAGTGAATTTTCAAGTCCACTAAAGAATATTCATTATATTGCACGAGAAATAGGTCTGTTCGTTTATGATGAAAGCGATGAAATTAACGTAGGCTATATAACCTATAAGATATTACCACTCGCAGATTCAAGGAATTAACTATGACAATCACTGAAATACTCGACACCCTCGAATATGGACTTGCTCCCGAAGTCTCTAAACCAGCCGAAGAATGGCTTGCTGAACACAATGGCAAATTCGGACTCTTTATCAATAACGAATGGCGCGATCCATCTCCGAAGGAATATTTCGATTCTATCAACCCTGCCAACAAAAACAAACTTGCAGACATTGCCCAAGCCAGCGACGACGATGTGCAGGACGCGGTCAAGGCGGCGCGAAAAGCTTACGGAAAATGGAGTCAGTTATCAGGTCACGCGCGAGCGAGATATTTGTATGCCATCGCGCGTCAGATCCAAAAACATTCGCGTCTCTTCGCCGTCCTCGAGACCATGGACAACGGCAAGCCCATCCGCGAAACGCGCGATATTGATATCCCGCTTGTCGCTCGTCATTTTTATCATCACGCGGGTTGGGCGCAACTCATGTCCAGTGAAATGAAAGGTTATCAATCGCTTGGCGTTGTTGGTCAGATCATCCCGTGGAATTTTCCACTGCTCATGCTTTCATGGAAGATCGCGCCCGCGCTTGCGATGGGTAACACGGTTGTTTTGAAGCCCGCTGAATTTACGTCGCTGACTGCGCTGCTCTTTGCAGAAATTTGTGAAAAGATTTTGCCGCCTGGTGTTGTAAATATTATTACTGGGGATGGACGAACGGGCGCGGCGTTGGTCAATGCAGATGTGGATAAGATCGCGTTCACGGGTTCAACGGACGTGGGACGCATCATTCGTAAGGCGACGGCTGGTACAGCGAAAAAGTTATCGCTTGAGCTGGGAGGGAAATCTCCATTCATCGTCTTCGACGATGCTGATTTGGATTCTGCGGTTGAAGGTGTAGTGGATGCGATTTGGTTTAATCAAGGCCAAGTATGTTGTGCGGGTTCGCGTTTGTTGGTGCAAGAAGGCGTTGCTGAAAAAATGTATAAGAAATTAAAGGCACGCATGGAAAAATTACGCGTCGGCGACCCGCTCGATAAAGCCGTAGACATTGGCGCGATTGTCGCACCTGTGCAATTGCAAAGAATTGAAGAACTTGTAAAACAAGGTCAAGACGAAGGTGCAGACATGTGGCAGCCATCTTGGTCTTGTCCCACAGATGGATATTTTTATCCGCCGACATTATTTACAAACGTCGCGCCTGCATCCACAATTGCACAAGTCGAAATCTTTGGACCCGTACTTGCAGCAATGACTTTCAGAACTCCCGAAGAAGCAGTCAAATTAGCTAACAACACACGCTTCGGTCTCGCCGCTTGTATCTGGAGCGAAGATATAAATTTGGCTTTGGATATCGCGACTCAAATCAAAGCTGGAACAATTTGGATCAACTCCACGAATCTATTCGATGCCGCATCTGGATTCGGCGGTTATCGTGAATCGGGCTTTGGTAGAGAAGGGGGGAAAGAAGGATTGTATGAATACGTGAAAAAGACGAAAGAGGAAAGAAGCGAATCGAAGGCCGTCAAAGCCAAGAAGAAGGGCACAAAATCAAACGGCCATCTTTCTTCTTCCATCTTTCCTCAAATCGATCGCACTGTCAAACTCTTCATCAACGGCAAACAAGCCCGCCCTGATAGTGGATATTCACTTGAAGTGAAAGATACAAACGGAAACTTGATCGCCGAAGTTGGTGCAGGCAACCGCAAGGACATACGTAACGCTGTCGAAGCCGCGCGTGGCGTTGCAGAAAAATGGTTCAAGACCACAGGTCACAGTCGCGCACAGATTTTGTATTATCTCGGCGAAAACCTCGCCGCACGTGCCGATGAATTTGCAAAACGAATCTCCCAACAAACAGGTGCTGACCCTGACTCTGCAAGTCAAGAAGTCGAGCAATCCATCGAAGCTTTATTCACCGCCGCAGCTTGGGCAGATAAATATGATGGAGTCGTCCACAACACACCGATCCGCAATGTCACTCTCGCCATTCCCGAAGCCATTGGTGTAATGGGAATCCTATTACCTGATGACAAACCTTTATTAGCATTGTGTCAATTAGCAGGAACTGCATTGGCAATGGGAAATGCTTTGGTAATTGTTCCATCGCCTGTTGCGCCTTTGAGTGCAACAGATTTTTATCAGGTGCTCGAAACATCCGATGTTCCCGCTGGGACGTTCAATATTGTCACAGGGAATCGTGATGAATTAGCAAAGACTTTATCCGAACATGATGATGTGGATGTGATTTGGTATGCAGGTTCAAAAGATGGAGGCAAGTCCGTGCAAGCAGCGTCCGCTGGAAATATGAAGCAGACTTGGGTCATGTCCGCGAGCGGAGAGTTGCCTGAAATGGACGAGATATTGAGACATTCAACTCAAGTGAAGAATATCTGGGTTCCATACGGTGCATAAATAAAAGAATAACTTTTGTATAATGAATTTAATGGACCGTTTAATATAATTGATATCGCAGAAAGGATTGTGTGATGGATTTTCAACCTGGTGATTTTGGTGAAAACAACCCTGAAGACTCCATTGTCAATGCTTGTCCACACTGTTCGAAACCAGTGGATAAATCTGCTACAGTATGCCCGCATTGTCATCTGCCATTAGACGAAATAATTCAGGTCGATTTATCTAGAGAGCTTCCTAACCAACGGCTGCACAGACTACTACAACCCAGAAATATCCTTATAGCAGTCTTAACCGTTGCAGTTGCTTTAGGCTTATATGGTTTCTTTGTTGTTCAACAGCTTTCCGGTGATTACTATACTGCAAATGGGGATAGTCTGATAGCGAATGGGGATATTGCTTCTGCCGCTGAATATTATCGACAAGCAGTGCAATTGAGTCCGCAAGATCCTGAAGCCTACGAAAGGCTGGGCTGGTCAGAGTATCAGCTTGCGCAGGATGCTGATGCTTTTAAACATTTTGAGACTGCTCTTTCACTATCCTCAAATCGAATTCTGAGTATATATGGGGCTGGAGTGGCTGCTTATCGATTGCGTGATTATGAAAAATCGATTTCCTACTTAAGTCGTGTCGTTGAAGTTGAGCCACGTCATGTAGAAGCGTATGAATATTTGGGTCTTGCTGAGTATCACTTGGAGAGATATGAGATTGCATATGAGCATTTGAATAGAGCTTGGATATACAACCCCCGGAACCCAACAGTTACTTATTATCTAGCCAGGGTTCAAGCCCAAGGTGGGGAGACCAGCCTTGCAATTCAAAATTTTAATGAAGCGGAGAAACTAGGCTTTGACTCGGGAATCATTGCCTATGCACGTGGACTTACATATTTACAGGCTGGAGAGCATGAATCCGCTCTCATCGATTTACAGAAAGCTTTATTAGCTTATCCAACACGCAAGGAAGTAACTTTGTCGTTGGCAAAGGTTCTTTACCTGCTTAAAGATTATGATGCAGCACAAAGTCAATTAGCAGGTATTCAAGCGGATGTCCCACCTGATTTTCAGCTTGAGTATTTGGTGTTATCGGGATGGGTTGCGTTGCGACAGGGCAATACGGATACTGCTCGCGATATTTTCAATCGTTGGTTAAATCTGGCTCCGAATAATGCGCAGGCTTTAAACGCGCTTGGATGGGCAGCCTATTATGCAGGTGATTGCCAGACTGCCAGCTTTTATTTTGAAAGTGCTGCTCAATCATTACAGGGAGAATGGGTGCTTTCTCCTGATTCCCTTTCTTCTGCACAGGAAACTCCCAAGGATGGGCTGGCTGCTCAATGCCCTGCTGAGTAGGAAAATGAATAAAAAGGATGGATGATGTGAACAAGCCTGCTGGTAAATTTTATAACCGTGGCCAGGGATTGGTGGAATATGTGATTCTGATCGTCCTGGTTGGTTTGATCGCAATAGCTGGGCTTGCGCTTTTTGGTGGATCGATTAAAGGAGGGATGATAAAAGTATGCGCTGCATTAGGAAACGATAATTGCCAGGCTAGTGAAACTGTCTTGATTGACACCACGCCTACTACATCTGTTTCATCTACAGCTACAGCTTTGCCAGCTCCCACACCTACACCAAAATTGTCAGAACCTGAAGCGCCGCGTGGTCCCGTCGTAATATTTACAAGTACTCCCACACCTGTTGTTGAATTGAAAACAATAAGGATTAAAGTGGTTGTAAGTGGAAAAGGGAAGGCAGGAGGAATACAGGTTGTACTTTACGGCCCGTCAGGACAGTATGTGACCGAGGGCGTCACCGATGATAAAGGTAACCTTACTTTATCCGTCCCCAATGGAAGTTATACCGTATCCACATTTTATGATGGCATTTGGCAAAAAGATGGTCCGTTCTCACCAGGCTCAAAAGAGCATGTAATCCACCGTTGAATCTTCAATGAATTACAAAGAAACTGTCAAAGCTGGCTATAACGCAATTGCAAATCGCTATCTTGCCGAGCGGACTCGTGATTCGCAAGATGTGTTGTTATTAAACGATCTCATCGAGAGATTACCTGTCAATGCAAGTGTGTTAGATGCAGGTTGCGGCGCAGGAGTGCCAATTTCTCAGATGTTGAGCGAACGATTCAAAGTTACAGGTGTGGACTTTTCTGAAGCACAAATTGAACTCGCAAAGAAAAATGTTCCTAACGCAAATTTTATTTGTCAGGATATGACCAAACTGGATTTCCCCGAAAATTCATTTGACGGGATATGTTCTTACTACGCCATCATCCACATTCCGCGCGAAGAACATCAATCCTTGCTTGCAAACTTTTACAAAATGCTAAAGCCAAATGGCTGTGTCTTGTTGTGCTTGGGAGCAGAAAACTTGATAGATGATATTGATGAGAATTATCTTGGCACGCGTATGTATTGGAGTCATTACGATACAGATACTTATCTAAAGATGCTGAAAGATTGTAACTTTTCATTAATCTGGTCGAAATATGTAGGCGATGCAAGCTTTGATGAAGGTGCTGGTCATCTGTTTGTGCTTGTACAAAAACTTTGATTTATATATTTTGCTTTAGAGAGGTCAGCTATGGAATCAAAACAACCCAATTTTAGTCTTCAAGGTCAGGTGGCAGTGGTCACAGGGGCAAGTCAGGGGATTGGTTATGGCTTAGCCAAGTTCCTGGTAGGAGCAGGAGCCAAGGTGGCTGTATGTGCACGCAATCTGAATACCTTGGAAAAGCTTTGTAGCGAGATTCATGCTGATGGCGGTGAAGCAAAAGCCTATGCTTTGGATGTCACGAATGTTAAACAGATTGAATCCGTGATGAAGGCAATTCAACAGGATTTTGGCAGCTTGGATATTTTGGTGAACAATGCTGGGCTGGGTGCTAATCATCCAGCCACAGAAGTGACCGAAGCGAATTGGGACGAGTTAATGGATGTAAATCTAAAAGGATTATTTTTTTGTTGCCAAGCGGCAGGTCGCATCATGCTCGCCCAGGGACATGGTCGCATTATCAATATGAGTTCACAAGCTGGCGAAGTCGGCATTCGCGAACATGCAGTCTATTCTGCTTCAAAAGGTGGAGTTAATCTTCTGACAAAGGTGCTTGCGTTAGAATGGTCAGCTCGTGGAGTCACAGTCAATGCAGTTGCACCAACATTTATTTATACTCCTGGAACAGCAGAACGTTTGGACGATCCTACTTATCTCGCGGGAGTCTTGAATCGCCTTCCCATTGGGCATGTCGGCACGATCACAGATGTCGCTTCCGCTGTGATTTATCTTGCATCCCCTGCTGGGGGAATGGTCAATGGGACTGTGCTGCTAGTAGATGGCGGCTGGACGGCACAATAGATATTTTTAATAATGCTTCTCAATTCCGCCAAACCCAAACATCTTATTCTTCTCTGTCATTTCAATAAAATGTCTTAATCGCTTCTTGAATTCCTCAGGACGCTTTCTGGCTCCATCAATAAAAGCAATGCGGATTCGTTTATAAGAATCTGAAAATTTCTGATAGTTCTTCCAAGCTTCTTTGTTCGATTGAATGGCTTTCAAAATATCGGGCGGAAATATAAACTTTTCTTGTAAGATACCATCAAGGTTTTCAGCTACTTCTTTTATAACTTTTTTCTTTGCTACCAAAGTCCGCAAGCGTTCAATATTGGCTTGCGAGTATTTCGCTTTTGGTTTCCTCGGGGAAAAACGTTGGACCGTGCTTTCGTCATCAAGTTTTTTGATAATGCTATCGATCCAGCCGAAGCACAAAGCTTCTTCCATTGCGTCGTTATATTGAATACGGGGCTTGTCTGTTTCTTTTTTGTAATAGACCAACCAAATCTCTTTTTCGGTTTTGTAATTTCTCTTTAGCCACGTACGCCAATCTTTTGGATTTGTGACATAAAGTGTTTTAGTTATTTCCATTACCAGCCTCGATTCTGCCAACCATCCTGACGTTCCTCGCGAAAGCGCTGTGCCCATTCTTCTGAAACAGCGTCTGCGAGTTTTGTCAGTGCTGGCGAGGCAATCATTACAGACCGCGAATCCAGATCGAGATAATCAAGGATGACACGAACGGTCTGCTCATAGTTTTGAATAAAGTCCTCGTAGAAGATATTTAATGGGGTGATGCCACCTTCGGCCAGGAATTCCTGAATGCCTGCTTCGCGCATGGAACATTCGTTGTACAAGTGGTTAATCGCATCAAACGAATACGCGTTGGAAAGATCGGCAGGCTTTCGAGGCTCAACCGTTGACAAATGCCATTCCTCAGATTGGATCGCCCTCCACCATGAGACAGCCAGCCGAACCTTGTTACGACGCGTCATGAAGATGTGGCGGTGATTGGGAAAGACCTGTTCCCAAATAGCAGCCCGTCTTGTCTCTTCTGGTGAACAGGCTGGGAATTTTCGAAGTGTTTCGGTCAGCTGACTGAAATGAGGTTCATGGAAGGAGTGATTGATAGCAAAAACTTCATTTGGGGTGCTACCAAGTTTATATAAGTATTCTTGAAGCTCAGAATGGTTTGACTTGTGAAAAGTAGTCAGAAGATCAGGTTTGCAGTTGAACCATTCGCGCGGTACTCCAGCAATGCCTGTGGATTCTAGGGCCTGGCATAGTAATGTACTGCCTGTCCGTTGGGTGAACCAGATCGTATAAGATAATTTTGGTGTCATATTTTGTTTCCTATACTTATATTGTAATCAAATACTAAAATCAGGAAAATACTTTATTTTGGTTATATAAAAACACAAAGCCAGCCTTTAAAGGCTGGCTTTGTGTTTAAGTTATGCAATATATTTATAACAACGCTACGAACTCTTCACGTGATAGTGTCTCTTGTTTGAGCAGGCTCTGTGTCACTCGTTCAACTGTATCGCGTTTTTCGTTGACGATGCGTTTGGCTTCTTCATAACATTCATCAAGAATTTGATTGATCGCTTTATCAAGCGCTTCAAATGTTTTTTGACCAGTATGCGGTGCTGTCAAGCCTTCTGGTCGGCGGAAAACTCGCAAACCGCTAATGCTCATTCCCATGCGCATGACCATATCCTCTGCCAATTGTGTGGCAACATGCAAATCGTTGGATGCGCCGCTGGTAATGTCATTGCAGAATAATTCTTCTGCCACACGCCCACCCATTAGGCCAATGATGCGCGCCATGATCTGGTTGCGGAACATGAGGATGCTATCCTGCTCGGGGAGCGCCATGGTAAAACCTCCTGCTCCTCCTCTTGGGATGATCGTGATCTTATAGACTGGGTCAGAGTGAGGTGTTTCATGCATTACGACAGCATGACCCGCTTCATGATAAGCGATCGTGCGGCGTTCGTCTTCACTGATGACGCGGCTCTTTAATTGAACGCCGCCTATTAATGATTTTTCGATAGCTTCCTGAAAATCGAGCACTGAGATCACATCATGTCCACCGCGTACAGCAAGGATCGACGCTTCGTTGACAATATTAGCCAGGTCCGCTCCGACCAATCCAGGAGTGGATTTAGCAATGTCCATCAGATTTACATCCTCTGCGAGTCGCCTATCTTTGACATGCACTTCCAGAATAGATACGCGGCCTTTCACATCGGGACGGGCTATGTTCACGTGCCGGTCAAAGCGACCGGAACGGATCAAGGCCGGGTCGAGTACATCTACACGATTGGTGGCGGCAAGGACAATGACTCCGTCAGTGGCGGAAAATCCGTCCATTTCAACGAGCAGCTGATTCAGAGTCTGATCCGCCTCCATTTCTCCACCTCCGCCTCCACCTGAATGGCGCTTACGTCCAACAGCATCGATTTCATCAATGAAAATAATACAAGGAGCTTTAGCTCGGGCCTTCTTAAATAGCGCACGTACTCGGCTCGCGCCCACGCCCACAAATACTTCAACAAATTCAGAACCAGATGTACTGAAGAACGGCACACCAGCTTCCCCGGCAATTGCTTTGGCTAGCAAAGTTTTTCCGGTCCCAGGCTCGCCTGCCAATAGCACGCCGTGCGGCATGCGCGCGCCCATGCGCTCGTAGATCTGATTATCCTTCAGGAAAGCAACGATATCTACCAATTCCTCACGGTTTTCGTCCATACCGGCTACATCCTTAAAAGTGACGTTCGGAATTATCCCTTCCGTATACTTTTTACGGCCAATCATCCCACCTGACATCCGCGTTAAGGCAAAGCCCATCATGCCTAGCATGGCTATACTGACTACGGCGCCAAAAGTTTTTTCGCTGGTGGCTGTCTTTGACTCCACGACCTCATATTCCAGCTTCGATATCTGGGTTCTGCTTACCCCAAGAAACTGCATTTGTTCAAGAAAGGATGATGCCTGATCTCGCCGCGTTGTGTCCTCGGACCCATCTTTGTAGTGGATGACCAGGGAATTGCTGCCCTGAAGTTCTTCAATTCTTACTACTTGCCCAGCAGTGATAGACGCTGCCACCGTGCTCAGGGCGATTGGTTTTTCTTCCATACTTGATCTAATGAACATCGCGCCAAAGACGACCAGCCCAAGAAGTAAAAGGATCAGGCTTATCCGACCGTATTTGTGTTTTCTAAAGAACTCTAATACTTGATTTACAGATTGTTTCATGTTTCCTCTATGGTGATAAAGATTCGATACAGAATGCATCAAATAATATTTATGGTATCTCATTAAGAGAGAGGTTCCCTTAACAATTTCATTAGGACTATTAACAAAGTTGACAGGAAAAAAGGTAAGACCGCAGTTTATGAAAATCATTGCTCAAAGCACGGGATATACCATATATTAATTTATATACTTCCCCCGGTTAAATTGAAGCTGAAATTTAGGTAATATTAATTAACTCTAATAATGCCTCGCGATTCTGCCAAATCCAAAAATATCTCAATTTCTTCTTGAATTTTGAGGTTGTTGCGTTGCCCTGTCAATAAATGCAAAACAGATTCGCTTATATAAACCTGCAAACTTCTGGTAGTTGTTCCAAATCAAATACTATCCCCCAAGCGTAATATCCTGTTTTGAATACCACTCCAATGCCTGATCTAAATGCTCAGGTTTGAAATCTGGCCAGAATTCCTCTACTATATAGATATCAGAATATATGGATTGCACGGGCAGGAATCCGCTTAATCTGCTCCAGCCTCCCCATCGAATGATCAGGTCTATTTTTGATATCTGACAGGATTTCAAGTGATTGATAATGCCGGCTTGTTTGGAATCAATCGACTTCAAATTATCCAAATCCCATTCCCAGCCGTAATTGATTAAAAAATTAACCTTGATGCCTCCCTTACCAAAAGTTTTTCTTTGGGAAGTATAGGGCAGCATTTCCTTGGGAAACATTTTTGAATCAGTATTGCCCACTACCAGCAAATCTGCATTCTCTTTGGAAAGTATTTTTACGCCCTGGATGCAGGCATTAATGATCGCATTCCTTTGTATTAACGGCCTTCGCGCATTCTCCATGGTGTAGCCGTAATAAGTAACCTCTTCAATACCAGCTTTTTGGATCAATTTAAAAAGATCATAGCCTGGGTCTATTCCCTTATCCCATCCTTTTATTTTTGGTATGCCTTTAGAGTCTGCCCATCTTCTATTCCCGTCTGGAATAATGCCAATATGTTTGGGTAATCGCATTTTAACAACCTCAGTGTTCGTTTATATTGGAATTTTTAAAAAACTCTGCAGCCCTATTTTATAGATCAATTACTTACGCTGAAGTTTTATAGGCAGAATTATATAAGTATGTAAACCAAAAAGCAATAACCAAATAGTCCCAAATTAGTTTCTTCTATTGCAGAAAATAAAATGCATTATATAATATTTCCATGAGCATCTATCTTGGTTGTCCAATATGGTCGTTCAAAGGCTGGGTGGGGAATTTTTATCCCAAAGGCACAAAGCCATCTGAATTTCTGCGGGAATATTCACGTCGTCTCACAACGATCGAAGGTAACACTACGTTTTACGCAGTTCCAGCTCAGAAAACAATTGAAACATGGGTTGCTGAAACACCGGAGAGCTTTCGTTTTTGTCCAAAGATTCCAAAGGCCATCAGCCATCAGGGTAAGTTGGAAGATATGATCGATAGGGCACAGGGATTTGTGGATGTGATGAAGCAGCTTGGAACCAGACTCGGCCCGATGTTTTTACAGCTTCCGCCTCGTTACTCCCCAAGCCTGCTTGCTGACCTAAAATCATTTCTCGCCGTTTGGCCGCGTGACGTGCGACTCGCTGTTGAAGTCCGCCATTTAGATTGGTTTGAAGCACCTCACAGTGATGCTTTGGATCAATTGCTAACGGATCATAATATGGCACGTGCAACGATTGACACTCGTCCCATTCGTGATTTGATCGGGGATAAAAGGTTGGCTGAATCCACCTACGAGAGTTTGCTTGAGGCCCGGGAGCGCAAACCAGACGTCCCCGTAATTCCGAAGCGCACATCAGACTTTGTATTTGTCAGATATATAGGCCATCCTGAATTAAATGTAAATGTCCCATTTTTGGATGAATGGGGAAATTATTTCGCTTCACAGATGAAAGAGGGAGTAAATGTATTTGCGTTTTGTCATTCGCCTGAGAATTTGATCGCGCCTGACCTGTGCCGTGAAGTTCATCAACGTGTTGCAAGCCAAATAGATATTTCACCGTTGCCATGGGATGAAATTAAACCAGATCAACCTGAACAACCCAGCTTGTTTTAAAAATCTTATTTTGATTGTCATCAGTTATAATTTTTATAGAAATAAGATCATCTTTTCATGAGGAATAACCATGAACATCGCCGTTGCACTTGTCCTGGGAATATTAATTGGATGGTTAATTGAATGGGTAATCGACTGGTTCTATTGGCGTCGCCCTCGTAATGAATCAAGAAACCTGCCTGCTGCAATTCCAGTTAAAACTCAAAAGATAAGATATAAAACTCCGCCAGCTGATGCCGATGATTTGAAACAAATTAAAGGTGTTGGGCCTGTAATTGCAAAACGGTTGAATCAAGCGGGCATTTATAAATTTGAACAAATTGCAGATCTAACGCTGGATGAATTTGAAGAAGCACTTGGCGATTTATTGCAGCGCTTCATTAATGAACGCGCGATATTGAGACATGCACGCGAACTCGCAGACCAAAAGGCTAATGGGGAATTAAAATGAAATCAGATGGGACAAAGTATGTCCCTGGTTATGATCTTTTTAAATTAATAGTTGCAATAATCCTGACGATTATTTTGATTTTATTGTTATTGGCTGAGAAACAAAATCGTTTTGAAGAATTAAGCCTAATGCTGGCTGCAACTCAACGAGTCGCCTTGCCCACGATGACAGCTCAACCATCTTCGACGCCTCTTCCAACTTCTAGAGTAGAGCCAACTTCAACAACATCAGCTCCAACTGTAACTTTAGAGCCAACCGCTGTTCCAGTTGAACCAACACCGACAGTTGTTGTAGCTGCAACTCCGCCTACACCAGAACCAACTCCAACTGAATCAGTTGCAGCATCTGACCCAAATGGGTGTCCATCCAACCCAACGCAGATTCAAGTAAATAATAAAGTTATAGTAAACGATTGGTTGAATTTCCGTACCGGCCCCGGTTTGCACAATGAGATTCAACGCACAAATCGACCCGGCACGGAGATGGAAGTCATTGGCGGCCCCGTTTGCACAGTGATAGGCGGCGATCCTCCTCGAGGTTATCTTTGGTGGAACGTCCGCATGGAAGATGGTCGTGAAGGCTGGTCTGCCGAAGCACCCTTGAATTTTCCCAATTATTTTTTGGAGCCAAATCCTTAAACAAAATAATCGTCACAATTGACGATTATTTTGTTTAGCTTTTTATGAAATGACCTGCTAAATCTTTTCCACCCAGTTGGCACGCCAGGCAGGTGCTTCAAATGGCTCGGGCCAAAACTCAATCTGCTTCCATATCTTTCCATCTCGAAGGGTTGAAAAAGTAATAGCACGATCTTGCCGTGTTCCATCTGAAATATTGACGTCGGTCACAACTATATCTCCATCTGCTACGATGTGATTGATCTGAAATGTCCATTTTCCTTCGGCAGGATAATAAGTATTGATCGCAGTAAAGTTAGCCAGTCCTCGAATTCGTTCGCTAGACTGCGGCCATTCCAAAATATAGTCATCATGCAGAAGTTGGGCAACTGCATAAAAATCATTGGTTGCCATTGTCTTCCAAAAACTTTCAACGAGCTGTTTGTTGTTCATAATTTTGGCCTTATCTTACTCATGGCATATTCTGCCAATGCCGTAATTGTCAATGATGGATTTACACCTGGATTCGCAGGCATGACCGAGCCATCAATAATATACAAACCTTCATAATTATGGATTTCAAAGCTTTCATTGATAACCCCTTCTTCAGCATTTTGTCCCATCGGAGCGCCGCCCAAAATGTGAGCGGTGGTTGGCAGGTTTAATAGATTTTCACCGAGCGAGCCAAGCGCAACTCCATTCGTGCGTTTTGCAAATTCGCGTGTCACTTCATGTGAGCCTTTGACCTGTGCATTAATTTCATAGCCAGGTTCTTCATCCGCAACCATGCCAGTTCTAAAAAGTGTAAACAAACTGCGTCCGATCCTGAAACGCATTCGGTTATCTGCATGTTGCATCACCAACAGAATTGTCACATTGTGCGCCCAGCCTGGTAAAAATGATGCTTTCGCAAAGTCAATTGGATGGGTGACTGCCCACCAGAAAAATTTTAAAATACGAATTGGAATGCTGACATTTGTTTCGATCAAAGGCGCAGCGAGAAAGCGCATTAATGACGAACCATCAGGATAACGAACAGGCTCGATACGTGTCATTTCATCGTGATTGTAAATTGATGATATCGCGACACCTTGTGAATAATTAATATCGGATTTACGCGCCACGCTTCCCAACAGACCCTCAGAGTTAGTCCTGACCATTGTGCCTAAGTTCGCTGACAGTTTTGGCAATGATTTTTTTACATCACGGAGATTTAATAATAATTTCATTGTCCCCATTACGCCCGCAGAGAAAATCACATTCTTTGCATAGATAGTTTGTGCTTGTTTGAAAAGTTTAGTGGAAGATTGGTAGGTGATGGCATAGCGTGTTTCAGTTTCAGACCGTAGCCCGTTGACCATAGACGGTCCATCGCCCACCGTCAACGGTCTGACATCAATTACTTCAACCCCAGCAACAACCCTCGCTCCATTTTTCTCTGCAAAATATAAATAATTCTTTGGTAAAGTATTTTTTGCATTATGACGACACCCCACCATGCATCCGCCACAATGTTGGCATCCCGCTCTATCTGGACCTTCACCGCCAAAAAATGGATCAGGAACAGTCACTCCTGCTTCTCCAAAATAAGAACCAACATCCGTCGCGCGGAATGTATGTCCCATACCGATCTCTTCCGCCATTTCTTTGAGAAGTAAATCTGCTTTCCATAATTTTGGATTGCGCGAAACGCCAAGCATTTTTTTTGCTGTTTCATAATGCGGTTTCAACACCTCACCCCATTTCACATTTTGATTCCATGCAGGCGTTGCAAAAGTTTTGTCACTCGGCACTTCCAGTACATTGGCATATCCCAAACTTCCGCCACCGACCCCTGCTCCATGCAGAACCATTACACCTTTGAGAATACTGATCTGTAAAATTCCATGCGCACCAATAGCTGGCATCCAAACGTATTTCCAATATTGCCAATTTGTTTTTGCGAAATCTTTATCTTCGTATCGCTTTCCCTTTTCAAGAACTAAAACAGAATAACCTTTTTCTGTAAGCCTCATTGCAGAGACACTTCCCCCAAATCCAGAACCGATGATAACGTAGTCATAAGTTGTTTCAGCCATTGCGTGAATTATACTTTAGCAAATTTATTACTTTAAGCGAGGCAATCATGACAACCCCAATTTTCAATTCACGACGTTCGCCCGTTTATAGCCGCCGCGGAATTGTCGCCACGTCTCAGCCGCTGGCAACTGCCGCGGGTATTGAGATTCTTTCCAAAGGCGGCAACGCCGCCGATGCTGCTGTTGCTTGTGCTGCGGCGTTGAATGTCACCGAGCCAACGTCCACTGGAATTGGTGGGGACATGTTTGCTTTGTATTTTGACTCGAAAACAAAACAAGTGACTGCATTAAATGGATCGGGGCGCGCTCCTTCTGCGCTGACACTAGATCGGCTAAAGAAAGAAAATTTACTAGCCGACGAATTGCCGCCATATCATGCGCATACGATCACTGTCCCAGGGGCATGTGCAGGTTGGTGTGACTTGATTGAAAAGCACGGCTCCCTTTCATTATCAGAAATTCTTGCGCCTGCGATTCAACTTGCAGACGAAGGCTTTCCTGTTGCGCCATTAACATCATATTTTTGGGCAAGTGGTGTCAACAGACAATTGAAGTCCGCTTTGAATGGACATGAATTAACGATTGATGGACGTGGGCCAAAGGCGGGTGAAATTTTTCGAAATAAAGGATTGGCAAAAACTTTGTCAGTGGTTGCTGAGAAAAAGGCGGAAGGGTTTTATCAAGGTCAAATCGCAGAAGCAATTGTCAGTGTAATTAAAGAGGCGGGCGGATGTATGTCAAGTGAAGATTTAGCGTCGCATGTATCCACTTGGGAAACTCCGATATTAGTCAACTATCGTGGATTGCGGGTCTATGAATGTCCACCCAATGGACAGGGCATCACGGCATTAATCGCATTGAATATTTTAGAAGGCTTTGATTTAACATCATTGGATTCTTTATCGCCTGAAAAAATGCACTTGATGATCGAAGCCATGCGACTCGCATTTGCAGATGCGAGTTGGTATGTGGCTGACCCTGCGTTTGCGAAAATTCCGATCCCTTTGGGCGAATTGTTATCGAAAGAATATGCAACCGAGAGAAGAAAATTAATTAATTTGAAGCGCGCAACCATTGACCAAAAACGCGGCACGCCTGTGGCTTCGTCGAACACGGTGTATTTGAGCGTGGTGGATGGGTTTGGAAATGCATGTTCATTTATCAATAGCAATTACATGGGGTTTGGCACAGGCATTGTGCCGAAGGGTTGGGGATTCACTTTACAAAACCGCGGACATAACTTTAGCCTTGACTCGAATCATCCGAATGCACTTGAGCCGCGTAAACGTCCGTATCATACGATTATCCCTGCCATGGTGACTCGTGAATCAGATAATTCTTTGTATGCTTCGTATGGCGTGATGGGCGGATTCATGCAGCCACAGGGACATGTGCAAGTGTTATCTGCGTTGAAAGATGCAGGGCTTGACCCACAATCTGCATTAGACCTGCCACGTTTTTGTATTGATGTAGAAGAGTCAGGTGGCAAGGTTGCAATTGAAGAAGGTATGCCAAAGAATACAATGGATGCCCTTCAAAAGATGGGACATCCATTGTATGAAGTAGGTGGCTATAATCGCGCCTTGTTTGGAAGAGGCCAGGTGATTATGCGCGATAACGAGACTGGTGTTTTATGCGGCGGGAGCGATCCACGAGCTGATGGATGCGCGATGACTTTGTAGTGCTGCGTGCTGTGCTTTCTTCTTGTGATGTTACTTGGTCAAAACACCAGCTACAGCGACGAAACGAGATTGATCATCTGGGTCAACAGCATAAAAATGGAACAAGCCTTGCCACGAATCTCCAGTTGCACCTAAATCTATATCTCCATAAAGACTTTCGAAGGTGTCTGGAGCAGCATCTCCAAGATATTCAAAACGTGCTGTGATACCTTCTTCTTGCTCGATGAGGTTCACAATGTCATATGTACCGGGTTGAATACCTTCTGGTAGGAAGATGTATATTGTTACGGGTTCCGCGTATGATAGGAAAATTTCGACTTGTCCATTGAGGACGCTGATCTCCGGACTCTCGGCGAAAGTTGTTGTTATGTTATATGCCCCATCGGTGGTTATATTGGCTGGAGGAAAAAACATGAGTGAAAAATCATATCTGGGTGCTTCTGTTGCCGTTTCTTGAGGGACAGGGGCCTCTGTTGCTGGTTCATTTTCTTCTGATTCGCTGACTTCTGTAGCTGATTCACTTTCAGAGGCTGGATTGGTTGCAGCTGAACCTCCTAAACAACTAAGAAGTAACAAGATGAATACTGCAATACTAATTAATGACCGAGTTAATTTGCTCATAACTTCTCCTGATATTAATGATTTTTGGCAGTATACATCTGTAAATGGATTTTGCACATCCAACAATTAATAATTATAAAACCCCCTCCCTGACTTTCTTCCCAAATATCCCGCATCCACCATCTTACGCAACAGCGGCGCGGGACGATATTTATCTTCGCCTAAATCGCGTTGCAACACTTCCATAATGAATAACACGACATCCAAGCCGATCAAATCCGCGAGTGTGAGCGGACCCATAGGGTGATTCATTCCCAATTTCATCACAGCATCAATCGCCTCAGGTGTGCCGACTCCATCTTGCAAAGCGAAAATTGCTTCGTTGATCATCGGGCATAATATTCTGTTTGAAATAAAGCCAGGGGAATCATTTGCTTCCCAGGCTTCTTTGCCCATAGCTTTGCATAAGTCTAGTGTGATTTTAAGAGTCTCTTCATCGGTGGCTAACCCTTTGATGACTTCTACTAATTTCATTAATGGCACTGGATTCATAAAATGCATCCCGATGACTTTGTCAGGTCGTTTGGTCTGCGCGGCGATCTTTGTAATTGAAATCGAAGATGTATTGCTGGCTAATATCACACCTTTGCGTGCATTGGAATCCATATCTTTGAAAATCTTGAATTTTAGTTCAGGGTTTTCTGTTGCCGCTTCAATGACAAAATCAGCTTCTTTCATCGTATCCATATTGCTGACGTAAGATATGGCATCCGCTGAGGATTTTTGTTCTTGTGTGATCGTTCCCTTTGCTAAAAGTTTCTCTGTTGATTTTCCTATCGCCGCTTTTGCTTTTTCCAATGCAACCGATTGGACGTCCATGCAGGTGACTTGATAGCCAGAGGTCGCCGCGACTTGTGCAATGCCGTTGCCCATAGTCCCTGCGCCGATGACGAAGATATGCTTGATGGTCATGTTATCTATCTTCCCACAACTTAATATTGTTCTGTATCTGCTCAATATGACCTGGGATATGCGCGGAGTAAATATTGATCCACTTTTCAAAAGTATAGGGTTCTTCATATTCAGGATGAATGATGAAGTGATTGAAAACATCTTCGGGCTGCCGCTTCAATAATTCATAAGTTGTTTTTCTAGCAAGCCTTGTCACTTCAAGTGCATCTTCAAAATTATGTTCATGATAATTAAGCACGTCTGCCCATAAGGCTTGATCATAGCCCATGATTGATCCACCTGGCTCCACGATCAATTTTCGTGCACGTAATGCTGCATTGGTTTCACTGTCCGCGATGTGGATGATGATTTCGTACACACTCCACTCTTTTGGTTCAGGCTTGAAGGACATTGCTTCTTGCGGAACCTCAGCCAGAGTAGCTTTTAATAAATCGTATCCACGACCGTAGAGTTCTATCTTTTCGTTGCGTTCTTGTGTGTTCATTTTCATTTTTCCTCGGTGGTTGAGTAGTCCTGAGCGGAAGCGAAGGGCGTATCGAAACCACCACTTATTAAGAGTTTTCAATTAACAGGTGGTTTCGATACGCGCCTCAAAAAGCATTCGGCGCTACTCAACCACCGATTACAACTTACTCTATTTCAACCGCCATCGCGACCGCCTCGCCGCCGCCCAAACATAACGAAGCAATGCCTCGTTTCAAGCCACGATCTTTCAAGGCATAAATAAGAGTTGTCAACACACGCGCGCCACTTGCACCGAGCGGATGTCCCAGTGCAATCGCGCCGCCATTCACGTTGACCTTGTCCCAATCCCAACCTTGATCGGCGAGAGCATAACCGTCCGCTAAAACTTGTGCGGCGAAGGCTTCATTGAGTTCGATGAGGTCAACGTCGCTGAGTTTCCAGTCAATTTTCTTTAATAATTTGGGGATTGCGTAAGCAGGCGCGGCGAACAAATATTTTGGCTCTACAGCTGCTTGCGCGTAGCCAATTATGGTAGCTAGTGGTTTGAGATTATTTTTTTCCGCATAAGCACGTGATGAGATCACAACGGCTGCTGCTCCATCATTCATGGATGAAGCGTTCCCCGCAGTCACTTTGCCATCAGGTTTGAATGCAGGTTTCAACTTTGCCAACGATTCAAGTGACGCATCCTTACGCGGACCTTCGTCTGTGTCGAAGAGAGTCACTTCACCTTTTCTACCAGGGATTTGGACGGGAACGATCTCAGCTTTGAATCTGCCCGCTTCTTGAGCCTCAACAGCTTTCTGGTGAGAGCGAAGCGCGAATTCATCCATCGCCTCGCGTGTGACCTCGTATTCATCCGCGATAAATTCTGCAGCGTTGCCCATGCTCCAATTTTCAAAAGGATCCCACAAGCCATCATTTAATAATGCATCGGTCAATGACTGATTGCCAAATTTGAGTTCGCCCGAACGCCCGCTGACGAGATACGGCGCACGACTCATGGACTCCATTCCGCCTGCTACAAATAAATCGGCATCGCCAGCGCGAATAGCCTGAGCAGACATCATCGCCGCCTTCAAGCCTGATCCGCAAACTTTATTAACAGCAGTTGCGCTGACGGTTGCTGGCACGCCCGCAAAGATCGCCGCCTGACGCGCAGGAGCCTGTCCTTCGCCAGCCTGCACTACGTTGCCCATCAATACTTCTTCAATATCTTTTGGGTCAATGCCAGCGCGTTCTACCGCAGCTTGCACTGCAACTGCGCCCAGTTTCACGGCAGGGACATTGCTCAATGCGCCCTGAAATTTTCCAACGGCTGTTCGTGCCGCACTTAGGATGACAGCTTCATTATCTTTATCTTTGCTCATCGTCTCTCCTGTTGAGTGGTATTTATATTATAAATCACCGTCCCGCAGGTTTGTTAGCAAACTTCTGTAAATCGCTAAAACCTGCGGGACGATTTATTTGTAAGGTAAAATTTTGTTATGAATGAAACTCAATCTCTTTATGACCAGATGGGCGGTGAAAAGGGCATACTTGCCTTAATAACCCGCTTCTACGATTTAATGGAAACTGCTCCCGAAGCCAAAGATGTACGTGCTGTGCATCCCAAAAGTTTGAATCAATCACGCCAAAAGTTTTTTCTATTTTTGGTGGGCTGGTCTGGTGGACCACAAACCTATATTGAAACACGTGGACATCCACGTTTGAAAATGCGCCATCAACCGTTTCCTATCGGCCCGCGTGAGCGTGATCAATGGTTTTGGTGTATGGATAAAGCTTTGGATGAAAGTGGATATGATAGGGAAGTCGTTGCTTATCTCAAAAATCATTTCAAAGATGCGACAGAGTTTTTGAGAAATAGAGAATAAGACATATAGTTCTTTATTAAGAAGGCTGTCAAATGAAAGCAAAACATGTTCTGTTGACGATAAGTTTTTTATTCATGCTAACTTGTATATATGCAGGCTTAAAAGGAATCTATAAATATCGAGAGTATAAGAAAAGAGACGAAATTGCTCTTAGTAATTTAGCATCTAATTTAAATGTGGACGCTGATTGGTCAGTTATTCAGAATGAGATTTATTGTAAGAAAATACCTTTCGGTATTACATTAGACGAAATAAGACAAGAACTAAGTGATATTACGCCGATTGATATAGTGAGAACTGATGATGTTTATCTGTACTACGACTTATATTTTTTAGACTTCGATGTAAGACTAAATGATATGGCTCTTGCATTTGATAGTGAAAATAAATTGAAGGAGAAACTCCTTTGGACTGGACTTGGGGAAACAATGCCCGTTGAATGTTCATAAAAACAACTATTTGGGAGATCGTAAAACGTGAAGGCAATTAGTTTAAAAAGATCTAAAACTGCAATCCTTATTTCAATTTTCGTTTTTGTTTTGCTCGTGGCAACTGCCCCCAATATCGGACTCACTTGGGACGAGCCTGCTTATATCGCAGCCTCTGAATCTTATATGGATTGGTATGGGCAAGTATTCACCGACATAACAGAAGCATTTAGCGAGGAAGGAATTACCGATGCATGGATGGTCAATAACGAACATCCTCCGTTGGATAAGATTTGGTCAGGGGCTGTTTGGACTGTGGCGCGTAACTTCACCAGTGACTTGACTGCTCACCGCATGGGCAATATGATTTTGGTGGCTTTACTAGCTGGGCTTTTGTATCTGTTGATTCGCGATGCGTATGGTCAATTGGCTGGGCTGGCTGCAATTGTTGCGTTACTTACCATGCCGCGTTTTTTCTTTCACGCGCATCTATCCGCGTTGGATGTGCCAGCTGCGGTTTCAGTGTTCATTGTCACATTTGTGTTTTGGAAAACTCTGGAGCGCAAGAAATGGACTTGGGGGTTGTTATTAGGATTAATTTGGGGGCTTGCATTGGCAACCAAGATCAACGCAGTTTTTGTGCCAGTCACGCTGGGATTATGGTGCTTGATCTTCCGCCGAGAAGTAAGACTCTTTGTCCGCTTGTTCATTATGGGAATTACGGCTATCCCAGTTTTTATAGCTGTCTGGCCCTGGCTTTACGTTGACACATTTGAGCGCCTGACAGCTTACATTCATTTTGTGACAGATGAACACTGGGAAATTGGACAATATTATTTAGGTCAATTCTTTATGCCGCCACCCTGGCATTTTGGATTTGTAATGCTCTGGGCAGTTTTGCCGTTGGGATTAACTATCATCTATCTTATTGGCATAGTCTGCGCTGGAAATGGAAAACGGGACAACGGTTTGAGCTGGCTGCTGTTCCTATCAGCACTGACTCCCATCCTAGCGATTGCAACGGGCAAGAGCATGGTCTATGACAATGAACGTTTGATCATGGTTTCATTCCCATTTCTGGCTGGCTTGGCTGGAGTTGGGTTTGGTTGGATTGTTTCAAGCTGGGAAAATCTATCTTTACAATGGAACAGGCCAATCTTGAGTCGAGTTGGCTTAGTCATCTTAGCGCTACTGGCTTTTGCACCTCAGCTTGTCACAACGACAAAGCTGTATCCACATCTTTTATCCTATTATGGAGAAAGTGTAGACGGATTAAGCGGGGCAACGCGTATGGGATTGGAGACTACATATTGGTGTGAGTCTTATAATATTGCTCTTTCTATCATCAACGAGCAAGCTAATCCAAAGGATCGGATCTGGGTTGACCCATGGAGTCACGATGTTTTGATCTATTATCAAACTCAAGGTTTGCTGCGAGATGATGTATTAATTTTGGCTCCATTTCCCACAGCCAGCATTCTTGGATTAGACGCGCCTTCACCACTAAGCATGCCAATGGAATCGGCTGATTGGTATATATTCCAGCATCGGCAATCCATGCTGGGGTTTGATGGTGAAAATAATTCAATATTAAAAACGTTGAATCAAAAAGAAGTGGTGTATGAATATAGTTTTGATGGGGTACCCGTCATGACTCTGTATAAATAACTTCGTACATCAATTAAAATAACTGATACTAAAAACAAAAAGCCAATCACTTAGTGATTGGCTTTTTGTTTGAAAATATTTATTCCATTGGAGCGCTGGTAGGAGCCTGCTCTTGAGTGGACATGTATCCAACGCCTGCGCCAACGCCTGCAGCTAAGACTGCGCCAACAATGCCAAGGCATATGCCTGTACCCAAGCCTCCAAGATAATAGCCGATCATTCCTGATGGATCACCTGAAAGAGCTGGCACTTCACCAAAAGGCAGCTGCGTACCAGATACTTGCATAATTGCCAGAGCACCTACACCGCCAATGACTTGACCAATAATAACCAGCGCCCCCGCAATTCCGCCAGCCATTGCGCCTGCTTTTGCACCTTCATTTTTTGTGGATGGTTTCTCTTGCTGTACAGCAAAGTAACCAGCGGCTCCACCCGCTAATAGCGAAATGATCGGGCCACATAAGCCAATGAAACCAGCTACACAAACATTTAATGCCAGACCAATTGCACCTACACTTAATCCCATTTTGATTCTTGGTTGCATGACATTCTCCTTTTTTGATTTTCTTCTATTTTCTCATATTTTATTGACGATAAATTATTTCGCGCCTTCAGGTGGATAATACCTCAACTTCCAAGCACCATCGCCTTCATCGGATAAGACAGAATATGGCGTTGCCACAAATATCCATGTGCTGCCTGGTTTGAGCGCAACTGGACTTCCATCTGCGTTGGAGAATTTTATGGGTCGCGGCAAACCAGTTTTCTTTTCAAATTCATCAGCTTTCATGTTCCAACTAATATCATATTTCATGCCATCGCGAAACAAAACGGCAGATCCATATAAACCTAATTCCAAATGGATATCCAAATTAGTTGGCGTGATCACATCATGTTCTGTATAAACCACGATCACATTTTCGAAATGTAATTGTCGACCCGTTAATCTATCTATTTCTGGGTGAAGTAGCCCCGCTGTTTCAGTCTTAGCATCATCCACAAATCTTAACCATGAGTTATATAGTGGATCATACGTCCAACCTGATTGATTCAGATATCCCACATAAATGTTCAACTGATTTGCAGGCACGCCTCCAGCAGGAGCTTCTTCTCTAAATACATTGCCAGAGTAATTGAAATTATTCGGTGTATGTTTTTTATTGTCTTCTGCAATCGCTTTGAATCGGTCAAGCTGTAACATTGAGCCGCCGCCTTGAAAGTTATGCGTCACAAATGAACAATGCGGAATTTCTGATAAGACTTCTGATGAAGCAAAGGCATAGATCAGGCACGAACTGCGGAAAAAAGCTGCAATGTCTGCATAGATCAAACGGCCTGAGCGGACGGGTCCTATCTCTGCCTTGGGCATTTGGGTGGATTCATTTCTAGGCTGACTCATTTCTTCGGACGGAACCAGGCCTGCATCTAAATAAAGAAACGATGGATTAACCTCCGCATCTGCCTTACCTGAAAATTGGTCAGCGTCACTATCAGCATTTTCATCCCCGATATTTTGACTCGTGAAGTCCAGCCAGTCAGGCAAAATAAATTCAACAGTATATTTTGCAGGGCTGACGTTGAATCCATAATATCCATTTGAATCTGTGGTCGTGGACTCTATGAATTGACCTGCGGCATCATAAAGATTCACGCAAATGCCGCCAATGCCAGGCTCGTAAGGCTCATGCCGTCCATTTTTATTTTTATCAAGCCAGACTTGATTGCCGAGAATATTTTTTGACGTTTGGTTGAAAACGCCTTTGCGAATTTCACAATCACCTGTGACTGGAATCTCGGGTTCGGGAAAAATCCCATGAAAGACAGATAGAAAACGAGTGGCGCCTTCAGTGATATAAAATTCAAAAACCCATGGTGCAAAAGATAATCCCGCCTGCGGTCGTGCGGCAGGTGGAAAATGCGATATGGAAATTAACATCGCAGGATACGTTAACAGATTTGGATCTTCCACCTCCAACCCTGAAAGCGGATTATAGTTCGTAGGAAAATCTTGCCTATCTGGGCCAAATGATTCTGGCATTGATAAAGACTGCGGCGTGGGTGTTACAGCAGGAGTGAAAGTTGGGGTAACTGTGGGTGAAGTAATTGTCTCAGCTTCTGGCTGTGCTGTTGAGTCCGTAGTTGCGCTACAAGATGTGACAAGAGTCATTAAGATCGTAATACTCATTGCGAGTATTGTTTTTGTGCGGTGTTTGTAAATCATTTAATCTCCAATTTCAATAAAGATAATGGATAGTATGATTTTCTGTCATTCCCCCGTGTAGCCTATGTCACACCTGTACTCTTGTACCGTGCAGTGACCTTGAAATTATCTTTCAAACGCCTCATGCACACGCTTATATGTATCCTCCAACGACTCTGGTAATACACGTGTCTCACCAAGCGTAGACATAAAATTCGTATCCCCGTTCCAGCGCGGAACAATATGAATATGGACATGATCCAGCACGCCTGCACCAGCAGCTTCACCGATATTCGCGCCCATGTTAAATCCCTGTGGATTATATATCTTCCGCAACACTGTCATACATCGAGACGTAAGTTCCATCATCTCAGTACGTATAGAAGAATCTAATTCCTCAAGTGTGGCTTTATGCTCAAAAGGCACAACCATTAAATGTCCGCTTGCGTAAGGGTAGAGATTGAGAATGACAAAGGCACGCTGGCCGCGAAAAGCGATCAGGTTCGCCGCGCTGTCTTCTTTGGCTTGTGCATTGCAAAATACACAGCCTTCCACTTTTTCATGTTTTTCAATGTATTTCATACGCCAAGGTGACCATAGGTGATTCATAGGATGATACGATTGTAGCAGGATTTTTTCAATTAATTATTGACTCCCAGTTTTGGAACTGCCCAGTTTCAAGCCACCATTTTCTTGCGTCTAATACAATTAGGGGAATATGATTTTCATTAAGCCTGTATCCTGTTGAGTCCGAGTCAGTAAATTTTTCACCTGTAATTTTTGCTATAGATTTGGCGCAATAGATTGGATCTTTATAATCAAACCTTTCAATTCTGTCATCGCTATTATCAAATAGGCACGCTCCAAGCGCTGGTATCGACGATAAGTCGCCAATTTCGCCTAATGCTATAGCTGCATCACTTCGATTGTGAATATAGTTGTCGTTTTTCAAGGCTTCTATCAAATCTGGTACTGCTACTTTCGCCTCTGGCCCTAATTTTCCAAGAGCATAGATTGCAGCTGCGCGTAGATCAAGATCGTTCGCATTTAAATTGCTAATTAAAGCTGGTAGAGCGGATATAGCTTCATCTCCATATTTTTCTAAAGCATAGATTGAAACTATCCGAGTGGCTATATCTTCACTAGATATATTTGTGATTAATTCTTGCAAAGTTGATGCTGGGGTAGGCCAAACACCTTCTTCCATAACAGGGGTTGGAGTAATATTCTTTGCGGCGCAACTATAGTTTAGACAAGTTATAGTGAAGGTAATAAGTGTTAAGCGTGTAAGTCGATTGAGTAAAAAAAATTTCATAATTTCTAACTCCTATCAGTAGGATATTTTACTTATCTTCTTCCTGTTTTGTAAGTTGTCAATTATAAGGGCTTGTAAGAGTTCTCATATTCGATTATCCTCGCCTCAATGTCTCAGCCTTCATTATTTTCCTCCATTCATCTAACAGTCTCCCAACTCACATTCCATATCCGCAAGCAATTGGAGAATGACCCGACCTTGCAGGATGTGTGGGTGGAGGGTGAAATATCAAATCTTTCAAGACCAAATTCTGGTCATGTCTACTTTACGCTCAAGGATAAAAATGCTTCATTGCGTTGCGTGATGTGGAAGACCGATGCAATACGTTTGCGAGTCAACTTGCAGGACGGCATGGCGATTGAAGCGCACGGCAAGATCACTGTCTATGAGCCGCAGGGACAATATCAGCTCGCAGTTAATCTTATTCAACCAAAAGGCGAAGGCGCGTTGTATCAGGAGTTTTTGCGTCTCAAAGCCATGCTTGAGGCTGAAGGTCTTTTTGACCTCGAACGCAAACGTTCCATTCCTGAATTGCCAAACAAAATTGGAATTGTCACTTCACAAACAGGTGCGGCTTTGCGCGACATGCTCAACACACTCCGCCGCCGATTATCTCTTGCGAAAGTTATTCTCGCGGCTTCGCTAGTGCAGGGTGTCGAAGCGCCGCTTGCATTGGTCAATGCACTTACCTCTCTCAACAAACAGAATCCAGATGTGATTCTGCTTGCTCGCGGCGGCGGCTCCATTGAAGACTTATGGGCTTTCAATGATGAACGTGTTGTGCGCGCAGTTGTGGATTCAAAAGCACCTGTCATTTGCGGTGTGGGTCATGAAACGGATTTCACCCTCTGCGATTTCGCTGCTGACTTACGTGCGCCGACGCCCACCGCCGCCGCAGAACTCGCTACTCAAACCACATTGATTGACATCCAGACACAACTCACATATTACGCATCACGCATCACGGACTTAACCTTCAACCTGCTCGCTGAACACAAGGCAGTAATCTCATCTTTTATATCTCGCCTTAGATATGTTTCTCCCGAACGACGCATCCAATTTGAATATCAAACTCTCGATGAACTCACGCGTAGAGCATTTTCCGCCTTGAATCACCGCATCCAAATGCAGTCTTCCAACGTAGATGGAATATCAAAACGCTTGCAATCGTTGAACCCCGAGGGTGTTTTGTCTCGTGGATATGCTATCATCACCCGCAAAGAAGATGGTGTAGTGATCGCGAAAGTTTCACAGGCACGTGGTGACATGAAAGTCCGCGTGAGTGATGGTGAGTTTGAAGTTAAATCAAAAACCTGACATGTCTCCGCGAGGCTATGATTAATTATCATCATTGTCCGCGCATGGATCATTGATGATCGGGATGCAAATGAGACATGTCAGGTTTAGAAATTCATGGAGTTTATTATGGCAAAATCAGCAGCTAAAAAATCAGAGAAAGCAGTTGAAGAATTATCTTATGAAGAAGCAGTGGCCGAACTGGAAGGTGTCGTCGAATCTTTGGAAGGGGAGCAGAGTCCGCTTGAAGATGCGATGAAACTATTTGAACGGGGACAGGCTTTGGCGGCGCATTGCAGCGCGTTACTTGAGTCCGCTCAACTCAAAGTGCAGAAGCTTGCCGGGGATATGTTGATTCCATTCGAGGAAGAATCCGAATGAATCTTGTTGCCATTTTACAAAACAAAGTTTTATTCGCTGTAATGTTTGGCTGGATATTTGCCCAGGCGTTGAAGATTCCCACTGAATATTTACGTTCACGCCGTTGGATGTGGGCTATGTTTTTTGCAGCAGGTGGAATGCCATCATCTCATTCCGCCTTATTAGTAGCTGGTACTTTAGCTGTAGGTTTGTATCACGGCTTTGACAATCCGTTATTTGGAATTGCCGTTGCTATCACGATGATCGTTGTCCATGATGCGGCGGGGGTACGCAGGCAGGCAGGGATGCACGCAGAACGCATCAATTTGCTTTTTGGAGAATTATTAAAAGGTCATATGTTGAATGAGAAAGATTTAAAGGAAGTCATCGGTCATACCCCACTTGAAGTATTGGGTGGAATTTTACTAGGTATCTTTGTGGCAATCGCGCAGTGGTTGATTTGGCCTTGATTTATCGTTTTAATCTCCTCAACACACCACTCACCATATATTGCAATTCAGGTACACGGAGGAGCCATAACGCGGCGAAATAAACACTTCCGCCAATGATTACGCCAAGGGGGGCAAGAATCCACAGGCTTGTATTCTTCCCAAGATAAAGCCAGCCGAATATACAAAGTGACATTGCCATAGCGGCCACAATAGAGGGAATAGTGCCGCGTAGTATATGATTTCCATCAATTCCATTTAATCGTTTTCTCATTACGATAAATAATACAGTTGCTTCAAGAGCGGTTGCAAAAGAATTCGCTAGCGCGAGTCCGCCATGCGGCATCCAGCCAATGGATGCAAATAGTTTTGAGAACATAATACTAAACACCACATTCAATCCCATCGCGATGGTGCCGATGATGACAGGAGTCTTTGTGTCGTGTTGCGCATAAAAGGCACGAGTCAAGATTTCCATAATGGAATGACCAACTATTCCTGCGGCATACCAAAGCAAAGCCCAGGAGACGATTTGCGTATCGAGGGCATCAAACTGTCCGCGTTGATATAGCAATGTGATCAATGGTTCACGCAGGAGCATTAATCCAATGCTGGCGGGTAAAGCTAGAAGAATCACACCCCGCAATGAAGCCGCCAATGATGACCGCATTTCGTCCGTTTGACCGAGTGCGTGTTGCGCTGAAAAAGTTGGCATCACTGCAATGGCAACAGATTGCGCGATGATCGCTTGCGCCATAAGCATTAGTGAGAATCCAATAGTCAAGCCAGAGACACTTCCCTCGGGCATTTGCGTAGCCAATCGAATATTGACCCAAAAATTAAGCTGCACCACCGCCACACCCAATAGTCGTGGCCCCATTAAAAGAATCACTTGTTTTGTGTGCGGATTATCAAGGCCTAAGGTAGGTGTATATGAACCTTTTTGTTTTATAAGTGATGGAATCAATACTAATAAATATAAACCAGCGCCGATGACCACGCCCCAGGCGAGTCCGTAGATTCCCATCCTTGGAGAGAGTACAAGTGCGCCAAAGATAATTCCAAATTGATACATGGCGGGAGTTAGCGCGGGGATCAAGAATACTTGATGCGCGTTTAAGATTCCAATGATCAATCCACCCAGGCCGAACATTACAACAGATATCAATTGAATACGCATTAATGAAATTGTCAGCGCGAAAATTTGTGAATCTTTGGAGAGGCCGAAAGCATAGTGAACCACTTGCGGGGCAAATAATGCAACGAGCAGGCCAAGCAGGCTGAGGGTGAGTGTGACCGCGTTTGCTATAGCAGAGGCAAGTTTCCAAGCTGAGTCGTTTTCTTTTTTGGCAAGCAATCCAGTAAATGTCGGAATAAAAGCAGAACCAAGTGCACCCCCTGCCACTAATAAAAATAAAGTTTCGCTGACGCGATTGGCCGCCGAGAATGCATCAAGTTCAAGCGATGTGCCAAATGTGCTGGCAACAATAATCCCGCGCACCAGCCCGGCAATTTGCCCAAGTAAAATTGCGAACATCACTGTGCCAGCCGCGCGCGCGATCTGACGATTAACGTTTGTATTTGTTTCTGTCATAGAGTGGCGGGATTATAATGCTTATGGAGATTTCATGAAAAAGATATTCGTTTTGTTTTTTATATTCTCGATCTTATTAACAGCATGTGCAAATGCATCGCCTCTCAATTTACCGGTAACTGATTCTGTTACTGCATCACCTTCCACGCTGACAGAGATCCAACTCCCTGCGGGATATGGCGTAAGAGGTTCGTGGTTTGAATTGTATTTTACGAATCCAAACAGTCCACTGGCCTCGCAAAAAACTGGTGGTATTGATGGTCCATTAGTAAAAGCGATTGACTCAGCGCGTTTATCCATAGATGTTGCAATTTATAGTTTTAGCTTGAACAGTATCCGTGATGCCTTATTACGCGCGCATGATCGCGGTGTGCAAGTCCGCATAGTGATGGAGAGTGATAATTTAGATCGCACCGATCCACAGCGATTAAAAGAGGCTGGCATTCCTATGCTAGGGGATCGGCGTGAAGGATTAATGCACGATAAATTTGTAGTGATCGATGGCTCTGAAGTATGGATGGGTTCAATGAATTTCACAGACACGGGTGGATATGCAGATAATAATAATTTGATCCGCATCCGTTCGGTGAAGATGGCTGAGAATTACACCAAAGAATTTAACGAAATGTTTGTGGACGATAAGTTTGGTGACAACATTATCGCTGAGACGCCAAATCCGCGTGTAACGATTGATGATACGCCCATTGATGTCTACTTTGCGCCAGATGACAACGTGCAGGCTAATTTTATTGAATTGGTTAATAATGCAATGCACAGTATTTACTTTATGGCTTTCTCTTTCACAGCGGATGAGATCGGTGCTGCTGTGCGCGCTCGTGCACAAGAAGGGGTGACCGTTGCTGGTGTGATGGAAACCGAACAAATCAACTCAAATATAGGCACCGAATTTGATCTGTTTCAGCAGGCAGGCTTGGATGTGTTCCGTGACGGCAATGAAGGTCAAATGCACCACAAGGCGATGGTCATTGATGAGAGCATCGTCATCTTTGGTTCGTATAACTTTACCAACGCTGCCGAAACAAGGAATGACGAGAATTTACTGGTTATCTATAATAAAGATATTGCTGCACAATTTGTCGCTGAATTTCAGAGGGTGTACGCGCAAGCGCAGTTGAGGTGATTAGTGTATTTTTTCACAAATGTGGTATACTTCCAACACTGATTTGGAGGTAGCCGCACTTATTTACCTCCAGGCAGACGATGTAAAAAAGAGGTAATAAAATGAAAAAAATCTCCAAAATTCTTATTCCGATGCTGGTGCTTGCCACTCTGCTGGTCAGTGCTTGCGCTGGGGCCGTTGCCCCTGTCGACACTGCAGGCGGAAGCAAGGTGAAAGCTGCTCCTATTCAATTTACAGGCGTGATCGAAGTTATGGACGGAAACAAGTGGACAGTGGGCGGGCAGGTGATCACAGTTAGTCCTTCTTTGACGGGCGACGGTCCTTTCAATCTTGGTGATACCATCAAAGTGGAAGTGGAAGTTCAGGAGGATGGCTCCCTGGTTGTGACTCGCGTTGAAGCCTCGGCTACCGATGACAATTCGAATGATGCCAACAGCAACGATGCTAATTCGAACGATGTCAACAGCAATGATGATAACTCTAATGATGTCAATAGCAACGACGATAATTCCAATGATGACAACGGAAACGACGACAATTCCAATGACGATAATGGAAACGATGACACTTCCAACGATGATGACTCCAATGATGACAATGGAAATGACGACAATTCTGGCGGCGGCGGTGATGACGATAACAGTAACGATGACTAATCATCAAGCCAGTATTAGCAAATGATTTTATGGGTCGTCTGGAACCTTCGAAGGTTACAGACGACCCAA
>JACMLM010000041.1 GCA_014379595.1 Anaerolineales bacterium
AATCGCAGTAATATCTTGTACACGTTCAAGCGTAATATCTCTGCCCACAGTGTAATCCTCAAAGCGACCTTCCAAAGCAAGAGCAATCGTCTCGGCCATACAGGCATAGGCCTTCCCTTCTGGAAAACCGAAATTAAAATGAAAATCCACGGTTCCAGGTACATCCACCATGCCGCCGTCAATCACTAATATATCATCTCTCACAGCCGCCACCATTGCAGAAACATCACGGGGGCGTGCCACATCACATACGACGCTCCCCGGCTGCAAATGCTCCGGGCGAATGACATCGTGGATCGAACTCGTGACTGTCAAGATCAAATTTGCATCCTTTAACACATCCATTTTTGTGCTGATGACAAGCTCGCTCTTCGCCTTAACCTGTAACTTGTCTCGCAGTACTTCCAGTTTTTTCTCATCCCGGGCCACAAGCAATGTCCGAGCGGCCTCACCAGCTAACAGTTCCGCACAGACGCGGCCAATTGCTCCTGTGGCACCAACGACTGCCACTGTCGCATCTTCTATTTTAATATCCATCACACGCGCCGCATCTCGTATGGCTTGCACAGCCATGGCGACAGTAAATGAATCGCCGGTGGTAACTGGCACATCCAAAGCATTTGCAATGGTCACCCCGGCATCGCCAACTACTGATGTGAAAGCGCCGAGACCAAGAATATTTGCACCGAGTTTCTCAGCCATACGGCCGGTTTGGACAATTTTACGATAGACCGTGCGCTCAGGCAACTCCATCATTCGTCTTGGTGTGTAAGGACAGGCAATGAACCAGCCCTTAATTTCCTTGCCAGTGGCTTGGGACCTAATGCCTTCAATCTCTGAGATGTAAACGGGCGGAAAAAATGTGGAGAAAAAATCTATTTGTCTTTCATTTAGTACACGTCCTAAAAATGGGAACTTGCGGCTTACGTCTCGCTTGGGATCGATGGGATGTATGATGAAGGCGAAACTATCCATTTACCACGACTCCACCTCAGCTTTCAAATGCCTATGATATGGAGTTTGATGCAGATGAGCAAGTTTGAGACGATGGTGGTCACTTTGATCAAATGTTATATCGCGATCAATCACACGCCTCTCTGCGGAACCCGCCAGCACCACATCTGACTCAATGGTACGTGCAGGATAAATGATCATGCCAGAACCGATACGGCAATTATGACCCACGCAGCCGCCCATCACCGGGCGGTTGGATAAACTTAAATGTCCATTTCCATCAAGCGCACGAATGGGAGCAGGGATAAGGTTGTAATCTGTCCATGTGGAACCAGCACCAATGAAGGTATTTCTTCCGATCACGCACATTTGCAAACAAGTATTTTGCGCTACCATGCTATTTTCCATGAGCGTCGTCATGAATAACGCAGAACGGAAAGGCAGAAATGCGCCATCACCTACTACTGAAAGCATGACTTGCGAATCCTGTGAAATGTTTACATTATTTCCAATAATGCAATTCTCGATCACCGCGCCAGCATTGATGGTTACATTGTCACCAATGACCGTGGGCCCATGAATAACTGCACTTGGGTCAATCACACAGCCTTTTCCTACTTTGACAAGTTCAGATGATTCCAAAACCTGGCGGCCTTCATAAATGGCTTTGCCAAGGATCTTTACTTTGAAACTCGCATCTTCTTTTAATCTTTTTTCAAAACGAGCCCCGTGTGCAAATTGACCGAAGACCATATCAGCAATAAAAACATGCACCCATGAATCAATAGCCATCATGGCACGCAAAGGTACTTGAAATACAAGGTCGCCGCTTTGATCACCCATATAAGTTGGCACATGGTAATAACCGATCTCGCGCGCCTGCATATCGATAACAAGTGGTTCCACACCTACCATTGGACCATTCGGGTAATACCACAAGTCTGCGAGGTATAAACTGCCTGCAGGTGTATAAGATGTAGAGAGAGGCAAAGCATGCTCACGGAAAGCAGGGTCGTCTGCGCGAAAAGCCGCTCGCACAGGACGATTCTTTTTTATCGCCGCATCCATAAAGGCTTTAATATAGAATTGGTCAAAAAATAGATTATCACGATAAACAATGGTGGGTTCACGCACAGGCTGTAACCGCTCACCCTGAGTGAGTTCCATTTCACGCGTCACATAGGGAGCAAGTAGGTTGCGTTGATGAAGCCAAAGAGGCGTGTTTTGAATGCGCAATTCGCGCGCGGTTTCGCAAAACGGCATGATCTGGTTCTGCGCATGTAGAATAACCTTAAGCATATAAAGGATTATAAATCAAAGTATGTGATAAAACATCCCATCCAACAAAACTGTAAATAAACCGAAATGAAGTTTTCCAGCTAGGAAAGCGGAGTTTTATCTATAACGATAGTACAGGTTGAGTCGCCTCGGGCAATACAAGCCATTTCTGTTACATCGAACACTTTGCCCCCGCTCAGCCAATATAAAGCCTCTTGTAATAACCCCACAGCCAAATGGCAAATTGGCTCATCTGCTTTTCTCTCCCAACACAACGGACATCGCTCAATGTGCCAGAAAATCTGATCATCCTTTTCTTCCACACGCACCTTTTGGTCAGTGTGTTTATTGAAAAGGTCACCAAATGTTTTTGCGCCTGTATGCAATTTTGTTGGCAGTGAAAGCAAACGAAACGCCATTTCAGTCAGCCCAAGCATGGATCCATATTCCTTAAGGCCATACTTGAAACAGGAGCGCCCAACTCGTAGAGCCAATCCACGCCCACCACGTGGACCGTAGACTTGTTCCAGCGTACTTTGCAGCAGACTCACCGTTTCAAAGGAAAAGGCACGGTCTGAGTGTGTTGTTGGATAATTTCTAATAAATTGTTCAAGAGATGCAAGGCGAAGTACCGCGTCCACCCCGCTTAATCCTATTACTTCCTCCATCCCCATAAAAATGATCCTGCCCATTTTCTGAGGATAAAAAAAGGACTCACTGCTCATAGAGCGGGGAAATCCTGGTCGAGAAATGATTTTAATTTTTGACTGAAATTTGCCGGCTCTTCCAACATGGGAAAATGACCCGCCATCGGAAAACGCTCAATCAATGCATGAGTAATTCCCTTTTGCATGGGCTGCCATTGCAAAGGATGAACGATCACATCCTTATCACCATACATCCCCATCGCTGGGACTCTGATCTGTGGAAGCATTGGAGACAAGTCAGTACGGCGAAGCGATGAAATCGAGCGCAGGAAGGATTCAACAGTAGTTCGTGAAAGATCACGATCCATCATCGCTGGAAAACGCGGGTCTTTACATATAATAGGAGAATACATTCGCATTCCTGTGCGAAACACCCCCATCATATTGAATAACATAAACGCAATTGGACGATAGCCAGCAAGCTTAAGTAACGGTGCAAGTGATGACCCTACCATCGGAGAGCCAACAACAACTACTTTACTAACACGTTCGGGATATTGAATAGCAACAGAGAGGCTGACTGTACCACCCATACTGTGCCCCACTAAAGGCGCATGGACGATCCCCAACTGTTCCATAAATTGATTTACGAGGCTTACAAAATCTGAAACGGCATACGTCTCACGCTTCTTACCAGATTCTCCAAACCCCCAAAAATCCAAAGCATAGGTACGATAAAATGCACCGAGATATGCCATTGTTTCCTGCCATAACCCCCATGAGCCAAGCCATCCGTGCAAAAGGATTACCGGACGCCCGCGCCCGTATACCTCGTAATGAACTATTCCCTGATCTGTAGTGATTGAAGACACAGCAAACGATTACCAATTCCTACTTTCAGGAATCCATTTCTTTCATGATACTGTACAGCAATTCAAGCAAAACCGTTTTCACAGTATCACGATTCGTTGCAACACAGGGCAAAAGCTTTGTATTACTATCAAGACGCAAAGCATGACGTACATCTTCAAGTTCCCAGGCTTCTTCTGCATCCTGTTTATTCGCGGCGACCACAAATGGAGTAGGAGCATACGCGCGGAAAGTTTCCAGGATCGAACGAGCCTCGCGGAATGTTTCAGGTCGGGTACTATCCACCATCACAATAAAACCCAACATGCCTTCTGAAAGAATCTCCCACATGAAGTCGAAGCGCTTCTGGCCAGGAGTTCCAAAAAGATACAGGACCAGGTCTTCGTCTACAGTGATGCGGCCGAAATCCATCGCTACTGTTGTAGCTGATTTCACAGAGCGTTCTTCATCCGAAGAGATCTTGCGTTCTGTCGCGACAACATCAATTTCACTGACAGACTGAATAAACTGTGTCTTGCCAGCGCTGAATGGACCCGTGACTACCATTTTGACCGTTTGCATAATAATTCCTATCCTTCTAACCCAAATGTGCTACATTGTACGAATGCGGCCAATCAACTTATTGATCAATGATTTCTGTTCTTCTTTATCCTGCGTTGGGAATTGCTTCGCGCTAGATGGAGTAGGTGCACCTGCAGGACGTACCAACTCAACCAGGCCAGCCTGCAAAAGACCATAAACGATTCTGCGAATATCAATATCGCTTAATTTATTTGTGCTTGCGATCTGTTTCATTGTATTCTTCGGGTCAACAAACTTTACAACTTTCCATTCTTCTACACTTAAGTTCACATTGGTCAACGGACGTTCAGTGAATTTGAGAGCCATATCAAGACTGGGAATTTCATCCTGCAACTGCTCCAGTTCGCGCAGTTGACGTGAACCTTCAATAATAATGTTCTCAAGATCAAGCCTGACGTTGATCCGATCTTCCGGCGGAAGCATTTCATTTTCAAAGCGGAAGATACCTTCCACCCATGTAAACAACCTGCGAACCACCTCAGTAAAATATCCCTGCAAATTTAACAGAATATCTTCCTGAGAAACATAACCTGCATTAATAAGAAGCAAGCCCAGTTCCTTATCGGTCATTTGACCTGCCCGATCTGCAATGGCACGATATTGATTGGCATTGATCTTATTTGCTTTATGCAAAACAGAAGCCAGGCTTCCATCTTCCTGGCCGATACGTGCATATGCAAGCTTCCCCTCGCGGAACGAAATATAAGCCTGTTCCGAGGTTCCATCCACGACCAACGTTCCAGTTTTGCTGGCAAGGTTGATCAGGTTAAGAAGTTGGGTGACTGTAAAATCACGTAAATTTCCGCGTAGAGCCATATGATTCCTCTACTTATCCCTCTTAAGAGATAAGTTGGAAAATTATACATGCAAGGCGATAATGCGTCAATTTTCTACCATACATTCTTGTCAGGAAAAGCCAAATGGAAGTTGATTAAATTAACCACCTCCCATTTATTTGACTTATTTACTCTAATGAAGTTGTCGTCGCTTCAATATTCGCTTCATTTCTAGACTGTGAATTGGCTCTGCCTACGAGCAGCATGGCAGGTAAAAGAAGCAAACCCGAAGTTGTAATAGCCGCAACAACTGAGAAGAATCGCGCAACCAACCCCACACTTGGGCCGCCAGCGATCTGACCAAAAGCGTCCACCTGCCCCACCATCGAGTGAACTGTGGCCCGTGTTTGTGGATCAAGTTTTTGATTCACCCATCCTGAGTAAAGCGGATTACTAACAGCGCGGAAAACGTTGACGACGAGATACAGGCCCAACGTTAAAGGAAGAAGCGAAGAATTTGCGAAGCCGATCATCGCGGCTGCGATCAATCCCGTTACGATCAACATCCCACGCCCAATCGCTAGTGAACTGCCTGAGTCAATCCGCTTTTCTACAAAACGAATCGCAAAAATCGTTAATATCGAACCAGCAATACGAAGCATAGCAAAAAAGGCAACTTGATTATTACCGAAGAATATAGGGATATCAAAGTTATCGAGCAAATGCTTCACCCACAGACGGTCAAACCCTTCACTATACAAACCGTAAAACAAACCTACGCCGAGAATAGTAATCAGGCGTGGGCGGGCACGAACAGACTTTACACCTTCATTGAAGGTATGCAACATATGCTGCCATGTGTTGCGATCTTCTTTTGGTGCTGGCTTAAAACCTGTCTCAGGCATGATGAAAATGAGCACAAAACCAATTATGATCACTCCCACTGCACCAAGTTGAATCGGCAGGACTACATTATTCGCGCCGATTAACATGGCAAGTCCCATCCCAAGCAAAGAAGCAGTCAACCCAACACGCGTGGCCCGCAGAAAAAGTTGATTGGCAGGTTCTTCACCGATCTCATCTGAGATCCATGCTTGCGTGGCTCCGCTGGTGAAGGTGTATCCCAACCCACAAACAATCTGCGCCAGTAAGATCGGTAAGAAAGCAGGAAAGAGTCCCTCGATAAGAAAACCCAATCCCATTAGAAAATAACCGATGATGATGGACAAGCGGCGGGAATATACATCTGCCACAATACCTGTGGGAATTTCAAACACAAACGCAGAAATTTCCAGCGTAGTACCAACGAGCACAAGCTGCAGAGGAGTAAGCCCAGCAACTGTAGCTTCATAAAGTGACATTGTGACGAACATCATTGAGAAGAAGGCTGATGCCGTAAACTCAATAAATAAATAGACTTTTGTAGCATCTAACTTTAAGTTAGGAAACATTTTTTGCCTTTATATTAACTCCCCTTACCTGCTTAAGCATGATTCTCTGAGCGAGGCAAAGAGTCTCAATCCCCAAAGACAGAGATTCTCACCGCGCTGGCGTACGGCGCAAGTGTCGCTTCGCTCAGAATGACACTCCGTAAGGTGGGTTATTAAATTCAAGTTGATTACCTTTTAACTTTCAACAATCGATCCAATTGATCGATTGTTTCTTGTGGATCTTTAAAGAGTATGCCTTTCATACCAACTTTTTCACAAGCTTCAATATTGACTTTTACATCATCTACAAAGACCGCCTCATTCGCGCGGACCTTGGCCTGTTCCAGCGCGATTTCAAAGATTTTTGTATCAGGCTTCATCGTCCCTACCTCTGCCGATATGATCACAGTATCGAACTCATCTATGATCTTTTCGTTAACTATGAATTCGCGCAAACCACTCCAGGCATTGGATATTAATCCTGTATGAACCTTGCCACGCAAGGAACGAAGATATTCAAATAAATTACGGTCCAACACATCGCCGCCAAAAAATGCATCTTTAAAAGAATTAACTTCAGATACCGGATGTTTCAACCGCTCCAAGGTTTCCACCCAATGCGATTCTTCTGTGACTTCACCCAAGGTAGCACGCCGAGCTGATTCGCTTGCAAAAACAATCTTATCGATATCATCGTATTCCAGTTTGAAACGCTCCGCCAAATGTTGGCGCGGAGCCTGGAATTCAGTTCGCATGAGTACACCGCCAAAATCAAAAAATACTGCACGAATGGTCATTATCGCTTTATCCCTTTAACCCACAAAGCCTTAAAGACTCGCGTCCTCTCGGCTTTGTAATGAAAAAATTAAAATAGAGTCTTTACTTCTTTTTGCCTTTTGCTGGGGCATTCTTCGCAGGCTTGCTTGCTGTAGTTTTCTTTGCCTTTGTAGTTGAGGTCGCAGCGGTTTTCTTAGGACCAGCGGCTTTAGCAGCAGCCTTCTTTATGACTGCTTCCTTCATCGTTTTAGAGATAGGCTCTGTCTTAAGAGAAGTAGAGGCTGGCGGTGAATCAACTGGTGCAGATGCTTGATGTTTAGCAGCATCCTGCCAATTGGGGAAGAATAATTCCATCCGCTGACGGGATATTGAATTGGCGCGGCGGCAACGCGGACAATGAGCATCATAATGGTTTTGGCCCTTCTCATTCATTGAGATAATAGCACCCAGCATTTCAGTGCGAGCGAGGGTAAAAGGGGTCTGACAATAGATACAACGCAGGTTCATAAATCTCTCCTTATTACGGAAACCGGTAGTTTATTCTGATAGTGATTCTACACTGATTTCACGTCCGGAGCGAACCGTCTTTTCAAATAGGTCAAAAGCCTGGTGAAGGTGCATACCTGCCTTCTCATATAGTCTCAAAGCGCCAGTCAAATTTTCAGCATCCACGCCCAAGCCTACCTTGCGCTTGCCACGGCGATAAAATTCGGCAAAACTATGTTGGAGGAGTGCCAGCCCAACTCCACGTTTACGCCAGGCGCGGCGAACTCCCAGGGTATTCACAAAACCTGACTCCGGGTCATTGTAGGATTTTGGACGGCACAGACTAATCCCCGCGATTTCGTCGCCATCCATTGCAAGGAACCACAAGCTTGGGTCAAAACTTTCCCCGGTCATGAAGTGCGTGAAGCGTGCAAACCCTTCTTCAAAAGGTTCTTCAACATGCCCAAAATGGTCGCGAAACGATTCCCTAACTGCCTTGTACACATCTTGCATATCTTTTTCAGGGTCGGCGATTTTGAGAGTAATGCCTTTAGACCAGATTGGTGTGGGAGGCGCAGTTTCCATATCAATTTGCATTTCGTATGAACTGCGGATTTGTGTAAAGCCCAGATCTTCAAATAACTTTTTGGAATCTTTGGCAGTACGATATATGCCCACGCGCGGGGCAAAGCGCAGGTCGGCAGGTAACTCATCCAATGCAATGTGCGCGCGTTGCTCAGCCCACTGCAACAACCATGTACCGATACCAAGCCCGCTAAACTCAGGGTGGACTCGTCCCCATATCCACGGATGGACGGGTGGTTTGGCGGTTGTCCAAACTTCGATATAGCCGACCATCATTCGTTCAGGTGAGAATACGAGACGAATATCTCTGGCAGGATCAAATCCTGGCGAGACCCACTCATTGCGAAGGACGCTCGGATCAGAAAGATCATCCTCTTGAATCGTTGATTGAGACCACGCGTTGAATAACTTCAGCGCAGACTCAACATCATTTATATTTGCGCCTCGGACTGTGAATCCTTTTGGCAATTCAACTTTAGATTTTTCAAGTATAGTACTCATGTTTTCCTCATTCTTCCAAACTTCTACCAGCGCGTAATTCCTTTTCATAAGTAAGGAACTCACTCGCTACAACCATGCCTGCTCGTTGATACAGACGTGTCGCGCCGGTAGGGCTGGATGCGTCCACTCCCAAGCCGATTGTCTTTGTACCGCGTTTGTAGAATTCTCCGAATGAATGTTGTAGCAAGCTAAGACCAAGTCCATTTTTGCGCCATGGGCGGCGAACGCCTAAAGTGCCGATCCAGCCAACACCCATACGAAATCGATTCTGTGAAAATCCAGCTATTTGATTACCATCCCATGCAATCATCCACAGGGTTGGGTCAAAATCTTCACGACCAAACTTCCCATGCTCCCAATCAGCAAATGGAATGTCATGACTTCCCCAATGATCGCGGAAGGATTCATTCTGCGCCTCCCAAACAAGATGAGCATGTTCATCGCGGTTGAACGGACGTAATTCAATTCCATCCGGCAATATCACTGAAGAAGGTGCCTCCTCGAGTTTGATTTCCATGCGCCAGTGATATCGTTTAGGAGAATATCCCTCGGCCTTATGTAAGTCGTTGCTGGCCTCATCGCGATTATCTATGGTGCTTCTTAGAAATACACGCAGATCGGGATCAGCCAACTTCACTGCCTCGCGCGCGCGTACTTCAACCGCACGCAATAACGTTGTGCCGATACCATGGCCCGTCAAATCAGGATGCACATATCCGTCTGTGTTCAGGCTGTAATGTTCATGCGTGTTAGTAAATTCTTCATAACCAACCACACGTCCATCTTTGGTTTCCACGAGAAATGCATCTGTTTCCAGTTTGAAGCCTTCGTTCTGCCATTCAAGTTTTAACTCTTCGGGCGTGACAGCAACAGTCGTGTCGCCATCATCTTCACAGACATCGTAGATGAGTTGTGCAACAGCGTTAAGGTCTGCCCATTGGGCAGCACGCAGTTTCAGGCTTGAGTCAAGAAGCGTTTCATTTAGTTGATGTTGTGTCATTGTTTCCTCTCCATCCAATCGTCACGCAGGATGCCCATGTAAAGCATATCCCAGCGTTTTCCATCACGTAACAATGCCTTTCGCATACGTCCTTCATGTTGAAAGCCAACTTTTTCATAAGAACGTATGGCGCGCGGGTTATATTCAAAAACATTCAATGTGACACGGCGCAAGTTAAGTTCAGTAAAGGCATAACCTAAAGCAACCTTCATCGCATCGGTGCCATAACCTTTACCCCAATCTTCGCGATTGCCAATACCGAGACCTACAAATGCATCACGCGGCCCCCAGTTGTTAACGACATAAAGGCCGATATCACCCAGCAGACGATTATCATCCAGTGCGCGGATTGTAAAAGGATGTTCCATGGGAGATACTTCTTTATTTTCTTTTTCAAAGAAATCTGAAATGGCTTTTGATGATCGCAAAGCAACCATTCTCGCATCGAGATAACGCGTCAATTCAGAATCTTGATTCCATTTGGCATATGCCTTGCCAAGCTCTTCATGGTCAACAGCAGAGAGTCTCACTAATTCGCCTTTGAGAATATCTTTCATTTTGACTCCTGCTGTGCCAGCCATTCTTCGCGCAAGATGCCCATCCACAAACTATCATAACGAACTCCATCACGTAACCCTTCGCCACGCATGGTGCCTTCCAGTTGAAAGCCAGCTTTTTGATAAGATTTCAATGCACGTGGATTATAAGAATGAAGGCCAAGCGAAATTCGGCGCAGATTCAATTCAATGAATCCATATTGCGCCACCAGTTTCATGGCGTCTGTGCCATAACCCTTACTCCAATAATTACGATCACCCACCATGATGCCAACCCATGCTTCGCTGTGGGTCCACGAATTGATCCACAGCGAAACAGAGCCGATCAATTTATCTTCATCAAGTGTATGAATTGCAAATCGAAATGCCTGCGAATGTTTTTCAGCATCTTTTTCGATGAATTCCTTGATCTTTTTTTCAGACCATAACTGTGCGGGGTCACTGTCTGCAAGGCGGTGGGCCTCTGTATCTCGATCCCAATTTGCAAAGGCTTTTGCAAGCACATCAGCAGATTGGGACGCGAGACGGACGAGGGATCCGCGATAAATATCTTTCATCGCTTCACCCTCGACTGTTTACTTGCTCGCGCCATTCAGCATTCAACAAGCCGAAAGAGACGAGGTCCCAAATTTCACCGTCACGGTTCAAAGCTTTCCGTCTGCGAATCTCTTCCATAAAACCGAACTTCTGAAAGAGAGCAAGCGCACCTTCGTTATAAGCTGGCACAACCGCAGTGACACGATAGAGATTCAATTCGCCAAAGGCATAGCGCAGCAACATGCTCAATGCCTGCGAACCATATCCTTTGCGGCGATCCTCTACCGCACCAATACCGATGCGGAGAAAGCCATTGCCATTCGTCCAGTCGATCCACTCTACGACAGCTTTGCCAATCAAGCGTTCATCTTCGCGGGCACGGATGGTGAAGTAGAACAGGTTCTTATCTTCTTCCATCTCCTTCTCAATCGTTTCATACTGCTTCTTAACCATCGCAGGCGAAAGCGGACGAACAGGTTTCAATTCCATTAGGCGCATGAATTCGGCGTCATGCGTCCATTTGGATTCGATATCGGGATGTGTTTCGTGGTCAATCGGCCCAAAACGGACATCCTGTGCGTCGAATAATTGAGTTTGTATATCTAACATGGTTTCCTCCAATACCATCCTTTTCTCTGCTTATACACTTCACTAAAAAGAGAAAAGGGGGAAATAAAAAAACAGCCACAGGTCATTAACCCATGGCTGCCATGCTTAAATAAAAACGGCCACGGGTCGCAGTTGCGCCGTGGCCGTAAGACAACAAATTAAAAGAGTCTAATGGGCAGCAGGCGCACTACGAGAATCAAAATCGGCAAAGCCGATGAAGAAAGTGAATTTGGGTAACTTGTTCATTATCATTAAGCGTGCGCCTCCTTTCTTAGATTTGCTTTTGTTTCAAGCGAGCGTGAGTTTATCACGCAAAGTAAAAGTTAGTCAAGGATTTTTATCAATTTGGATTATGCGTCTTAGCAATAATTGAAATAGTACCGAGGGGGCAGGTTTATTACTAACACATCAGTCAACTCAATAGATAGAATTACACAGTACTGCATAAATGGGGAAAATAAACATTATTTTTTCGTATGGTGACATCTGTGTGTTTAGAAATTTAAGTGACAAGCAGTAAACAAGATAAGGACAATGATTATGATTGCCTGGAAAACTGAAACAAACTACAACGATATGCAAACTGTTTTGATCATTTCACGCGACTCAGAAATGGTGACAGTATGGGAGAATTTATTTCAGCAAAAGAATTGTCATGTGATCAGTGAAGCATTACCTGACAATGCCTTGCAAACTTCCAACCTGCTTTCTCCTACATTGATCATCCTTAACCTGAACCTGCCTCAGCTTGAACAGATCGGTCTTTGCAAGGAACTCCGCTCCACTACCAAAGGCACACTCCTACTACTTACTCCCAAAGAAGATGAGCAGGAAATCTTTGATTATCATTATGCAGGTGTGGATGAACATCTACCAACATCTATTAGCCCGATGGCTCTGTTGATCAAATCCATGGCATGGCTGGCGCGGCATCAATAAATATTTTGTTGTTAAATAAAAAAGTGGCAGATGTATCTGCCACTTTTTGTTTAAGGATTTGCTGTTGATATTCTGCCTGCCAGTAAGGCGTCCAGAGTCTCTTGAACTAGGCGGAGCTTTCCGGGGGTGAGCAGGTCTGGGTCTACATCTGCAAGCCCGAGCGGGGATTGAACGTTAATCCCACCCTGCCCTGCAACCAAATTAGGCCATGCAGATTGTATCGCTTTGACCGTGTCTGGTGCAATTGTCATCACCCAGCCACCGGGGCGCTGCTCCGGCATTGAGGTTCCAAATAACAGCGCGCCTGTTGTTCCAACGTAGGCGAGAAAATCATTGGTGATCAATGAAGGATAAATATAAATCGTATCCACGTCACGATCATTGATCAGCAGGTTGGCATAACCGCCATAATTCTTGGGGTCTTCATCCCCTGGGATTTCAACATAAGTGGGATAGGCAATTTGTGTTAAATAAAAAGTACGACACAAACCGCAATAGTATTTCATTCCATTATTGAATGCATTGAAAGCGCGGATTGCATCCTGATTATCTTTTGGAATAAGCATGCCAATATGATATTCAGTTGTTAGCATCGCGGCTGTATAACCTGCAAGAAAAGCAGGCAGTTCCACTTGAGTATCTGCAGCAAGTACACTTATGTTAGGGCCAACGGTGAGATCAGGAATATTAACCGCAAGAAATTGCACATTCGGCGCAGTGGGTGCAAGCGAGGCAACACCTGGGTCAGGCGGCAAAGCGATCACTACTTTCAAAGTAGGGTCGGCAAGATCGGCAGGCGTAAGAGTATTGCGTACTTGAAAACGAAAACTGGATTGTTGCGCAAGGTCGTAGACCGTTTTTTGATATAAGTCAGATGCGGCCTGGTCCATATCTGCAGGCAGAACAAGAATTGCCAGCGGTGTGGATAGCGTTGGGATGATCGTGGCCGTTGGCTGCGGAGTATGACTCGGTACAACCGTGGGACCCGGTATCTCAGTGGAAGGGTTTCCACATGCACTCAGAATGGCGATGATCAAGGTCGCGAAGAAGAAATATTTAAAACGCACGTTTTACTCCAGAAATTAAGAATGGCAGAATTATACTGCTTGATTTAGCCAAAGCAAAAAAAGGGACTCCAGCCCTGCAAATAAATCTTAATCAAAAAGAGACGCTTTTGCAGCGTCTCTTTTTAGTGCCGTCATACTTAGTTGACAGCGATTTTGATTTTCTTCGGGCGGGCAGACTCAGCTTTAGGCAGGCGCAAGGTAAGCACACCATCAGCGATCTTCGCTTCAACCTTATCTGCTTCAATTTCAGTAGGCAGGCGCAGGGTTCGGCGGAATGAACCGTTGGGAAGCTCGTTCAACAGAAATTCAGTTTCCTCGGCTTGATATTCGCCTTCGATGCTGACTACATTTTCCAAGACTTGAATGTTCAAGTCTTCAGCCTGTAAGCCAGGCACAAGTGCTGAAAGAACGTAGGCATCATCCTGCTCGCTAACATTCACATTCAATGAATTCTGTTGTGGTTGCTCAAGGGAGCGGCGAGACATGCGGCGAAACGGATAAGGTTGGATATAGAGTGTCATTTTTTATTTCTCCTTTTATGTTCAAATAATTTTCCTTATCTTAACGAGAACTCATAAGAAAAATATTGGTGAAAAATAGAAAATATGTTAGAACTTCAGAGGAACATTTCGGATAGTGCTATCGTTATTAACACTATACGGAGGTACGTATGAGAATTCTTGTTAGTTTAATTACCCTATGTATACTTGTCTTCAGCGTAGGATGCCAGTCCATTCCCGTTGAAACGGATGGGCCTGTCTCGCCCACCCAAGGAGATATTACACAAATGTCCACATCTATACCAACACCCTCTGATGCTGGATTACAAGACCTGATCGAAAAAGCAAAAGCAGATCTTGCCCAACGGCTCACAATTTCGGTTGATCAAATTATTCTTCTCGAAGCTACAAGTGTGGTCTGGCCTGATGCGAGTCTGGGTTGTCCTCAACCAGGAATGGTTTATATACAAGTTCCCGAAGATGGCCTGCTGATCAGACTCCAGGTTAGTAATCAAATCTATCCGTATCACAGTGGAGGTTTTCGCGAGCCATTCCTTTGCGAAATAGTTGTTAAAGATACTAATCCACCACCCCAAATCGATTTTTTTAATCTTACGCCATCTAAACACAATACATCATCTACACCTGATAACAGCATTCCTCCCGGTGAAGGTAATTAGTCATTTGGTCACTAAGAGATTCAAAACCGCCCGCAGGTAAACCTGCGGGCGGCTCCTTATTTCTAGGGCAACTCTTCTAGCCGCAAGAGATTCGCCCTTTTACCACTATGACTAGGGATTCACACGGACAATAGTGGGGTTAGGTAATCCGGGAACGCCACTGTAGGCAACACTGCCAAGATACTTGATACCAGGGGTCAACCCACTAAACGTCAGGTTGATTGTTGCCGTAGTACCAATAGTAGCCGAGCTTGGCGCAGTTACTGTCATGTTACCTGCGGCAGTTGTGCCAAGCACCCAGGTGAACAGAGTAGTATTGGACGGATTTCCGGTAGCAAAGCCATCCAAACATGCGGTGTATGCCCCTGCAATCGGATTCAGCAGATTAACCACTTCCTCCGACGTCCCGCCGAGACTCTGACCAACTAGTGTAGCGCCTCTGAAAACCAGCAAGTCGATGTCGCCGGCCGGGCTGGTATTTGCATCGAACATCTGGAAGCGTGCGTAAGTGGTGCCTGCAGGGATGGTAACAGGATCACATGTGAAGTCACCGGTATTGACAGCATGGTTAAATGTCGTTGCAGGAACCAGCCCACGCGCGGTAGCTGAAAATGGACCGGTGTATCCGAAGGACACAGTGTAACTGCCTGAAACCTCGGCTGGGCCCTCAAACAAGGCAGCCTTGACAGCAATGGGGCTATATACATTGTAGTGACCAGTGTTATCCTTCCACGTCAGCGAGCCAAAGCGCCACTGACCAAGCGGAGCACTGACATTCTTAACTGTAACGGTGAAGGTAGCTGACTGGCCCGATTTCAGTTTGATGGTCGAGGGCGAAACTGTAACTGTGTATCCCGGAGGTGCAACAATAGTGGGAGTGTAAGTACGCCAGCCGTTTTCTTTAGCCACGCTGGTGACTGTACGAGTCACGGTCTTGGTGCCTGCAACCTGTGAAATACCGATGGATGGGTAATTAAGGTTATAAGCTTTTGTCTGAATCCCGCTCGAGGCCAGTAATGCACATGTTGCAGCCGGGTTCGTAAAGACTGCGGGGAATGCGTCACACATGAAGCCCAGATAATCATTGATTCCTGCATCATAGACAAGGCCAGGCTCATTAATAGAACCCTTTTGCCATTTACCTCCCGGTCTAATGTGCCCAGAACCCATATCGAACGGATCAGCCGGGCTGGTCCTGTTATTATCCAGAACATTCTGGTACGCTGTCGTCATAAGGGCCGATTTTGCCATCGCCGCGCTCCACTCGGGATGCGCCTGCTTTAGCAACGCAAAGACACCCGCCACATGCGGACTTGACATCGATGTTCCGGCAATGGCCTGGAATAATTCACCAGGAGGAGTGGTGCCGAGGTCGGGGAACGGCGAATTGGCAGCCAATATCTGAAGACCAGGTGCGGTGACATCAGGCTTGATAATGTCTGGAGCAACCGGGTTGGGACCGCGTGAACTGAACTCGGTCATGGATGGCGCGTAGGGCCATACACCGGTTTGCGGAGCCAAAATCTGCGCTGTCGCTGTGCCGGGATTGGCAGTGATGTAAGCCTTGATCGCCAGGCCGGGAGTATTATCCACATGTACTGAAGGTACCCAGTGTGTGTCTGAGAACAAATTGCCAGCATCACTATTCTCGTACATGATCATGCCCACACCGCCAGCATTCAAGACCGCCAGGCTTTTGGCAGCCCGACCAACTACACCGCGCCGGCAGAGCACGATGCTGCCGGAAACACTACCAGAGAACGCGACTGCGGGATTGCAGATGTCATTACCCAAAGAGGCGGCATCCACCAGTGGTGAAGGACCTGCGCCCGCCGTGATGGAAGCACCAGTATATTGGGCTCCGTTGCCGAGAACGACCGTACCTTGTAAGAAGCGGGGCTGCGTACTTGCGCCAACTGTGGTAAGCCAGGGCTTAGTGCCTGGATCGCCGAGGGTGGAAGGGTTTGGACCAGAGTTACCAGCTGATGAAGCCACAAAGACACCGGCATCGGCGGCGAAGAGGAAGGCGAGTTCATCGGCACTAACTGCTCCAGCACCACCGCCAATGGAGTAATTGATCACGTCCACGCCATCTGCAACAGCCTGATCAATTGCCGCAGCCAGATCAGAGGTAAAACCTCCACCATTGCCAAGGCCCTTATAAGCAATAATATGAGCACGCGGAGCAATGCCAGAGATAGTACCTGCGGGCAAGCCCAATACAGTTGCGGTGACGCCGGAATTTCCTGCTGCCGTGGATGCAGTGTGAGACCCATGGCCATTGTCATCACGCGCTGAGTCGAACTCATCAGGGTCAGCGCCGATCAAGGCGCGATAGGTAGCCAACATCTGACGCGCACCAATCAATTTATTGTTACAAGTGAACGGAACATCATTCGGGTTATGAGCAGTGTTTCCAAATTCACAGGGTAGTGCTCCTGTTGGAGGTGCCGAATAACTGCCATCATCAGCAAACGACGGATGTTCGGGCCAAATGCCTGTATCAATGATGCCGACCACCACGCCTTCGCCAGTATACCCACTGGCATATGCGCCGCCGGCAACCGTCAAACCAAGGAAGGTTGGAGTGCTGTCCGTTTCAACATAGCGCATTTGGTCTTCAAGCACCAATACAACGTCCTTCTGCAGTTTGAGCGCATCTACCTGCTCCTGAGTCAAAATTGCAGAATACCCATTCAATGCAAAAGCGAAGTCCTGCACCTTTGCCTGAGTGCTTACTCCTGCATCCTGAAGGGACTCTGCATGTTTTGATTCAAGGAATTTTTCGTATTTGCGCACATGGGCGCTATTGGGATTAACCTTTTTCCCCTTGTCAGGTTCTGTGGCTGCGTAACCCGCAACATCGCCTTCGTAAGCAATGATTGGATCATTTGCCAGGACAACAATGTACGATTTAGCTCCTGCCTGTGAAGTAAACTGTCCACTATCCTGAGCCAAAGCCGGAGTAGACAGGGAAAACGTAAGTACAAAGACCAGAAATGTGTAGAAAATTTTTCTATGCATCTTTCTCTCCTCTAGAAAGTAGTCCCATAAGATTGTCTTTGGTTCTTAACGAATACCAAACATTTTCAAATCTATAAGAGGTCACCTCCTTAAAAGAAAAAGTGCCGAAAAAAAACTTCGGCAGTCTGGCAGTCTGCTACGCAACAGACCCATGACTTTGCGTCCTCACCTCACGATGAGTTTGCCTTTTCGGGTGAAACGACTTGCAATGTTTCTATAACTATCTTATAACAAATCTTGCAAAAAATCAATAAGAAGTTACCGAATCTGACACAAACTTTAAGGTTCAATGCAAAATGGGTATAATGCGAGGATGTCTAAAAAATTCGTTTTGCTCGCGCTCTTCGTGGCGATTCTCACTACAGGAGCGTATTTTTATTTTAACTTTGGAAAAAATTCCGCCCGCACAGCAAAAGTTTTTGAATGGTTCAACAACCCATCTTCGCGACCCGACTTGATGATGACCAGCGGAAGCAAATGCAGCGAAGCTCCATTCATTTTTCCCACGAACGGTTTGATCGGGTTTATCTGGGACGATTCATTCTACGCCGGTCACCGCCACGCCGGAATAGACATTTTCTCAGGGATAGAAGTCGGAGTTACCCCTATTGTTGCAGCTTATCCCGGTTACCTCACCCGCGAATCAGATTGGCTATCCACAGTTATTATCCGCGTGCCAAATGATCCGCTTAAACAAGGCCGTCAGATATGGGTGTACTACACTCATATGGCGGACCCATATGGAAATTCCTTTATCTCATCTTTCTTCCCCGCGGGCACAGAAGAAGTCTTTGTAGAGGCTGGCACATTCATTGGATATCAGGGAAATTATTCCGGCGACCCGAATAATCCTGTTGGAGTCCATTTGCATGTGTCTGTTGTGGAGGATGATGGCTTTGGTAATTTCAAAAACGAATTGGATATCAACAACACGTACGATCCATCGCCTTATTTTGGTTTGCCTTTGAATGCAAATGAAAACCCTGATACGATCCCAATATGCCAGGTAAACAATGAATGATCTAAAAGAAAAAGTTGTTTTGATCACTGGCGCGGGAAAAGGTGCTGGGCGTGCTCTTGCTTTAGAATTTGCAAAACTAGGTGCATTTGTTGCAGCCAATGATATTTCTCCCAACAATGTGGAAGAGCTGGTTTCAGAAATAAATGCAAACGGCGGAAAATCCAAAGCTTTTATTGAAGATATTGCAAAGAAAGTCGGTGTGCAATATCTGGTAAAAAATGTAGAAGATGAACTCGGCGGAATTGACATCCTCATCAATCATGCCGCAGTAGAGCCTCATATTTCATTATTAAACATGGATGAATGGGACTGGCACCGCACATTGGATGTCAATCTCACAGGCGCATTCTTAATGATCCAATCTGTGGGACGCGTAATGAAAGAGAAAGGCAAAGGGGTGATCATAAATATCGTCGCAGGAGCAGGTGAAGAGTTAAGCGGGAAGCGAGATATAGGCGCTTATTTATCCAGCAAGGCCGGGCTGACGATGTTATCTCAAGCAGCAGATCAGGAATTAAGTCTGTATGGGATTCGAGTGTGTGCAATTGAAAATTCAGAGAATGTGATAAAAGATGTAATGTCTGCGTTGGAGGCGAAATGAAGGAATTGTTTGAGTATCGCGTAAAGATGATAGAGAGATTGAGCGAAGCCGCACAGGAATTTCGTTTGGCATGTGAGGCGATCCGTGATCCTTTTGCAAAAGTGGAAGGTGAGTGGACATTGCATCAGATCGCATCTCACATACGCGATGTGGAAAAAATGATCTACGGCGTGCGCATTCATCAAACGCAAAATGAAGATAATCCCGAATTTAAAAGTTTCGATGCAGATGAGTGGATGGCTTCGCATTACAACAAGGATGAATCGCTCGAGAAGATTTTGAGTGAGTTTATTACAAATGTTGAAGAGTTATGCACAGATTTAAAAAAGCTGCCAGCAGAAGTGTGGTCACGCGAAAGCAGACATGAAACAAGCGGCGAAGGACTCACTCTGCAGCTTTGGGTGGAACGCAGTCTGGCTCATATTGAAGAACATTTGCAAGCACTGAAAAAATAATATTAAAGAGAAGCCATGTTTCCATTTATTACATTGACAGATAACACCATCACTCTGCGTGCTTTTGAATTCGGGGAAGAAAATGAACTGTATCAAGCAGTGCAGGAATCATTGCTTGAACTCGAACCGTGGATGTCCTGGGCAAATGAACAATATACAAGTGAAGTAGCCGCGAACTTCATCACCATTACACGCGCACAATGGTCAAACGGCGGGATGTATGCCTTTGCTATCTCTGATGCAAAAACTGGAAAAATCCTCGGCGGCTGTAGCTTGAGTCATATTCATCCCATATATCATTTTTGCAATCTTGGCTATTGGGTACGGACTTCGCGTCACGGTGAGGGAATCGCCGGGCGTGCTACAAAGCTGATCGCGCAGTTTGCATTTGAAAAGGTGAAATTGATCCGCACTGAGATCGTTATTGCTGTAGGAAATGAACCCAGCAAACGCGTTGCAGAAAAAGTCGGCGCACATTATGAGGGGCTTTTGTTAAACAGAATGGTAGTAGGCAAAGATTTTTATAATGCCGATATGTATTCACTTATCCCCTCAGATTTTGGGTTGGTTGCAAAGTTATAGAAGTAATTAGTAAAAAAATTGCAAAGGATAATTACGTTTATTTACTCTCCAAAGTAATAAACACAAAAGTGTAATAGTAGGAGGATACATTCGGAACAAAAACATTTGACTCATAAGATAAAATCGTATCCTTGCCAGTTTCACCCACGAAAATTTGGATGTCCTCTTTATTCACGTAAGCAAAGGGCGGAAAATAAATAAATCGTTTCGCATCAATCCAGCCTAAAAAGTATCCGGGGGCGTAACCCGGCAACGTGTCAACAGAACCCAAAATAGGTTCTGCTGGATTTGCATTATTAGCAAAATATATATTGTTCGAACTCCACTGCATTGGCAAAAACCATCCATATGGTAGGAGCAGATCTGTGTTTCCGTTCAATAGGTTGCCCTTATAGACTTGGTAGTCCTTTGTAAAGTAAACAACCCATTCCCTGTTTGGCGAGATACTCACCACATCATTAGACTCCATATGTACCCATAATAGTTCGGGATTCAAAGATATCTGGGTCGCCACATTACCATCAAATGAATATCTCCAGATCGTGTAAGTAGGGTCACCTGAATACCCTGGTCCGCGGTAATCAATTTCTGCGGGGAGAGCTATGATCAATCCGCTTAAGTCTGAAAGCCAGTACATCTTTGGATAAAGTTCAGAAGGCATATCGCTTAAGTATTTCATAATACTTTGATGAATGACTTTCCCATCCATGTTTAATATATCTATTTGTCCTTCATGGGCAACTGATATTAATTTCCCGTCAGGGGATATACTGAAATTACTAATCCAACGCGAATCCCCGCCAATAGGCAAACGACCGCCTAAGGTGGGTGGCATGATTTCTTTGATTCTGCTTGTATCGGTATCGACAAGAAATAATCCCACAGTACAACCTGTATCTGAAGACGGATCATATTCTGGACATAGATATGTATTAAAGATGATTTGATGCGTATTTGGAACAAACGCCAGATGCCCCGCTTTTGTCCCTATGCCAAGTGTATCCAGCCATGAAGTTGTTATTATTTCCTGCATCTGGCTTCCATCAGCGTTGACCGAAAAGATGCTGTTATAGTAGTTTAAATACTTTCCGCGATAAAAGATAATCTTCTCACCATCGTCTGAAAAAATAGGAGCCCAATCCTTGCCACTATCAGAAAGTTTTTTAGGCAGGTTACTGCCATTCTGAACATACAAATTTCCGTCCACAATGTAAGCCATACGAAGATTATCTAATGGAAATTTTTCAGTTGCTGTGGATACGGCAAGTGATGATAGATCAGAGAGAGCAGTTGGAGAGATTGCTGTTGGTACTAATCCAGCAGTTGGAAAAGCCATTGGCGTGAATGTTGGTAAAGCAGTTGGTGTCACAGCTACAGGTATCGTGCTAACAACTAAAGTATTTGTTGGCACATCATTAACTGTATGGCTTTGACAAGCAACAAGTATGGCAAGCAAAAGAAGCCACAAAATATTACCAACGAAATGTTTTATGCTTAATATTTTCAAAGTTAATCAGATATTTTTACTTTTCCTTCTCCCCACTCACCTTCATCCAAGCCTTCTTCATATTCAACGCATCTTCTTCCATGATGGGGCTTTCACATAGAATGCGGCCTGCACAGCCAAATTTATTTAAGGCTTTGAATAAGGCTTTTAGATCCAAGTCTGCATCGGCGAGAGTTAGATGATTCTTTTCGCCCTTTAGTCCATATTCAATGCCAGAGAGATGGATGTGTAAACGCTTTAGAGATTTCTCGCCAAGTTCCTTGCCATAAAATTCCAAAAGTTTTGACCATTCATCATAGGTGTTCATCGTGCCGTCACCGGGGCGAGCATGTAAATGTGCAAAGTCCAAACAGGGTTGAACCATGTCCATGGCTTTGCTCATCGCAACGGCATCTTCAAATGAACCCAGCATGGCAGATTTGCCCATTGTCTCTGGGCGAATGGTCACTTTATCGCCATTCTTTTTTAATTCATCTACACAGCCTTTCAGGCGTGGAATAGCAACTTTCAACACTTCCAGAGGGTCATTCAAAAAATACGAACCCGGGTGAAAAATTATATCGGTTGCACCCGCGAGATAACCATAATGCGCCGCATCCATTAATCGCTTGCGAGATTTCGGCCATTCCTCTGCGGTTGCGTTCAAGTTAATATAATATGGCGCATGAACACTCAACGCAACTCCATGTTCTTCACTTGCAGACTTGATCAAAGCACAGGTTGCTTCGGTCACACGAACTGACTGCACCCAGCCGAGTTCAAGCGTTTCAAGTCCAATGGATTTACTAAACCCAATAGCACCTATTGAGCCGCCCGGCTTCTTGGGTGTGCCTGTGGGGGAACCCACTGTGCCAAATTTAAAAGATAAAGTCATGAGTAAGCTCCAGTTATAAGTTATTAGTTGGTGGTCGAGTAGCCCCGAATGCTTTTAGAGGGGCATATCGAGACCACCAATTATTATTTGAACAATAAAATAATCTTCAACCAAAGAGGCGGGCCAAGAATTAGCAACCCAACCAATACCGCGGCAATGGCAGAGATCAAAACTGCTGCTGCGCCCACATCCTTGCCCACTTTTGCAAGCGGATGATGCTCCGGGCTGGCGAGGTCAACAATGGCTTCAATCGATGTGTTGATAAATTCAGCGAAGAAGACTAAGGCGGTGGTTAAAACGATCACCGCCCAATCACGCGCAGGCAGGCCGATCCACAACCCTACAATTAAAACAACAAATGCCACCGCGCCATGGATCCATGCATTGCGTTGGGTACGCAGCACATAAAACATTCCGCGCAATGCGTGACGAAAGGATATGACGCGCGAAGAAGCAAAAGATTTCATTATTATTATGTGTCCTGAATCTTGACATAAGACAAACCGAGTCTTTCCAAAACCTCAGCCTGTGCTTTCCACATAATCGCTTTTTCTTCGGCCTCAGCATGATCATATCCAAGCAGATGCAATGTCCCATGTACGACCAGCAATTGCACCTCAGCCTCCAGAGGATGACCTGAGGCTTGTGCCTGCTGTGCTGCCCGAGGGATCGAGATGAGAATATCTCCCAGATAAGGCGCACCAGTTTCAGGGTCCGATTCAGAAGCGGGGAATGAAAGCACATCGGTTGGCGCATCCACCCCAAGATATTCACGATTCAATTCATGCAGCTGTGCGTCATCTGTCAGGACGATGGTCATGTCTGCACTTTCAGGAGCTGACTCAAGGCCTGCACTGAGCCAAGTCGAAGTGTCGATAGTGAAGCGGGCCGCTCTTTCGAGCAGCACTGATTCTAAAAAATCCTGTTGATTATCAATGTTGATCATTTTTCTTTTCGCGGGGTGATCATAGTCGAATCCTGATCAGGGACTTTCGCATTAGGATATTGAATTCGCGGATGATAGGTACCGCGCAAAGTGGTGGCGAATGATTCAGTGATCAAACTCAGGTCTCGGAGCGTAAGAAGCGTATCATCCAATTGACCAAACTTTTGTACAGTTTCGATCACATTCCTTACGAGCGCGCGAAGTTCATCATCTGTGGCAGGGCGTTCGGCGCGGGCACGTGCTTCGGTGGCATCTGCCAGCATGAGCAATGCCGTTTCACGTGAAGTCGGGCGCGGACCGGGATAGCGGAAATCTTCGATCTCCACTTTGGTTACATCCCCACCCGCGGCTTCCATGGCCTGATTGTATTGATACCGCGTGATCAATGTGCCATGATGTTCGAGAATAAAATCATGCAGGCGGCGCGGCAGGCGATGTTTCTTTGCCAACTGTACGCCATCTGTCACATGGCGGATAATGGTAGCTGCAGATTCTTCGGGGGTAATATCGTGATGTTTATTTACATTGCCAGGGATTTGATTTTCGATAAAGAACGTGGGATTAAGTGCTTTGCCAATATCATGGAACTGTGCGCCAACGCGCGTGAGCAAAGGATCTGCTCCGATCTGTTCAGCAGCCTGTTCTGCAAGGTTGGCAACCTGCAAACTGTGCTGATACGTCCCCGGTGCATTACGAAGCAGAAATTGCAAAAGTGGATAATCAGGGCGAGAAATATCAAGGAGTTGAAATGTGGTGGTAAGCCCAAGGCTTTGAGCAAAAAGGAATTGAAGCAAAAGCGTTACGCTGGCTGCGGCGAATCCTGCAAATGCAACGATACCAAGAAATTGAACAATACCCAGCCAATCCGGCGTGAAAAACGGCAAACGATACGCAAGTAAGACGACCAGACCGGAAAGTGACACAGCTATACCTGCACGTACGAATCCCCAAAAACGGCGGACAGGACCCATCACCAGCAAACTAATAAGAGATGAGATCAAATAATATGGCGCGAGGTCAAGTGTATTGGGCAAACCATATGCCGCAAGCAGGCAAAGCGGAATAGCGATCACGAGTCCAACTTCGAGGCCGAACAAGGCAGTGATCAATAAACCTGCAGCTTGTAAAGGATAACCATATGGCGCAAGCGTGCGGTTGGTAAACAATCGTGCACCCACCAGAAAAACAATAAAGATTAAGGCAATGACTAGAATACTACGCGGGTCATTCACTATTGACGAAAGATTACTGCGTAAAAAATTTAGAGGAACAAAAATAGCGGAAAGCAAAACAATGGCAGCAGCACCAAGCATATCCTCCCAGCGCTGGCCGGAGTTGATCATTCCAAGTTGTTGAAAAGCTTCAAGGTCGGCAGGAGTGATCACTTCTCCTGCCGGTACAATCGTTTCCCCTGTTTTATAGGTCTGCACAATAGGTTGTACCGAATTACGTGCTGCTGCTCTCGTAGCAGTGGTCAGCTCTTCGCTATAAAAACTGTTCGGCACCACAAAAGCAGTGACCAGTTCTGTAACCAGCACCGACTGTTGTTCACTCAATGTAAGGCTTACAAAAGAAGAGATGCCCGCCTGTGCCGATTCCACTTTATCTTCGTAGATGGCACGGCGCATGACTTGCTCCAAAACACGCAAGGTCTCTGCCTGTACAACCTCCCAGCGAGAATCGGCAATGGCCAGCAAATAGTCTATAGTCTCAAGCTGTAAACGCACATCACTGAGCGCCACCAACTCTGACTTTTTATCAACAGCAGCCATTTCCTCATTGGAACGCACAGAGGTAATGTACTGCATGGTTGTATTCAAGCGATCGATCTGCTCTCTTGCGATTGCAGGGTCAGGCGCCGTATATACCAACTGCACGGCACCTTCTGCCGCTTGCCGCGCTTCTTCAGTGCGTATATCACTTACATATTCAAGGTCACGCGGCGCCTGCAAAGTGATCTGTGAAACTGTGCCAATATTCAAGTCCTGTGCAGTTGGGCGCAGACCCACGGGCAAAGTCAGTACAGCAAAAGATATCAGGCTGACCGCAATGATCAGGCTGATCTGTAAAATTCGGATACGGTTGGAAACGGGGGTTCGTGCAGCCATAAAAATCCCTGCAAAGAGGCATGCCTCTTTGCAGTGAAGGTTATTTCGTGAGCAATTCTTTTACAGTGGAGCTGATCATATCGTTCGGGGCACGACCCGCAACTTTGGGCATCACGATCTTCATCACCTTGCCCATATCACTCGGCGCAGATGCACCTGTTTCTGTAATAGCGGCTTGCACCAGCGCGCGCAATTCGTCGGCGGGCATGGCTTTGGGCAGGAAAACCTCCAGTACTTTGATCTCCACTTCATTCTCTTCGATGAGATCGGGGCGATTGGCTGTTTTCGCTTCTTCAATTGCCTCACGACGGTTCTTGATCTCTTTTTGGATCAAGCCCACCACAGCCAGATCTTCGATGGGAGCCTGTTTATCCACTTCGACTTGTTTTACAGCCGCAATCACCATGCGTACCGTGCGCTTGCGAACTTCATCGCCGCTTTTCATGGCGTCTTTCACTGATTCAGTAAGTTGAGTTTTTATATCCATGATTTGATTATACCCTTTCGTTAATGGGACGCACGACGCTCGTTTCCTTCCGCGCTGGAGCCGGCTTCAACAATCCAAGCTGCTCCACCCTCCTAATGAGTTCCTCCGCGAACATAGATCACATAAATTTCAAAGTCGGACATGTCAACATAAACTTCCTGCTCAAAATTTTCAGTAGTGCCCTTACATCCTTTCACTATTTTTGCACTGGAGAGCATCCACCAATCAAACTGAGGCGATGCTATTTCTGCTGGTACTGTTAAAGTAGATAGTGGAACATCACATCTAGTACTATCTATAAATTCGTCTAAATCTGCCTTGTCAATTGCAAATCTCGTTTGTATATAAATGTCTCTAAGACCTGTAGTATAAGCAAAGATTTCTCTCGAGCTTAGTGGAAACTTGAATTCAGCATTTCCTTCGATAGCAGAAATTACTGAAGTATTACTTAAATCTTTTTCATAATCTAAAGCTTCAAGCTCTTGAACAACAGTTGAATCGTTATCAAGATCAATACTCTCAAATTTCCACCAAACAAAACCACACATAAATGCAATAATTAATCCAAACAAAACCAAAATAGTCTTTATTTTTTTATCAGGCTTCATGGATTTTTCGCAGACTAAATATCTGTAAACTTCGTCAACATTTCTGGCGTAAGCAATTTTTCCAAAATCCCGAATTCGTATATTGTACGTTTTATTGCAGCCGCACGTGCATAATCGAACTTGAAACCCTGTTTTGGCGAATCAAGATTCATCCAACCGTGTGAATCACGGGGAAGAAGCGCAAGAGAGATTTTACGAAGAGGGGGAATGAAGTAAAACATGTCCATCGGAAAATAGACTTTACTGGAGTGAAGGCTGGGGCTTTCGAGCAAATCTTTTTGAACAGGATCAATTTCAGACGGAGCTGGAGGCGCTCCATTATTGGAGTGAGCGTCCAGCCACATTGAGACATAATTACTGTGGGCGTAGAAATCCTGTACGGTATGAATCAATTTGCCAAAGGCGATCCAGGCTGAGAGCACGCCCGGCGAAAGCAAAGCTGCAAGGATGAAGCCTCGTTGTTCATTAATATAACGATATGATTTATCGAAGGCATTATTATCAAAATGATATTCATCATGGCCGAACTGCCCGCTCAACGAATCTTGTTTGATATTTGCGGCAGTAATAATCTCAAGTGCGCTGCGACTCACGCATGTGCTTAAGGCTTCGCTGGTCATTTCTTTATGTACGTATGTAAGCATCGCACCGCTCTTTGCATAAACAACTAAATTTGCCCAAAGAAATAATGACTATAAATCATAATTCTAAAGCAGTTTTTTATGCGGTACTCTGCAAAATTATAAGCGACGGACTGTTAAAGTGGTTATAATGCGCCCATGACTTTTTATACTGCAAAAGGTGACGACGGCACTACAGGTTTGCTCGGAGAAGGCCGCGTTCCAAAGTATCATATCCGCATGGAAGCCATTGGTGCTCTGGATGAGGCTTCTGCCGCGCTTGGGTTGGCACGTGCGCAATGTTCCGCTCCGAAAATTGCTCCCATTTTGCTCGAAGCACAACGTGATCTTTACAAGCTTATGGCAGAAGTAGCTGCCACGCCAGAAAATGCTCCGCGCTTTCATTTTATTGATGATGCACGTGTAGGCTGGCTCGAAGAGCAAACAGATGACCTAACCAAGATCGTTGAGATGCCAAAGGAATTTATTTTGCCCGGCGACACCATCGGAGGGGCAGCACTCTCAATGGCGCGCGCCATCGTCCGCCGTGCCGAAAGATGCGTGGTGAATCTCTTTGATGAAGATGAAGTGATCAACCCAGACTTGCAGCGTTATCTAAACAGGCTTTCATCCTTATGTTTTGTGCTGGAACTTCTTGAGAATCAAAATGCGGGGAAGAAGACATCGCTTGCGAAATCGTAAACTTAGCAGACTTCGGAAGTCTTTTTAGAGTCTTCATTACAAGAATTCTTCAAGAGAGACTTCCGAAGTCTATTTAAATCATATAAAGGTAAAACATGACAGGCACTTTAATTAACGTCGCCACAATTCTTATAGGCGGGACGATTGGTTTAATTTTTGGGGCACGTATTCCTGAAAGATTTAAAATGACCGTGATCGCAGGGATGGGACTCTTTGTATCAGCAATGGGTTTGCAAATGTTTTTCAAAAGCGAGAATCAATTGATCGTGCTCGGCGCACTGATCATTGGCGCATTAATCGGAGAGTGGTTAAAGATCGAGGATAGATTACAAACCTTCGGTCAGGCTCTTGAACAACGCTTTTCAAAAGATGCCGAAATGGGTTCTGGTTCGAAATTCGTTCGCGGATTTATGGTATCTTCCCTGTTATTCTGCATCGGGCCTATGGCAATTCTTGGTTCCATTCAGGATGGTTTAACAGGCGATTACAATCTGCTCGCGGTAAAATCCACCTTGGATGGATTTGCATCCATCGCATTCGCATCCACGCTTGGAATTGGTGTGCTGTTCTCATCAATTGTCGCTTTGATCTATCAAGGTGGGATTAGTTTACTGGCTGGTCAACTCAGCGCCATTGTCACCGAACCGATGATGAACGAAATGACTGCTACCGGCGGCGTGATCCTACTTGGGCTTGCCATCAGTAATATGCTTGAGATCAAGAAAATTCGCGTGGGGAATTTTCTGCCTGCATTGATAGCGGCTCCATTAATTGTATGGGTGTTGGGGTTGTTGAACATATAAACAAAAAAGTCCCTGTAAATGGGACTTTTTTGTTACCTATCTGGGACTCAAATACTTTTGTGTCTCAGACCCTTAGATTTTGGTGACCCCGGGGGGGCTCGAACCCTCAACAAATTGCTTAAGAGGCAACTGCTCTGCCATTGAGCTACGGGGCCAACTAAAGTTGCGGACGGGAATTATACCTGAAAGAAAATCGGTGTCAACAAATTTCAGAATTGCCTAAATACAGCAGTACTTGCCAGTAAAAATAACCATTGCGGGACAAAACTTAAGACAACAGTGGCAATCGCAGTAATTGCAGTAGTAAAGCTAAGCCAGGGTTCACGCTCAATGGTTGGGTCGCCTTCACGCATGTACATGTTTACAACGACACGTAGATAATAATATGCAGAAACTAAGGAAGTGACAACACCAATGATGGCCAGGCCGTTATATCCACCGGCGATGGCAGCGCGGAATAAGTAGAACTTACCCACCATACCTAATGTTGGTGGGAAACCAATGAATGAAAGCATGAAGACTGCCATTGCTGCAGCAAGTGCAGGATATTTTTTAGCTAATCCTGCGTAATCTGAAATCTCAAGGTCTTTCCCCTCTGCTTTTTCGAGGAAGATAACAACTGCCCACGTTCCAAAGTTTGTGATTACATAAGCCACGAGATAGAACAACCCTGCTGCAATGGAAATTGACATTACGTCTTTATTTCCATACGGTACAAAAGCCATGAGAATGTAGCCCGCATGTGCAATACTTGAATAGGCGAGCATACGCTTGATATTAGATTGTGAGATGGCAACGACATTGCCGACAATCATTGTCAAGGCAGCCAAGGCCCAGATAACATCGGCCATATCTGCTGAGAGGGCTGGGAATGCTGTGGCAAACACACGGAACAATGCTGCAAAACCTGCGATCTTGGCACCTGAGGACATAAATGCGGTAACAGCTGTTGGTGCACCTTGATATACGTCAGGAGTCCACATGTGGAATGGAACAGCCGCAACCTTGAAGCCAAAACCGACGAGGAGTAGAGCGGCCCCAATGGTTAGAAGCAGGGTCCCCCCTGAGCCTGTCGAAGGGCTTGAGGTCCCGTTTGAGACGAATGCAGAGATACCGCTCAAGGATGTAGTGCCCGTCGCACCAAAAACCAAAGCAGTTCCGTATACAACAAATCCAGTTGCAAATGCGCCGAGCAAAAAGTATTTGATGCCTGCTTCTTCTGATTCCTGTTTACGTTTGAAAGCAGCAAGTACATACAAAGGAATGGAAAGTAATTCAAGCGCAAGGAAAACAATAATCAGATCATCAGCCTGAGCCATGAGCATCATACCGCTTACACTAAAGAGTAAAAGTGTATAGTATTCGCCGCGTTCAAGCCCCATGCGTTTGACATATCCATAAGCAAGAGCAATACCCAATAAACCGCTGACGAGCAGAAGTACATTGACAAAGGTTGAGAAACCGTCGAGCACAACCATATCATTGAAGCCTGTGCTCTCGCGACCGATCTGTGAAATGGTGAAGCCTAAAGTAACAGCCAACCCCAAAGCGGACAGGAATGCTGTAAGACTCTTGCGGCTCTTCGGAATAAAGAGATCGGCAAGCAAAAGCAAACAAGCCCACACAATGAGGATGATGAGCGGGAGAAGCGTGTAATAGTCTTTGTATTCAGGTTGCATCATAGCGATCAGCTCTTGGCAGTTAGTAATTGATATTTGGAGATTAAGGGATTACCAACACGGATAACAGTTTATCCACCGCAGGGGCAAGGATGTTGAAGAACGGAGCAGGATAGAGTCCGATCCAGAACATAAAGACAAGCAAGGGAGCAACGGTGATGATCTCGCGCCAGTTAAGGTCTTTGAGTTCATGATGATGTGTGATCTCACCAAGAGGACCAAGGAACATTTTCTGGAACATGTAAAGAATGTAGACTGCGGCCATAATAACGCCGATAGCAGATATACCTGCATACCATGCGCTTCCAATTGCTTTAGAACCAAATGCACCAAGCAAAATAGTGAACTCACCCACGAAGCCGTTAAGACCGGGCAGACCCATGGAAGAAAGTGATGAAATCAACATGACCGTGCCAAAGATGGGCATGATCTTCCACAAACCACCGTAGACTTTCAGCTCACGCGTGTGAGTCTGTTCATAGATCATACCGATCAGCAAAAATAATGCACCTGTGCTAATTCCATGGTTGACCATTTGCAAAATCGCGCCAGCCACACCTTCTGGGTTCAAAGCGAACAAACCGAGCATAACGAAACCCAAATGGCTGACTGATGAATAGGCAACTAATTTTTTAACATCTGCTTGTGCATAAGAAACCGCTGCGCCATAGATAATACCAATCGTAGCGAGGAGTGCGATCCACGGGGCGGCTTGTACGGTAGCTTCTGGGAAGAGCTGAATGTTGAAGCGCAGGAAACCATACGTTCCCATCTTCAATAAGACGCCTGCCAAAATGATAGAACCTGCTGTTGGCGCTTCCACGTGTGCATCAGGAAGCCATGAATGTAACGGCCACATTGGAACCTTGATGGCGAATGCGGCAGCGAAGGCAATGAACAAAAGCATTTGTGTTGCAGAAGTAATCTCACCTGACGAATACAGTCCAGGCAAAACAGCAAGCATGTCAGGAATATTGAAAGTTAAAGTTTTGACACCGAGGTACAGAATGGCAACCAACATCAAAATGGAACCAGCCATTGTGTACAGGAAGAACTTGATCGCAGCATATACGCGGCGTGGACCACCCCATAAGCCGATCAGGAAGTACATCGGTACAAGTGTGAATTCCCAGAAGATATAGAAGAGGAACAAATCTTGCGCGAGGAAAACACCTGTCATGCCTACTTCCAACAAAAGGAAGAAGATCATGAAATCCTTGACGCGGTCTTCAATCGCAGTCCATGTGGAAAGAATGGAAATCGGAGTAAGAAATGCTGTCAGCAAAACCAGCAAAATGCTCAAGCCATCTACAGCAAGATAATAATAAATATTCCATCCTGCCACCTGGATCCATGGATATTTTGCTTCGATCTGCAGATCGGGATTGGATGAATTAAATTGCGCGAACACCCAAAGTGAAATAGCAAATGTGATCAGAGATGTGACCAGCGCAACCCAACGAATGGCGGCTTTGGATTCTGAATTCATAAAAAGAATCACAAGAACACCGATGAGCGGAAAGAAGGTCAGAAGAGTAAGAGGTTGTAAGAGAAATTCCATGTTCTATCCTCGAAAACAAAATCGTTGGAAAGTTGAAAGGTTGGAAAGTTTGCAGGTTTTAACCTGCAAACTTTTAAACCTGTAACCTTCAACTTACTTAAAGATGAGATATCCTAAAATCAAAACGACGCCTAACATAACAGATAATGCATACGAACGCACGAAACCATTCTGGACCTTACGCATGGCTGCCGAGACCCATTGAGTTGCATCAGCCAACCAGTTCGCGAAGGCGTCTATTACTTTTTGATCGGCGTAGCGATTCAACCCGATCTCGCTGACCCAGTTATAAGTTCCAGCGATGACCTTATCATGTACAAAGTCGTGCCAGAAACGCCAGTCAATTACATCTGCAAGGAAATAAGATATTTTCGTAAAAGGTGTAATGATGAGGGCCTGATAAATCTCATCCACCATCCACTTACTTTCCATACCTTTGAAAATTGGACCGAGCGGTTTCTTGAGCGGATCAGGTTGATTTACTTTCAATGGATTGCGGCCATAAATGAACCATGAAATTAAAATCGCAAGTAAAGCCAGAGCGGTAGAAATTCCTGCCACTTTCAAATCAAGCGGAAGTGATTCGACTTCGCCGATTGTATATCCCAGCCAATGACCAAGATTATGAAAGCCTTCAAACGGAAGATTAAGTGCGCCTCCCGCTACCGATAAAACTGCCAGCACGACTAGCGGCAGGGTCATCACCTTTGGGCTTTCTTCTGCGTGTGCAGCGGCTTCATGTCTTGGCTCGCCAAAGAAGACCATCCAAATTTGACGTCCCATATAAAAGGCTGTCAGAAATGCAGCAGCGGTCAACAGCCAGTAAATCGTTGTGAAATGCAAACTCGCATCCAACAAAATTTCATCTTTAGACCAGAAACCTGCAAATGGAAAAATTCCTGCCAATGCAACTGTGCCGATCATATATAACCAAAATGTAACGGGCATGGTTTTGCGAAGCCCGCCCATATTACGCATATCGCCTGGGTCAAATGTTTCGACAGACTCAACACGAGCTTCACCATGTTCGGCCTCATGGTCATCGTGACCATGACTCACTTCTTCATGTCCTTCAACTTTACTTGGGATATTATTTTTCGCTTTTTTCTTTGGTTTCTCATCATGATGAGCATGAGCAGCGTGTTCAGCATGATGATGACCACGTTCAAGCCCAAGAATGACGGAGCCAGCAGAAAGGAATAATAAAGCCTTGAAGAAGGCATGTGTAATTAAGTGGAACATCCCAGCAACATATGCGCCCATTCCAACCGCAGCGACCATGAAACCAAGTTGTGAGATCGTGGAGTAAGCCAATACTTTCTTAATATCATATTGACCGACTGCAATTGTTGCGGCAAACAGAGCCGTGACCGCACCTGTCATTGCTACAACATGTTGTGCGTCAGGAGCTGTCGCATAAATTGGTGCGGAACGTATAACAAGGTATACACCCGCCGTCACCATCGTGGCAGCATGGATCAATGCAGAGACAGGTGTTGGGCCAGCCATTGCGTCTGGGAGCCAGATGTAAAGCGGAATTTGTGCAGATTTACCTGCAACACCCACCAGCAGAAAAAGTGTAATGGCTATAGTCACAGGAGAGTTAATCGCAGAGAGGGCACGAACACCTTCAAACACTTCATCGAATTGAAGGGAATGAAAATTCCAAAACATGAGGAAAGCTGCGATCAGAAAACCAAAGTCACCAACACGGTTCACAATAAATGCTTTTTTAGCTGCATCAGAATTGGCCCAGGAAGAACGGCCAAGAATATCCATCTCATACCAAAAGCCGATCAACAGGAAAGAACAAAGTCCCACGCCTTCCCACCCTACGAAGAGCATTAAGTAAGAGTCGCCGCTGACTAAAATCATCATCGAGGCAATGAACAGGTTCAAGAAAATAAAGAAGCGGCGGAAGCGTCCAACATCATTCTTAAAGCGGACGTCTTCGTGCATATATCCAATGGCATAGATATGAATAAGTGTCCCTACGCCTGAAATGACCAGCATCATGGTAGTTGAGAGCGAGTCGATTCGGAAAGTCCAATCGAGGCTGAGTTGACCAATGTGAATCCATTCTGCCAAACGCCAGCGCATCATTTCTCCGTGATTGATGGAAACTGAATATGCCAACAGAACAGACACGACGAACGCCGCTCCTGATGCAAGGCTTGCCACGGTGCCAACTGTCTTCTCGCTGAACTGCCTGCCGAAAATCAAGTTGATCAGCAAGCCAACGATAGGCGCGAAAACAAGCCACGGGGCGAGAAAGAAAAATCCTGAATTGATAGCTTCACTTAAGTGCATAAAAATCCTATCCATTTCGGTGGTCGAGTAGCGAGCGCTTTTGCGAGCATATCGAGACTACCAGTTTGATTCAAAATTAAAGTTTTCATGTAATTCGTGGTCTCGATATGCCTTTCGCACACCGCCCTGCGTTCGGTGCAGGGAAGAACGCTCAAGGCTACTCGACCACCAGATTACTTATCCTTTCAAGGAATTCATATCATCAATATTAATATTCTTCTTAGTCTTGAATATTTCAACGATCAAAGCAAGACCTACCGCCACTTCCGCTGCGGCTACAGCAATCACGAAGAATACAAAGATCTGACCATCAAAACTTTTGTGAACGCTGGAAAAAGCAACAAAGGCAAGGTTGCCCGCGTTGAGCATCAACTCAATCGACATGAAAATGATCAAGGGGTTACGGCGGATGAGCACGCCCAATGCGCCGATGGTGAACAAAATAGCAGAGAGGATAATGTAATAGTCAACAGGTACCATTATTTTGCTCCTGCCTTTTCCTGCTTGGTCAAAACAATCGCGCCTACCATCGCGACCAACAACAAAATAGATGTCACTTCAAATGGCAGCAGAAATTCATTGAACAAGGTCATCGCCATCTCGCGCAGGTTCTCCATTGAATTCGTAGCAAGTTCAGGCGCAGTAATTACTGCACTGGAACTGGCTCGTGCAAACACAAGATAAATTGATTCCACAGCAAGAATGACTGCTAATAAAATGGCTAATGGTTTCTGCCACGGCAATGAATTTGAAGGAGCAAGATTTTCCGTACCCAATAACATGATAACGAAAAGGAACAATACCATGATCGCGCCTGCATATACCGTGATCTGAGACATGGCGATGAACGGCGCACCAAGCAACAAATAGAAGACAGCCACTGTCACGAAGTTGAGCACTAGGAACAAAGCTGAATACACAGCATTGTTGCTAAACAACATGCCAAGCGCAGAAGCAAGGGTAATGAGTGAGAGTACAAGGAAAACAATTAAGTCGGCATTCATAGATACCTTTTAAATAAGTAAAGAATTACTACTTACTAATCACTTGGGTCCTTCATATCAGGTACTGAACGTGTATACACACCTGCATCCACTTTGCGTGGCGTCAGCATCTCTGCTGTTTGAACAGGCTCAAGTAAAAAGTCCTTCGTGTAAATAGCTTGTTTGCGGTCTGTGAACGAAAGCTCGTAGTTGTCACCTAGAACAATTGCTTCTGTTGGGCAGGCATCTTCGCAGAAGCCGCAATAGATACAGCGCAGCATATTGATCTCGTAGGTGGAAGCATATCGCTGTCCAGGAGAGAAGCGCTTTTCATCGGTATTCTCAGATGATTCGACGAAGATCGCATCTGCAGGGCAGGCTGCTGCACAGAGGGAACATCCAATGCATTTTTCGAGGCCGTCATCATAACGCTTCAATACATGCCGCCCACGAAAACGTGGACGCACTGGCCGTTTCTCTTCGGGATATTGATACGTTACAGTCGGCTCGAACAAAAAGGAACGGAGTGTCTCAGCGAGGCCGCGCCCAAGTTCAATTACAGGATCAAACACGCCCATGAGATTTTCTCCTTAGATCACGATAAATGAACATCACCGCCACCATCGCACTAAAAATGGAAAGTACGGGAATGCTCCAAAAATACAATTGACTATGATATTTATCTACAAACACAATACCTGTGGCAGTGATGAAAACCACCACAAGTGAAAGCGGCAGGAGTATTTTCCAACCGAAAGCCATCAAACGGTCATAACGAATGCGCGGCCAGGTGGCCCGCACCCAAATCATAAAGAATAATAGAACAAATACTTTCAAAAACAAATATACGGGTCCAAGCAGAGGAAATTTATCAACGCCGGGCCCAAGATATCCGCCAAAGAATAAAGTCGCCATGATCATGCTGATCACGATCATCTTCTGATATTCCGCCATAAAGAATAAGGCGAACTTCATGCCAGAATATTCCGAATGGAAGCCTGCTGTCAATTCCTGTTCGGCTTCAGGCATATCAAAAGGAGCACGGTTGACTTCTGCAAGTGTGGCGATCCAAAAGATCAACGCACCCACAGGCTGTATCACTACAAACCACATCCCTTTTTGAGCATTGACGATTTCAATCAAATTCATTGAACCGCCATCTGGGTTTGCTAAGCCACTCAGGATAATTGCAGCTGCAATGGATAGACCAAGTGCAAGCTCATAAGAAATCATCTGTGCTGAAGAACGAATACCGCCCAACATGGCATATTTATTATTGCTTGACCATCCTGCCAGCACGATGCCATATACACTAATGGAAGCAATCGACATGATATACAACACGCCAACATTAATATTTGCAACATGTAAATTGATCTCGCGGCCAAATAGATTGAATGATGTGCCAAGCGGCACGACCGCAGCAAGAATCAGTGAAGGCACAACTGTTAAAACAGGTGCAAGCACAAATATCACCTTATAAACCCGCCCTGGTGTAAATTCTTCCTTGAATATCAACTTGACCGCATCTGCAATGGGTTGAAGCAAACCTTGTGGCCCTGCTCGATTCGGTCCAACGCGTACCTGCATGCGTGCCAACGCACGGCGTTCATACCAGGTGAGGTATGCAAAACCTGTTAACAAAATCAGGCAAAGTACAAATCCTTTAATAACAACTTCGAGCCAGAAAGTCCAATCCATTACTTCACCTTCCCTAATTGCACGACACTTGCCGCAACAGGTTCACGGATCGCGATGCCCATACTACGCGGTACCAACGCCACACTCGTTGAGATCGTATCGTCCAACTTTACAACCCCTTCACTGCTCACACCATCAAAACTGATCTTCACGAGTGCGCCTTCCACCACGCCAAGTTTTTTCGCTGCAGTTGGGTGCAATGTAACAGTCGCTTCACCGATACGCTGGTGGAGCAATTGCGCGGGATTAACGGTCACGCCGCGATCATATAATTTATTGACAGGTACAGCCAACAACTCTTTTTCTTTTGGACGAAGGGCCGCTTCTTTTCTGACCTTTGGAATGCGCACTGTTGCACCAGTCTGAGCGGTCGGGGCGAGTTGCACACCCAAACCCTTCATGTTCTCATAAGTTGTGCCGCCATAGTACATATCCCCGCGCCCAACAATCGGCCACTGATCATGTACTTCGGCAAGTTTTTCATAACTTAAATCTGTAAAAGCATCCAACGAATTCGCAAGAATATCAAACACCACAGAAACTGATGAACCTTCGAGGATAACACCCATCTGCCTGCCCAGTATCGAAGTGATCACAAAGTCTGGTTTGGTATCGCCTTTGACCGGTACAGCCGCATAAAATCTTTGTACACGGCGTTCACCAGATGTATAAGTACCTTCACGTTCTGTAAAAGCCTGTGCAGCGAAAACTACATCTGCAATTTCTGTGGTGGCAGTTTCGAGTATATCCTGCACGGCCACAAACTTTGCACCTTTTAGGGCCTTAGCCAAAGCAGGTGAATCACCAACAGGGTCAGCTCCTACAATATAAACAGCTTTTCCTTTAAGGGCCTGTTCCAGATCAGGCTCCGGGCGGAAACCAACTTCCCAGGCGCCTTGATCATTCGCACGTCCCCACACACCGATCAAACCATTATTCGGCTTGCCGATATGTTCAGTCTCTTTCAAAAGTGTGGCACACGCAGATGCGAGTCCAGTAGAACCATTCAGCCCTAGTCCTTCGTTGCCATAAAAAATAATGGCATTCTTCGCCTTCGCGAACTCGTCAGCAATTTTGCCTTTCTTGCTTAGGTCGTTAACTGTCTTTATTTCATCACCATATGCATAACGGATGATGTGTTTTGCAAATCGATCCATCTTGGTCGAGCGCGGGTTTGCAACGATAAGTGTCGCGCCGCGATCTGCAGCTTGTTTCACGCGCAACCACCAGATGGGGGCTTCCTGATACATATCTGAAGCAACAACCAGGATCGCATCGCCTGAGCCCATCTTGCCGATGTTTGTTCCCTGCCCTACACCCACAAGAGCAGTTACATCGCCGCCGCCCATGTCAGAGTACATAATGGCTGTGCCACCGGCATGGTCAGCCAAGGACTTCAAATTGAAAAGGTCTTCATTTGCAAGTCGGCCTGAGGCCAATACTACAAAATCCTTTTTCGCTTTGGAGAAATTCTCTGCGGCAAATTTGGTTGCTGCATCCCATGAAGCGCGCGTTAATTTATCATCCTTGCGGATCAGTGGTTTGGTTAATCGTTTCTTGCTCTCTACATAGTGATATGCAAAACGGCCTTTGTCGCACAGCCAGATCTCATTTACTTCTTCATTCTGGCGCGGCATGATACGCTTCACAACGATGTCGCCGCCTGCTTTTACTTCGCGACGGGTATTGATCGTGGTATTGCATCCCACAGGACATTGCGTACAAACGGAGGCCTGTGCCTGTAATTCCCAAGGTCGGGCAGCAAAGCGGAAGTCTGTAGTGGTCAATGCACCCACTGGACAGATGTCAGTGGTATTGCCTGAGAAAACGGAATCAAATCCGGGGTCCGATAGTGAAACGATCTGTGTACTTCTTCCGCGCTCATCGAAGCCGAGAACTGATTCGCCGACGACTTCATCCTGAAAGCGGATACAGCGCGCACATTGAATGCAGCGCTCGCGGTCAAGCCAGATCAATTCGCCAAGAGGAACCAGTTTATCTAGACGTAATTTCTCGTCATAAATGAAGCGGCTTTTTCCGGGGCCGTGAGCCATCGTCAAATTCTGAAGCGGACATTCGCCGCCTTTGTCACAGATCGGGCAATCCAGTGGATGCGAAGTAAGTAGGAATTCAACGGTACTTTTTTGACCAGCGTCTGCTTTATCAGTTGTGGTTAAAACAACCATGCCTTCTGAGACAGTGTTGGTGCAAGCAGTTTCCAGTTTGGGCATGAATTGAATTTTAGGCTGCCCATTTTCCATTACTACCTGACCTGTTGCACGATCGATTACAGGACGGCCAACTTCAACCAAACACATGCGGCACATGCCGACAGGTGCAAGTTTTGGATGATGACAAAAGACAGGGATATCAATACCTGCCATTTTGGCTGCATCTACAACATTCGTCCCATCCGGGGCCGTTACATTTATTCCATTAATTGATAGCGTGACTTGTTTCGTCATGCGTGCTCCATTAAGCCTTTACCGCTTTTTTGAAATCTTGCGGGAATCTTTCAATACCAGTTGTCACAGCTGTGGTTGCAAAATCACCAAGGGCACAAAGACATTTCCCTTGCATTTGTTTTGCCACATTCAAGAGCAGGTCTACATCCCCAGTTGAAGCATGCCCATCATTAAGACGGTGGGTAATATTCTGCATCCAATATGTGCCTTCACGACAAGGTGTGCATTTGCCGCAGGATTCGTGTTTGAAGAAATGAACTGTCTTGTTAACAACCCATTGAATATTGACAGTATCATCCAACACAATAATTGAAGCAGAACCAAGTTCCGCGCCAACTGTGCGTACAGATGCGTAATCCATTGGTGTATCAAGAACTTTATCATCTACAACAATGAGCGATGAGGAAGCACCAGCCGGCATAATTGCCTTTACCGGGCGGCCTTCCTGAACTCCGCCTGCATGTTCATAGATCAACTGACGGAAAGTTGTGCCGAACGGCAATTCATAATTACCGGGTTTACGCACACGGCCAGAAAGTGAGAATATTTTCACGCCTGGGCTGTCTTGTGTGCCAATTGCCTTATACCACTCTGCGCCATTCGCGAGAATCATCGGAACATTTGTAAATGTTTCTACATTATTAATAATAGTTGGCTTGCCATATAAACCAAATGAAGGCGGGAACGGCGGACGCACACGAGGCTGTCCGCGTTTGCCTTCGAGCGATTCAAGCAACGCTGTCTCTTCACCGCAGATATATGCGCCTGCACCAAGGTGTGTATAAATTTTCAGCGAATATTCAGTGCCGAACAGTTTGTCACCGAGATAGCCAGCGTTTTCCATTTCCGCGATCTTTTCATCGAGGAAGGCGGCTAATTCCCAGAACTCACCACGCAAATAAACATAGGCCACGGTCGCACCGACAGCATAGCTGGCAAGTGCAAGTCCTTCCAAAAACTGGAAGGGATTGCTTTCCATGATCTCGCGGTCTTTGAATGTACCAGGCTCGGATTCATCAGCATTGGCAACTACATAATGAGGCCAATTCTTATTATCAATGAAAGACCACTTCATACCAGTAGGAAAGCCTGCACCGCCGCGTCCACGCAGACCTGAATTCTTAACTACATCGGTCACTTCGGTTGGCTTCATTTTTGTAACAGCATTCTTAAAGGCTGCCAAACCGCCATTTTTCTTGTAAACATTAAATTTATTAAGATCAGGAATATCACGATGACGAAGGAGAATATATGACATTACTTAATCTCCTTATCAGCATGTTTGAGGGTATTGATCAATTCCATAGTTCGGTCCACTGTCATGTTTTCGTGATATTTGATTCCGTCTGGCCCTTGTGTTTGGAACATGGGGGCTTTGTCGCAGGCGGCGAGGCAGGTTACAGCTTCGAGAGTGATCGTTCCATCAGGTGTAGTCTCGCCAACTTTGATTCCCAAATTTCCGCATAGACTATTCATGAACTCATCCGCACCGCGTAAGGCACAAGGCAAATCCGTGCAAATTTGCATATAATATTTGCCGGCCTTTTTCTCGTGATACAAAGTGTAAAAGCCAACAACAGCGGCGACGTCGGTTTCTGTAATATCAAGAATATTTGCAATATCCTGCATCGCAGCTTTATTGATGTATCCTTCCTCGCGTTGCGCGAGAAAGAGAAGCGGCATCACAGCCGAGCGTTTTCCTTCGGGCGGATATTTGGAAAGGATTTGTTTAACTTCCTTCGGATAAATTTTCTCAAGGCTCATCTGTCAATATCTCCGAGCACAATATCTATGGAAGCTAGGATGGCAACCAGGTCTGCAACAAAATGTCCCTTTACGATCTCGGGCAGCACAGCTAAATTATCAAATGAGGGAGTGCGTAAATGAATACGATGCGGCTTGGGGCCGCCGTCACCTTCGAGATACATACCCAATTCACCGCGCGGCGACTCAACTGCGCTATAAACAGAAGCCTTCGGCGCAGGGAAACCTTCCGTCCACAACTTGAAGTGATGGATGAGTGCTTCCATGCTGGTGCCAATTTCAGAACGTGGCGGCGGGACAAATTTTCGATTCTCAGAACGTACGGGGCCCATCGGTAATTTATTCAAAGCCTGTTCAATGATCTTTAATGACTCGCGAAATTCATCAATGCGCACGAGGTAACGAGCGTATGTATCGCCTTCGGTACGAATCGGCACATTGAAATCATACTGTTCATATCCACAATATGGGCGGGACTTGCGTAAATCCCAATCCACACCAGAGGCACGGAGCGTGGGACCTGTCACACCATATTGAAGGGCCACATCTTTGTCCAGATGGCCGATGCCCACCAAACGGTCAACAAAGAGCGGATTTTTCGTCATCAATTTTTCGTATTCATCCACACGGCGCGGGAATATCTTAAGAAAATCGCGCACGGCTTTTTCAAATTCAACTGGAACATCACGCCAGACACCGCCCGGGCGGAAGTAGGTGGTCATCATGCGCTGGCCTGAGACCAGTTCAAAAATATCAAGAATTAATTCACGGTCACGGAAACAATATAAGAAGACGGACATTGCAGCAAGGTCAAGACCAAACGCGCCCAGCCAAACCAAGTGCGAGGCAATGCGTTGAAGCTCAACCAGGATCACACGTAATGCTTGTGCACGCACAGGCACATCATCCAGTCCAACCAGTTTTTCAACCGCCATTACATACGCAAGATTATTTCCCATGGTATTCATGTAATCGAGGCGGTCGGTCATCACTTCAGCCTTTTGATAGGTCTTGGCTTCCATGTTTTTTTCAATGCCTGTATGCAAATATCCAATATCAGGAATACAGTTGACGACAATTTCGCCATCCAACTCAAGCAGAAGCCGAAGCACTCCATGCGTGGATGGATGCTGCGGCCCCATGTTCAAGAGCATCGTTTCGCCTGTCAGCGCACGCTCTGAAACAAGATGTTTAAATTTTTCGATACTGACTTCTTCAAGTTGAGCCATAACTATTCCTTTGCGTACGGCTTTCGCAGATCGATCTCGTCAAAATTAAAAGTGAACTGCGGTTCTTCATAACCAAGTGGAAAATCTTTTCGAAGCGGATGTCCTTCCGTATCATCAGGCATCAAAATTCTGCGTGGGTCAGGATGACCTTCGATCTCAATGCCAAACATATCGAGCAGTTCACGCTCACGCCAGTTCGCCACTGCATACACACCCGTTGTGGTTGGGAGCTTGGGGTTGTCTCCGCTTACTGGAACTCTGATCTGCACTGAAAGATTCTTTGCAAGTGATGTCAGTTGATAAATGACATGAAAACGCGGCTCAGTCTGCGGCCAGTAATCGGTGGCAGTCAAGGCCGAAAGTAATTCAAAATTATATTCATCACGCAGGACAGTTAATGTATCAACGATCTGTTCAGGTTTCACGAACAGATGCACTTCATCGCGAAACTCTTCGTAATAGGCCGCGCTGAATTTTTCCTGAATGGTTTTTACAATAGGTTCGAGTTTTTTATCCATAGTCCTTACCCCGTCATTGCAACCATGTCGTTGCGAGGGCGCTCTTGTTCTTTGCCCGAAGCAACCCCCGATTTATCAGGAGATTGCTTCGTCGGGGAGAGCACCCTCCTCGCAACGACATCACGGCAATGACGTTAACTTACAACCAAATCCTTAAACTTCTCGCCTTTGACCTTTTCATACACAGTTAACACCCCATGGATCAAAGCCTCGGGGCGCGGCGGGCAGCCCGCTACATAGACATCCACAGGGACAACTTCATCCACACCCTGATAAATTGCATAGTTATTGAAGACACCGCCGCAGGAAGCACAGTCGCCCATGGCGATCACCCATTTTGGTTCAGGCATCTGGTCATACAATTGACGAAGAACAGGACCCATCTTCTTTGAAACACGACCTGCTACGATCATCAAATCCGATTGACGCGGACTGGCACGCATTAATTCCATACCAAAACGGCTCATGTCATAATCTGAAGCCTGAGCTGCCATCATTTCAATCGCGCAGCAAGCGAGGCCAAACAACATCGGCCACATTGCATTGGTACGAGACCAATTGACCATACTTTCAAGCGAGGTGGTAACCACGCCCATATTTCCAAGTTTTTGTTCTATTCCCATTCCAACGCTCCTTTCTTCCAGGCATACACATAACCGATCAATAAGATCACAATAAAGACAAGCATTTCAAGTAAGCCAAAAATACCCAGTTTACGAAATGCAATTGCCCAGGGTAAAAAGAAGATCACTTCAATATCAAATAGAATGAACAACACTGCAATGAGATAGAAGCGGACGGGCATACGCCGCGTACCTTCACCGATCGGTAACATGCCCGATTCATAAGGCATGGATTTTGCTTCTGAAAATTTCTTTGGCCCAAACAGTTCCCCCATGCCTATCGCGATAAACGCGATCAGCGTGGCTACCGCGATCATCACTGCTATGGCAATATATTCCAACAACATAAACGCCTCTTGGTTTATAAAAAGTGCGTGAAATCTGGCACGTTCGGCGTAGTATATCATAAGAGACTTTTGAGGGCTAGAGAAAGTGCCTCTTTTCACAAAACTGATTCCATTGTTCATAATGGGCAGATGACAGGGAATTTACTTACCATTTCTTGTGCAAAAAAGAGGAAAGGCCACCGATGGTGGCCTTTCAATATTATATATACATCTCCTCTTTATACCTCATAGTGGCTTAGCACTTAAGTAAAACTTCTTAATCATCTATCACTATAATAATGACATAAACAAAAGTGTTTGTAAAACACACAAATTACCTTGAAGTCCTGTTTACAGCCGCGAACGAAATCGGAATTACATCGTTGTTTATTAACTTACCTTCTTTCGACCATAGTCTATAAACTTCTGGCTGAATAAGTGTCATTTGATTGTTAGCAAGATATTCACAAAACGGTTCAATATCGACCCCGTTATTTACGGTGTTTTCTAATACCTTTAAGCATCCACTTGTTGTTGCATTACCTTTTGGGTCAGAAATATAAAGCCCTGTAGGATACTCACTCTGTGTATATCCAACTAATTCATCTAGTCCTATTCTGTGTGTGTAGTCTGAAATTGGTGTAAGATATCCTAAAAAGCCTGACTCATTCGTTATAGCTGGATCATTTTTCCATTTTATGACGTAAAAGTAAAAATCTACACCATCTATTTTTGTTGTAGTGATATCAACTAATTGAAAAGGTCGTTTTTCCATGTTTGTATATAAACTTGAAACAAATACTGTAAATAGTGAGTCAAAGCCGTTATTTTTAATCATAGTTGTTGGTGCTTTGTCGGGCTTGAAGCTCACACCCTCTGGTTTTATGTATGATGGATTGCTTGAAATGCTTGGCAATTCTCCCTTATTATCTCTTGCTTTTAATTCTGCCAAATATGCTGGTGATGTTAAATATTCCCATTCCACGGTTCTAAATACTTCAGAATTTGAAATATCAATCTGTTCAACAGGTGCAGGGGTTTTAGTTGGGACGTGAGTGGGCGTTTGTGCAGGGGTTGGGCTGGGCGTTCCACTTGGCACACTTGTCGCAGTCGGTGCGGGCGCACACGCGGTGAGAATTAAAATTGCGAGAATAGCGGAAGAAATTAATAACCTTTTCATACGTGCCTCGGTTTACAACTAAAAGAGTGCGTCGCACCTGACTCAATAAGATAATCTAAATCTGGTGGATTCTGCTTATTAATCAGAAAAAACTCACCCGCCAGGTGCGACGCACTTATACACTTAATCCTAATCCCCTAAATAATCCCTCAACTCGCGGCTCCTCGCAGGGTGACGCAACTTCCGCAATGCTTTCGCTTCGATCTGGCGGATGCGTTCGCGTGTTACATTGAAATAACGGCTTACTTCTTCCAGTGTATGTTCTTTGCCATCACTCAGACCAAAGCGTAATTCCAATACTTCGCGCTCGCGTTCTGAAAGCGATGCCAGCGCATGTTTCACCTGTTCACGCAGCATTTCACGAGCAGCAGCATCCATGGGAGAAGGCGCATCTTCATCTTCAATAAAATCACCAAGCGAACTTGAATCCTCATCCCCTACTGGGCCATCTATTGAGACTGGTTCTTCTGCAGAGCGGAGCACGCGATTCACTTTTTGAGAAGCAACGTCAAGCCTTTGCTGCAATTCGGGATTAATGGATTTGTTTTCGGCATACGCCTGCATAATGTCTTGCACATCCAAAGCAGAAAGATAGCCAACCTCTACAGCAAGCTCGCTGTTATTTGGGCTTCTGCCTAATACCTGAGTAAGATGTCTTTGCGCGCGCAAGATGCGTGAAATGGATTCAAATAAGTGAACAGGAATACGAATCGTACGTGCCTGTTCTGCAATAGAACGATTAATCGATTGACGTATCCACCACGTTGCATAGGTGCTGAATTTAAAACCACGACGCGGATCAAATTTACCGATCGCGCGTAACAACCCCATGTTGCCTTCCTGGATCAAGTCAAGCAGTGACATGCCACGATTAAGATATCGTTTGGCAACACTCACTACCAAACGCAGGTTCGCGCGGATAATGGACTGGTTTGCATCCACCGCGCGGATATGGATTGCATCCATTTCACTGATCAATTCTTCGTCTGATGGCAGGTTGCGAGAGAGAGTCCGCTGGGCAGGGAATGCTTTCTGGTCGCGCACATGTGTGAGCAGCCACTCTGCATATTGAGACGGAAGCAGGTATAGGTTAAGAAAGACGCTGTATGAATGTCGAGCAAAGTTGCCCCAAAGATGATCCACTCCCCAATGGCCATTATCCAAATAAGAGCGGAAATATGAACGAGAATCAAATTGCCAGCCGGTGTGAAGCGATTGAGCTTCTGTGATAAGCAGCGAAAGATCGGGGAGTGGATGGTCAAGCTGTTCAGTATCTTCAACGAGACGATCCCACGAAGTAGCCATTTCCAAGAGCAGGGAATGATAGATCGATGATTCCAGTGAAACCCCTTTGCGTTGTTTCATTTTTCGCAGAACTGCAATGTGACGATCTGCTTCGCTAAGCGTGGCAAGTCGAAACTCACTATCTGAATCCAGCAGCTTCACCAACCCAATTTCACGCAGATACAAACGTACTGGGTCTTCAGAAAATTCATCTGTAAGCTCATGCGCGAGCGATGGCAAAACATCGTCTATATCTATCTCTTCTTCCTGTTGAGCAAGTAAAGATTCATCTGGCTCGATGATCTCATCCACTGGTTCATCAAGCAGAAGGCTATTATCTTCTATCAACGCATCTAAAACAACATCAACAGAAAGAAGAGGCTCTTCTGCATTTATCTTCTCTTCTTCTGATTCTATATTTTGATTAACTTTGTTTTTTGGTTTATTTTTTGCGGGCATCGGTTTCCCTTTCCCTATATGGATGTGTTTTATAACACCCAAACCTGTAAAACATCACGCCTGCCGCTTTGAAGACAACTTTCGTTTTGCCTGATCCAAATTATGAATCAGTTTCGAAAGTTGCGTGGTCTGTTCCCGATACATTTTCATATTTTCACCTCCCTGTTGCTGGTCCTCCTCTTGCAGGAAACGAATTTGATTATTATTGGCCATGGCATTTGCGCGGCGCAAGTCCATAAAACGCGCAAGCAGTTCTTCCATCAACTTATCGTCCATAAGGTCCAGCTTTTCAGTTCGTACAAGCAATTCCTTTGAAAGATCATTCACAGCCTCGGGCAAATGGCTGATCACATAATGATGATGATCCTTCTCGTCCTGTTCCACTGCCAAACGGATCACACCAAATAACAACTGATGGTCAGTATACTCGAAGTCTTCCACCGCTAACGGACTCAAACCAAACTCTTGAAATTTTCTATCCAGGCGATATAACAATTCAGGCTTGCGAAATAATACACCCAAACAATAGGATTCCATTCTTAAGGTAGGGTTGACCGCCACAACAGACATATCAGACTTTTGACTCTGACCTGCCGCCACACGCGGCTTACGCCTCACCACCGGACCTTGAGCCTGCGTGCCCATCAATGCGCGTTCATCTACCTTTAGCATTCGCGCCAGTGCCTGACGATATGTATCGCGTTCCATCGGGCTGGGCAGATCTTCAATCAATGGAAGCACCTGTGCCGCAATTTGATTCTTCACTTTGGCATCGTTAAGATTTTGTCCCGCTGCCAAAGAATCCATTACATGCGTGACGATAGGTTTAGCATTCTCGATCAGTTTCTTCCATTCTTCTTTATCACGTGCCACAATTTCATCAGGGTCAAGATCATCAGGCATTGTTGCCACACGCAGATCCGCTTGCAGACGTGCTTCGTTACGCAGTAGTCCACGTGCATCAAATCCCAACTCACCTTCACGATCCATTGCAGAACGTGCAGCATCAAGTCCGCGCAGCACGGCTTTTTGTCCTGCTGTATCAGGGTCAAGCGCAAGCACGATCCTTCGGGATGATTTTTTCAACAAACGCAGTTGATCTTCTGTTAATGCGGTTCCCATCGGTGAGACAACATTTTCATAACCTGCCTGATGCAAAGCAATTACATCCAAATAACCTTCCACAATTACAGCCTGGTCATTTGCACGAATGGGCTTTCTTGCTCTATCCAACCCATAAAGCAAGCGGCCTTTGCTAAATATTGGTGTTTCAGGTGAATTCAAAAATTTGGGAAT
>JACMLM010000005.1 GCA_014379595.1 Anaerolineales bacterium
CGCCCTGTTTTGATTTAATCAAGTGTGAGATTTTTATTCGATTTTAGTGTTGCAGTTTGCAATTTAGTCTGAATTTGCATGGATTATGTCATCTCATAGCAATCTCAGGGAGGTTCTTAAACATGTTGTTTCTGAGAACGCGGTGTTAGCCTGCGTTTTGTGGCGGATACCTAAAATTTATAAAAGTCACCTTGCTCGAAGATTCCAGAATACCCATTTCCAAATACATATCGAACGCTCTTTCAAAATTATAACCGTTATGATTGTCGCGATTTATAACCACATCAATTAATGAATATTTGATTTCAACATCTGGCAATTGAATTGGCTGAAAAATAGCGTCATTCAACTCTACAATAAATTCATCTCCGCCATACCGATAAATATTTTTGCCTGGGTAATTCTGTGCGAGTTGCTTGGCTAGATCCTTAAGAAGGTTGTCGCCAATCATTAACCCATGAATATCAATATATTTTTTGAATTTATCAATATCGACGCAAAGATATTTGTTGCGAAAAACAGATGTGTCATTCCAGCCGTTTTTCCATAAGGCTTCTTTGAAATTACGAGCCACTTGAAATCTGTTTTTGCAACCCGTCAAGCCATCCTGTGCATAACCTTCTTCACCGAATTTTCGCAACTCAACTTCAATAAGTATTTCCATGAATTTGCTTACATCATCCGACAGCATACGCCGTTTGATAACTTCCCGATACTTTTCGAGCAGGTTGTCTGAAATTTCTACATTCATAATTTGGTTGTTTGTTGACTATGCCAGCAGGCTAACGGTTTGCGTTACTTGCTGGTGGGTGGGCGTGGATAATGCTCATTATAGTGGGAAAAGCCGAAGCCAGAAAAATGCTTGAAAATGCCGCAGAATCCCACCAGTCAAGTGCACGCGGTGTTGGGCGGTTTTCCGAAAGGTAACTTAATTTCGCCGTTGTTTCTTTTTGGTTTTCCAATCCTTAATTGCTTCTTGTAACTTTGCTTGTGGATGCGTTTTGAAATATTCTCGAATATGCCGATTATATTCAAATTGTGCCGCAATAGTTTTCTCTTTTTTTGGTTTACGCCATTCCTCTTCCCAAATTTGTATGACTTGATTTAGCGTTTTGCCAGACCCGTCATAAATTAAACCCCGCATAACACCATCAAGGTGAAAATGCTTTCCAATTTCTTGCTCAAAAAATACACGTAGCTCTTGGCTACAACGCCAGCCTGCTTCAACGATGCTTTGGCGGGTAAATGTTTTCGGCATTTCAACTTTAACTATTTTTTTAGAATGCTTGCTTCTGCTTGATATTGAACCTGTAGTTAGGAATTGGCTAATTCTCGCAGTTAAGTCTTGTTTAGAACCCGTGGTAGGTAGGTGGTACTCGCGCAAAAAGATTATAAGTTCTTCTTTCAGCCAATAGAAACTTAGAAAGTCATCAGGTTTTATATGTTTATTTAATAAGGGACGCGACATAACTTTTCCTTATTCATCTGAACTCTCATGTGCGCTACCGCCCAACTAAGTGTTATACAAGAATTGTTGTAAAATGTCCCTATGCGGGGTGTTATACAGCGAAACTTGTATAACTGACTATATACAGCATTATACAGCCTACTTCCCATACCTCTTCCGAATCTCGGGCAGAAAATAATCGTCGAAGAAGCGGTCCACATCGTAATCTGGTTTCCAGTTCCATTCGGTGCGGGCGAGGGAATCGTCCACATCTTCGGGCCATGAATCTACGATGCCCTGTCTGCGCGGATTTGACTCGAAGGTGATCTTCGCATCTGGAAAAGCCTTCAACGCCCGCTGACGAAACTCTTCGGCAGTGATGGCAAAGGCCGCGATGTTATACACATTATTGGATAGTTTCTCGCGCGGCACATCCATCAACATCAATAGAGACTTAATTGCATCTGGCATTGCCATGAATGATATTTTTGAATCCGCGCGGACGAAACATGAATATGGTTTATTCTGTGCTGCAGCGTGCAGCATCTCAGGGCCATAGTCACTCGTGCCGCCGCTCGGCAATGTAAAGGCGCTGATCAGCCCGGGGAAACGCACAGCTCTAAAGTCCAGCATGGTCGGCGGGTCTGCATCCAAATGTTTCTGGCCGAAATATTTTCCGTAATACATCCCCAACTTTTCGCAATACAATTTATTGCATCCATACATGGTGTGCGGCATATTCCAATCATCCTCTTTCACCGCACCCGCTTTATTCTTCACTTCGATGTTTGGAAATCCATACGCAGCAATCGAGCTTGGAAATAAAAACTTAACAGCCTTGTTATACTTTTCAGAGCGATAGGCCGCCAGCATCAACAACTGCATCGTGCCTTCCACATTGATACGATGCGCGTCCTCTGTTGCCACCTCAGCCTTTGAGGAAAGTGAAGCCGCGAGATGAAAGATAATATCGAAATCATAATCATAAAAAGTTTTGATCTTGTAAACCAGATCCCCCTGTATATGTTCCGCTGAAAAACTTTTGATCGAATCAGGTAACGGCATAAAATCTGCAGTTACGATCCGATACCCGCCTCGCTTTGCCAATGCTTGAATAAGAGCCTGACCGATCTCACCACACGCGCCCGTCACAAGCACTTGCTTATCGCTCATGGTTCGCTCCTTATTATGCTAGAATAAACTTCACGTTATTTTACGACACAATTATGAAATATTTTTATCAACTGCGTATCATGTCGTTGCGAGGAGCTGCTGGTCGAGTAAGCCGAATGCTCTTTGAGGCTGTATCGAGACCAAAGCGACGACACTTGCGCCGCACGCCAGTGCAGGTGAGCAATCTCCTCTTATTAATAATAGCGACGATGCTTGCATCCTCCTGTACCGCATTGGATGCATTGAATGCTACGCCGCTTCCCATCATCCCGACTGAAACACCGCTTCCCACTTCGACCATTGTCTGGTTCCCTCCATCAGCCACGCCTACACTCGGAGTTTTTGCAACCAACCCTCCCACCCCGGAGAAGCGCCCCGGACTAAGTACAACCTTCCTCACTGACGATTTCTCAGACCCATCACTGTGGGACATTGCGTCATCTGATCAGGCAAGCGCAAAGGTTGAAAGCAATCGCATCACACTCGCTGTGCAAAGCCAGGTATATATGGCCAGTTTGCGGCGTGAGCTTTTCATTGATAATTATTATGCAGAGATCACAGCTCGCCCAAGCCTATGTCGCGGCGAAGATAGCTATGGACTCCACATCCGCGCCAACGGTGGGACATACTATCGTTATGCTTTATCCTGCAATGGCACTACATATTTAGATAGACTCAGCAACGGAACAAAGTTGACTCTGCAAAAGCCGATTCCAAGTGGTGATGTCCCTCCAGGCGCACCGGGCGAGGTCCGCATTGGTGTGTGGGCAGTCGGTAAAGATATACGTCTCTTCTTAAATGGACGTTATCAGTTCAGCATCATCGACCCAAGTTTTCCGATCGGGACAATTGGTGTATTCGTCAATTCATCTGGCAATACCGCTACAGTCGTATCTTTCTCAGATCTTGTTATTAAAGAAGTAGATTACATTCCACCAACAAGTACGCCAATCCCTTAATAATCTCCGTCCTGAGCGGAGTGACGAGTGCATTTCGAGGAGCGCAGTCGAAGGACAAACGATTTACGATTGTTGATTTTCGATTTATGATGGTGGTCGAGTAGCCGCGCTCTTGTTCTTCCCTGGCACCGCCCGCCAGGGCAAGTGTGCGGCATATCGAGACCACGATTACATCAATAACGAATCCTTTGTGCCCTGGTGGTAAACACATGCCAAAGAACAAACTCAATGACCTCGACCCAAAGACCTGGCTGAAGTTTCAAAAGTCATGGTTTATTCATAATCCACCAAAACGCAAAAAGGATGCGCTTGTGCATCCAGCCAAATATCCTGAAACTATGGCGCAGGAATTCATCGAGTTCTTTACCAAACAAGGTGAGACGGTGCTCGACCCCATGGCTGGGACAGGTTCCACACTCATCGCCGCGCTACGTGCAGGACGAAACTCTTATGGCATTGAGTTGAATCAAAAATATGCAGAGATCGCACAACAACTAATAGAAGAAGAACGTGCTGTATTGGGTCAAAGAGTCGAAGGTCTAAAGTCTGAGATCATTAATGCAGATGCAGCTAAGGCTGGCAATGACCTGCAACCTTTGACTTTCGACTATCTGTTAACGTCACCTCCCTACTGGGATATGCTCCATGCCAAAGGTGCAGAGAATCAAAAAAAACGCCGCGATGATGAAGAGTTAGATGTTGTCTACTCTGAAGACCCAAACGATATGGGCAACATCCACGACTATGATGAGTTTGTGGAAAAACTTGTAAATATTTATAGAGGGTTGAAATCTTTACTGCGGGAAAAAGCATACATCACGATCATTGTAAAGAATGTAAAAAAGGGCGGCAAGATATATCCACTGGCATGGGATATCGCCCGCGAAATGAGTAAAACCTATACCCTAAAAGATGAAAAGATCTGGCTGCAAGATAACCAGCATCTCGCTCCATATGGAATGGGAAGCGCATGGGTCAGCAATACGTTTCATCATTATTGTTTGCAGTTCAGGAATGAATAGTACAACGCTCCCGAATCAAGTGATGGTCGAGTAGCCCTGAGCGTTCTTTGCGAAGGGCATATCGAGACCATCAGTTAGAATTCAAGTTAAAGTTTATTTGCAACTTGGTAGTCTCGATACGGGCGAGAAAAGCATTCGCCCTACTCGACCACCAAACGATTGCTGACTACAATGCTCACATCTTCCGACCTCATCCACCTCCCTTACACTCCTGACCTCACCGAAGGTGGAATTGCGTATGCACTTCGCTCGCTGCCTTATTCATTCGATAGAATCGGAAGCAAACCGTATGACCGCATCCGCCGTGTGGTTGCCGAAGTAGCGGTGGAGTTGGCATTTCGGCGTTATCTTTCCCAGCAAAATATTCCATTTGATATAAAGAGTGGGACACCGTTCACCGAGCCAGATAAATATAATGTCTCACTGGGTGGGCATCGTTGTGACATAAGATCCTTTCTTATTTCACATCGCAATCAAATTTCGCAAATGCGAAATGATCCCTCTGTGATGCTGAATGCGCCCGCACTTGTACCATCTGATCGTCATGCAATGGATGGACATTCAGACAATGAATTATATCTGTTTGCATTCCTATCTGGATTGATCGCGGCTTCACAGACTGATCTCAAGAAAGCGATCGAAACCAGTCAACCCCATTATCTAATTCATGTCATGCCAACGGAATGGCGCAAGCCGTCTCATTGGAATCCTCTGGGGCCGCTGGTCTTGAAATCTGAATCAGAGGAGAAAATGTTGGTCGAGGTCTGCGGGCAGGATGAAGCGCGCGGATTTTTGACGCGGCGTGTTATTCTCCCAGCCAAGACCCGTGTAACAGTCAAAGATCCGTTTTATTCAATCTCAGCTGTTCACATCAAAAATATGCCCTCAGCGCGTTTGGGAATTCATAGCTCCGCTTTTAAAGAAGCGCATGTCATCTCGCCGCTGGAATGGGGAAATATTTGGGTTTATGGCATGGATATAACTCTGGCAGGTTTTATTTCACGTGGAGAATTTCGTAAGCGCGCAAAAATGATCGCGCCAAATTCTCGCGTTTTTCAATACAGTCACACAAAAACAAAAAATCTGGCAATACCTGTTTCGAGATTAAATCCGTTGGATGATTTATTCATACGGGTTCGGGAATGGGCATCACAGAAATAACACAGACCTGACATGTCAGGTCTGATTTTTTAAGGTAATATTGTGAATATAGAACATGGAATCTACTAAACAAAATAAGCCTGTCTCTCCATCTTCATCCTCTCCTCGTAAATTACGCGGCGTAAAGGCTTTTAGCACAACGTTGGGTGTTGCAATTCTGCTTGCGACTCTTTTCACGGCCTGGACTCCCAACAGCCTGTTCGCAAGCAACTTGCAGGAAAAACTTCGTTTGATCCTCACGCCTCAAGCGGGACCGAATACATTTATCACCACCCCACAACCTCAGTTACGCATCGGCATTGTTGCAGGGCATAATGGCAATGATTCAGGTACAGTTTGTTTGGATGACAGCGGTCAAGTGGATCTCACAGAAGCAGAATTAAATCTTGAGATCGCCGAGCTTGTTCAGAAAAGCCTCGAGACACAAGGTTTTCAAGTAGATTTGCTCAATGAGTTTGATACACGCTTGAACGGCTATCGCGCGGTGGCTCTTGTTTCCATTCACAATGATTCATGTACGTATGTTAATGATGAAGCAACTGGTTTCAAGGTGGCTTCGTCACTTGATACACGCGATGTAAACCGCGCTCAACGCCTGACGGCCTGCCTCGTGGATCGATATCAACGAATTACGGGATTAACTTTCCACGCGACCAGTATTACGCGAGATATGACTGAGTATCATGCCTTCTCTGAAATTGACCCCAATACGATCACCGCTATTATTGAAACTGGATTCTTAAACCTTGATCGTGATATTCTGACGAATGAAACCGAACGTGTAGCAGATGGTGTAACACAGGGAATTATGTGCTTCATCAATAATGAAAATGTTATCCCCACGCCAATAGCTACTTTTGTGCCATGACCAAAACGCCTGAACCCGCCCAACGAAGCCTGCTATACCCAATATTAATTATCCTTTTTATTACGGCTTTGGTCATCGGTGTAACGGCATGGACAGCCAAATGGGCACCTGTAATGAGTTTAAATAATATACCCACTCCAACTCATGCGCAGTTCTTTGGAATTGCAAATATCGCCAAACCAACTCACACAGCTTTACCAACTTTAACTCCTCTCCCAACAGCGCTTCCAATATCATCCCCTATGGGGGTTGAATTGCTTTCCAGCACGCCAGAGTCACTGGTTTCTGCCGAGATCGTAGATACTTCGCCTGTCATTCAAAATCCTTCTGAAGTGCACCCCGTACCCAGCTATGGCGGGAACAAATACATTCTGGTTGACATCTCAGAACAGCATATGTATGTATATGAAGGCGATGTGGCAGTATATAGCTTCGTCGCATCCACAGGCATGAACAATGCCACACGTGTGGGCACATTTAGTGTTTTGGAAAAAATTCCGAATGCCTACGGCGCAACATGGAATATTTGGATGCCGAACTGGCTTGGCATTTACTGGTCTGGTAGTTTACAAAATGGGATCCATGCGCTGCCAATTATGTCGAACGGTGCAACGTTATGGGAAGGCTATTTGGGTATCCCAATTTCGTATGGCTGTGTGGTGCTTGGAACCTACGAATCTCAACTGCTTTATGACTGGGCCGATGTAGGCACACCTGTGGAAATCCAATGGTGAAAAATGAATCTTTTTGGGCAGCGAAGGTTTATAATTCATATATCGGTGTATATGCTTCTTTTTTATTAAAGGTGTCTTATGAATGAACGTTTTATCGAATCGAGAGAAGCTTTAACATATGCCCGCGAGGCCCTCAGAAATGGGTCGCAAGATGAAGCCCGCAAATGGGCCGAGCGCGCGGCCAGCCTTGCACCTCAAAGCGAAGACCCGTGGCTGGTACTCATATCAGTTGCTGTGAGTCCGCGTGAAAGTGTGGAGTATGCCCGCAAAGCTTTAGAGGTCAGCCCAAATAGCCCACGCGCAAAAAAAGGGATGGAATGGGCATTGGCCAGATCAGGTAAAGCGCCGCAGAGTACTGTCAGCTCGGGGACACAGAAGCAGGCTCAAGGTGCAGTCCGAAACGCATCTGTAACTCCAAAGAAACGAAGCAGGCTTCTGCCAATCCTATTAATTGTCATGGGATGCGGAGTCTTTATGTTTGCAGCATGGTCTGCTGTGACTTCGCCCGTGCTCGCGTCTATTTTAAGTATTGCATCCACCCCTTCAGCACCGAGACTTTCTTTTGCACAAGTGAATATCGCCAAGCCATCTTTGCTGCAGCCAATGGCACAAGTGATACCCACTGCAACACTGCCTGTTGTACCCACTGATATTGTTCAAGTATTGCCAGAAGTTGTCAACGTGATTCCAACGAATCCACAGCCAACGCTTGAGGTTTCAGTTTTATCAACAGATGTTCCATTTATTGAACCCACAACATCTGTACCGCAAGCGACGAGCGAACCTGGTGTCATAGAGGCTGAGATCATTGTAGATACACCTACCCCTGAATATGCCGCAGCGACTGCTGCGCCTAAGCCTCCCGCACAAACAACGGGCGGGGGACGTTGGATCGAAGTAAATCTTTCAGAACAGCGTGTCTATGCATATGAAGGCGATACCCTTATAAATTCATTCGTTGTCTCAACCGGTACATGGCAAACCCCCACCGTCACCGGGAACTTCAAAATCTGGATCAAGGTCCGTTCGCAAGCGATGTCGGGTCCAGGATATTATCTGCCCGATGTGCCTTATGTAATGTATTTCTATAAAGACTATGGTTTGCATGGCGCATACTGGCATAATAATTTTGGAACGCCGATGAGTCATGGCTGCGTGAATCTCACCATCTCGGATGCTGAATGGTTGTATAACTTCGCATCCGTCGGCACAGTGGTGAATGTGCATTAAGTCAGGAAGTGAATAGTACACAAGTAGACAAGTACTACGCACAATACGTGATTACATTGCGTTATGTGCAACAAGATCATAAATGAAATCAAATAATTTATCACGACGAGACTTTTTAAAATTGAGCGGATTAGGGCTGGCTGGTTTATTTGCGCCTCCGCTCAATTTTCACTTAAATGATGATCCCTTCCTAGGTCAACAGGGGCGCGTGACCATACGCACAGTTTGGATGTATGACCAACCATCCAGTGAAGCGGAGCGCGTCAAATTATGTCACCGCGATATGCTTGTGGATATCACCAATACGGCTATCAGTGATGATGTCACTGCACACAACCGGGTTTGGTATGAGGTTGGGGATCAAGGATTTTTATATTCTGGAAATATTCAGCCCGTACGCACGATATTGAACACACCCAAAATGGATATCCCTAAAGAGGGCCTGCTTGCTGAAGTAAGTGTTCCTTATACTGATGCACACGAAAAACCAGATAAAACTTCCGATGTAATGTATCGTATGTACTACGAAACCACACACTGGATCAAATCTGTTGTCACTGGCCAAGATGGCCAGGTTTGGTATCAAGTCCGCGATGATAAATGGGACAAGTTATATTATGCGCGCGCAGAACATATCCGCATTATGACAGTCGAAGAACTATCTCCGATTTCTCCAGATGTGCCAGGCCGTGACAAAAAAATAGAAGTACGCTTGGAAGAGCAGATCGTGATCGCCTACGAAAATAATTTACCGGTATTTGTAGCTCCTGCTGCCACTGGCGGCGTGCTGCGGGTTGGAACATACACCACACCCAAAGGCTCATTCGTCACATACTATAAACGTCCATCACGTCACATGGCGGCAGGTGATATTGCATCAAGCGGATTTGACTTGCCCGGCGTACCGTGGGTACAGTACATAACCGAAAGTGGGATTTCATTCCATGGCACCTTCTGGCATAATGATTTTGGACGCCCGCGTTCACATGGCTGCATCAACCTCTCCACCCCCTCTGCAAAATGGCTGTATCGCTGGACATCTCCGCAAGTCTCGATGAACAAGGAATTTTCACACGGAGCCATTGGAACTAGTGTGGAGATTGTAGTGTAAGAAATTTGATATGATGGAACGTCCGCAACAGACAACTATGAAAAATCCACAACTTTCCCGACGTGACTTTCTAAAGCTTTCCGCTTCAGGCGCACTCGCATTTGTTCTCTCCGAAATGGGCATTGACCGTGCTTTAGCCGCTCCCCCTGCCACACAAGGACTCGCCTTGTGGAGCGGTGTTCCAATTCAGGATTCTCCTGCTTTCAACGCAAACAAGGTCGAGCTGCTCGGCAAGGATAAAGTCATCAGCCTGCTTGGGGAAGCTCAGGGTGAAACGTTTGACAATCCATTCAACTCCATATGGTATCAAGTGGATGGTGGTTATGTTCACTCTTCTGTGATCATGCCCGTGGAAACAAAATACCAAAAAGCAATTTACGAAATCCCTGCCGATGGAAGAATCGCAGAGGTCAGCGTACCCTATAGCCTGACTTATCTTGGCCCATATACCTATGCTAAAAATGCACATCGCATTTATTATGAAACTACACATTGGGTAAAAAAGGTCGTTGTTACGCGTGATGAGAAAAGCATTTGGTATGAGATCTACGACAGTGAACTGAAAAAATCCTTTTACGTTCCATCATACAATATGCGCCTCATCCCAGATGAAGAATTGACTCAGCTTTCCCCGGAGATCCCCAACGAAGCAAAATTGCTCCATGTAGATATTGCAACTCAAATGGTCACCGCCTTCGAAGGAGAAAAGATGGTACTCTCCGTTCGTTGTGCCAGTGGACAAAGAGGCACGGACACTCCCAAAGGTGAATGGTTCACCTATCACAAAGGGCCATCCATCCATATGACAAATAGTGGAGATGCGGTAGCAAATATTTATAATCTACCCGGCGTTCCCTGGGTCTCGTTCTTTACAGGTTCAGGTCATGCCTTTCATGGAACGTACTGGCACAATGACTACGGGCGTCCACGCAGTAATGGCTGCATCAACCTGCCATCCAGCATTTCCAAATGGGTCTACCGTTGGACCAGCCCCAATGTCCCCCCAAATGAGGATTATTTACATCTACCCGGTCAAGGTACTAGAGTCCAGATTGTATAATGAATGTAGTAACGACTTTCCTGACACCGTCCGTCAGGACAGGTGCAGTCGTTCAGCATAAAAAGCGACTCAAGTCGCCACTACCAGATTTATCTAAAATGAGGAGAGAAAATTATGAATACAGTTTTTCAACATAAGCAATATTTACTCAAACGACAAGTCTTTGCACTGGCAGGTAAATTCCGTTTCTATGACCCAAGCGGAAAACTTGTATTATTCAGCGAAAGAAAGATGTTTAAGATACGTGAAGATATTCGCGTATTTTCAGACGAAAGCAAAACGCAGGAAGTGTTAATGATCAAAGCACGTCAGATCATGGATTTCTCTGCCGCCTATGACGTAGTGGATAGTTCTACAGGGCAAAAAGTTGGCGCGTTACGCCGCAAAGGTCTGGCATCCCTTTTACGTGATGAATGGGAAATTCTGGATGTGAGCGATAATGTAATTGGCAAGTTATTCGAAGATAGCATGGCGCTGGCTTTAATACGCCGCTTCCTTAGCGGACTCGTTCCGCAAAATTACGATATCACCATGGGCACAGACCGCGTTGCTGATCTCAAGCAGGCTTTCAATCCATTCGCTTATCAACTGGCTGTAGATTTCAGCATGGATATAAGCCAGCGCCTTGATCGTCGTTTAGGTGTTGCTGCTGCAATTCTCTTGGCCGCGGTTGAAGGACGACAGAGCTAGTCGTCATTGCGAGAAGCGCTCTTGCTCTTAGCGACGAAGCAATCCCCCACAGAGTTGGAGATTGCTTCGTCGGGAAAATCACCCTCCTCGCAATGACATACGTATCTTATGCCAAACCAACCTCTTTTTGCAGGACTAGTAATAGATGAAGAAGGCCGTGTTGCTGAAGCCTCATTCATCGGAAGCGATCCATGTTATGTGGTGGATGATTCAGGATTCCGTCGCCACATCCCTGCTGAACAAGTAGACCGTGCCGTGCTGGCGCAAATGGCTGAAATGATGAAAGGCAGCGAAGACCTGCTTTCAGAACAAACTGCCAAGATGCTTGGTCAGAATGATCCTTTCTCAAAAGCCATCATCGAACAACAACTTAAAAATATTGATAAGCAATTTGATGCACTTATGCAAAACGGCATCCCGGAAGACATGCGTGCCTACCTCGGCATGATGGGATTCAAAGTGGTCATCAACTATCATGGCGAGATCGTGCGGGTGGAACAGCCTGGGTCATCTGGGGATGAAGAATAAAAAGCTTTACGAATAAATTCCTGAAAATATAGAGACAATCTATTGTTCACCAATCTTGTCAGACGCGCTCTGTCTATTTTTATTCTGTCCATGTTTGCAACAGCTTGCGGCGTAGCGAGTGTAATTCCAACTGAAGCACCAGTTGATCCTACTTTGGTATCTCCTACTAAAACATTCAGTCCACCTCCCAGCGGTGAAAGAATAATTCAATTCTCAGGTTACGAGTGGATCGTCCGTGATGGTGGTCTTAGTGGTCCTGGTCCAAACAAATGGAGCGGAAGCAATGTTTGGCTGGATAATGAAGGCAACTTACATTTAAAAATAACTCGAACGAATGATGGCTGGTATTGTGCAGAAGTCACAACCACGCAAAGATTTGGCTTTGGAAAATATCAGTTTCAAGTTATTGGTCAGATCGATCAATTAGACCCGAATGTTGTATTTGGACTTTTCAATTATCCAACAGACGATGTTGGACCTGACGGCACGAATGAAATTGATATTGAATATGCGCATTGGGGAAATGCTGAATGGCCGATTGGCAACTTCACGCTTTGGCCTGCGCAAGAGGGAATTGATAATGTTTATGAAACTTATGATTTCGAATTAAATGGAACGTATACAACCCATCGTTTTGTTTGGGAAAGCCAGCAAATATTATTTCAAAGTTTACATGGGCATGAAGATAATGATGAAAACGAAATTGCAAGCTGGCTCTTCAAACCTGATGAGCCATTAAAATATATTCCTCAACAGGCAATGCCAATACATATTAATCTTTGGCTGTTTGAAGGTAAATTACCTGTCGATGGAAATGAAGTTGAGATCATTATCAGCAGTTTCACATTTACCCCATTCAAGTAGGTCAGGCTTGTAGCATGACAGATAGCAAAGCATAGGTTTTGGCGGGTTACAAACCCGCCCTACAAATTAATCTATAATTTTTCAACAACCCAGAAATGCGAAAGACCAAAAATCTTTATCGGTGTCTTTTCTAAAAACTGTAAAATTTTGCGCAGAACTTTGCCTGCCCCGCCGAAACGCGCAATGATGTTATCGTATGCGCCGAAGATAATCGTCCGCTCAATAAATTTCACCCGCAAGCCATCAAATAATTGATGCATATCTTTTTTTGAATATACACGCACATGCGGCGCAAGTTTATTCCGCAGCGCACGCGGCAAATAATTCACAAATAATTTATTTCCAAAATAATATTTCTTATTCCAGAATATTCCATGTGTTTCAAATGGGTAACCGCGATTGGGGCAAAAGATAACGACACGCCCGCCAGGTTTCAAGACGCGTATCATCTCACAGATGGCGGCGCGGTCATCCTGAACGTGTTCGATCACCTCGTGGCTGAGGATCAGGTCAAAAGTCAAAGAAGGAAGCGGGATAAATTCACCTGCGGCATTAATGACCTCATCAGAATTTATTTTCGCTTCGGCAGCCCGCTCCAAATCATATTCCAACCCGATCACGCGGCTCCCGAGGCCTGTCAGCTTTTCAACATACATTCCCACCCCGCAGCCATTTTCAAGCACCAACTCAGTAATACGCTTCCCAGCAGCATGGACGATCATATCAAGTCGGCGCTGTTGGCCCGCACGCCACACATAAGATGGTTCACCGCGTAATGCGGCCTTTTGCATATCTCTCTCGGTCATGGTTGCCGATTATACCGCGTGGGCATTATATACCTTGCGGCTTCATCACCTCTATGCTAAAATCTCATGCGAACGGAAAACCCCATAAAGAAGACATCGAAAAGTGGGTATCCCCCACTTTTCTGCTTGTATAGGAGCGATGGAGTAAGTAACATGCCAAAAAATGAATTTTCATTAGCTTTCAATGAAGTGCTTGAAGAAAAACAACTTGCCAAAGACATAGTTGTTTCTGCAATCGAATCTGCGATGGTCTCGGCCTATCGGCGGGCTGTCAGTGCGTCTACTGCGCAGCATGTGGAAGCTAAACTTGACTCTGAAACAGGTATTGTTACTGTCTACGCTGAGAAGGAAGTTGTTGAAGATAACATCATAGATGACCGCACTGAAGTGCTGTTGGAAGTAGCGCGCAAGGTTAACCCTGAAGCCCAACTTGGCGATATGGTTATTGTTGAAACCACACCAGCAGATTTTGGTCGAGTGGCTGCACAGACTGCACGTCAGGTAATTCAACAACGCATTCGCGAGGCTGAACGCTCCAATCAAATGCAGTATTTTGAACGACAGGTCGGCGAGATCGTTTCAGGTTTGGTACAGGCTACAAATGCACAAGGTACAACCGTTGGTCTTGATATGAAGGCCGAAGGTGTAATGCCCAATAATCAAAAGATCCCCGGCGAGAGACTTAAATTACACGACCGCATTCGCGCCGTAGTGATGGAAGTAAAAGATGGTACACGTGGGCCACAGATCGTGCTCTCACGTGCTCATCGCAACTTCCTGCGTCGTTTGCTTGAGAATGAAGTCCCTGAAATTTATCATGGCATTGTTGAGATCCGCGCAATTTCACGCGAGCCTGGTGCTCGTGCGAAAGTAGCTGTCTCTGCAACACAAGCTGGTATTGATCCAGTGGGTGCATGTGTAGGTATCAAGGGCGTACGTATTCAAGCTATCGTAAAAGAATTACACGATGAAAAAATAGATATCATCCAATGGGATCAAGACCCCATTGTGTACATCTCCAAAGCTATCAGTCCTGCGCGCGTGAACGGTGTCTATCTCGTTGACAGCGAAGGCGCACGCACCGCAACAGTTGTAGTGGGCGAAGATCAATTAAGCCTAGCGATTGGCCGTGATGGCCAGAATGCACGTCTCGCTGCGAAACTTACCGGCTGGCGCATTGATATCAAGTCCTTGAGTGAAGCTGCAGGTGATACTCTTAATAAATTACAAGCCAATGCAGAACTTATGGGAATGCTGCCCGCCGCTGTTGAAGCCATTCCACAGATACAAGAGATCCTGGCTAAGAAGGCTGAAGGTCGCCCGATCATGCCGGAAGAATATACGGCGCTTGGTCAATTTGTAGATCGGGTTGAACGCCGCACGATCCAAATTAAAGAAGAAGCTGCTCGCGTGGAAGAAGAGCGCACTACTGCAGCCCGTGCAGAAATTCCAGCCGCCGCATTCCAAATGCCGCTCGATCAGGCTGGCATCAAAGAACATATCTTCAACATCCTTACTGAGGCTGGTTTTGAGACCGTTGGCAATTTAATGTTCTCTATCAAAACAGATCCGGATAAAGTTCTTGGCCTTGCAGGGATTGGCTCGAAAGCCATGCAGAACATTGAAGAAGTGCTTGGCGCACTTAGCTTCCCTGAACCGGAGCCTGAACCTGTGAAGATGGAAGAGCCTGTTATGGCGGCTGAGGCTGTCGCTGTGGATGTACCTCTCACAGCGGAGGAAATGCTACTTCCGAAGAAACAGGTTGATGGAAAGAAAGACGCTAAGAAAGTCGTCGAAGAAGATGAAGAACATGCGAAGGATGGCGTCTCGCTTGATGAATTATTCAAGATGAAGCCTGAGATATTCCAAACCACCGGGGCCGTAGAAGATGAATCTGGTGATAAGAAGAAAGATAAAAAAGGCAAGAAGAAAGGCGTCGAATTAGAGTTCGACGAAAAACTTGGCGCAGTTGTGGGCCGTAAGAAACACAAGCGCGGCACCGACGATACCGGCAGTGATTGGGAAGAATGAACCCTCTCTTTTGGGTAAATTGAAGGTGACAAAAAAAACCGCCCAACGTGTGAAACATATACCCCAGCGAACCTGTGTGGCTTGCCGCGAGGTTTTGCCCAAAAGACAAATGGTACGGATCGTACGCACAGCTGATGGTATACAAGTGGATCGAACCGGCAAGTTAGCCGGCAGAGGCGCTTATTTGCATGACCGCCGTGAATGTTGGGTTCTTGGCTTGAAGGGAGCATTGAAACACGCTCTCAAAGCCGAATTGAACGCGCAGGACCGTGCTCAATTGGAAGATTTCATTAATAGCCTGCCAAATCAAGTTGATGAAGCAGAGACCAACAAGTAAAGCCATGTGAACGAATAGCCACTCGCTTACAGGCCCCTCGTTGGAGGATTAAGAATTAGCGGATCTTGGATAAGGTCCGCAAACTAGAAGGAGGTGGCCTATGAGCAGTAACGGAAATAAACTTGAATTACCTGCCAGTATCGTAATTCGTGACCTGGCATTGAAGATCGAAAAAAGCCCTATTGACCTAATCAAAAAATTGATGACCAATGGTGTTATGGCAACCATTAATCAGACTGTGGATTTTGATACAGCCGCGATTGTGGTTGGAGAATATGGCTTCGATGCAGTTCCTGAACTTGTCGAAGAATCGGCTAAAGAAGAGACTGGTGAAGTACCTCTCTGGCGGCAAATGATCGCTGGAGAAAATACTGCCCTCTTGAAACCACGCCCTCCCGTCATAACCATTCTGGGTCATGTCGACCATGGTAAGACCAGTCTGTTGGATGCGATCCGTCAAACAGAAGTAGCCGCAGGTGAAGCAGGCGGTATTACACAACATATCGGCGCATATCAAGTTGAGAAGAAGGGACGTCTTATCACTTTTCTCGATACACCTGGTCATGCTGCATTCACACAAATGCGCGCACGCGGCGCACAAGGCGCAGATATCGTTGTGCTCGTTGTCGCTGCTGATGATGGTGTCATGCCTCAAACCCGTGAAGCCATTGCACATGCAAAAGCCGCACGCGTTCCTTTGATCGTGGCATTAAATAAAGTAGATAAAGCAAATGCAAATCCAGACCGCGTGAAGCAGCAGCTTGCCGAACTCGAACTCGTCCCTGACGATTGGGGCGGTAATACAATGGTTGTATCTGTATCTGCAAAACAAAAGCAAGGAATTGACGATCTGCTTGAAGGCATTTTGCTCGTTGCTGATAGCAACGATATCAAAGCCAACCCCGGTGGCAAAGTAATCGGTACGGTGATCGAAGCCGAATTGGATAAATCCAAAGGTGTGCTCGCAACTCTGCTCGTTCAAAATGGAACACTCGAATCAAGTGATATCGTGGTTGCAGGAACAGCTTACGGAAAATTACGCGCCATTACAGATCACAAAGGCAAGCCGATTAAGAAAGCGGGGCCATCCACGCCGGTAGCTGTAATGGGATTAACCGGTATGCCTTCCGCTGGTGATATTTTCCAGGTTGTAGCCTCTGAAAAAGAGGCACGCAATATCGTGGCAGAACGCACCGATGCTGCCAAGACTCTTTCTCAAACCAAGAAAAAAGTTTCTTTGGAAGATTTGTTTGCCAATGTACAAGCTGGCGAAGCGAAGGGACTCAATCTCATCATCAAAGCCGATGTGCAGGGTTCACTTGACCCCATCGTTAACGAATTGAATAAACTTGGGGAAGGCGAGATCGGTTTGCATATCCTTCATGCGGAAACGGGCAACATAGGAAACAACGATGTTATGCTTGCATCTGCGTCAAAAGCGATTATCATCGGCTTTAACGTACAGGCTGATGTAGATGGCCGCCGCCTCGCTGAAAAAGAAGGCGTGGACATTCGTTTGTACGAGATCATCTATCGCATGACCGAAGACATTGAGAAAGCTCTCAATGGTATGCTTGAACCAAAACTTGTAGAAAAAACGCTTGGCCGCGCACAAGTACTGGATGTGTTCACTGCATCCAAGTTTGGCAAGGTCGCAGGATGCAAAGTTATAGATGGTGAGCTTAGACGCGGTGCGAAGGTACGTCTCTTCCGTAGTACTGATATGATCTACGAAGGTGATCTCTCTTCTCTACGACATGAAAAAGAAGATGTCAAGGAAATTCGTCAGGGCTTTGAATGTGGTGTTGGTTTCAAAAGCTTTAATGACATTCAGCCCGGCGATCAATTAGTTTGTTATATCGTTGAAAATTCGTAAATAATATGCCATCAGGTGTTCGTTTACAACGCATTGCGGACCGCGTCCGCCAGGAACTTTCGGAGATGCTAATCCGCGAGATCAATGATCCGCGCCTCAAGCAAATCTTTATAACGGATGTAAAGATAGATAAAGAACTCGCCTTTGCAGATGTTTACGTCTCGGCCATAGAGGGTGCGGGACGCGCCGCCGAAATTCTCGCAGGACTTGAATCTGCTTCCGGTTTCCTCAGGCGGACTCTCTCGTCAAGAGTTGAAGTGCGCGCCTTTCCCCGGTTACGTTTCCACTGGGATCCGACACCAGAGAATGCAGATCAGATCGAAAAAGTTCTGGCAGAGTTAAGAGAAAAGAAATAATTAACCATAGGGGATGCGCTTGTAAGCGCATCCTTTATTTTATATAATAGTGTGGAGGATACGCATAAGTGGATAACCAACTCTCAGGGGAAATAAAAGATAGATTAAACATGGCAAAAAAAATTGTGATCGTTTCACACGTCCGCCCAGATGGAGATGCGATAGGATCATTGCTAGGGTTGGGACTGGCTTTGCGAGATGCAGATAAATCTGTACAAATGATTCTTGCGGACGGGGTACCTTCATCATTCAAATATCTCGAAGGCAGTGAACTGATTAAGAAAGAACCCAAGGGAGACCACGATACCTTTATCACCGTCGATTGTGCCGATTTCAAACGTGTGGGAAAAGCATTTGAGAATTTCGGTCAGCCAGATATCAACATTGACCATCATAAGACCAACGAAAAATTTGGGAAATTAAATCTGATTGAAGCAGAAGAGGTTGCCACAGCTGCAATCCTCACTACCTACCTACCCGCCTGGGGAATGAAGATCACGAAGCCAATTGCAGCTGCGTTATTGACTGGCATTATTACGGATACGCTCGGCTTCCGCACCTCAAATACAACGCCGGAAGCGCTTCGCCAATCTGCTACGCTAATGGAAACAGGCGTGGATATGCCCGAAATATATATGCGTGCACTGGTAAGAAAGACATTTCCCGCCGCCCGCTATTGGGGCGCTGGCCTCTCCAACATGCAGAGCAAGAATGGTATCGTATGGGGCACACTCACTGTCGCAGATCGTAAAGCCGCAGGTTATGGCGGCAACGATGATGCCGATCTGATCAATATGATTTCTTCCATTGATGGTAACAAAGTAGGCATGGTCTTCGTTGAACAGAATGACAATCATGTAAAGATCTCATGGCGCGCCCTGGAAGCAGGCGTGGATGTATCACAAGTAGCAAAACACTTTAAAGGTGGAGGTCATGCTGCAGCCGCAGGGGCAGATATAGAGGGCGGTCTGAGCGAAGTCCAAACAGAAGTTCTCAAAAAGACCCGCGAAATGTTAAGTCTATAATAAGAGTTGGCTTAGAGCAGGACAGATGTCCTGTTGTAATTTCAGACATCTATGTAATAATAAATTCAGTGGATAATTTTAAAGGAGGAATGCAAGATGAATAGTCAGGATATAAAGAACGCCATATCTGGTGCTCTTGTTGTGGATAAGCCCGTAGGTATGACATCGCATGATGTTGTCCAGGCCATCCGAAATGGGACTGGTTTACGCCGAGCTGGTCACACAGGCACACTTGACCCGCGCGCTTCTGGCGTGCTCGTCATCCTTGTCGGCCCAGCTGTACGGTTGAGTGAATACGTCTCTGCATCTGATAAACGTTATCAGGCCATTATCCGTTTGGGCGGCTCTACGGATACATTCGATGCAGAAGGTATGGTCACTCCAACCAAAGACCCGGTGACAGTAACCGAGGCCGAATTTGAAGCAGCACTCAAAACATTTGTCGGTGAGATCGAACAAACTCCCCCACCCTACTCCGCTGTAAAAGTACAGGGACGCAAAGCCTACGAAATGGCGCGCGAAGGCGAAGCAGTGGATCTTGCTCCGCGCAAGATCACTGTCCATCACCTTGAAGTTCTCGAATGGACCCCGCCTGAAGTAGTGATCGATGTACATTGCTCCTCCGGCACGTATGTCCGTTCTCTTGCGAACGATCTTGGAGTAATGCTCGGTTCCGGTGCTTATTTGGTTGGGTTGCGCCGCACAAAAAGCGGACGTTTCTCATTACGTGATTCTGTGCCGCTACGAAAATTGCAGGAAGCTTTCACCGCAGGCAACTGGTATCAATATCTCATCCCTGCTGCTGAAGCCTTAGGTGATTGGCCCGCAGTTGAACTTAACCCTGATGAAGTTGAAGGCGTTCGTCACGGCCATCGCGTAAAAGTGGTCGGTGAACCACCAGAAACCAAAGTCCGCGGCGTGAGCACGCAAGGTGAACTGGTAGCACTCATGGAACTCACCATAAATGAAGATGGCTCCCGTGAATGGCAGCCAAAGAAAGTCTTCTTCACTTCAGATTAAACATAGTAAAATAAGATTAAGCCGCCGTAATGGCGGCTTTTTCATACTATGCAACATTATCATTCCCTTGAAGAAGTTTCCGTTCACCGCACTGCGTTCGGTGCAGTGAAAAATGCATGGCTCACTATCGGCGTCTTTGATGGCGTTCATCGCGGGCATCGCCAAATTATTCATAAACTTACAACAGAGGCACATGCAGAGAATTCGCCTGCAATCGTGTTAACTTTTGATCCTCACCCATCCAGTGTGCTCACAGGGCAGGATATAAAATATCTGACCACACCAAACGAACGTGCGGATTTATTGGAGTCGCTGGGCGTAGACATTGTCATCATCCAGCACTTCACACGCGACCTGTCCACTGCTACCGCTCAAGAATATATGTCGCGCCTCAAGCAGACACTTGACCTCAAACACCTGCTCATCGGCTATGACTTTGCCCTCGGCAAAGGGCGTGAAGGTAACGCCACCCGCCTTACCGAAATTGGCAGGGAATTAAATTACACGGTGGAAGTAGTCCATGCTCTCAGTGATGGGATTGGCGTGATCTCGTCAACAGAAATTCGCAAGCTAGTTACTAGAGGCACCGTAAACGAAGCTGCCAAGCTCCTTGGGTATCCTTACAGTTTGAGTGGCCTAGTCATACATGGGGAAGGGCGCGGAAAAAGTATTGGCATTCCCACTGCAAACATTGATTATTCAAAGCGAAAAGTAATTCCTGCAAATGGAATCTATATCTGTTGGGCAACCATTGGCACAGAGAAATTCATGGCCGCCACTAACATTGGCTTCAATCCCACCTTCACACCGGAAAGACAAATCCCCAGTTTGGAAGCCCATTTACTTGATTTTGACCGTGATATTTATGATCAAGAAGTCAAACTTGAATTTGTAGCCCGCTTAAGAGATGAATTGAAATTTGATTCAGTCGAATCCCTGCTCGAACAGATCCATGATGACATAAATAAAACACGTCAAATGCTCACTCCAGAATAGTTCCATAATGAGAAATCGTATTTAAGGAACATTTCTCTCCTCCTTATCGTCAACTTTGCAACGCCGAATAAAATCTTAAGGAGAAGAAAATGAAAACCAAATTCAATTTGCTCGTTTTGTTTGTCTTGGTGGGGGTAATGATTCTCAGTGCCTGCGGAAATGGTGGCGCGGGAATGTCAGCTCCAGCCACAGAAGCACCCGCCGCTACTGAAGCTGCATTTTTTATGGAGGAGCCTGCACCTGCGCAAAGCGCAGGAGATGGAGATGTTGCCAAGGAAGAATCCGCCCCACCTTCTGACCTGGCAGCTGGCCCTGTTTATGACACAGGTGCATCTCCGGATAATGCTGCATATGCTGCCACGCACATGATCATCAAAAATGCAGATGTCAAACTTCTCGTTGAGGATACTGATATCGCCATTGATCGTGCAACGCAAGCCATTGGAGATATGAACGGATATATCATCAGTTCGCGTGTATGGTATCAACCCTGGTATGACGGCCAAAATTACAAGTATGCCACCATCACCATCGGTATCCCAGTTGACCAATTCGAGCGCATTTTAAATCGCCTGCGTACACTCTCCGTAAAAGTCCTTGATGAAACTGCATCTGGCGAAGATGTAACCAATCAATTCGTGGATCTGCAATCACAAGTCACCAACCTTGAAGCCACGCGTGACCGCATCAAATCTTTTCTTGAAGAAGCAAAAACAGTAGATGAAGCATTACGTATCAATGCGGAGCTTGCCAATGTGGAAGCTCAGATCGAACAGATCAAAGGTCAGATGAATTACCTCGAGGATCGCTCCGCCTTTTCCACAATCACCGTTAACTTTGAACCTGTCTTGCCTGAACTGCTTACACCTACTCCTACACCTGAACCGACTCCCGCTCCCTGGGATCCTGGCAATACAATCAAGAACACTAAAAAGACAGTCATTAATGCGTATCAAAACATTATAGAACTTTCTATTCGGGTTCTTGGCATGCTTATCATCCTTGCCCCGTTCGTGTTAATTGTTTGGGCAGTGTTGAAATTCTTCACACGCAAACCAAAGAAGCCTATACAATAAGTTCAATAAAGATAAAAAAAGAGACCCCTCAAAACGAGGGGTCTCTTTTTTTATCTCTTGTAAGATCACAACTTGATTCGCCACAGATCCATAGACTGATCATATCCGCGAATTTCACCTTGAAAGCGTGCCAATGAATTAAGCGGCGCATTTTTCTCAAGAAATTCAAGTACTTCCTGGTCGTTACGGATCGGCTCAGAGATGATGGCCTCACCACCCAACGAAAAGTTTGGTAAACGCGAAGTAATATTAACTGTGGAACCAAAATAATCCAGACGGTCATTCAAATTAACAACAATACACGGACCTTGGTGAATTCCAATTTTGAGGGATAAAGGCGGTACGCCCCTTTCAGTAAGCTGCTTCTGAACAGTCCATATTGCGCGAACAGCAGAAACAGGATTACGAAAAGCTGCCATGATCGCATCACCCATTGTCTTTACAATAGACCCGCCTTCTGCGGCCACAGCTTTTTCTAAAATTTCAAAATGTTCTCTTACGCGTCCAAAGGCAGGTGCGTCACCGATCTCGCGGTAAAGCTTTGTAGAGTTACGCAAGTCTGTAAACATCAATGTAGTGGAGCCAACGGATATTTCTTCGCCGGGGCGTAATACTTCACTGGAGAATAGATCACGGAAAACTTGCAGTGTTGTCACGTCTGCTGCCGTCGCTGCCTGATCTGACCAGGCCGTACGCTCCAACTCAAAAGTCTGAGCTTGATCGCTTTCATTGATCAAGCGAATATATGGCATCAATCCTAATTCAGTCACACCTGATGGCCAGCCTCGGCTGCTTGCACGAAAGTCAATTTTTTCCAGGCCTTGCTGTGTAGCAAGCAGCACTTGTGAACCGGGCGCTTCTGAAGCGCGCAGTGTATATCGCCCTTCATTGAGCGTGGTAGTTAAAGGTAATTCCTCACGCGGCGGAACGATCAGTGAGAATGCAATATGCGGCTGACGCTGGGGACTGCCTACACAAAATTCAACATTTGTTTCCACTGGCCGCACCGAGGGATTGGGACGAAAAATCACTTCAACGTTTTGATCGAAATTTGCATTGAAATCGATCTGACAGGTTTTGCAATGTGCAGTTGAGTTGACCTCACCGAGGCGTTCATAATCTTCGGCAACACCACGGCACTCCGGGCACATCAGATCCCAATACAGGTCCAACATGCCGGTGCGTGTAGCTCGTAAAAATGCTTCCAACACCGTACGGCGCGGCAACCCCCATCCATCTGCAAGTGCATATGGTCTCATGCGCTGAATGGAAAAATCATCAGCCTGATGCAGAAAATTATAAAGATTATCGAGAATAACTTTATCAACACCTTGCGCAGTCATGCGTTCACTCAAGAGTTTGAATTTGTTGTGGCCCGCTGACGAGAGATTCCTGCCTTTGACAATGCTCAGTAACGGGCTTCCGCTTGAAGCGATACGGTCATAGAGACCGAAAATCTTCTCAAATCGTTTCGGGCTGACGTTTCCGATGGCAAATGGAATGATTAGATCACCTAAAATACCTGCGGATTTTACGGATGTCTCATAGGTCAGGCGCGTGCCAGAAGGCTGAAGCCGCTCAAGCCGGCAATCGACACGTAATTCAGCAAACGGGCCTTTCTTATATCGGCGTAGGATGCCAAAACGATAGGGATACGTCCACTCGAATGGCTCTTCCTCCCACTCCACGCGGATCAATGGAACTTTGAACCTGACAAGCTTCGCTCCGTTGGAAACGCCCATCAATTCCATCGGCGGTAAGCCCGTATCGCGATTAAAACGATTCGTATCGGATACAAGCGGCCAGAGCGCCTCAGGAGAGGATTCAAGATTCCAGGTCCACGTATAGTGAAATTCTTTAGCCATAATAAGTCAGACGACAATGTATAGGCGAATTGTACTCATATTTAATTGTCAAAGCATTGCAATGGAGTAACTATTGCAGTATCAAAGTATTTTGCCTGATACGCAAGCCTTGGTAATAAAATACGTCGAAACTTAACAGGCAGCTAAAAATGGAAAAAAAAGGCAAAGATTACTTTTCTACAAACACATTGATAAAGCAGATCATATTGATCGTGGTGATTGGCTCGATAACGATCTTTCTAGCTGCCATGCTGCCTTGGCTACTGAATAAGATCAATCCGCCTTCCATGCCTACGGCCCTCAGCTCCTTACCTGCTCAAGTTGGCGTTTTTGATATACGCCATGCTTCAGCTACAAGTGGGTTAGTTGAGACTTCTCCATCCTACGTTTTTTAAAGCGAAGGGTATAAATTTCATATTGATAATTGTTATTTACTTTTTATTTACTATTAATAAGCCTATCCTCTCAGATGGGCTGTTTTCTTTAACATACCATTAACAGATAAGTTTTCTTTAATGGTATATTCTCATCAATGCCTGAAACAATTCTTATCGTTGAAGATGAACTCTCCCTACAAGAGACACTTGCCTATAACCTGAAAAAAGAAGGCTATATCGTGGAAACTGTTGGAGACGGACGCTCCGCGCTTGAAGCTGCGCGGAGATTAAAGCCTGACCTGATCGTATTGGATATCATGTTGCCAGAAATGGACGGGTTTGAAGTAGCCCGCATTCTGCGCAAGGAAATGTCTGCGGCCATTTTGATGCTTACGGCACGTGATGATGAAATTGATCGTGTTGTGGGGCTTGAAGTTGGTGCGGATGATTACCTAACCAAGCCATTTTCCATGCGTGAGTTAATGGCACGTGTGAAGTCACAACTCAGGCGTGCACGTTTGTTGCGCGAGGAAATGGGCAAGGATAGTGCAACATCCATGCCCAAACATGAAACGCTAACTTTTGATAATCTCATTATCAACCTCACCCGCCGCGAAGTTATTCTTAACGATCAAGTGATACAGATCAAGCCAAAAGAATATGAATTACTGCTCTTTCTTGCTGAACATCGCCGTCAAATGCTCTCACGCGAATTCATTCTCGAACGCGTGTGGGGCTGGGATTTTATCGGGGACAGCCGCACAGTAGATGTTCATGTCAGATGGCTACGCCAAAAAATTGAAGTAGACTCTTCAAACCCTATACGTATTGTTACTGTACGTGGCGGTGGATACCGGTTTGAGGGGTAAGAGGGGAAAAGACGAACGATGAAGGATGAAGAATGAATTCGTTTCTTTTAATATTGATCGTTGTTTTTTTTATTCTCGCTATCTGGTTTGCATGGCAATATTATGATCTAAAACGGAGCATGAATGAGTATGCCCGTCTTGCGCGTATTTCGCCAGAGAGTCTCCCCGTTGACATCAAAAAAATCGAGACTTTATCGAGCGCCATTTCATCATTAAAGACGTCTCTCAATCTACAACTTTCAACATTAAATGACGAAAATGCGCGTCTTGCCACTGTCCTTGAACAAATGATAGATGGTGTGCTCATTGTTGATGAACATGGTCTCATCCAGTTTGCAAACCCAGCCGCACTAAAACTTTTTGAAACATCCTATGCGCTAGGGCATAGTGTGACCGAAGTGGTTCGCAATCATCAACTTGTAGATGCATGGCGGCGTTGTCAGCAAACTCGTGAGGTGCAAAGCGAATCAGTTGAATTGACTGGGCGCCGTCATTTTTTGCAAATTGTGGCTATCCCAGATACCCATGCGGGCGGAAGCCTGCTTCTCGTTCAAGACCTCACACACGTACGCAGGCTCGAAACTGTGCGGCGGGATTTCATCTCCAATGTTTCACATGAACTGCGAACTCCCCTCGCTTCTCTCAAAGCATTAACTGAGACATTACAAAGCGGCGCTCTCGCGGACCCGGAAGCTGGTCCGCGTTTCCTAGGCAGGATCAGCACTGAAGTAGATGCGCTGACGCAAATGGCTCAGGAATTACTTGACCTCTCACGCATTGAGTCGGGTCAGGTGGAATTAATATTGTCACCCATCAAGCCAAAAGAATTGCTTACATCTGCTTTAGATCGTATGAAGATGCAGGCCGAACGTGCAGGTTTAAAGTTATCAATTAAATGTGATGATGATCTGCCCAGTATCCACGCTGATAAATCACGTTTGGAGCAAGTGTTGGTGAATCTAATTCATAACGCAGTGAAGTTCACAAAGCCAGGGGGAGAGGTAATTCTCGAAGCTGAATCAGTTTCGGGCGGAGCACAATTCGCTGTACGGGATACAGGAGTAGGCATCCCAGCGGAAAGCCTATCCCGCATCTTTGAGAGATTCTATCGTGTGGATAGATCCCGCACAGGTTCAGGTACGGGTCTTGGGCTGTCGATTTCAAAACATATCGTGGAAGTGCACGGCGGAAGAATTTGGGCGGAAAGCGAAGAAGGGCGCGGAAGCACTTTCTATTTTGTGATACCGCTTCTGACAACTTAGCTCATAAAATTTTTCTGAACATCAAAAATATCTTTGCCAGAGGCAGAGCTGGGGTGGGTATATATGCCATTGGATTGAAGAATGTGCGCGCGCGCATTATCTTTAAAGTATGTTTCCAAAACATGGTGTCGCAAATACTTTATATGTTCCTTGTTTTCCACAGGGAAGACAATTTCAACGCGATGATTAAGATTACGCGGCATCAGGTCTGCGCTTCCAAGATATATTTCTTCTCTACCATCATTGTGAAAATAAAATAAACGGCTGTGTTCAAGGAAACGTCCTACAATACTCAAAACGCGAATATTTTCGCTCACACCTTTTACACCGGGGCGCAGACAACACATACCTCGTACCAGCAGGTCTACCTGCACTCCTGCTTGTGAGGCTTGATATAAAAGCTGGATCATCTGAGGGTCAACAAGGGAATTAAGTTTGAAGATCAAACGAGCTTTGTGTTTTTGTCCTGCATGTTCAATTTCGCGCAGGATCAGGCTTTCCAATTTTTTACGCAAGGTGACTGGGGCTACAAATAATTTACGATATTCCTGTTTTGTGGAATAGCCTGTCAGATAATTAAAAAGATCGGTGGCATCTGCACCTATATCATCATCGCAGGTAAAAATACCTATATCTTCATATATTCGGGAAGTGATGGCATTGTAATTCCCTGTTGCAAGATGCAAGTATCGTCGAATGCCCTCCCCTTCCTTACGAATCACCATTGTGATCTTGCAATGGGTCTTCAAGCCAACGAGACCATACACCACGTGCACGCCTACTTGTTCGAGTGTGCGCGCCCAGCCAATATTTGATTCTTCATCGAAGCGTGCCTTAAGTTCTACAAGCACCGCTACTTGTTTGCCTCGTTCTGCCGCTTCCAGCAGTGCATCCACAACCGGGGCATTCGCACCAACACGATAAACAGTTTGTTTAATAGCCAGCACTTGCGGATCGCGCGCCGCGGCATTCAGGAAATCCAACACGGGGTTGAATGAATCATAGGGATGATGGAGCAGGATACTCTCACTACGAATGGCATCAAAAATATCTGTGGCCGTTGTGACATGCTTGAATGCTTTGGGAACACGCGGCTTATAAACAGGATATTTCAGATCATGTCTTTCCACACTAGTATACAGTTGCCATAGCCCACTCAAGCCAAGTGGACTATCTAAAACATACACATCATTATGGGAGACTTCGAGATTTTCCACAAGAAGTTCGCGTATATTCTCAGGCATGGACGCATACACCGCCACCTGGACAACCGAACCAAATTTTCGTTTACGAATACTCTGCTGCATGGTTTCCAAAAGATCGTCTGCTTCCAGTTCCTGAATTTCAATATCTGCATCCCGCACAATGCGAAATGGATGAGCAGCATTCACTTCCATACCTGGAAACAGGTCATCAAGATTTGCAGCAATCACCTGCTCCAACCAGACAAAATAATGATGATGAGGGATCGTTCCATCCTTGCGGACACTGCCCGAAGAACGTTTGATAGGCAGTAAACGAGGTAATGTATCTGGAACTTTCAGACGCGCAAATTTTTCATTTCCTTTTTTATCATGGATCACAATCGCAAGATTTAAACTTAAGTTTGAAATATGTGGAAATGGATGCCCAGGGTCAAGGGCCAGCGGCGTAAGTACAGGGTAAATTACTTCCTTGAAATAAGTGTTGGCACGTTCTTTTTGTGCTTTACTTAATTTATGATAATCAATAATATGGATGCCCGTTTTCTCCAGCTTGGGCAAAAGTTTGCGTTGATAACAGCGCTGTGCGTGATTCAACAATTCCAGAGATAGCTTGCGGATCGCCGCAAGCACATCGGGGGGCGTCATCCCGTCAGGTGAAACCTCCATAATACGCGCTTCGGCTTGTTTGCGGATGCCTGAAACTCGTACCATAAAGAATTCATCCATATTCGAGCCGAAGATGGACAGGAATTTTATACGTTCCAATAAAGGAATGCTTTCATCCCACGCTTCTTCAAGCACACGCCGTTGAAATTCCAGCAAGCTTAATTCGCGGTTGATATACAAAGAAGGAGATGAAAGATCAACGATTTCAGGCATTATTATTTATCGCCAAGCTCAACAAGGATACCCGGTGTAAGCAGCCATTCCAAAGTAGCCTTGCGTGTGTGATGCAGATCATCGGCAGAGAGACTGCATACGCCGCCTTTTTTCAGTGTAATATCCACGCTCGCATTTTCGGAAACAAGCCTGCTGATCAAATGGGTCAGTTCAGGTTCGTGCCCAACCACTGCAATACTATCCACACTATATTTCTCGTTAATTTCCGCGATCAATAGATCGGGGTCACCCATCGGGATCAGGTTTTCACTGAATTCAATACTTTTCTTCATCTTGAAAACATCCGCAAGAATTTCCGCCGTCTCTTTTGCGCGGACATACGGGCTGGATAAAACCAAATCAAAGCCAACACCTAAAGCACGCAATCCTTTTGCGATCTGGCGCATTTTCTTTTTACCTTTATCAGTAAGAGGGCGCTGACTATCTTCTTCATATTCAGGTGTGCCTTCATCTACTGCAATCGCATGGCGGATGATATACAAGTTCATTTTTTATTTCTCCTGGGGAAAAGGTTGATCTGGCGCATTGCGCCAAAAAGTAATCACCTCGCCTTTGTCCTCTATATAACGTGATAGGGCAAGAGCATGGCGTTCTTTATAATAAGAGCGGACAGGTTCGGGGTGATAGGATGCGGGTGCTAGCTCGCCAAAGTCTGTAAGTAACTGCAACGCCACTTCCATATCTTGAATATCGCCCATACTTGCTTGATAATCGTGCATTCTTTTTAGATAATCAACGGGCAAATTTTGAAGGATGGGATGAATGGCTTCGATCATGTAGCGGAATTTCTTGAATGCTATTCTTAAGCGATGGATCGTGGCAGGCTGGCTTGGGTCCACCAATGCATAGCGTTGGTTAACAATCGCATAAGCTTCATCAACAGCTGAAAACAAACTCAACTCCAGATTATCTTGTTTAGATACTTCGATTATTTGCTTTAACTTCTGAATGCGCTTTGAAAGGCTTGCTATCTTTAACGATTTAATTTCCTTACGGGCCGTACGTAACAATTTTTTCTCTTTACCTTGTAAATATTCCTGAAAGGGTTGAAGCACAGGGGCATCGTGAATTGTTTCAGATATATCAGCGAGCAATGCCTGTATATCACGCAGATCGTCAAGCTCATCCAGCTGATCTTTTAGAATGCGCCGCATTTTTTGAATTCTCGGTTCCTGCATGACCGCGCGCAAGAGATCAAGCGAAGAAAGTAAGCGGCGTGCAGCTACACGGAAATCGTGAACCGCTTCTTCAGAAAACTCGTGGCGGCACGTCTTAAGCTCGGCTTTATATTTATCCCAGCGAGTGTTCAGTGAATCCAGTAAAAGAGTCTTTGCATTCATATGCTATTCTATGATTTCAAGCTTCATGCTGAATACATCTTGAAAAAGCTTCTGGCGTTTTTCAAGAGTCCATCTCTCCAGCATTAGATCGCCTTCTCCACATAGCTTTAACTTCCAGGTATTTTTTTGCCGTGCAAGTTGTGTATCTTTAACTCGTCCCGTATGGCTCACATCCAATCCATCTGCAAGGCGCATTAACGCAGAGAGTTTTATAACCACAAGACGGTCTTTGGGTGTCAGTGCTCGAAAACTTTCATCTTCGATGGATGGCGTGGATTTGCGATGATATAACATGATATTGGCAACGATGTTTTGCTGGTCTTCAGACAACCCGATCAGTGGACTGGCTTTCAAAATGTAATAGCCGTGTTTGTTATGGTCCACTGTATTAATAAAGTGACCTATATCGTGTAATAACGCGCCAATTTCCAGCAATAATTTATCTTCTTCATTCAGATTGTGTAAAGTTTGAGACTGTTCAAATAATCTTCCTGCGTGATGGGCAACAAGGTGCGCATGTTGTGCATCAAATTGGTATTTTTCGCCTAGGCGTAGAGCGGAAGTCCACACTTGTTCACGCGGCGAAACATGCACACTCTCCTGTAAATTATAGGCCATATCCCACAACACACCATCCTTCAATCCAACATTTGGGATAATCACTTCCTTGATCTTCGCCTCATGCCCGATCATTTGCAGGACGATGGATGCAGGCAGGATGACATCTGCACGGTCAGGCTTTAACTTGAATTTGCGCATCCTTTCTTCGACCTTCATCCTGCTCAACGTTTCAACGAGCTTATCCAACTCTGGAAGTGTGATCGCGCGATCACTATCACGTTTGAAGAGCTTCTCACGCAATTTGCCCATCTCTTCTATGTTGCCGCCCGTCCCGACGCAAATATCTATTTTTTTTGAACCAAGCTCACGGTCAATGCGGTGACGCGCTGCTTCTGCATATTCACGCACCAGTTTATGAAAAGGAAGTGCAGTGTTTTTTTCATTGCTTAGTTTTTTAAGCAAACGTACTGTCCCCATATTGTAACTTTCAGTCGAGATAATGTTTCCATTTAGTGAAAGAGTTACCTCCACACTGCCGCCCCCAATATCGATCAATAAGGCATGTTTGTCTTTCAGGCTCACAGATTGAGCAACAGCCAGATGGATCAGCCGCGCTTCTTCCTCGCCGTTGATGATCTCAATATCAATGCCTGTCGTACGTGCAATACGGTCAATTAAAAGATCACTATTGGTTAACTCGCGCATGGCGCTGGTGGCTACAGAACGCAGTTTTTCTACATTGTGATCGTCTACAATTTTACTGAAGCGCATAAATGCATCCACTGTTTGCTGCGCCGTTTCTTCGCTGACAATACCAGTTGTGAAGGCATCCTGCCCAAGGCGCACAGGCAGACGCAGATTTTCAACTACTTCAACCTTGCCATCATAGACCACCCTCCCGACAACCATACGCATGGCATTGGAGCCAACATCAATTGCCGCAATTGTTTGCATATATCTGCTCTTTACTTTGTTGGAAAATGAAGGTTGGAAAACGCTTCATCGCCAAGCTCCCCCGTTTCAACATAGATGGTGCGTTCACAAATATTGGTTACACGGTCTGCGGCACGCTCCAAATTATGCACCACCCAAAGCAAATAATTCGCGCGGTCCATATTATGTGCATTGCGGACTACAAAGTTCATCAACTCTGAATAAATCTGACGATACATACTGTCAATAATATCATCATCAGCGATAATACGGACAGCCGAAGGTGAATTCGATTGAATGAACGCCGTCATGGCCACATGTAACATATCAGATACTTTGATCCCCATATCATAACTAATAGTCAAAAGTCGCGGAATACTGATGCCTTCAGATATCAAATTAATACGTGCAATTGTTTTGGCGTAATCGCCTATCCTTTCCAATTCGGTGCAGATATTCAAGGCAGAAGCCAGGAAGCGCAGGTCAAATAATACGGGTGCCTGAGTGGCAATTGTAACGATGATCTGTCCCTCCAGCTCAAATCGCTTGGCATTTATATACGCGTCATTGTCATAAACCACTCGCGATTTTTCCATATCATGATCTCTAAGAACAGTTACAGATTCGATCAAGGCGGTTTCCACCATACTGCTCAGAAGCAGAAGATCGTCACGAATAATTTGGAGTTCATGGTCAAGACTCTTACGGGGCATATTTTTTCTCTTTGAGGGAATGGCGTCTTTATAAGATAGTCCACCGAAGTTAACACCCCCAAAAGGTATTGTTAACAACTGGTAAATAAAATAGCAAGGGTGAATTTAAACAAACCATTAATTTCCTGTTCCCTTGAGCTTAATATGGAATGGTTACACTTGCAAAAACAAATTGGAGCCGCCATGAGTAATATCCTTTTTATATGTGGATCGCTTAACCAAACAACTCAAATGCATGCGATCGCTCATCATTTATTGAAAGATCATGAGTGTTATTTCACCCCCTATTATGCAGATGGATTCATAGACTTATTTGCCCGCTTGGGCTGGCTGAATTTCACGGTTTTAGGCGGGCGTCACAAACACGAGACGGAGGAATATTTTCGCCGCAACAACTTGAAGGTTGATACAAGAGGCAGTGCACGTAATTATGACCTGATCGTCACATGCAGTGACTTGTTGGTACAGAAAAATATTCGCGGAAAACGCACGATCCTGATACAGGAAGGCATTACCGAACCCGAAGGTGTACTGTATCAATTGGTGAAATGGCTGAAACTGCCGCGCTATTTAGCCAATACAGCTACGAGCGGACTTTCTGACGAATATGATATTTTTTGCGTGGCGTCACAGGGATATGCGGAATTATTCGTCCGCAAGGGTGTCAGGGAGGAAAAGATCGCTGTAACGGGAATACCAAATTTCGATAACGTGAAAAATACGCAAAAGAACGGCTTTCCCTTTCACAGATATGTCCTTGCGGCTACATCACCCTTGCGTGAAACTTTTCGGTTCGATAACCGCCGCGAATTCATTCGCAAATGTATCTCACTTGCAGGAGAACGTACGTTGGTCTTTAAGTTGCACCCGTCAGAAAATGCCAAAAGAGCGATAAGCGAGATCCACGAGTACGCACCGGGGGCCATCGTTTATGAGCATGGAGATATTAATCAGATGATCGCGAACGCTGATGCGGTCATTACCCAACAGTCCACCTGTACATTTGTAGCTATTGCCCTGGGTAAGGAAGTTCACACCAACTTAAATATTGAGGAATTAAAGCAGTTGATGCCTATTCAGAACGGCGGCGCTTCGGCAGAATATATTTCCCAGGTCTGTGAACGCATCCTACACACTCCCATCGACCTACTGCAAATAAAGCGCAAGGCAGCCCGTACGCGACTTAAACAAGAACAAGCAGATGCGTATTAATCTTGCATTTTTGTTTACTAGTTGTTAACTGTTTCTTAAGTCCAAAATAAACACTTTGATGTATGATGGAAACATAGAAATGGAGAGCGCATGGAAACGATCTTAACATCAGTCATTTTTGTATCTATGGTTGTAGTCTTCGGCGTGGATGCAACACGCAAACGCCGTGACTTTCTTAAGAAACACAAACGCGCTTAATTCATTTTCTTCTCCTCCTTTTGCCTCTTTGAGGCAGCTACCCGCCTGATTAGCGGGTAGTTTTTGTTAATGCAACCCATACAATTTCTTAAAATACTCTTTACAGCGCCTTAATAGCTACTTGGTAGACTTATGAACAAATCATTAGCAGCTCACCTTGTAGAAAGCGTAATCTTTTTACATATTTATCGTTAACTTGAATAGAAGGAGAAATTATGGGACTTGCAGATATACATGTACACACAATTTACAGCTACGACGGCACAGCCTCCCTGTCTGCCGTTTTAAACCGTGCGAAACAAATAGGCTTGGATGTAATTGCCATTACCGATCATGACGAAATTGCAGGGGCATTGAAAGCCATGGAAATGGCCCCCATGTACGGCGTAGAAGTGATCCCTGGGATTGAAATTACAACTGCCGAAGGCGACCTATTGGCTTACTTCATCACAGAAAAAGTGGATGCTGGTCTTTCGCTGGTGGAAACAGTTTTGAGAGTACGGGCACTTGGCGGCGTTTGTATTGCTGCTCACCCAATGGCAGGCGGTATGGGAATGAAAAGCCTGAGCGCACGCTCCATCTTGAAAGCGTTACGAAACCCAGCTGTGGCTGAAACCTTGATCGGTATTGAAACTTACAATGCCACTGCACTGGATAAGATGAGCAATCATTATGCACGCATTCTGGCAAATCGTTTGAATATCACCCAGGTCGGCAATAGTGATGCACACGTCGTGGAAGCGCTGGGACTTGGCGCAACAGAATTCGAAGGCAATAGTGCGGCAGATTTATTGAGCGCTTTGAAAAACGGAAAGACCAGGATCCGCAAGCAAAAGGAATGGAGTGCATTCAGGATCCTCGGCAGTTGGGGAATGCGTTATATAGAAAGCGCGCTTGTTCGAAGAGGCACAGCAGTACGCGCATAAATAAAGAAACAGGATAAAAAAAGATAATGAAAAATATTTTAGTAACAAATGATGACGGGGTGCTTGCGCCCGGGCTTTTGGCACTTGCTGAGGAAATGCGAAAATTTGGCAAAGTGACCATTCTCGCGCCAGATCGTAACTGGTCTGGCGGCGGGCACGTAAAAACATTAGACCGAGCACTGAGGGTGCGAGAATTTCGTCTTGAAGACGGCACCCAGGCATTTGGAAGCGATGGCGCGCCCTCTGATTGTGTTGCGCTTGCAACACTTGGATATTTTAAAGAGAAATTCGATCTGGTTGTTTCCGGTATCAATGTCGGAGCAAACCTCGGGCATGATGTAACATATTCAGGAACCGTGACAGCCGCCATGGAAGGTGTGATCGCAGGTTTGCCGAGCGTTGCGGTTTCACTTGAAGTTCCAGAGGGTTTCGTAGGTTTAGTGGACTTTGGACCTGCTGCTTCTGCAGCGGGAATTGCCGTACAAAACGTGATCACCAATGGACTGCCCGCAGAGACCTTGTTGAATATCAATGTGCCTTTCTTAAAGGCGGAAGAAATTCAGGGCATGCGGATTACACGGCAGGGTCTGCGTGTTTATCACAGCCGTTTGGATGAACGCGTTGACCCACGTGGACGCCCCTATTACTGGATCGGTGGTGACGCACCGACCGGTGTGTCAGAATCAGGAACAGATGTCGGTGCGCTGGCGGCGGGCTTTGTCTCCGTCACGCCTCTGCAATTGGACCTGACAGCTTATCGTGCCATCTCTGATCTCAATACGTGGAACTGGCATTTGCAGCCTTCTGAAGTATCATCTCTGGTTACAAACTCTGTTGTGGTGGCAGACAAATAAGCAGATGCTCTCGCTAAAATAAAGGCGAGAGATATTAGCTGTCCATTTTTTTTCTTAGCAGCAGCCAATCGACGAGGAAGAGTGCTATTCCGATTAATGCAACTCCCTGAAATATAAGCACCGGTATGGAAGAGCCACGTAACATAATATCCTGTAACATGCGAATACCGTATGTTGCAGGTAATGACCAGGATAGAATAGTGATAGGTTCCTTGATCAAGCGAAGGTCCATTAGAAATCCGCTAAAGAAAATGCTCGCTAATAGCAATAACATCGAATATTGAACGGCCTGAGTATCGGTTTCTGATATCAAAGAGATGAAAAACCCTACACCAAGAGAAGTAAATAACACGATCACCACAGCCAAAGCATAGTCCTGCCATTGGCCCAACATTGGAATCTTCAATACCCATACGGCTAGAGCAGTGATCAAGCCAGCCAGTATGATCTCAAATAACAGGTAGCTAATATACTTCCCCATTAATGCTTCAAAAGCTGTGATGGGAGCCACTCTGAACAATTCCATGATCCCAGAGCGCTTTTCTCGAACAATGGATAAGCAGGCAAAAGTTATTGATAAATGCTGCAAGATCAAGGCAATTACTGACGGAGCAAAGAATTCTGTTACAGTAAATTCCACTTCAGACAGACTATATGTCTCTCCAGAGAATGGATTGACCATAACAGTGGAAGTCAATGAACGAAATGTGGTCAAGTTTTCATGCACATCAGTCAGGTCTTTTTCAAGCTCTGCAGCTTGTGTAGCCGTATTTACATCACTTAGCGCAATGGTTTTTCGCAGCAGCTGCGTCTTTGTGATCGCAGTCTCCAAATTAGTTTGCAGAGAGTCAGAATCGGCCTGGCCTTGTTCAGTCACAGTTTCCAAAATTTGACGATTGACTACATTGACATAAATAAGTGCTATCGTTTCAATATATCCGGTCTGGATCGGGTCTACTTCATTATGATAAATCTCAAGCTCCGCGCGTTTATTGTCTTGAATCGTCTCGAGAGGATTATCCGGTATAACAATGACCAGGTCAGTTTTGTGAGCTGCCAGTTGGGATAATGCCAGTTCTTTATTCGTCTCCACACCCATATCAATGATCCCCGCTTTATATGATTCGGTAAATAATTTCAGTTCTTCCTGAACAGCGTTGGGGTCTGTGGCCACAAACGTTGTTCTCAGAGCACGGCTTTGGTCAGGAGATGCCAACCCAAATAGAAACATGATCAGGAATGGACCCAATACGAGGGTGAGAATAAGCCGAGGTTGGCGCACAATTTCTATTAACTCTTTGCCCAGGAAGGCAGAGATGCGAATGAGCCACTTAAACATGTGCGGCCTCCTTCTCAATTATTTTGACAAACACATCATCAAAAGGAACCGACTTCTTTTCAATCGCTTCGACAGTCAGGTTTTTCGCAAGACACCATTCCATTAACGATGGGATCGCTGTATTTGCTTCATCAACGATGACATCGTTCTCATTCTCATCGATCACCTTTACTTTGCCATGTACGAACGGCAGGCTTTCCAAATGATGCCGCTGTTCGGAATTCATTCCCTCTGTAGTTCTGATTGCAAGTACATCTCCGCCATAGGCTCTTCTATGAAGCCCATCAGGTGTTTCGATCATCAGTAATCTTCCCTCATACATTACTCCAACCAGATCACAATAGGCTGCTTCGCCTACATATTGCGTGGTGACAAATAATGTGCGGCCTTCCACCTGCAGTTCCTTAAAATAATCCCAAAACTTTCGGCGCAGGATGGGGTCGATACCAGCCGTGGGTTCATCCAGAAAAAGCAGCTCAGGGTTATGTACCATGGTGGCTGCCAGGCTGAGACGTCTCTTCATACCTCCAGAGAGATCTCTTGCCAATTTATTTTTATCTTCTTTTAACTCCACAAAATCGAGCAGCTTGTTTAGACGCCCTGCCCGGAATGGATTTACTCCATAAAAGGAAGCTGCAAAATTTAGGTTCTCCCATACGGTTAGTTCCGGGTATAGGACAAATTGCTGAATCAAATAGCCTATTTTCTCGCGGTCTGAGTTTGAAAAATTAGAGGGGTTTTTACCCAGTACGCTCAATGTACCGGAAGTTGGTCTATAAAACCCTGTTAAGAGACGGACAGTTGTCGTCTTTCCACAACCGCTTGGGCCTATGAAGCCAAAAATAGTACCGGGCTGAATCTGCATATTCAAGGTTTGAACTGCAATATCCTTCCCGAACATTTTTGTCAGTTCCTGGGTTTCAATAACGTTTTCTGTTGCATGACTATTTTTCATATTTGATCCACATCACTTAATAGATTTCCCCTTCCGAGTATTTTGAAAATTTTCAACAACCTTCTTATATAATAAACGCATCCCCTTCGTAAATGTTATGCAAGTAACATAGTTTATATGAACGATATGGCATGATTCCAGACAAGCTATATCGTTAAAGCAAACGGATATACAGCGATCTGGATCATAAAATCGCCTAACGGACTGGTATTCAGTTGTAATAAGTTTGGTGTCTTACCCTGCGCCGCTTGACCCGCCGCCAGAGGCGCCAGCTCCGCCGCCTCCACCTGATGCACTAGCTCCTGCTGAATCAGATGAAGACATGACGGCAATGATCGCGCCGAATTCGGCGTTGCTGCCAGCAGTTGCATGGAACCAAATGGGAAGCGGCATGCCGCCCAAAGTTTGGAAGTACTCAGCCCACTTTGTTCCCAAGCCAAATACAGCCGCATAGGGCAGATAGCGCTCGAAATAATCAGTGCTAATGGCAGGTTCTTTGCCTTTGCTAACCTGCTTGAGATATTCTGCAAAACCTTTCCAGCGGGCTGCCTGTTCTTCGCCTGATGGAGTAAGGATGGAGAACATTGAAGCATAAATCAGCAATGCGATGGAGAGAAAGAACAAACCCACACCAACCCCGCCCAATGCAGCAATGAACGTAACCCAGGTGAGATTATCCAATGCCATATTTACGCCAATTAAACTGCCGATAAATAAAGCAATTGAGAAGAAGATAAGGATGAACGCGCTGCCTAGCAACATGTTACGTTTTGATTTGCGCTGCAGATCAAGCCAGCCGCGTTGAACAAGTTCCTGTTCCAATGGTTCATCGAACAATTTGTGTTTCGATGCCAGCCGACCAGCGATCTCGCTCATATCGGTCTGCGTATCTCCTATTTTGAAGATTGCATCCAACAAACCTTGTTCATGCGGACTGAGAGAAAGATTCATTTCTTTGCGAGTCAATACATGTTTCTTTGATCCCATAAACCCTGTTCTTTCACTTATCTCCAATAAGCCGCGCTTTGCCAGATCAAAAATAGTACCCATAAAACCATGCGCCTGACCAGATAACTTCCCTATTAAAGCTGGAGGTACATCTGATGGCGGAGTTGCATTTGATACAACAGGGCTGGTGGTTAACTCACGTCCATTGGCGCGGGCGTAGGTGAATAACCCTAACACACCAAGGACCAGGGTTAGAACCCCAGCAATGGAACCCACAGGTAATGCTCGTGCGGTGGCTGCCTGTGATTGTTCATTTTCTACCTGCCATTGGGGTGTTGCCTGCGTCAGGCTGTTAGGAGCGAAACGAGCTATCAGAATAAGATCTTCATCTTCGGTGAGTCCGTTTGCGGTGAGGATGATGCGGTCATCTGCTACAGTAGATTCAAATTCTCGATTGAGAGTTGGTTGTTCGAGCAGAGTCGCTTGCTGTGGGTATGTCAATGTAATGGTGGAATGTTCGATGGAGTAATCGTGATCTTCAGGGACGGCACGCCAGATGAGTGTGTCTGCATCTCCTGTGCGGATAATGCCATTGGCGCGATACCGAATGACGAAGACATGAGACGTATCAGACGTAGGCGGGAAATGCCAGGTGACTTTGAGCGGATCGCCATCTTCGATTTCAACCTGTCCAGCGCCTGTGCCCTGAGGCATGGGATTACCATCCATACTGGCATCTAGGAATGTAAGACCATCGGTCTCGGTTGCTGAGATCTCACGAAATGCGAAGGTGAACGGTTCGCCTTCAAAGCGAAACTCGACGGTCTCGGTGATGATGGCTGAGCCATCTTCCTGAATGTCGATCTGTACGTCAAAATATTCTGCATAATACGATTTTGCAGCCAGCACTGGTGTGGTGATGAACAGCGAAAGTAATAATATAATGAAGAGTAGTGATAGTTTTCGGGTCATGGTTGCTCCATGTTTGAGAGGCTAAAAAACCTTAGATAACCTGAAGGTTTTTATGGTTTGACGGAGTGTTCGTCGTTAGGCACCTGGATAGTATACACTCCCCTGTACCAGCTTGTCTGTTGATGGGGTATTCCCAAGTAAAATAAGGCCATCTTATTTGATTATATATAAGATATACTATCTATAATTACTAATTAAGTAGAAATACCACCCGTTTGACATAGTACCCTCACTTAAGGAAAGCAATTCATGGGCAATATTTTGATCGTCGAAGATGATGACAATATCCGCAAGCTGGTAACTGTTAACCTTTCCAAACGCGGCTATGACGTATTCGAATCTGGGGATGGAAACCAGGCGATGTCGTTGTTTCGTCAGAAAACCTTCGATCTCGTGCTGCTGGATCTGGGGCTACCGGGCATGTCTGGGGTGGATGTGTGCATCTGGATACGGGCACGCTCAGATGTGCCGATCATTGTGCTGAGCGGCATGCGTGATGAGGAACTAAAAGTAACTGCTCTGGATGCAGGCGCGGATGACTATATTACAAAACCATTTGGTCATGAGGAGCTGCTTGCGCGCGTGCGCGCGGTACTGCGCAGAGCCACTCCCCATACCAGTGAACTAGGCCGTGAAAAAGTACAGATCGCAGGCCTCACTATAGATTTTGAAACCAGGCGGGTGCGGGTGGGCGATGAAGATATTTCACTGACAAAAACCGAGTACGCCCTGCTGGTGGAATTAGCAAACCACCCCGATGCAGTCGTGGATCACAATACTCTTTTAGGCCGGGTATGGGGTCCGCAATACCGTGACGCCAATCACTACCTTCATATTTATCTGGGAAGGGTGCGCAAGAAACTAGGAGTACATGGCGACTTATTGGAAACGATTCCTGGGGTAGGGTATCGGCTGCAATTCAATAAAAAGGCTGACAGCTAGTCAGTTTTTTCACTCCATAAATTTAGATAATACAGATCAGTAAATAAAGAATACTCTCCATGATATTCATCATGGAGAGTATTTTGTTAAATATTTTTAGCGTTGGTACGAGCATAATTGACTTATTCTTCATATTTTCCATCAATAAAAATTTAGACTATTGATAGCCCCTGTTTGGGACGACGATAGGCTCCTATTGGTATTCTTGTGTCACCAATCACCAATTAAGCAAGGAGTTTACTGATGGCACACATCATTGCAAATAATCCACAGATAAATTTTCAAATCACGGATAAGGGAAAAGATGTTGAGGAAAAGGGTAAAGATTTTAAAGATGTCAAGTCAGGACCCAACCTTCAAGGACCTGGCCCGTTATTTGAAAATCAATATGAACAATGCCTAACCAAAACTGGCAAGGAGATCGAGAAGCGAACTCGAAAATTGACGAAGATCAATAAATCGTTATCTGAGTTCCTTACCACCTTTGAATAGACCCCTTTCCATTAAGGAGCTTGAAATGGCACAAAAATTATTACAAGACAATTGGCACATAATAAGAATCCAGCTTCGAGAATGGTGGAATGAGCTGACAGTTGAAGACCTGGATAAGATCAATGGCAGCCAGGAACAACTTGTCCAAATTCTTCAAGGACGTTATGGCTATACCAGAAACCTGGCCCTATTTGAAATTGAAAAACGTTTGGCCATGTATTACAACCTGGAATTACAAGATCCATACCAAGATCACTATAAAAGCAACCTTCCTTTGACACCATCATGGAATGAAAGAGCAAAGGAATATACACGAAATATCACGTACAGATCAAAATATATGTGGAAGGATAATTCATCTACCAAACTTTTCATATTGCTTGAAAAACATATGCACGTATTTCGGCAAAAAAGGGAACATGTACCCGAAGGTATGGGCATTTCTAACTAGATGTATTTGCAGGAAATTAATTTTTGAATACCTTGCGTCAGGCGATCCCTTCGCAAGTGGAAAAATATTAAACAAAGGAGATGTAAAATGGATATTTTATCTTGGATCATAGTTGGTTTGATAGCTGGTTGGCTGGCAGGTGCGGTGATGAAAGGTGGTGGTTATGGTGTAGTAGGCGATATCATCATTGGTATTGTCGGTGCTATCATCGGTGGTTACCTGGCTACTACTGTCTTCGGCGTCCCCAGTGCAGTAGATGGCATTAACTTCACCAGCATTTTTGTAGCCTTCCTTGGCGCTGTACTCACGATCGCTATAGCGCGCGCATTGAGCCCACGCACAAGCGTTTAACTCTGCTTGCTAAAAACAAAACAAAAAGTGTCCCGATAAAATCGGGACACTTTTTGTTTTCACATAAACCCACTCTAGCAACTATCCATTAATGACTTCGCCCCCATTTGGATGCAAAACCTGGCCGGTCATGTAAGAGGCATCGTCAGAGGCGAGGAATACAAAGCAAGGCGCAACTTCGGCGGGTTGGCCGGCGCGTTCCATGGGTACGTCACTGCCGAAGGTGGCTACCTTTTTAGCAGAAAACGTAGCAGGTATAAGCGGAGTCCAGATCGGCCCTGGCGCCACTGCATTAACACGAATCTTTTTGGTAGCCAGGTTTAGAGCCAGTGAACGTGTGAAAGAAACAATCGCACCTTTTGTAGATGAATAATCCAGCAGATACGGGCTGCCGCGATAAGCTGTGACCGAGGTAGTGTTAATGATCGAACTGCCTTTCTTTAAATGCGGAAGTGCGGCCTTTGTCATAAAGAAATAGGAGTAAATATTGGTGCGGAAGGTTTTATCCAACTGTCTGGCCGTTATTTTCTCAATACTCTTCTGCGGATATTGAACAGCCGCGTTATTTATCAATACATCCACCCGCTTAAACTCATTCATGGTACGTTTTATTGCCTGTATACAGAATTTTTCATTGCCGATGTCACCTGCAATCGTGAGGCAGCGGCAGCCTTCCTGCTCCACCTGACGTTTCGTTTCTTTCGCATCTGCATGTTCATTAAGATAAACGATGACGACATGTGCACCTTCTTTTGCAAATGCGATTGCAGCCGCGCGCCCAATGCCGCTATCGCCACCGGTAATTAGTGCAACTTTATCTTTTAATTTTTCACTCGAATTCTCAGAGCTTTCAGATATAGGCACAGGCCGCATTTTAGATTCCAGGCCAGGTTGTCGGCTTTGATGCTGAGGCGGACGCAGCACTTTCTTCTTCGCTGTTTTTGTCATAAAACCTCCAGTATTTGTATTTCCAGTTGGCAGCTGATAACAAATGGCCTTGAGACTGCTAAGACAGCGCTCAAGGCCATATTAAATTTCATCCTTTAGCTATGTTTATACGATTTTTTTAAACATAAGCGTTGTGAGCTTCAGTAAATGCACTGCTGCCTTCAGTTTGTTGGGTGTGACTGTAGGAATGTTTTTCCTGCCCGCCTGCTCCACGCAAGATTGCTCTGATCCGAAATTCATTCTGCTCATCTGTATCTACGGTTACAAGAATGTCGCCTTGCTTAACACAGTTCGCATAGAATGCAGCATCTTCTTGAGAGAGACCTAAAATAATTAATGTGTTTTGAAGGGGTTCTCCTGCCAAACCAGCTTTGTTACTACCTGTTGGAGTAGTACCGAGTGTAGTGAATAAAGTACTTGCCAAAGTACCGGTGACAATGACAGGGCCAAAGTCTGGCACAATAAAAGCACTTAGGCTTGATAAAATACCAATCAGACCCCCGTTACTGGTACTTGTTAAAGCACCAATACCGGCAATTGTTTCAGAATTGATGGCATCTCTATCAAGTGCAACCACGCTAACTTGCCCGCTATCCACTCCATAATCTTCCAAGACTTCAATGGCCCAGTCTACCTTACTGTAACGATCAAAGAGTCCCACTACCATGTTCATATAAGTCTCCTTTTAAACCAGTCAACAGTTGAATTTCGGCATGTATTCTCAAAAGCTGCCGGGCACTGCAGTGCCAGCATAATAGCATGGGCTTCCTAAATAAAAACCAAAACTCGCCTAAATAAAAACGAAAAATAGTTTGGACCTGCCTTTCTTTAAGGAGGCCCAAACTATTGACAGTAAAGATTGGCTATTAATTTTTACATTCCCATACGTGTTAAACGGCGGTGGGCAGGGTAAAAGACATGGTATTCCCTGTTTCACCTACATGATCATCCACCCAAATGTGCCCGCCATGTGCTTCGATCAAACCGCGGCATATGGCAAGCCCCAACCCTGCACCCTGAGTCTTGAACCTTTCATATTCAAGTTGGTGAAAAGCTTCAAATACACGGCTGTGTGCCTCAGCTGGAATCCCCATGCCTTCATCTGTCACGCTAACTTTGATAAATTGATCAGATAATTTGGCAACGGAGATGGTGATGGTGGTATTCTGAGGCGAATACTTGGCCGAGTTATTCACTAAATTGGTGATAACCTGTGAAATGCGCATCACGTCTACATTGATGGCTGGCAGGTCAGGCGCTGGTTCTTCAATCACCAGCTGATGATTGTTCGTTAAAGAACTGAGCTGGGCCATGGATATGGAAAGGATCTCGTTCCACTTCACAGGCCGAGGAGATATCTGTATTGAACCGGCTTCCAACCTGGATAAGTTGAGAAGCTGCTCGATCAATTCAGCTAGTTTATCCGCTTCGGAGCTAATCGTTTCAATAAAATCTCTTTGGTTCTCCGGCTTCCATTCCACATCGTCTGCCAGCAGCGTAGTGGAAAAGCCTTTAATGGATGTGAGCGGCGTGCGCAGTTCGTGCGAGATCATTGCCAGGAATTTCAACTTTAAGTTATTGGCTTCTTCGGCTTCCTTGCGTGCCTCAGCTTCGACTTTCAATAAGATGAAATTGTGAATTCCCATTGCTACTTCGTCTATCAATCCCTCCAAATGCTGCATCTCGTCTGCATCGATTTCGACCACCTGATCAAAGTGTAATGAAATCATTCCGTACCACTCCCCGCCGGCAACCAAGGGGAAAAGAATACTGCCAACTACGCCTATATTGACCAAACGGTTACGCATCACTTCATTTACGCGAGGATCAGAAAGAATATCTTCAATGATCAGCGGCTTATCGCGAGAGTATGGCTCAAACAACCCATATTCTGTTAATGTCATCTCCTGACCGATATAAAGCAAAGTTTCGGGGTTTTTATTCCAAGCATTCAAAATTGTACAGGATACAGGAAGAGGTCCATCTTTAGGCCAGGACCGATCAAAAACAGCAATAGACGCGCGGATGGTTGAACTAAGATAACTGCTGGATAGTAAAGCCTGCAGCAACTCTTTTGGTGTATTTACCAGCCCCATGGTCTGGCTGATCTCATACAATTCTCGGATCTTCTGCACATAGGAACGCAGGGATTCATCTGCCAGCTCGCGCTCAAAGACCTCACGCTGCAATCTTTGATTGGCATTCTCCAGTTGACGGGTACGTTCAAGGACGCGCTGCTCCAGATCGATATTCAACTGTCGAAACTGTTCTTCAGCACGCTTTCTTTCATCAATTTCATCGCTCAAACGAAGATTGGTACTTTGAAGCTGTGTTGTACGCCGACGTACCCTCTCTTCCAAATCATTATTCAATTGCTGCGATTCCTCATACAAGCGGGCATTATCAAGTTCGAAGGCTGCGCGATTTGCGAGCTCTTTTGTTAAGGCCAGATCGTCGGCTGTGTAATAATGATCAGACTCAGCCCATATCAGCGAAAGTGTTCCCAAACTATGGCCTCGTGCGGTAAGTGGAACGATGATGACAGAAGCTATTTTGAGTTTACGCACCAACTCACGAAGCTCTTCGGAGGGCACGGCCTGAATCATCTCCTCCGTGACTACGGGTGTATATTGAGCCTCATTCGTACGAACAACCTGATAGGCACCCCCCGGTGCATCTGGGTCAGGAGGAAAACGTTGATATAGTTCATGCGCCCACTCGACCATTTGCGGGTCAGGGTGAACCACTGCCACACGTTGTAATTTATTATTATCATCCAGAAGATCAATGGCGCACCAATCCGCAAGGCTGGGCACAATAATATTAGCAAGGTTGTTAAGCCTGGCTTTATAAGCAAGATCCTGCGTCATCATCTGACTGGCCTCAGCCAATAAACGCTGACCCAATTCAGCACGTTTAAGATTGGTGATGTCGTGGAACATGTTGACCGCCATCATCACCTGGCCTTCTTCATTTTTAACAGGTTGTGCCTTCACTACAGACCAACGTTCTTCACCAGTCTTCAAAACTTTAAAACGGATCGTCATAGGCAAAGGTGACTCTCCGCGCAAAGCCAACCGGCCTGGTAACTTATCCATCGTCATCTGTTGACCAGACTCGTCAAATATCTTAAACATGGATGCAATGCTTTCAAGCGGTGCACTGATGAACTCGTTGGCATCGGCAAACCCGACAGTACGGGCAGCGGCATCATTGGCATAAATTAATTGTCCATATTTGTTTTGTGCAGTGATACCATCAGCAATGCCGTCGAGAATGACACTGATCTGGTTGCGTGACAGCCGTAATTCCTGCTCAAGATATTTATGTTGAATCGCTGCTGCGAAAACGTGCGCCACCCCTTGCATGAATTGCAAGTCATCCTGGGTGAAATTACGGCGTTCCGTACTATGAGCTTCGAGCAAGCCAAAAGCTCGTAAAGGACCCGAAATTACCATACTCATTCCACTAATGATCTTGTTTTCCACTAAAAGAGGGTCAGCCTGAAAACGGGTCTCATTACTTAAATCGAGGATGCTGATCGGCTGATTTTGAGACAATACATAACTGGATAACGAATCAGGCTTCAGGTCCAGAAACGATTGCCCGACTGCCACTTTATCCTTCCAACCCACGCTGGTGCGAAATAGCATCTGTTGCTTTTCAGTAAGGATCTCTAAAATATGACAGAACTCTACAGATAATACTTCTGAGATATCAGCGCACGCCTCATCTAGAAGCTCTTGAAGATCCATATCTAATAGTGCGTTTTTACTTAATTTTGTGAGGACAGCCTGTTGCCGCATCTGCATGACCCGCCTGTCTTCGGCATATTCACGCGCCATAAATTCGCCGATCTGGCTCGCAAACGCCTCAAACATATTAAGCAGGTCTTCTGTAGGAGGGGCAATATAATGGTTGAATAATTCCATCACCCCGAGAACTTCGCCCGCACCCTTTCTGAGGGGAAATGAAACTACGCTGTTAAACCCGCTGTTAATGGCAGCCTGTTTACGTGGAAAATTAGTTTGAGCGGTGTGATCTGAAAGCCAAAGTGGTTTATTAGCGAGATATACTGAGCCAGGCAAAGCTTCACCGGGCGCAGGGAATAATTCCCTGCTGGCATTAATTAATTCATCTGCTGAGATACCCGGCTTCTGCCACACATTTTCAACATATAGTCTATTTGCATCGGTGTCAAAAATCCAAAAGATGCCGAATTCCCAATCCATTTCCTTACAAATGACCTGTAAAACTTTAAGCGAAGCTTCGCTTATCCCGTTCGATTCTGAAAGGATGCGAGCAATGGAATATTGAAGTGCCAGATGCATTTCAATGTTTTTATGTTTTGTATTATCAGCAAGAGTTCTTTCTGCCTGAGCCTTGTTCAATTCTGTGGCTGAATCAACCATCTGTTTTAATGACTCGATCAATGCTTGATATTCATCAGAAGTTACTTGACTCTTTTCTCCCTTAAGACCAATGGTTTTTGCATGAAGAGCTTCAATTTGGGATTGGAGGCTTTCAATACTCATGATGATTCTTCCTCGGTTTGTACATGAAAATGGCAGAACTGAGAAGATTCATACTCCTCGTCAAACATATGGAAGCTGAACAGTGAAATCATGCCTACTATAGTCCAACATCTTACAATAATACAGGCTAATTATATATTTTTCAAGTAATTTTTTAGGTTTTATTTAGGTTAGCGATGGGACACCTTTAGCATAAAAGTGTTATTCTATTTGCAAATTACATTCTCTTTACATACAAGCAAAATAATCATATCATAATGGATGGTTTTTAAAAATGGCAACCAGGTCAAAGAGCAAATGTAAGGCACAGAATTTTAGAAACATATTCCCATTGCATATAAAAACATATGATGTTTTCTTTGAAGGGTCGTGTTTTCATATGCGACAAGGAACAGGCACTGGATGCAAATCACCTCGCAAGATGTTAATATTGCAATAAACAAACTTCCCATGTCAACCATTCTAGTAGTTGAAGATGAGCCTAATGTACGCAAGTTGGTTGTTATTAATCTTATTAAGCGTGGTTATCAAGTACGGGAAGCTGAGAATGGCACACAGGCACTTCAGCTTATACGTCATCAAAAACCTTCGCTCCTGATCCTTGATATCAAATTACCTGACCTCACGGGTTGGGACATTCTGGATAATATTACAAACGACCCTGCCATGTCAGTAGATTTCCCAGTGCTGGTGATGACAGCCTCTCCCATAGATCAGGCTGATGCTCTACTTAAATATAAGTGCATCGTTCAAATTTTGATCAAACCCTTTAATATAGATATGCTGATCACAGCCATTCAAAGAGCATTACCTAAGAGTTAAGAAAGACAAAATCTTGAAGTAAATACCGTTTGTTCCGTCAAGCAGTTGTACTGCTGACGGTTCGGCACGCCTCGAGAACTGCTAAATAAACTTCATAAGTAAGTACCTAATTTTAAAAACGAATACCCAGCCAGAAAACGGCTGGGTATTCGTTTTTTGGACCCATGATTTTAGAGCTTTTTTATAACAGGTTTGGTTTTTTTTTAGGTAGGGCATGTTATCTTGTAATTAAAGCATGATCTTTACCAACGATCATACATTTTAAACTAAAAAGGAGACTATCATGAACGAAGATATCTTTAAAGGAAAATGGAAGCAAATTCGTGGCAAGGCCAAGGAATGGTGGGCTGATCTGACAGATGATGATCTGGACAAAATTGATGGCCGCTGGGATCAATTGGTCGGTAAAGTGCAGGAACGCTATGGCTATACAAAAGAAGAGGCCCTAGCCGAAGTTGAGTCCCATATGCATGAATTTGAAAGCGAGCCGCATACCCACTAAAATTATGCTTCTTTTTATTCTGCTAAATAAAAGGAAGCAAACAACTTAACTTACAGATGGAATCTAATCAGATTCCATCTGTAAGTTAATATCGCATATAGCATCAGACAAATTTTCGAAAAGGCCGATCATGAAATGAATTTAAAAACCATATGGGAATTGATTAAAACCTCCCTTCAGGAATGGAGCAAAGATAAAGCATCCCGCCTGGCTGCTGCTCTGGCTTACTATACTATTTTTTCGATCGCGCCATTACTTATGATTGCTGTAGGAATTGCAGGCTGGTTTTTTGACAGGACCACAGCACAAGGTCAACTAATTGATCAATTCAGCGGCTTGATCGGTACGCAGGGGGCGGAGATCATCCAAACGATGCTGGAAAGCGCTTCCGAACCTGCAGAGAGTGTTATCGCATCCATCGTTGGAATTATTATTCTGTTCTGGGGTGCCTCCGGTGTGTTCAATGCCATGCAGGATGCATTAAACACCATTTGGAACGTACCTGCGAAACCCAAACAAGGATTGTTGGAGCTTATTAAAAACCGTACGCTCTCATTCTCGATGGTATTAGCGATAGGGTTTTTGTTATTAGTGCTATTGGTTGTAAGCACTACGTTATCTGCATTGACCGCCTTTTTTAACGGCGATGCGGAAAAGATCTCTGTGGTAATGCAAGTCGTTAATTTTTTGGTTTCCTTTGGAGTCACCACGTTACTATTTGCATTGATCTTCAAGATCGTACCCGATGTAGAAATTGCCTGGCGTAATGTGTGGATCGGTGCCGCGATCACATCCCTGCTATTTTCTATTGGAAAATTAGCGATCGGCACTTATCTGGGAAATGGCAGTGTCACTTCAACGTATGGCGCAGCCGGCTCTCTTGTGGTCATTTTGGTATGGGTTTATTACTCAGCTCAGATCCTGTTTCTAGGTGCAGAATTTACACAGGTGTACACCAATATGTTTTCACCCAAGCCGAATCCTGATCAGTCTAGCGAAAATACAAATAGATTACTGAATGCCAAGGAAACAACGTAACTGTGAATCAGAATATAACATCGGCACCCCCCTCCTCATCTCCTCTTCCTGAATGGACTACTCATCGGGTGGTCGCTGCGACATTAAGCGTTCTCGCGATAGTAGCTGGGTTTTTATTAGTTTATCGCTTTCGAACACTCATTATCATTCTCTTCATAGGAGTGGTATTTAGTATTGCAATTGCTCCCATTGTAGATTGGCTGACCCAGCATCGCTTGCCGCGTTGGGTCAGTGTAATCCTTATCTACCTAACGTTATTAGGAGTCTTCGCGAGCCTTATCAGTTGGGCTGTTCCTCAAGTGATTGAACACTCCACGACAACTATTCCTCTGATCGGAAGTTACTATCAAAATTTAAGAGCCAGCTTGAGCAACTCTTTCGATCCTTTAATACGTGAATTGGGGTGGCAGTTATCCCCCAGCTTTACCATAGAGCCTATCACAGATGCGCCGATAGCCGAGACTAATA
>JACMLM010000042.1 GCA_014379595.1 Anaerolineales bacterium
ATTCTTTTTAGGGCATCGCGCAGATCAATATCTTGAAGCTGCGCGTGATGCGCGTTCATCCATCCTTGACCGAAGTATTTATGAAGATGCTCATATTTTTGCCCGTGCATTAAACCATATGGGGAATTTGGGCGAACGTGATTATCTTGCCTACCGCCGATTATTTGAAGTGGTTGTAAGTGGCTTGCCGCGCCCAGACTTGTTGATCTATCTCAAAGCGCCTGTTCCTGTGCTCATGGATCGCATCCGCAGGCGTGCTCGCGATATGGAAACAGGTATTTCTTCTGATTATTTATCTTTACTTGATTCGTTTTATGATGAATGGCTGGGCGCGTTTGATCTTTGCCCTGTGTTAACCATTCAAACTGACGACCTTGATTATGTTAATCACCCTGCTCATTTGGATCTTGTAGCACAACGCATACAGGATAAATTAGCTGGAAAAGAAGTAATGGACTTAACCACCAGGTAGTTTTGATATGACAGTTAATCTCCTTTCGCAAATCCCTTTGTTTACAGATCTTCCAGTGATAGAACTGGATGGAATTCTCGCGGCGATGGATGTAAAAGAATTAGCCGATAAAGAGGTTCTTTTTCGTGAAGGCGATCCTGGCGAAGATTTTTACGTAGTGACGAAGGGTGTTGTTGAAGTATTAATGGCGGCTGGGCAGCAAGAAGAACTTCTGCTAAATATTATGCGCGAAGGTGAACACTTCGGTGAGATGAGTCTCATTATGCCAGGCGGGCATCGCACTGCGAGCGTGCGAGCGCGCGGAGAATCTACGCTGCTATCTATGAGCCGAACTCAATTTTTAGACCTCACCAGAAAACATCCTGAACTTTCCACTTCAATGGTGCGTGTGTTGAGTCAACGCCTGGATGCCACCAATACCCAAACCTTTCGCGAACTTAATGAAAAGAATAAGCAGCTGCAAACTGCCTTTGATGAACTTAAGGCTGCACAAGCTCAACTGATCGAAAAAGAACGCCTCGAGCGTGAACTGCAAGTTGCTGCTGATATTCAATTAAGTATTCTGCCCGATGAATTACCTGCATTAGAAGAATTTGGATTTGGTGCTCGTATTCTGCCTGCCCGTCAGGTGGGTGGCGACTTTTATGATGTATTTCTTGTGAAAGAAAATCAATATGGTGTTCTGATCGGTGACGTAGCTGATAAAGGTGTGCCGTCTGCGCTTTTCATGGCGCGTGCTCATGCGCTCATCATGGCAGAAGCGGATACTGGTTTGTCTTCAGGCGAAGTGATGAAGTTGGTCAACCGTCATATTACACGTCTTCAAAAATCAACACAATTTGTTACAGTGTTATACGGCATTCTGGATTTAACTACACGCGAATTTAATTATGCGCGTGCAGGTCATGAACCTCCATTGATATTAAACCCTGATGGCACAGTGGAGCGCATCCCTCATAGCTCGGGAATGGCGCTGGGTTTATGGGAAGAAATTACACTTGATGTGCGTACTGTCATATTGCAACCCGGTGCAACTCTGCTTTTATTTACAGACGGTCTCACTGATTGTCGCAGCCCGGGCGGAGAAGCTTTTGGGTTGGAGCGTATCAAAAAAACATTAGGTGAAATGCATAATGTCAACGCTCAAGAAGTTTGTGATCAATTGCTTGAAACATTAAGAAATTACGAAAGTGGCGCCAAACAGGATGACGATGTTACGCTGGTAGCGATTCACGCTATTAGTAAAAATTCAATTAGAAAATAATGTCAATTTTTCCGTCATTGCGAGGAGGATGTTCTTCCCGACGAAGCAATCTCTTTCTCGTGTTGGGGATTGCTTCGGCAAGAGCGCCTCGCACTGACGGGACACTTTTTATTTCAATGCCTGTTCCAAATCTGCGATCAGATCATCCACGTTTTCGATCCCAACTGATAACCGTACTAAACCAGCGTCCACTTCCAAAGCGGAACCCGCTACAGATAAATGAGTCATTGCCGCGGGAACTTCGATCAATGATTCAACTCCGCCACGCGACTCTGCCAATGTGAATATTTTTGTGGATTCCGCTACTCGCACAGCTGCATCCTTCCCGTCTTTCATCACGAACGAGATCATGCCTCCGCCATTGAGCATTTGGCGCTTCGCTATATTAACTTGAGGATGACTCTCGTGAAATGGGTAGATCAGCCGTTTGACATTTTTCTGCTTCTCAAGAAACTTTACGATTTTCTCCGCATTCACCGCATGACGATCCATGCGAACGGGGAGGGTTTTGATTCCGCGCAGCACGAGGAAAGAATCCATCGGACCTTGAATGCCGCCGATTGCATTTTGTAAGTAAGCAAGCTTCTCACCAAGTTCTTTATCTTTACCAATGATCGCGCCGCCAACAACATCTGAATGGCCGCCGAGATATTTGGTCATCGAGTGGACAACTAGATCAGCGCCTAACTCCAGTGGCCGTTGAAGATAGGGAGTAGCAAATGTATTATCCACAACCAACAGAGGTTTATTTGGATGAGATTTTACAATTTCAGCCACGGCTCGAATATCAGTTACAGCTAATAAAGGATTTGTAGGAGTTTCAAGCCACACAATTCGTGTGGACGGGGTTAATGCCTCGGCGAGATTCTCTGGATCGGTTGTGTCAGCAAATGTAAAGTCCAGACCGAAGCGGCGCAGGATCTTATCAAATAAACGAAATGTCCCGCCATACACATCATTGCCCGCTACAACATGATCTCCACTCGCAAGCATTCGCAGAACCGTATCCGTTGCCGCCATGCCAGAGGCGAAGGCCAGGCCGAACGTCCCGCTTTCTAATTCTGCAAGACAATCCTGTAGTGCTTTGCGCGTGGGGTTAAGCGTCCGCGAATATTCATATCCCTGTCTCGGCTTTCCAATTCCATCCTGCATATAAGTGGATGTGAAATATACGGGCGTCATCACCGCGCCGTTGTTCGGGTCAGGCTCCTGCCCTGCATGAATTGCGAGCGTTTCAAATTTCATTTTGTCTCCTGGCTGCTTGTTTTAAAATGTAAATTTCACATATAACATGTTGTCTGGATGAAGATTACAATACTGATTATACGAGGAAATATGACAAAAACTTTATTGGCAGTTTTAGCACACCCTGATGATGAATCTTTTGGTTTGGGCGGCACGCTCGCTTTGTACGCAGGCAAAGGCTACGATACGTATTATGTCTGTGCAACGCGCGGCGAAGCTGGTTCAGCGGATGAAGAATATATGAAAGGTTTCAAAGATACTGCAGAAATGCGCACAGATGAATTAACACGCGCCGCAAAAATACTTGGATTAAAGGAAGTTTTTTTTCTGGGCTACCGTGACTCGGGCATGCCTGGTATGGATGCAAACCAACATCCCAATGCGCAGATCAATCATCCCATTGATGAAGTGGCTGGCCTCGTTGTGAAATATATCCGCGAGCTTAAGCCTGATGTTGTCATCACATTTGACCCCATTGGCGGATATAAGCACCCTGACCATATTCATATTCAAAAGGCAACTGTCCTCGCCTTTGCAAATGCAGATGACGCTTCTTTCCACCCTGAGGCAGGTGAGCCTTTCCAACCAAAAGCACTTTACTTTCACGTTTTCTCGAAGGGATTACTAAAGACTGCTATTCGTTTGATGCCGCTCTTTGGCAAAGATCCAACTAAATTTGGACGAAATGGCGACATCAACTTAAAAGAATTAACCGAAGTGGATTTTCCTGTGCACGTGAGATTAAATATTCGCTCTGTGACAGAGATTAAACGCAAGGCAGGCGAGCAACATGCCTCACAAGGCGGCCTGCAAATGCGGCGCGGTGTCACAGGCTTTATTACCAAATTATTTGGCGAGCGCGAGGAATTTATGCAGGTATATCCAGCGGTGAATGATGCAAAATTTAAGAAGCTTGATCTGTTTGATCAAATCTAATTTGGGAATATCTTATAATGAGTGGCTGGAACAAATCCAGCCACTTTTTCGTTAATAGCAGGATATATTCCTTATGGAAGCGTGTTAGAATTTTTGATGCGAATGGGAAACCTATGACTCAATCAAATGTATCCGCCCCAACCCGTAAACTGGATTTTAGCCGTATTCTTGAAGTTTTGCTTCATCCACAGCGCACCTTTTCACTGATCGCGGAGGAAGCACAAGCCAGCTGGCTCACGCCCATGCTGGTTTTAAGTGTGTCGGCGTTTTTGAGCATTCTCGTCAGCGGATATCTGACTTCACGCGCCGCGATGATGGGCGAAGTGCAGCTCCCTCGAGATTGGCAATACTGGACGCCCGATATGCAGAGCAACTACATGCAGGCCCAGCAGGCCATGCAAGGACCTGTATTTTCATACATTATTCCGCTGATCACTGCTTTGATCGGGCTTTGGCTGTGGTGGTTGATCTTAAGCGGTTTACTGCACTTGGGGTCAACTTTGCTGGGTGGGCGCGGCTCAATGCAGATGGCGCTAAACATTGTGGGTTGGGCAGCTTTGCCTTTTGTCGTTCGAGATTTTTTAAGAATTATTTTCATGCTCTTGGCTGGTCATTCCATTACAAGCCCTGGCCTTTCTGGTTTTGCAGGAAGTGCAGTTTTTATTTCACAGATACTCACTCGTGTAGATATCTTCTTTATTTGGAATTGTATTTTATTGATCATTGGTTTCGGTATTTCTGAAAACCTTTCAAAAAACCGTGTGGTTGTTGGGGTTGTTAGTGTTGTAGTTCTGCTTCTTCTCATACAGTCAGGTTTGGGTTCATTGCTTTCAAGCGTAAGCGGGTTGGCGGTTCAGCGCCCGTTCTTTTAATCTCATGACATCTTCTCCGTTGATCCACATCGAAGAACTGAAAAAGCATTTTCAAATGGGCGGCACAACTGTCCGCGCCTTGGATGGTGTAGATTTAGATATTCAAGCCGGCACATTTACAGTGGTGATGGGGCCTTCAGGCTCAGGCAAAAGTAGTTTGCTTTACCTCCTTGGTGGACTGGATCGATCTACATCTGGTCAGATCTCAGTCAGCGGTGAACGCCTCGATCAAATGGATGAAAATGCGCTCGCGCTCTTTCGCCGCCGAACCATGGGATTTATTTTCCAATCATTTAATCTAGTCTCGAGCATGACCGCGTTAGAAAACGTGGCTTTCCCAATGCAATTCACAGGGACATCGATCGCACAGCGAAATGAATCAGCATCTAAACTATTGGAACAGGTCGGGCTTGCTGATCGAAGTCATCATCGTCCATCTGAGCTTTCAGGTGGACAACAACAGCGTGTAGCTGTGGCGCGGGCACTGGTCAATAATCCCAGCTTGATCTTGGCTGATGAACCCACGGGTAATCTTGATACAGCAAGTGGTATTGCTGTTATGCAGCTGCTCTCCGACCTTCATCGTTCAGGGCGGACTGTGTTGGTCGTTACTCATGACCCGCGTATGACGCGCTTTGCCACCCATAAAATATTTTTATTAGATGGGCATGTGGTCAGTGAAGCAGAATATCAGTCTGCTATTTTGGATATGACCCAAACTGTTCCTGAATAAAAGTTTAAATCACGGGAGATCGAATGAAATTTCAGAATAAATTTTTTGTTTCAATTTTTCTTGCACTAGTTTTAATAGTGAATTGGATTCATCCTGCGTATGCTGCGACGGTTATTTCGGTTTCGCCATCTTCCATCATTAATGATGTTAATCGAACAATTACAATAACTGGAACTGGATTTGATAATACTGCAATTGTATTATTGGATGGCGCTGCGCTTGCCACAGCATTTGTCGATGCAGTGACCCTAACCGCAACAGTGCCCGCTGGAACTTCAGTAGGTACGCATGTCATCACTGTCACAATGGGTGGCGCTCCTCTTTCTGCTTCACTAAATTTGGATGTGACAGATTCCGTAGCAGTTCCTCCTACAGCAATACCAACATCTACTTCCACGCCATCGTCATTTGTGCGACCGCAATTGGTAATAGACTCATACAAAGCGAATGTGTCCACAGTGCAATCAGGACAGGAATTTAAGATCAATATTAACTTTGATAATGCAGGTACTTCTGGCGCCTTCAATGTGCAGGCTGCTTTTACATCCGCAGACCTTGTACCCACCAAGACGGGTGGAGTTGTAGCCTTAGGGTCTATAGCAGCAGGTGCAGGCGGCAACACATCACAAACTTTTCTGGCAGCTGATTCTATTTTTGGAAAGACCATAGTGATAGTTGATGTGGCGCTTACCTACTATGATGTGAGCGGCACTTCATATTCAGATAAATTTACACTCAGTGTCCCTGCTGGCGGCGGAACAGGCGGAGTGTCTTATCCTACATCCACACCTACCGGGCTTCAGAGCGGCCAATTGATCATCCCTTCCTATGGAACCACGATTGACCCTCTACAGCCAGGCTCACAATTTACATTAGCCATGACGGTTCAAAATGTAGGGAATGATATCGCACAGCGAGTTACCATGATCGTGGGCGGTGGCTCCTCTGGAACAGGCGGAAGCACACCTCAGCCCGGCGGTGTTTCTGGTGGAGGCGGTGAGTTCACAAATTTTGCTCCCGTTGGCACATCCAATGTGCAGTCGCTTGGCGATCTTAGAGCGGGCAGCATGGTGCAGGTTTCGCAGGATTTGATCGTCAACGTATCCACCAATCCCGGTGCGTATCCAATGAAAATAACTTTCTCTTATTTAAATGACAAAGGCGAAGTTATTAATGATGAACAGGTAATTACTTTATTGGTATTTAGCCTGCCGAATGTTGATGTAAGTTTTTATCGTCCGCCTGATCTATTCTTTGCTGGCCAACCTGGGGCTTTGCCAATTCAAGTTGTGAACCTTGGCAAGCGCACAGCGGTTTTGGGAAACATGACCGTTACTTCTACTAGCGGCATCATAGAAAATGGATCGACATTGGTCGGCTCACTGGATGCAGGCGGTTATTTTACGCTTGACTCTACCTTGTTCCCTGACCTGCCCGGTACGGTTGAGTTAAATATAGTGATCGAATATACCGATGACTTTAATCAACCTCGCACGGTAGAGAAAACAATTGAATTAACTGTGGAAGAAGGTTCTTTTGAACCTATGCCTGATCCTTCTACAGAAGGAAGTGAAGGGGGTGAAGTTTTCATTCCTCCTGGCGATGAATCATTCCTGCAAAAGACATGGCGCTTCATTCTTGGACTTTTAGGCCTGGACAGCGCTCCTCCGGCATCTACGCCCGATATGAATATTCCCCCGGAAAAGTTTCCGCTTCCGCCCGTCCAGGAGGAAGGTGGAGCAGGCTAAGGTATCTCTATGAAACTTCTTGATTTGTTTCGTCTTGTTATTAATAATTTAAGCCGTCGTAAAGCACGCGTCGGTTTGACCGCTGTGGGTGTGGTGATCGGCACTGCGGCAGTCATCATTCTAGTATCGCTTGCTATTGGACTGCAAAAGAATGCAACCGAACAGTTATATGGCATTGGTGACCTAAGTCTGATCAATGTGTATCCGGGCTTTGGCGGAGAAATGTTTGCAGGTGGGGGTGGTTCTGTGAAAATAATGCAAGGTGGCGGCGGAGAGGGAAGCGGCTCGACAGATATGTTGTTATTAACAAATAGCGCGTTGGATGATTTAAGTGCTATCTCATTTGTTCAGTCTGTTATTCCACGTGAGTATTTGCAATCATCCATGATCATGAAGTTTAAAAAATTTGAAGGCGGCAGTGGTGTTTATGGAATTGGCACAAATGACCTTGCTGACCTTGGCTTGGAAACACAACAAGGTTCAACAGCGCTTTCACGTGCAACAGTTGTGATCGGTTACATGGTGGCTCAAAATATGTACGATCCAACTTTGAGACCCGGGCAGGAACCGCCTCTACCTCCTGATCTATATGACCAACAAATCCAGTTGGTACTCAGTAAATGGGATGCCGATGGAAATGAAATCCGAAAGAATATAAGTGTACGAGTCTCTGGCATATTGACCGAATCAGGTTCAGAAGCAGATTGGTCTATTTATATGCCTCTTGAGCAGATCAAAACGCTTAATGAGTGGGCAACTGGCATTCGAGTCAATTACAACAAAGACGGATATTCTGAAGTGCTTGTTAAAGTTGAAAACCCAGATCACACTTTAGAAGTCCGTGACCAGATCATCACTATGGGATTTCAGGCAAACACCATGCTGGATTTTGTACAGGGCATCAATAATTTCTACAAAATTTTGCAAGTAGTCTTGGGCGGTGTGGGTGCAATTGCCTTACTAGTAGCTGCCATTGGAATTGCGAACACCATGGCCATGTCTATTTTGGAGCGCACGCGTGAGATAGGCTTGATGAAAGCAGTTGGCGCAACCAACCGCGATGTACTGGCCATCTTCTTAGGAGAGGCTGCGGGCATTGGGTTTATTGGCGGGTTGGGGGGCGTGCTGATCGGTTGGCTGGCAGGCCAGGGATTAAATATTGTTGCGGTTGTTTATTTGGCGCAGCAAGCTGCCGAGCAAGGCGGGTTACCTCCCAGTGTGGCGGTTTATACTCCATTATGGCTTCCAATATTTGTTTTACTTTTTTCGATCTTTATTGGTATGGTATCTGGTTTATATCCTGCTTTGCGCGCCGCAACGATGATCCCAGTACAGGCATTAAAGTATGAATAATGTGTTTTATCCATATCATTATAGGTTTTGAGATTCATTTAGCAATACAACATACTTCTATTGTAGATTTAATATAATATAATCATTTATTAAGAGTATTACAGTGGTACGATTAGGGTATATTTTGTTCTTGATTTGGAAGGAGAATTCTTATGCCTGAACGACGAACTGCGCCGAGAAAGAAATTTGTTTTTTACATGCGTGTTTTGAATGATGACACGCAGGAAATATTGGGTCACATGGTGGAGGTGGGGCCTAATGGGCTACAGTTGGAGACAACGATGCCCCTCCCTGTCAACCGTGACTATTATCTACGTCTTGAAATTACCCCGGACTTGGGAGACAGGCCATATATCGTTTTTATTGGCCGCACAAAATGGTGCAAGATGGATGAGATTGAACTGAATCTGTACCATACAGGGTTTAGTATCGCAGAGATCATGCCTGACGACAAACAGATTTTTCTGAATGTTCTCAAGAAATATGGAACATAAACAAAAATAAAAAGTGAGAGACACTCCTGGAGTGTCTCTCACTTTTTACATAGTATCGCATAATTTATTAAACCAGAGATGCATTATTTACCTACGATTTCATCCGAAAAGTTTACTTATTTATGAGACAAGCGATAGCGGCAGGGGATATTATTCATTTGATATATATATTTGAAAACCTTGACATTTTAGAACGTATGTTCTAAAATCTATATATCGTCATCCGTTTACCAAAAAGGAGAATGTCATGTCCAAAAGAAATGTTGTACATATTGAAATTCCTGCTGCGAATGTCCAAGGTGCTGGAAAATTTTATGCTGATTTATTTGGATGGAAGATGGAACACGTGCCTGAATTTAATTACACGATGTGGGCAGATGGAAGCGGCTCAGGCGGAGGCTTTAATGAAGTATCTGCTGAAAATCCTGTTGGTCATGTGTTGGTTTACATTGATAGCGATGATATTGAAGCCGACCTTATAAAAGCAGAAAAACTTGGCGGTAAGATTGTGCGCGCCAAAACGGAAATTCCCGGCATGGGCTGGTATGGTTTGTTTCAAGACCCCACTGGAAATACACTGGCTGTGTACACAAGCGCGAATCCTGAGAATAACTAGGTGCTATCATGGCCTCGGATGAATTTGTACTAGCCATTAATCCTGACCCAACGAAACACAGCGTTCGCATTGAGAAAAATAAGTACGACCTTGTACACGATGCAATCCTTGAGAATTTGCTCGACCAAGGCCCAATGACATTTAAACGACTTGGCAGCCTTGTGCAGGAACAGTTGGAAATGAATTTTGGCGACGACTCGGTCATGTGGTATTACACAGCTGTAAAATTAGATATGGAGGCGCGCGGCGAGATCCGCCGCGCGCCAAAACTTACATTAAAGTTGAAAGACTTCGATAAATAAAACATTACTATCATTATCGTGGTAATCAATCTAACTAAGGAGGTTCGAATGCAAAAAATAGTAACTTTTCTTTGGTGTAACGACCAGGCAAAAGAAGCGGTAGATTTGTATGTATCGCTGTTTGAAAATGCAAAAATAACAAACACATCGTATCTCACAGAGTCAGTGGCAAAAGCAGCCGGAAAGAAACCCGGAGATGTATCAACAATAGACTTTGAACTGAATGGCCAAAACTTTACTGCGCTAAATGGTGGTCCGTTCTATACTTTTAGTGAGGCTATTTCTATTTTGGTGTATTGCAAGACCCAGGAAGAAATTGACAAGTTATGGGAAGCGCTATCCGAAGGCGGCGAAATACTTTCTTGCGGATGGCTCAAAGATAAATATGGCTTAACGTGGCAGATTACCCCGGAAAGCCTAGACATCATGATGCGTGATCCAGACACTGCTAAAGCTGATCGGGTTAGCGCTGCTATGCTTAGTATGGATGGTAAACTGAATATAAGCGAGCTTGAAAAAGCTTATAATAACGCAGAATAATTTAATAAATAATTTTAGATTTACTTGCTTGACGCATATTCGTCAGGGTGGTATCCTTGCGCGAATGTTTAGACAATTCGTTGTTGATACTGATAATACTAATCGTAATACTCGCACTGATGCAGTGCCGGGGCGTTGGTGGTTATCAGGTGAACATGAAAAAATTTATTCATCTTAACTAGGAAAACCAAACGCCCCGAACTCGGGGCGTTTTTCTTAAGGAGAATCCATGTCTGTTTCCCATACCACCCCAGTCCTTGCTGTAGACGAGAAAAATCTTATTCCCGTCAGCGATCATCTTAAACAAATGGTAGATATTCCATCCTCACGCATGTTTCTGATCAATCAATCGTTAAGAGTATATGTGGAAAAGAATGCGGGTGCGAAAATATTTGACGCTTCACAAGGCGACGGGGGTGCATCTCTCCCTGGAACTCCGAAAGCAATTTTGGAACGCGCGCTTCAACTTCAACTCGAACATGGTACCGCTTACGATCAGCCATTCGGCACCGAAGCATATCGCAAGTCCGTAATCGAGCAATATTGGAAACTGGATTCCAGTTCAGGCTGGGGTCCTGCAAACGTAATGGGCACCACAGGCGGACGTGATGCATTAGTCAAAGCTTATCAGGCCATGCTTGCGCTTGGTCATGGACGACAAGGTGACCTCATCATGGTCTCACGTGTCCCATGGATTTCGTACAACTGGGGACCATACGGAGTCGGTGCAAATGTTTTATGGGCACCAGGCGACCCTGCGCAAGGTTGGGCATATTCCGAAGATGCAATTCGTGAAAGTGTGAAATTTGCCGAATCCAAAGGAAGAAAGATCGCAGGCATTCTCATCACCAATCCCGATAACCCAACTGGTTTGACGATCACCGTTGAAAAACAAGTCTCACTTGCAAAAGCAGCTTTAGAAGCTGGTGTTGCATTTGTTTTATTTGATTGGATGTATCACTACGTCACAGATGAATCGCCAATGGACTTGAATTCCTTCCTTAAGTTTTTCACTCCCGAAGAACGTAAACGATTAATGTTCCTCGATGGCATTACAAAATCACTTGGTGGATCAAATATTCGCAACTGCCATTTGATCGCAGATGAATCAGTGATTCGCTTTATTATGGCACGTGCTTCGCATGGAGTCATTCCTCCGTTCTTTTCATTGGCTGTGGCAATGGCCGCCTACGAAATGGGATTTGCCGAAGCTGCGAAGACCATCATTGAACCAACCAATATTAGCCGTGCAGCGTTGAAGTCCTTATTGTTACGAAATGAATTTGAACACATTATTGGTAAAGGATATTACGCCTTCATCAATGTTGAAGAATATATTCAAGCCAAAGGCTGGAATAATAGTGAACCACTTGGACAATATCTCGCAGAAAATCATGGTGTTGCGATTGTTCCTGGAGCCTTCTTCTCGCCCTTCGGCAATGACTGGATTCGTTTCTCCTATGCAACTCCTGTTGAAAAGGTAGAAGGTGCTTTTGGGAGGTTGATGGAAGGATTGAGCTCGTTAAAAAAGTAGTGAGTAGAGAGATTAATTATGAAATATCTTGGTAGGTTGCAATTGTCAGGTTTTGATTTGATGATTTTTTTGTGTTTAGTATCGTGTGCAACAAAATCAAATAATACTGAAACACCATTAATTTTGACTACTACACCGCCTGCTATTCCAACTCTGATTCACTCAAATGCTACTCAGATACTTGTACCTTTAGAAAATTCTTTCTCAATCTCCCCTGGCAGATTACTCTTTGTAAGTGATTCTGTTGAAACTGATGCTACCTCCCCACACGATTTAATATCTTTAAACTTAGAAACGAATGAACAGTTTTTTATTTTAGATAAAGACCAAGAGTTGAATGGTCAAACGATATCAATATCCTATCCAAATATTACATGGTCGCCAGATGGGCACTGGATTGCTTTTGTTGGCACAGATTTTTCAAAACCATTCTGGCAGTATGCGTATGAGGATATATATATCGTCAAGTCTGATGGAACAGAGCTACAGCGATTGACTTATAGCCCACGCTATAATAAATGGGACATTGCGTGGTCGCCAGACGGAAAATATATTCTTGTGTCCATGGGAATAAACGGTTCAGATTTGTATCTCATTGACACAGCTAATGGCGAGATAGTCAATAGACTTACGTCAAGTGGAAACAATCATGTGGCAGTTTGGGCGCCTGACGGAGATAAAATCGCTTATCTGGAAGATTCAGTATTATCAATTATGAATGTCGCCGATGAAACATCACAACAAATCAGTATCCCATCCAATTATAGTGTTCTAGATATTTCTTGGTCGCCAAACGAGGAACAAATTGCTTTTGTTTCATCTGTAAATGACTCAAAATGCGCTGATGTTTTCGTAATTAATATCGATACTGGCGGGATAACAAACCTAACCTCATCCGAATATTACGAGAGGACTCCTGATTGGTTGCCTGACGGAGACCAGCTGATTTTTTTAAGGTCAGTATACACTTGTGATGAACAGGATGGACAAGCCGATTGGGATATTTATATAACAAATCTACTTGGTGAAGAGCACGAGATTGTTTCCAGTGTAGGTTCATCAGCAATAATTGCTTGGTCTCCTGTTCCAAGTTTAGAAATCGGCAAGCAATATACCATTACCAAATTTGGGGAACTTCTAAATTTGAGAAGTGATCCTTCACTTAACGGAAATATTCTCGAAAAACTTCCTGCTGGAGAAATCATAACTGTTCTTGAAGGTTTCGTTGACGCTGATGATTATTACTGGTGGAAAATTCGAATACAGGATGGTACAGAAGGTTGGGTTGTCGAAGTAGCTAATTGGTATAAGTCGATATTTAAATAATTTTCTTTCTTCTTTCCTCTTTCTTTATCTAACGAACACATAGGAATCACTCATGTCCCAAAATTTTGCCGACAAGTATCTCCTCTCACTAGAACAAGCCGCCAAAGAAAAACCACAAGGTGGACTCAACGGCTTTGAACAAGAATGGAATCTGCTCGATGAAGAACTTCGCCCATTATTAACTGTCGGTGCAGGGCCGAGCCAACAATCTTTTGTAGATTACCTGCGGGCTGAATGTATTCCACCGTGGCAGGCACAATTCAGCCAGCTCGAAGTATTTCACTGGATGGTGGAATGGGCCACACGTCCATTCTATACACCGCGTGGAACAATTTATGAAGCTCGATTAATGGAAGCATCATTAATCAATGCGCTTCACCGTGCGGGTCTTAAATTTGGTGAACGTTTGCATTATTGGCATGGCAATCTTTTATTCCTTACAGATATTGGGCATAACTCTTTACCTGGTAATTGGAGCATTGCCAAACGCCGTTATCTTGAAAAATGTGTTGACCTATATGGCAGTGGGCTTGCAACTGCTGGCATTCACAGCAATCTCTCCTTGCCCGATCCACTTTTTGCATGGGACTTCATGCACCTCTCTGCCAGCGAACGCGGCGATAAACATCTCGATGATTTCAAATCCGAATTTTATATAACAGCCACACGTCTTTTGCGTGCGTTCGCATCTCTTTTTATTGCAACGGCTGCGTCCACGCCGATGCAGGCTCAGGTCAAGGATGGACGCGCTGTCGTCGTCCTCACTGAACATGATTCAGTTCGCAATCTCACTTTCCCAAATCCGCGCGAGATCGATCTTCCTGATCTATATCGTTCGTACAATGATTATCTGCAAATTTCTTATGACCTTGTTCGGCGCGGCATTCGTTTTGGAAACAACAACTGGACTCCAGTCCGCGCGCGTTCGTTTGCCGAACCTGTGGAACGATTGATTTCCACCACAAGTGATGAGTTGACGCATCTCTACACCCGAGGCCTGTTCGCTGTGGGTCAAGCGACTCCTCCCGAGGAGATGGCTCTGCAAATCGAAAAGCAGAATCTCATGGCGCGAATTAATTTGCCGATGGGGCGTGTTGAAGTCCGTGTGGATGATGGGGGGCATAGTTTGGATATTGATGTTGCAAACTTAACCCTCAAACATCTTTTGCTTCTTCGCATTTATTCAGATCCGCAATTTGCACGTTCATTCCGTTATGACTATGAAGATATCAGTCGTGCACGAACAAATGAAAACCTTGCTGCAAAATTCAGTTTGCGTGCTGAAATTGAGAATCCATTCACTGCCAAACCAATCAATATGCGCGATTTCCTCAAGTGGACTCTGAACGAAGTGAAACCATTAGCCGAAGCGTTGAATTTATGGAATGATTTGAATCCGCTGGTTGAAATGTCTGAAGGAACAAAGAACACAGCTGAAAAATTCCGCGCCCGTTTACAAAATGAGTTGAGTGATGGTAATGAAGTTTCTTTGGAGGTTTTGAAAGAAATACACTTTGAACGGGAAGCACAAGTGAAAAGTGATGTAGAACGAATTGCATCTGAATACAGTGCGCTTGGCAATGACGCCTCCAAAATTTCTGAATTCCTGCAGCGCGGACGTGACTCTGCACGTCAGACTCAGAATGTACCTATTCAATTCCGTCCGCGCCCACAAGCTGTGATCGAGGTTTCATATCCAGATAAAACATCTGAAATTTTAGATTTGGCCCAACAATTGATTCGCATTCCATCTGTCACTGCTTCACCAAACGAAAGACTCGATGAAGTCCATCGTGCTGGCTCTTTGATTGATGACTATTTACGAAATGCTGGCCTGGACGTGAAATTCTTAGATGGAAAATACCCAGCAGTTTATGCAACTTTTCCAACGCAAAGGACTATGGATAAGGAATCAGACTCCCTAGTCCCTAGTCTCTTATCTCCTATTCTTCTAACAGGTCACTTCGATGTCGTCGAACCTGAACCAGATGACTCGCAATTTATCCCACGAATAGATGGTGATTATCTGTGGGGGCGTGGTTCCGCGGATATGAAGACAGTTGTCGCCACATACTTAGTCTGGATGAAAGACTGTTTGCGTGTAGGCAATTTAGGGCAATTACCTAATATTTCTCTGTTACTTGTTGGCAATGAAGAAAATGGAGAAGCTGAAGCTTGGGGAACGCCACATGTATTGAAAGAATTGAATCTCACACCATCTCTTTTCATTGCTGGCGAACGGACTGGGGAAAAAGGAAATGAACTCTTTGGCGAAATTTGTGTGGAGAATCGCGGTGTGATGCGCTTTGATGTGATTGCGCGTGGCGCAAAAGGACATTCAGGTGTGACAGGCACAGGCGATTTAAGCGAGAAATTAATTTCAGCTCGCGCCGCATTGAATGAAATATTTGCCAAACATCTCACATTGAAATCAGCAGACGGATGGCAATCTCAGGCGAAATTTCCATTTATCAATGTTGGGACTCCTGGCGTGTACAACGTGACTGCGGCGGATGGAATTCTCGGCGTGGAGATTCGTCCCATTCCGCAGGATGATATTTTCAAATTGAAAGATGAAGTAGAAAAGTATTGTGCGTCAAATGAACTTGAAGCAAAATTTTCTGTGATGGAAAACGGCGTGGCTTGTGACGCGAATAATCCAGCGTTGAAAATGTTAATTGAAGCAGTCAGGCAGGCTAGAGCGGGGGAAGAGCCGAGAATCGGGAAAAAACTTCCAGGCACCAGTGCAAGATTCGCTCCTGGTGGTCAGGCTGTTGTATGGGGACAATCTGGTGTAGGTCCACATGCAAAAGATGAACGGCATTACATCCCCAGTATTGAGCCGTATTACAAATCATTGAATGAGTTGGCAAAGTTGTGGAAGTAAACGAAGGGCGACCGAGTGGGTCGTCCTTTTTTTCTCAAAATGCTATTTGCGATCTCGCATTAGCTCTAGTTTTAAACGCATCTTTACGTCTTTATCGTTGAAGAGTGTTCCGTGATATTGTTGGACTGGATGAATTTCTGTTTTGGGCAGAACGGCGCTGCTTTCAGGAACAGAGCTATCTCCGCTTGGCTGAACGTCTATCAGGGCTTTATGGAACACGCCGTAACTGTCTCGCTGAACGCGCATCTGCATGGCTGTTTTTAACCCATAACCAAAAATGGATAAAGTTGGCACACTGGTTTTTATGCCCAACTCGCGGTGAAATTCGCGGGCCGCTCGGAGTAAGGGGCGATAAGCGGTTTTTACCCAGTTCTCATCTTCAAGAAAATTGATCGAATTCCCGTTTTGGTCAGTTGCGCAGGGATAGTGTGGTAAATATTGATAACAGCTCGGGAATGTTTCAATGATCTCAGTTAATTTTTTTCCCATTAAACCAAAGGGTAACAAATCCACTCCTGTGAGGAGATTGGCAGCAATCTTGGGCACACCTTGATGTGGACCGCCTATCAGCAAGAGACGGCCAACTTTCTTTTTTCCGTTCAGCATCTCCACGTAATAGCGGCTCACCAACGTACCCAGGCTGTGCGCAATGATAGTAATTGGAGCATTTACGTTCCAGCCATTAATAAAAGCCGCAAGATCACGGGCTGACTGGCGAACATCCTGCCGCCAGTCGTAGGCGAACTCAATGAAATTATTTTCCCGTTCGTATCCCAATTCTTCAACTAGATAATCACCGAGAAGATTATATTGATCGAAAGAAATTAAATTGGGCACAATCACCATTTCATTGAGTATGCCTTTTGCCGTTAGTTTGGTGTCTTCAGAATAACTTAATACCTCTGGATGTTTGAAAAGTAAATTCATATTGGGCCAGACTCTTTCGCTGCCCTGCCATAATTCAGAACCCATTGTTCCAGGCACAAAGATCACTGGTGTCAACCCAGACTGATGGCGAAGGTCGAGACCATCGGCGAAGGTCATTTCTTCTTGAGAAAAACCATCTTTGAAAACAATCTGAGTTGGGCCGATCTGGAAGGTATCACCATTTTGTAAAACGCGCTCTTCGATTCGGTCATTGCCCATTAGTATGCCATTGGTGCTTTGAAGATCACGCAGGATAAAATTATGTCCCTTTCGTTCAATTTGGGCATGGTTCCTGGAGATCTTTAAATAGTCAAGTACCAATTTGTTTTGAGTAGTTCGGCCAATGGTATAAGAATCATCATCCAGCCGCAGCTCCCAGGTTCGGTCAGGTGCATTAATGACCAATCGAGGCAGGGAAGTATCGTTCAATGAAATTGGGACTGTCATTTCATTCAGAGTCATTTCCAGTTCATGCTCTGAATTGATCATGGTAGCTTCTTCGAAGGTATCCTGGGTAGGAGGAAGATAATGTAATTCACAGCCACTGATATTAATCTTATCGCCTGGCCGAATTTTTGCTTCAGCAACCTTTTGACCATTAACCCATACACCGTTCGCAGATTTCAGGTCGTTCAGAATGATCCCATCTTCAGTACACTGGACTTGAGCGTGGTTACGTGAAACGCGTCCTTCCGTAAGGACGATATCATTTGTGGTTGCCCGCCCCAATGTGACCAGGGTTTTATTAAGAATGAACTCTTGATTAAGTCCATCTGGCTTATTTAAGATCAATTTTCCAAAATCTTCCATATTTCATTCCTGTCTTAAAACATATGCTCGAAAATTATTGACCAGCTTCTGTAATCAGAAAATTATTGAATACGACTTCAAAAGGTTGTGTATCGAGATTAGCGGCAATAAGGCCGCTAAAGCCAGAGGTGAAATCTGCATCAGTCACTTCACCCAGCAATATATTATTTACATAAAAGCTTAATCTGTTTCCTGCGCAATTTGCCTGAAGACGATTGGTTTGACTACCCAGATTAATTATATTACTTTGCCTCCACACTTCTGAAAAGAGAGGCTGAAACTCGGCATTTTTATATTTCCCAATGTTATAGTCGCCATTACTTCGTATTACAAAATAATAAAAGTTTTGATCATCTTGAAGTCGGCATAGCAATCCATAATAACCGTTCATACCTTCTGCAACTGGTCTTGCGTCCACGTGAATACTTACATTGCCATCCTGCCTGTTTGTTTTTGCCCAAAATACTCCTTGTACTTCATTAACATAGATATGATATCCATCCTGCAGGTAACCATACCCTCCTTGAGTATTCTGAACAGTGGGCCAGCCGCTTAGTGGATCGGAAAAATCATCTGCATATAAGACTGTAGCCTGAGTTGCTGCTGCAAGGGTTGGAGTTGCAGTTTGGTTTTGCCCCGGCAATAAACCTGCAAGTCCTGCCCAGGTTCCAAAAACGCCTATTGAGCTACAGAAGATAAATAGAACGAGTAGTAGGCCTGCAATCGCAGCAATTTGTAATACGCTCCAGCGAGATCGCTTGATGTTTGTTTTTGACGCAGGAGATGTCACAGGTCCAGTTTGAGGCGTGGATTTAGAAACGTCAACTTGAGGTATATGGAATGATGGTAATGCGTCACCCATGTCTATTTCAGTTGCCAGCTCTTCATTTCGTGAAACTTTTATGGGAATAGATGGATGCTCTGAGTTATCCCTGAATGTAGATGTGGTAGAAATTGCTCGCAAATCACGAGCGAATTCAGACGCACTTGTATAGCGCATCTCTCTATCCTTTGCCATAACCTTATCCAAAATAGAATCCACTTCAATTGGAAGATCAGGTCGAAAGGAAAGGATGGAAGGAACAGAATCTGTAAGATGCTTCATTGCAACGCTCATGGGCGTTTTTGCCTGGAATGGTCCTCGACCGGTAAGCATTTCAAACAGAATCACACCTAATGCATAAATATCGCTTCGCCCATCCAAGTCTGTGTCGCCACGTACTTGTTCGGGACTCATATAGGATGGCGTTCCAATGATCGAGCTGCCTGTTAAGTCAGTAGTGGTGATTGTGAGATGGGCGATGCCAAAGTCGGAAATGGCTGGATTCCCAAAGCCATCTAAAAGAATGTTCCCCGGCTTGAGGTCACGGTGGACAATTCCCTGTGAATGAACTGCATCCAATGCTGGAGCAATTTGTGAAATGATTTGTGTAGCATAACTAAGAGTTAACACTCCCTCCTTGATTTTATTTGTAAGCGCCCCTCCCGGCATGTACCGCATCACCAGATAAAGCTGATCATCCTGCTCACCATAATCATAGACTGGCACGATGGCAGGGTGTTCTATCTTCGCGATCAGATGCGCTTCACGCTCAAACCGATCCCGAAACGTGGGGTTCTCCTGGAGATTGCCATATACAAGCTTGACAGCTACATTGCGGCGAAAGTTGGGGTCATAAGCCAGGTAAACAGCAGCCATTCCCCCGCGACCTATCTCAGATTGAATTTTATACCTTCCGATAGATTCTTTACTCATTTCAATGTGCAAATTGTATCACGGACATAATTCGAAGCGATTTCTATTTAATTAACGTCAGTTCGTGATAACCCCGACAGTCTTTTCGGAAGCTGATTCACGCAGACAAACGCAGTTTTTCTCTTTTTTTCAGCGTAAATCAGCGTTTATCTGCGTCCAAAACCTTTATCCCGAATTAAGGTTAATTAGCTTCTGCTTGAAATGGATAAATATCCGCCCTGCGTTTTATCATCTTTTTCTGTGCGATGATACAACTATCTTTGAGTTCATTATCGACCTGATTACTGCCATTCTACATATCAGGTCAATCAAGTTTGAGTTTAGCCATGTTTATCACTCAATGCTAATTCTATAGCATCATCTATTGTTAATTTTTGCCCTTCAAGCCATCTCCTATTATATTCATCTTCACCCAGCATTTTTCGTAAACTAGAAATTTCTTTTTCATACTCAACTACTTCTAGATTCGTCATGTTTGTATCAATTGCCTTGCGTAAAACCTCTGCCGCACCAAGCAACATCCCAGCAGATTCAGGTTCCTCTTTTTTGATAAGAATGTAAGCAATACATTCCAATTCGTGTGCCACAGCCGCGCGATGACCGAGTTCTTTCCATTGAGGTAGTACTTCTCTGTAAATTTCCAATGCTTCATCAATTTTGCCATGCTCGCGTAAAACATGTGCGAACTCACTACGGCTGGAATACGCCATGCGCTTATTCCCTATTTTTTTTGAAATCTCCGCGCTTTCAACAAAGCGTTGTCGCGCGGTTTCAAGATCACCTAAAGTTCCTGCCAATCGCCCAGCCGCAAGCATGGATAAATCAGATGCCCAATGATAACCCGCTTCTTTTCCTAAAATAACTGCTTCCCTCAAATATTTTTCGGCAAGTGCCAAATCTTTTTTTGTAAAGAAATTTGACTGCGCATGGGCGGTCAGTGCGATTGCCAATTCGCCTTTGAATTCGTTTTGCCTTGCCATCAAAATACATTCTTCAAAGATAGCCATTGCAGTAATAGGGTCGCCGCTAAACATGGTAGCCAGCCCAATAATGCTCAAAAGCCGCACAATGATATATTTTTTATCCTCTGCTTGTTTGGCTAATGCCAAACCTATTTCTGCCGCGGCAAGACCTTCTTTATGATTACCTGTTGTAATTGCAGACCAACCCCAAATCGCGTACATTTTTGCGCGTTCGTTATTTAATGTATGTAGCAACTGACTGTGTTCGAGAATCGTTTTGCACCAATTACGCGCTTCACTGCTATAGTCGCGTGTTGTCCAAAATCCGCCAACTGCTATCGCAAGCCTGATTGCTTTTTCAATGTGATTTGAAACAGCCCATTCCAACGCGGCGCGTAAATTATCATGCTCTATTTCCATTTGATCGAGCCATTCAACGCTTTCTGCGCCAAACATTTGTCCTTCAGATTCTTCAGCGAGTTGTAAAATGAAGTCGAGATGATGATTCCGTGCATCTACTGCTTCACCTGATTCAATAAGTTTTTCCAGCGCATATTGACGAATTGTCTCAAGAAAACGATAGCGCGATTGACCTTCGTGCTCTTCGACATTCACTAGCGATTTATTGACCAGTCCTACCAAACCATCCATCGCTTCATTTGCCCCGATAACTGATTCAGCTGCTTCAAAAGTCCAGCCACCTGAGAAAACCGCGAGACTGCGCAATGTCTTTTGTTCTGTTTCGTTGAGAGTTTGATAACTCCAGTCAATCAATGCGTGTAGAGTTTGCTGGCGTGGTAGTGCAGTGCGTGAGCCACCTGTTAATAATTTAAACCGATCATCCAGACGTTCTGCAATTTGTTCAGGTGTAAATAATTTTACGCGTGCTGCGGCTAGCTCTATCGCCAAAGGAATGCCGTCTAAACGGGAGCAGATTTGGGCGATGGAAGAAGCGTTGTTTTCTGTTAACTTGAATCGTGACTCTGCTTTTGTCGCACGTTCAACAAAGAGACGAGTCGCTTCAGTATCTATTAATGATGGAACACGAAAAACGGTTTCACCTTCAATGCCCAACGCTTCACGACTCGATGCAACGATTTTTACTTGTGAGCATGTTTGTAAAATTTGACTCGCAATTTGTGCGCTGGCTTCAATAAGATGTTCGCAATTATCAAAAATCAGCAGGATTTGTTTGGCTCGCAAATAATCAAGCAAAATGTTTGTAAATGAAATGTTTCGGACTTCGCGCAAGTCAAACACAGATGCAATTGCAGGAATGATGTAATCAGAATTGGCAAGTGGCGCAAGTTCAATAAACCAAATACCATCTTTGAATTTAGAAAATTGCTCTGCCGCAAGTTGTAATGACAAACGAGTCTTGCCTGTGCCGCCTGGTCCAACGAGGGTGAGCAGATGTGATGATGAAATTAATCTTTCTGCTTCGCTCATCTCACGTTCCCGTCCAATAAAACTTGTCAGTTGATTTGGCAAGTTGTTTGGCAAAGTGTTGAGTGATTTAAGTGCAGGGAAATTATTTGGCAAATCAGGTGCATTGAGCTGAAAGATTCTTTCAGGGCGAATTAAATCTTTGAGACGATGATCTCCTAGATCTTGTAATGATGTATTTGCAGGTAAATGCTCGCGAACAACTTCAGTTGTAATTCCTGACAAAAGAATTTGTCCCCCATGCCCAACCCCCATAATGCGCGCGGCGCGATTTAGTGATTGACCGTAATAATCATTCTCACGTAATTCGGCTTCGCCTGTGTGGAAGCCCATGCGAACATGCAACAAAACCTCCGAGTTCTTAGAGAACTCGGAGGTTTTAAACTTGCTTTGCGCAGCAATAGCGGCATTGATGGCATCTATCGCAGTCGTGAACACTGCATGGACTCCGTCACCTGTGGTTTTGATGATATGTCCATGATTGGATTCGATGGCTGTTTTAAGAATTGCATCATGTTTGGCCAATGCAGATTTCATCTCTTCGGGATTTTTTTCCCAAAGTTGAGTTGAGCCTTCGATATCGGTAAAGAGGAAAGTAACAGTGCCAGATGGGAGTTCGAGTTTACTCACGGGTTGCCTCTAATACAAGCTCGATCGCCTGCTCCATCGTCATGGACTTGCCCTCCGCCCAGAGCGAGTTGAACTCTGCTTCGGGGAGCATCGCGCGCATTTGAGCCACGGACTGATCATATTCGACGCGCTCATAATCTGCCATCGGTGACTGGGCTTTTTCGCGTAAAGCTTCTGCTGCGCTGAAAAGTTTTACTGCGTGTTGCGGTTCCTCATCGGCGATGGCGAGAAAAGCAAAACATTCCAGTTGATTTGCGATGGCTCCGCGATTGCCCAACTCCTGCCAGTCTTTGATGGTTTCGCTATAAATCAATCTGGCTTGATGAAAGTTTCCTGCGTTCCGTTCGACGTGACCAATTTCACTTCTCATAGCCAACTGAAAATTCAAGTTGCTTAAGCCTTTGAATATTATCAGACCGTCTTCAAAGTGTTTTTTCGCAGTTGCATGGTTGCCGCGCACTTTTTCATCCATACCCATTCCGAGAAAGAACATGCCCGCCTGAAAAGACTCGGGTGACTCTCGAATCCTTTCCCTAAGTTGTTCAAAATACATTTCCTTTTCGCTTTCATCCCCCTTTTCTGCCGCAAGTCTTGCCATGTTCATTTGGGCCATGCCTAGCCCAAAGCTGTCATTGATCTCATGGCTGAATATATGAAACCCTTCCCGTGCAGCTTCATCTCTATCAGGCATATGGATGAATCCTGTGGCGGTATAGTACATTTCCAGACTGTACCCCAATATCTGTCTATCACCGGTTATGCGTGAGATGGCGATGGCTTCCCTCAAAACTTGCAAAACAAGCGGCATGTTTCCCGTACCCATACCCATCAGGCCCTGTATAAACAATGCCTTGGCAATTAGCTTTTGTCGGCGAAGGTCGGCATCCCCACTTACAGTTGACAGGGACTTTGCACGTTCCACCGCGGCTTGTGCGATCCTCACTCCTTCGGTAACGAAACCCAGCATATTGGATACGATGCAAAAGTTCGCCGCTAAACGGAGACTCTCTTCGACATGGTTTTCCATGCCCCATTCCAGTGCGGCGCGGAAATTTTCAACTTCATCTTTTGCCCTCTTGACCATGGCAGAGAGATTTTCTAAACGAAAAGCGTCCCACATCGGTTCAGATACCTTATCAAAGTAGACGAAGTGCTGATCACGCGCTGCCGATGATTGCTTCGCTCCGAATAACTTTTCTCTTGCGTATTGTCTGATCGTCTCCAACATGAAGTAGCGCATTTCGCTTCCACGTTCTTCTGTTACGACCAGTGATTTGTTGACGAGTCCCTCAAGATGTTCAATGGCATTCGGGTCATCGGATACGGCTTCGAGCGCGTCCAACGTCCAGCCGCCGACGAATACAGACGCGGTTCGTAATAGTTGCTTTTCTTCTTCTGTGAGTAAGTCATAACTCCAATCGATTAGTGCGCGCAAAGTTTGTTGGCGCGGCAACGCAGTGCGACTGCCGCCCACGAGCAGACGGAAGAGGTCATCGAGGCGCGCGGCGATCTGGTCAGCAGAGAGTAACTTCGTCCGCGCTGCGGCTAGTTCAATCGCGAGGGGAATGCCATCAAGACGGGAGCAGATTTGCGCCACGGCTGAAGCGTTTGAATAATCGGTGAGAGAAAACTTTGAGTTGGCGGCTTGGGCGCGTTCCACGAAAAGACGCGTCGATTCGGAATCCGCAAGCGAAGGTGTGCGATACGCCACTTCACCTGCGATGCCCAACGCTTCACGACTGCTAGCAAGAATTTTGAGTCCCGCGCATTGATGTAAAAGATCATTGGCAAGGCGCGCGCAGGTTTCGATGAGATGCTCGCAATTATCGAGAATGAGCAGGAGCTTTTTGTCGCGCAGATAATCCATGACCTGTGAGACCAGAGGACGAAAGGGAAGTTCCTGCAGACCAAAGGCTTGCGCGAGAGCGGGGATAATTTGTGCATGGTCAGTGAGCGGCGCAAGTTCGATCAGCCAAACGCCGTTGGTAAAAGATGCGAGTTCCTGTATGCCGACTTCAATAGAAAGGCGTGTCTTGCCCGTACCGCCCGAACCTGTGAGAGTCACAAGGCGAGATGAGTTGAGCAATGCTTTGATTTCCACAATTTCTTTTTCACGACCGACGAAGGAAGTCAGTTGCGAGGGGATGTTATGCTGAAAATATTCCAGTGTATTGAGCGGCGCAAATTCTGAAGGTAGATCGGGAACGGATAATTGATAGAGATGTTCTGGTCGCAGAACATCCTTCAAGCGGTGCTCGCCCATGTCCACGAGTTGTGCTTTCTCTGGTAGTCTGTCTCGTGTTAAGTCGTACGTACTTTGCGAAAGCAGAATTTGTCCGCCATGCCCTGCAGACATGATGCGCTGGGTCAATGCCAGGGTGGCATATCCCGAATAAGTATTCTGTGTTGAATTAACATCCACTTGCGCCGCGCCTATATGGATGCCCATGCGCACTTTGATGGGTGCGGGTAACCAGGCTTCGTTGTGCAGCCTTCTTTGTGCATTCAGTGCGGCGTTTAATGCATCGTTCGCACTGTGAAAGGATGCCGAAAATGAATCGCCGACGACGCGAAAAACAAACCCATTATGCGCTTCAATGGCTTGATTCAGGATTTCGTTATGCCGGGCAAGCAGGGCAGGCATCGCATCTGGATATTGCTGTGCCAGTTTGGTGCTGCCCTCGATATCTGTGAAGAGAAAGGTGACCGTACCTGAGGGTAAATTATTCATTAGCTAATTCATATTGTTGGCACTCTAAAGTCCGGGGAATTTATGACAGGATGTGCCTGTAAGACTCTTGTTAAATCAGCTCTATGTGCATCGGTCATTTCAAAATTCTTTTGTCCCAGGTTTTCCTGTGAAATTGCTGAGCCTGCTTGTGAATCCTTTGCTAAAACTTGATAGACAGTTTCGATATTAACATTAGAAAATCCACAATAATCAACAATTTTCTTCATGGTTTCTTGTGGGGCGGCTTTTAAGTCTTCATAACGAACTGCCAGCCCAGGCATTCCTTTTTCGTGCAGTTCCATATATCTTTCCATTACCCGCAGCCACATCATGGCTCCGATAGTGGAAAAGGTCAAAAGCTCGCCACCACTTTTTACATGTTTTGCAATAGGCGGAACCATGGTGCTGAGGAATCCTTGCATAAAAGTTCTAAATTCAACGTTATGTTCATTCTCTACAAAGGCACGCATCGTAGAGGTTGTCCAACTTTCTGCGTTGCGATATATGAAAATGTTTTTTGTATGCGGAAAATGTTTATAAAGCAAATCACCCAATTCAATGCTGAAACTGCGGAACTTGATCGCCCATGCAATGGGATTCGAGATTTGTTCTGTTGGTTTACACTGTAATTTTATACAGCTTTCCACGAGTTTGCTGATTTCGATGTCGTTGCTTCCGCCAAAGTCTCTAAACATTACCAATTGTGTAAATACATCAGGTTCAGATATCCCAACGATTCCATCCACAGCGTTCAGAGCAGATCCAAGCAAGGTGGAGCCTGCGCGACCAACTGAATATATAAGAATCAATTGGTTGCTATCAAATGAAATTTCACTGGCAAGTTTGTTCAGTGTTTCATACGGAACACCGATCAAATTCACAGTGTTTTCATATTGAGCCTGGTAAAAGAATGGAACTTGTGATAAATCTACCCCGGGCGAAGTCTCTACGAACAACGCTCGCTGATTGGCATGATCTAGACAGTACAAACTTATCAGTGGATTCGTTACAACGATTTTAGGATCAACGGCATTTCCCTGCTCGAATTCAAAATCTGATGGATCAGCAGGGGCTAAAGGGTTTTGGCGCTTCCGAGATTTGATTTCCAATAGGTTTGCATTCATCGTTTGCTCCTTTCGATTCACCTGTAAATAAAACCCCATATCTGTTAAATCGTTGTTTATTGTCTAATGCTTAAAGTGAATAAAAATCCGCCCGAAATTTTTATCGTCTTTTTCCACGCGATGATAAAGCTTCTTAATGTGACTTTGATTTAAAAAACGCAATACCTTTTTCTTAAGTTGCCCGCTGCCTTTGCCTGGAATAATTTCTACAAGCGCAATTTTTTTATCAATGGCTTCTTCCACTATTCGATTGAGCTCTGCGTCAATTTGATAGCCTTTGTTATAAATGTCATGTAAATCGAGTTTAAGTTTAGCCATTATTTTTTCTTTTCACCTGGTAAAAAATCAAATGGCGGGCGTTGATTTAATTTGATCAAATTCGCACCCATTTCATTTACATGCAACACGCTGACAGAGCCTGTATCGCAGCTTAAGCGTTGAAAATGATCAAGTGGCAGCCCAAGAAAATTTGATACAGCCAGTTTGATCGGGTCAGCATGAAAAACAACAGCCACAATATCATGCGGCTTGTTGTGCTTTCTGACTATCTCCTCCAATGCATTTGCGATCCGCCTTTGCAGATCAAGAAATGATTCGCCGCCAGGGAATTGAAATCGTGAAGGAGAATTTTGTACGATCTTCCATGATTTGTAAAGACGTAACACTTTTAAAGATTTTCCCTGCCATTTGCCAACATCCGTATCCAGCAAATTGGGATTTATATTGATCTGTAACTTGCGCGCCTCAGCGATTGGCTTCGCGGTTTCCTGCGCCCGTTCCAGCGGACTTGAATAAATGGCTTTGATCGGGACATCTTTTAACGCCTCGCCCAACGCCTGAGCCTGTTTCTGCCCTCGTTCATTTAAATGTACTCCGGGCAGACGCCCAGCCATCTTGCCTGTTTTTACATATTCGTTTTCGCCGTGACGGATGAGAAGTAAAAGTGTCATAATTGCAAGAGCATACATGAAAACACCTGCCTATGCAAGGTGGAATTTTTGACGAAGATGTTGATAGAGGGCCAACACCACACCGCCGATTGAGCCTGCTTTCAGCATTGATAAGAAATTACACCCGCACTGAAAGCCTGGTATCTGTTAGGAGTGTATAATCAATTTTGTTGAGACTTTTGTCGTTTTAATTATTCCATTAATCAACTTGTGCAGCGATGCATGGACTCTTCAATTAAGGGAGAGAGCAGGGATCGAGAATGTTATTCCACCAATTTAATAAATCTAATGGAAATTGATATAGTTTTAAAGAATCCATCGCAGATTCGAGCCTGAGAGAGAAGACCTTCATGCCCAAGGAAAGAATTTTTATTGTCGAGGATGAAAGTGCAGGAGCCCAGAATATGGCTGCCAGCCTGGAGAACATGGGATATATTGTTGCCGGGCAAACTGGCCGGGGCGAAATTGCCATCCGCCAGATTGAAGAATTACGCCCCGACTTGGTTTTAATGGATATTCGTCTACAAGGTCAAATGCATGGTATTGAAGCTGCTGAGTATATTCATGCTCACTTTGATATCCCTGTGGTTTTTATCAGCGCCCATTCCGATACAATAACCATGCAATCTGCCATTAGGGCCCAAGCCTATGGATATTTGATCAAACCGTTTGATGAGCGCGATCTTCGATACAATATTATTACGGCGCTTTACAAACACGGAATGGAACGCAAATTGCGTGAGAGCGAGGAGCGCTATGCTTTGGCAGTTCGGGCCGCCAACGACGGTATTTGGGACTGGAATCTTAAGGCGAACGAAATCTATTTTTCCCACCGCTGGAAGGATATTCTGGGGTATAAGGCGGAGGAGATCGGGAATGATCCAAATGAATGGATTAGTCGTGTGCATCCTGATCACAAGAATCGTGTCCAGACGGATCTGGCATCTCACGTCAAAGGGCTTACTCCACTATTTGAATGCGAGTATCTAATCCGTCATTCCAATGGAAAATATTTATGGGTGCTTAGTCGTGGATTGGCAGTGCGGGATGCAAATGGAAAAGTTTATCGCATGGCAGGGTCGCATTCGGATATTGCTGCCCGAAAACTCGCAGAAGAACGTCTGGCACACGATGCGCTTCACGACGCTCTAACTGGATTACCTAACCGCGTACTTTTTATGGATCGGTTGGAAAATCGGCTTGAACGCACGAAACGAAGCCCAGACGATTTGTTTGCCCTAATGTTTATTGACCTGGACCGTTTCAAGGTGGTTAATGACAGTTTGGGACATGCGGTTGGAGATCAGCTGCTGATAACAATATCCCACCGCTTAAGGCTGTCCCTGCGGCCGGAAGATACAATCTCCCGATTAAGTGGAGATGAGTTTGCCGTCCTGCTGCATGATGTGAGTGATATTAATGATGTGCATCGGGTAGCGGATAGAATCAAAGGGCAATTGGTCACAACCACCTTGCTGGGCGCGGTGGAGCGCTCCCCAAGTGCCAGTATTGGCATTGCCATTTTCAACACCACCTATTCGTCGGCCGCAGAGCTCCTGCGAGATGCGGATTTGGCCATGTATCGCGCCAAAGCCTTGGGCGGAAACCGTCATCAATTGTTTGATGAAACTATGCAAGTCAGCGCCATTGAACTTCTACAGCTCGAAGAAGATCTTAAACATGCTGCCGCACGAAAGGAATGGCTGGTCTATTATCAGCCGATTGTTTCACTCGCAAGCAACGAAATCATAGGAGTTGAAGCATTGGTGCGTTGGTTGCACCCGAAACGCGGTATTCTTCAACCGAGTGAATTCATCCATCTTGCCGAAGAGACTGGGCATATTTTATCCATCGGGGAATTTGTTTTGCGCACGGCCTGTCTGCAAGTGAAAGCCTGGCGAAATGCAGGGCACCCAAATATTTGGGTATCTGTCAATATATCCTCGCGCCAGTTCCAGGACCAAAACATGGTTGAGCAGGTTTCACAAATTCTTTCTGAAACCGAATTGCCTAGTGACGGCTTGAGATTGGAGATAACGGAAAGACTCGCCATACATGATACGGAATACAGCATCAAGATCATGAAGGAGTTACAGGAAATGGGAGTGCATACCTCACTCGATGACTTTGGAACCGGATATTCCTCCCTTGCGTACTTAAATCGTTTTCCGCTTAAATTCTTGAAAATCGATCAATCCTTCATACAAGATATACAGCTTGATGAGAAGAACGAATCCCTCGTCGCTGCAATAATTGCCATGGCTCGTTCCCTTGGGCTCGAAGTGGTGGCAGAAGGCGTGGAAAAAGATGAGCAGCTCAACTTTCTGCGTTCGCAGCTATGTGAAAATGTGCAGGGATTCCTGTTGAGCCATCCCGTTACAGCCATGGAATTAACCAAGCTGCTTAAATAAAATATTTCCAATCAAAAAATTCGAATTGATAATCTCATAATATCGATATAGGGGGTTGTTTCATTATAATAACTGCAAAATGATTCCCACACCGGTTCATGCGGTATAGACTCGGGGTGCTTTCGTTTGATATCCTTGTACGCATCTGATAGACTTAACCCTTCTACTTCTTTAAGTGCTGCCATACAAAAGGCTGTTGAACGATTGATGCCTGCGCCGCATGCTACCAGGACTTTGTGACCTTTTTCTTTCTCAGCCAAAATAAAATCTATACCTTGCTTAATCAAGAGGGGTGAGGTTGGTGCGAGATCTTCTACTGGCAAGTAAATCGAATTGATGCTTGGTTGATTTACTGGGTCGGCAAGTTGAAGCATCGACTTAATGCGATTGAGCTCCAAATATTTCTTATCGAGTGTATCTCTAAATTTACCGATGTAGAGCCATGAGCGAATTTCATCCATACTATTTTATTTTTCTCTTCATTTCTTTAATTTCTTCTTCGCTCATATCAGGAACATTTTCCACTTTTGAAATATCTAATGCTTTTCTCTGTGCTTCTCGCCACATTTCTAAGCGTGTAGCCACTTGAGACTCGTAGCCTTCTTGTGATGGCGTATAAAAATATGTACCCAATAACCTTTTTGGCAAATATTGTTGTGGCGTGAAATGACCTTCCTGGTCATGCGGATAAATGTAGTCCTTGCCCTGACCTGTTGCTTTCGCATCACGGTTGCCATCTGCCAGATGACGGGGAACTGAGACCTGACCTTCATCTTCGATCTTCTTCATAGCTTTGAAATATGCTCCTGCGCTATTTGATTTCGGCGCAGTGGCAAGGTAGAGTGTCGCCTCAACAATTGGATATATTCCTTCTGGCAGTCCTATATAGTCAAAAGCTTGCGCAGCAGATGATGCTATAACAAGCCCCATGGGGTCTGCAATGCCGATATCTTCACCTGCGAGAATGATCAACCGGCGAATAATGAATTTTGGGTCTTCGCCTGCATAGATCATTTTTGCGAGCCAGTATAAAGCTGCATCTGGATCAGATCCGCGCACCGATTTGATAAAGGCTGAGATCGTGTCATAATGTGCATCGCCGTCTTTGTCGTATAAAACTGCGCGGCGTTGAATCGATTCCTGTGCCACATCCAATGTGACATGGATAATGCCATCGGCCTGCCCTGAGCCTGTCGAAGGGTCTGGCGCAGTGGATTCCACAGCAAGCTCTATCGCGTTGAGTGCGTTGCGTGCGTCGCCGCTGGAAATTTCAATTAAGTGGGAACGGGCCGCGGCGTCGAGGGTGATGCGTTTATTTCCATAGCCGCGTTCTTTGTCCGTGAGAGCACGGTCAAGTAATATTCCTGTCTCGGTTTGATTCAAGTTGCGCAGTTGAAAGACTCGCGAGCGTGATATCAAAGCTTTGATAACTTCAAAATATGGATTCTCTGTTGTTGCACCGATCAGAGTGAATGTCCCATTTTCGACGTGCGGCAGTAGTGCATCCTGCTGGGCTTTATTCCAACGATGGACTTCATCCACAAAAAGAATGGTGCGGATGTTATGTAGGCGTCTGCGCTCAAGAGATTCATCAATGATGACACGTAGATCCGCTTTGCCAGCAAGAATGGCAGAGATGGTAGTGAAGTGACTCTTTGTAGTATTTGCAATGACTTGAGCAAGTGTTGTTTTTCCCGTGCCTGGAGGCCCCCAAAGAATAATAGACGAAAAAAGTTTATCGGCTTCGATGGCGCGACGCAGCAGCTTTCCCTCGCCGACAATATGTTCCTGCCCGATATATTCATCTAATGTGCGCGGACGCATGCGCGCGGCAAGAGGTGCTTCTGTTTTCATGCGTTGGTGCATGGCGTGATCGAAGAGGTCATTAGACATGATGGAATTATAGCAGGTGGAGTATAAGAAAAAGGCCATCGTATGATGGCCTTTTTCTTATACTCTTATTTAGAAAGAGGCAATTGCCTTGTTTACATCATCATATACTTCAATGTATGTATCAAAACCACCTAGTTCAAATACCTCTTTTGCCTCTTCTGAAAGGCTGGCTACTTTCAAGTAAGGTGATTTATATGCGCCCGCACTCATACTTTTCCGTAAGGCGTCATCGTCTGCATCTTTGTGTAATGAACGAAGTTGATTGAAGATGCTGTGCATGGCACGCAAGCCAGCACTGCTAATAAAGGGCGCATTGGCAAGGTTGATAAGAATATGATGTGCGCCATTGGATATCAGCTCTTCGGCTTTGGATTGAAAAGCTTGATAAGTGGCTGAATCAATATTGCCATCCACATGGATGACTGTGACGGGAACTTTTCCACTCTCGGTTGAGACTTTGATTTCCATAGCTTCCTTCTTTAGACAGGTTTATTGGACTGAGATTCGGATTGTGGACGTATCCCAACTAGTTTGCGCAGAATATCAAACCAGAATGGCGCGCCCTGTGCAGCAGCCAGGGCGGTCAATAAAAAGCCGCATAGCTTTACCAATAATCCCCAGCCATTATTTAAAGCCGGGAAACCTGTCAGCAAACGGCACTGTCCTGCAGATCGAATAACGAGTTGATAATCTTCTGTGTCAATCAAGGAACAGCTTTGATTCTCTATAACAGTTGTGGTCCAGCCAATTGGGAAGGCTAGGCTTTGTACCTTGGCCAAATGATCTGTTGAAGGCAGGTCGGGCTCAGTAGCTTGTGTTTGAGCCTGGGCAACGAGCACCGCACGGATGGTTGGTTCCTGCCAGAGCTTTTGAGCGATATTAATCGTATCAATATTTAAGAATAGAGTTATTCCAAGGCCCACAAAAAATGCGATAATTTGTGCGCGCTGCTTGTAAATAGTGGAAGCTTGTCCCATTACGTTGTGAAACCAATCTTCCATATTCAAACGATACCCTGTGATCGTTTGCTCAAAGTTTTCTACATCTTTTTCGAGATTTGGAATCATATGTTGAAACGTGCGTGCCAAAGGAGGATTAGTTTCGGCGAGCTTCTTTGCACTCTCACGCATTCCTTCAATCGACATCATGGACACAGGAATCGTATCGCCATCTTTCCCAGCATTCATGATCACTTCAAATGCCACACTCGCGAAGATTGGATTGGGAATATAGTCTGGCCGCTTGAGCTTGTTGTTTTTATCTCTTGGGGTCAACTGCTGGATCAATGGATGGTTATATAACTTTTTGACCAATTCGGGGTCTTTCAGCATATCGTGCATGGTCTTTTCTAATAGATCTGCACGCCAGTTAAGTATAATGCTGATGCGATTTTGAATTTCCAGAGTTGCAACACTGATTACCAGCCATACGAACACAAGTCCGATAACGACTTCAAGAATGGCATCTAATTGCATGGTGTCCTCCTGTTAATGGGTGAGATGGGATAAGTGTATCTAGTATATACGGGCAGGGAATGAATTTCAAGACATATATTTGCATTATGTATTGGGAATTTCTTCCTGAGTTTGTTTATGAGATTGATTGACGATGTAAATTCCAGCTAGAGCTATTGCACCACCAATCCATTGGATTAAAGTTGGAATCTCGCCAAGCAAAGGAATAGCTAATAAGGCTGTCAGGATCGGTTGCCCTATAAGAGTGGGTGCCACAATGGAAGCAGGCAAATGCCCCAATGCATATGTAATGGCTAGGTAGCCGATCATTTGAGAGACCACCGCTGCCGTAAAAAAGATCACCCAGGTTTGCGTTGAATATCCTGTAAAAGAGTTTCCCAGGATGATATTGATAAATAACATTCCAATTGTTGAGCTTAAACCTACGAACCATATATAGCGAAATGGATCAATGTATTTACGTCCACGCTCGGTGATGAGTTGATAGCCCGCATAAAAAATCGCCGCTATACTCGCTAATAAGTCGCCGCGGCCAAGTGTAGGGTGAAGTAGAAAATCACTACCCATAACGAGAGCTGCACCTGCAAGAGCCAGGATGAGTCCCAGCCAGAAAACGCCGCGCAATTTTTCACGAAAAATAAAAAGTGCCCCCAAAGCTACCCATAATGGCGCCGTATTACCTAATAAAGTTGCATTGGCTGCTGTTGTATATTTTAGCGATGAATTCCAAATTGCAAAATCAAATGCAGTGAAAATACCCGCCGCCAACGGAAACAGGAAATATTTTTTATTGATAGGTTTAAGTTTTCTTTGTTGCTGTACAAAAAATGGAATAAATAATATGGTAGAGATCAACACGCGATAAAAACCAGTGATGGGGCCAGGAGCTTCTGCCCAACGTACGAACATGGCTGAAAGGCTAAGCGCAATAATACCAATGGCAAGGGCAATATATGGAAAAAGTTTATTCTGCATTGTGAGATTGTACCCCGACATTCACGACGATGCAGATGTTAGGCACGCATGTGGTTGATCTGCTCCAGCATAGGCAAAAGCTGATCGAGGCTTTGCAGGCTAAAGTCTGGTTGGATGCGCTGCATTATATCGTCGTTAAATTGTGCGCGGCGTGTGAGCCAGATCGTTTGCATGCCCAAATTCTTTGCGCCGTAAATATCCGCTTGAAGGCTGTCGCCGATCATCACTGCATCCGAAGGTGCAATGCTCCAACGCGCCAGCGCCATTTCAAAAGCCCGCGGATGAGGTTTGCGATAAAAACACGCAGCAGAGGTTAAGACAAAATCAAAATATTGTTGAATCGCAAAACTTTCGATCAGTTCCTGCACATCTTTATCATCACCCGCATTTGAAAAAATGCCAAGTTGATAATTTTCTGATTTAAGATTTTGAATGACAGCAAGTGTATCTTCTTCGAGAATCCAGTTGGTTTGTGTAATGGAATACATCGCATCCAACGCGGACCTGATCGCTGTTTCGTCTACCTCGGCATATCCCTGCTCTTCAAGTAATTCGCGCAATACAAAATGATAGGTAGTTTCCTGAAAATCCTTATCACGTTGTTCGTAATATTTATGCAAACGCGCACGAAAGATATTTTTATCAAGCTTGATGTCGCATTCATCTAATTTTTGAGTGAGTGCCTCATCTGCATATTGGAGGACAGATGCCCAATCTCCACGCGAGTGCATGAGCGTGCCACCAAGATCAAACAGGATGTGACGAATGGGAGATTTCATTATCCAGTTGGTATACCCTGACAATTGTTTTGCGTAAAGGGAAAATAGGTAAGTAATACATTGGAGTTTGCTTACAATTTTTAAACTACTTTGTGATCGTTCTCTTCATTGTATAAAGATAAATTAACGCTGATCCAATAACAAGCGCGGGAAGTACGATCAGTCCAGCTTCTGGACCAAATGCACCGCCGGTCCATATCTCCGGACCGTTAACCTGGTGCCGTACCAAACGATAGATATCCAATCCCGAAACAGGGAAGCCGAAAATTACACCCTCAAAGAAGTTCCAGCCAATGTGCAGTCCAATCGATAACCAAAGTTGACCTGTGCGGATGTATCCATAGGCAAGGAATACTCCTGCAAAGAAAATACCAACAGCGCTCACCCAGGTGGCATTTGGATTCCCAAGATGCGCGATCCCAAATAAGCTGGATGAGATCAAAACACCCCAGAACATGTTGATTCCACTGGCGAGAGTTTGTAAGTGATATCCGCGTGAGAGCAATTCCTCATTGAAGCCAACGAAAATAAAAACAATGAGAAAACTTAATACGCCAATAATTACACTGTTTATCGGTTCAACTTGCCAGGCGAATCTTTCAAAGGTGAGCCAGCCCATGGCAACTTCAGCTAAATAGATAAAGCCCATCATTACAAACGTAATTGCGATCCCAATGAAAATATCTACAAATGCTTGCTTATTGACCCGCAGACCCAAACTCAGGAACGAACGCTTATCGAGCCACCTTCGAGCGATATAAATTGATAATGTAAAGATGATCAGCTCAACAATTTGACTTAAAAATAATCCATCTCCGCTAATTGGGATCGACCCTGCAAGCAAAGATATCGGAATGCCAATTATGAGCATGAGAAGCGTTTGTAAAAGCAAGCGCCAACCTGCGCGCAGCCTTGGCTCGTCTGATGAAATAAAAATATTTGAAATGAGACCACGTTTTGGGGTAGATTGAAGTTCAGTCATGTTATGCCGCACCTTTCAAATAAATACCCGTAGGATCTAATTCTTTATGTAAAATCTTTAATTCTTTTTTTGTGACAGGTTCAGTTATCTTTACATGTTCTGCAACTTTCAGATCCCAGCCCGTGTTTTGTTTTGCTTCTTCCACTGTTTTACCAGGGTGCAATGCAGTAAGGATCATTTCCCCTGTTTCATCTGGTTCAAGCATTCCAATATCTGTCACAACCCCAACCATACCTTTACCTCGCAAGCCTGCGTTTTCACGATCACCTTTGCCGTTGATGAATCCAGCAGATGTCATAAATTCCACTTTTTCAGGGAAGCGGCGTTTTTGATGCGGGGTCATAATGTAACAGCGGTTTGCCCATGCCGCGATTTCCTGCGAGCCACCAGAGCCAGGCAAGCGCACTTTGGGATGATCGTATCCACCGATGACCGTGGCGTTTATATTTCCATATTTATCAATTTGTGCGCCGCCCATAAAGCCCACGTCCACATTGCCGCGTTGTAGGTAATTTGAAAAAATGTCATACATGCTCACAACGGATAACGATCCGCTTACAAGGGTTGGGTCGCCAATGGAAAGCGGTAAGCGTTCAGGCTCTGCGCCGATCACACCTGCTTCATAGATCATCACCAGATTCGGTGCGTGGGTTCGCTTTGCCAAATTGCAAGCAAGGTTTGGCTGGCCCACCCCAACAAAAACCACATCTCCATCTTTAAGCAAGCGAGCAGCGTTGACGATCATCAACTCGGCGGATGAATATTTTATTTCGGTCATGATATTTCCTTCAGAAAATTTTGCATCATATCAAATATTTCAAGCGGGCGTTCCAGCGGCAAAATATGTGTGGATTTTTCCAGTGTTTCTATCTTAACTTTTGGCTGTTTCAGTTTAACAAGCCTTGCACCTGGCTCTGAAAATATATCCGTCTCTGCGCCGCGGATGATGAGAGCGGGCACTGCGAGTTTGGGTAAATTGCGCCATATATCAAAATCGTGCATACCTGTCAAATAGATGTGAGATTCCCATTCAGGCGAGAATACCAACTCGTAACTGCCATCTGATTTTTGTTGAGTGATGCCTTCAATATATACGCGTAAACTTTCATCGTTCATATATCTGAAAATATTACGTGAACGATATCCTCGAAAGACTATATCCAGATCATCGAAAGTTCTTCTGCGTTTTAGTGCACCTCTGACGTTGGGATGAAGTCTACTCGCCAGCCCAATCGCATTGACAGCTTTCCATATTGCTAAGAACGATGGCACAAATAATACTGGATCAAGCAGAATGATTGCACGAAATTTACTCGGGTCGCGCAATGCTGCTCGCAAAGTGACAGTGGCTCCGATGGAATGACCAACTCCAATCACAGGATCAGTTTTATGGTCAGAGAGGAAGCGCAATAAATCGTCAGAGAAGAGATGCCAATCTTTAACGTCTTCCAATTTTGAATCAGGCCATAAAGGACGAAGTGTCATCCCAAACAGATGATATTCATTTTTAAATAATTCAAATAATGGCTTGTAGCTATCAGGCGGATAGCCGTTGGCATGAAGAAAATGTAATGGCGCGCCGTCACCGCCATAATCAAAATGTGGAATATTCACTAATACTTCCCATAATTAATTTTTTCACTATATTGTGGTTTTACTTTCAGGCGTTTATGAGTCTTCGTGCCAAGCTTTTCCCAATATTCATTACGATCTTTTACACCGTACACCCATTCATCAAGATATGCTTTGACAGACTCTGGTGACTCGCTGATCTTATCCCATGCCAAATAAAACTCATTGTCGCGGTCATAATATCCTTGCGAGTATGATGGATGACTCGCATGTGGAACATGACAGACAGCATCGACAATATTGGCTGGGATCATGGTACGGTTCGGGTCTGACCTGATGACTGATTCATCCACGATTTCTTCTGCTGTGAGAATCACCTTTTGTGCCGCGAATGCAGCTTCTTTTTGTTCGCCGATAATTCCCCATAAATGAGCATTGCCGTTTTTATCTGCACGCTGCACATGGACAATGGCTAGGTCTGGATTCAAGGCTGGCACAACGATCACATCTTTACCGCCATAGGGGTCAGGAATACGTTTGATCAATGGATTGACTTGCTCGAGGCTGGTTGCACCTGTTTGATTCATCGGTAAAAATGGCAAGCCACTTGCACCTGCCTGCAAACGTGTGATCATACCGAAGTGTGAATATTCTTCCCATTCAAGTTCGCCTTTTTCGAGCGCGGCACGCACAATGCGTAAAGAGCCAACACCAGGATTTCCCATATATGAAAAGATGACTTTTTTTGCACAACCTGCTGCAACCATTTGATCATAAATTAAATCTGGCGTGGCGCGTGCAAGGGTGAGATTCTTTTTACCCTGACGAATGATCTCATGCCCCGCAGCAAAAGGGATAAGGTGCGTGAAGCCTGCCGCATATACGACATCACCGTCACTTACAAATTCTGCAACTGCTTTTTTAAGTGAAACAAGTTTGGACATATTATTTTTTCTTTGCATCTTGTTTGCCTTGAAGTTTTTCCTCGCGTTTTTTCTTTGCATTTTCCCGCATTTTTTTAATATACGAAAAACGCCCTGCTGATGGGGGAGGCGGCTTTCCTCTTCGAAATACCCAACCGACAAAAATAAGCAGGACTGCGATGAAAAAATAGTCAAAATCTGCGCGGTCAGCTAGATCAGAGGCGATGAATATGACGAATATGCCTCCACCTATTACGAGGAAAAAGGTTCCCACGCGAACGATGACAGGATCGTCGTTGTCATTATTCACTTGTGATGTCTCCCAAAAGTCCGTCTGTCATAAGAGTATCTATTGTTTCTTCGCTGAAAATAATATTCTGCGGAAAGGATATAGCAAGGGGCTTTCGGGTAGAGCTTTCTTCATTTTTGTTTGAAGCACCGCAACGAATTCTGTTTTATGCTCTCCAAGCCTTTCAAAATAGGGAACAAGTGCAGTCCCAGAGATCCATTCGACGACGGCGTCTGAATTTTCCAAAACGTGCGGATATATCTTTTCAAAGACGATAATATCTTTTGCGTTTTGGTCAAATAGTATTTTCGCGTATTGGTCAATGGATAGAACAGGCGCGATCCGTTCGAAGTTATTCAGAATTTTATTGAATGGCGCTTCTTTTGCTGTTTCACGGATAAGCAAATGTGAAATATGATGGTGGTTTGATGGAATCTGTACACAGAGCTGCCCAACAGGATTTAATGTTGAGAATATCTGAGGTATTAAATTTTCATGATCTTCACTCCATTGAATGGCGGCGTTGCTGAAGATCAGATCCCAACTTCCCGTCAGCGCAGATAAATCTCCTTGTTCAAATTTCAGGTTCGGACTTGAGTAGGAAGCGGCTTTGTTTAACATTTGGAGAGATGAATCCAGACCAGTCACATTGCTTTCTGGTAGAGCATCTGCTAGTATGCGAGTCAATTCACCTGTGCCGCATCCAAGGTCAACTGCTTTTAAGTTTGGACGAATGAGGACAAGCTTCAATAAGTCATAAAACGGGGCAGAGCGTTCTGATTGAAATTTATGATATTGTTCGGGATTCCATGGCATGAGTTTATTTTACCTTTAGGAGTGTAAATGCGTAAATACGTAAACAAGTAGAAATGTAAAAAGAGAGCCTTCGTCAGAAAGCTCTCTTTTTGTATGGATGTTTACTTGTATATTTTCTACTACCTATTTCACTGATGTTCGAATCTGTTCGTGCATATAAAGCGGAACATAATAATGACCGCCCGCATTCTTACCGCTTGAGCCAGAGCCTTTCCAGCCCCCGAAAGGTTGGAAGCCAGGCCATGCACCTGTCGTTGCGCCTTGTGGACGATTTGCATAGGTCACACCTGCTTCGATCTTATCGAAGAACCAATCTGTTTCATCAGCGGAGCCATAGAAGCCAGCGGTCAGTCCGTAGTTGACATTGTTTGCAATCTGCATGGCTTCGTCCATGTTCTTCACTTTACCAATCGTAGTAATAGGCAGGAACATTTCATATTGCCACAAGCGATGTGAGAAAGGCAAATCTGTTACGAAGGTTGATTCGCAGAAAAAGCCTTTATCAAAATCGGCACCAGTTTTTACATTACCGCCGATCAGGAACTTACCGCCGCCTTGATTGATCTCTTCGGTAAGATTTTTGAAATCATTATATGATTTTTGATTGATGACAGGTCCGTTGTATGTATTGCGATCTGTGGGATCACCAATGACAAGATTCTCGCCAGCGGTCTTCAAGCGAGCAATCAAATCATCGTAAATAGATTCCTCTATCAGCACACGTGAGGCGGCGGAACATTTTTGTCCCTGCAAACCAAATGCCGAGCGGATAATTCCAATCGTGGCGCGGTCCAAGTCTGCATTCTTGGAAACAATTGCAGCGTTCTTCCCGCCAAGTTCAAGGATGACAGGGCGTATGTAATTACGTTTGCCCATTTCGCGATGGATTCTCATGCCTACATCAAATGAACCTGTGAATGTAACGCCGTCTACTTCGGGGTTGTCTACAAGTGCCTGACCAACAACGGAGCCTGGGCCTGTAACGAAATTGACAACACCGTCAGGCAAACCTGCATCACGGAAACAATCGATCAACAAACGCACGATCCATGAGGTATCTTCTGCAGCTTTGACAATAACTGTATTTCCCGCTACAAGCGCCGCGCCCATTGGTCCGCCTGTTAAAGCATGTGGGAAATTGAATGGAGAAATAATTACCCAAACACCGTAAGGTCTTAACACAGAAACATTGCGTGACTCAAACCCAACCAGCGGATCTTTGCCCATTTCAACAATGTATCCGCCATTTTTTTCTATTTGATCGCAAGAGTAATAAATAAGGTCGGCAGTTTCCTGCACATCACCCAAAGATTCCATGCGATTCTTTCCCACTTCCAAAGCCATCGCCGCGCCAAGGTCAAAGATACGTTTTTCAATTAAGCCCGCAGCTTTGCGAAGATATTCCACACGTTTCTGCCAGGGAGTATGACTCCAACCATGAAATGCATTACGCGCCGCAGCAACTGCATCCTGTGCATGTTTGGCATTTCCTTTTTGCATCTTCGCTAACACCCAACTCGTGTTGACAGGTGAAATATCATCGAACTTTTCATCGGCTATCACGTCCTTGCCGTTAATGAACATGCCATATTCCTTGCCCATGTTTTGCTTAAGTGTTTCCACGGCTTTATCAAAGCCGGTATGAAGCTCATCGGGTGGGTTGAACATGGTCGAGTATGTAAGTTTGAAATCGGACATACGAATTCTCCTTTTGATATTTTTGTAAGGGCTACTATCAAGTATAGCGTAGGATGGTATGCCCGTCAAAGCAGATAAGAATTGGCTTAGATTTTGTAAGAAGAAGTAGCAATAAGGTATCATTAATTCAAATGAAACGGAGACCTATGACTATACATCGCTTCTTTCTCTTAACTGTAAGTTTGCTTGCTGTATCAGTAGCAGTTTCCTGCGCCCCAGCAGCAGCTACTAACGCTCCAACAGATGCAGTGGTTATCCCTGCTACTGAAGCACCTATCAATTCATCGTCACCCGAAGCCACAGCCTCTGTACCCGCTGAGGTTCCTGTTGTGGAAGCTGCTGCCACTTCCCGTGGGCCTAATCTCGAAGCCACAGACCCCACTACGGTTAATTTGGCTTCGGGTCAACTGCAACTGGTTGAGTTCTTTCGCTTTACGTGAAGTACCTGCCGCGCAATGGCGCCCATGGTTCATGGGCTTGAAGCGGAATATGTTGGCAAGGTCAAGTTTTCATATCTTGATGCAGACGATCCTCAGACAGATGTTTTTCAACAGGAATTGGGTTTTTATTACCAACCTGAGTTTTACTTCCTTGATGCCAATGGGAATTTGATCAAGAAACTTGTAGGTTTTATTTCGGAAGACGAGTTTAGAAGTATGTTCAACGAAAGCCTTCAATAAATAAAACACAACAACCTGCCCGAAACGACAGGTTGTTTCTTTATAACTTCGTAATATATAATACCGTTCATGGATTCGATTACTCACTTTATTGTCTTTATTCTTGGCTTGGGAATTGTTATAGCAACAATTACATCGGCCATTTCTACATTTGTGTTGCCGCGCAGTGCGCGCAGTCAGTTAAATCGCCTGATATTTGGTCTGTATCGCAGGCTCTTCGAGTTTACTTTCCGATTTGTAAAATCATACGAGCGGCGTGATGCCATCATGGCATATTTCTCTCCTGTTGCTTTAATGAGTCTCGTGCCAACGTGGTATGTTCTCATTTCACTTGGATATTCCTTCATGTATTGGGCATTAAGAGCAGGAGATTATTTCTTCGACTTTCGCTTAAGTGGGTCATCTTTGTTAACGCTTGGCTTCACCGCTCCAGAAGGATATCTTGTAACCGTATTGGTTTTCTCAGAAGCCATGCTGGGGCTCATTATGGTTGGTTTACTTATTGCGTATTTGCCGACCATGTATTCGGCATTCTCACGCCGCGAACAAGCTGTGAACTTGCTTGAAGTACGTGCAGGAAGTCCGCCTTCTGCATCGGAG
>JACMLM010000043.1 GCA_014379595.1 Anaerolineales bacterium
AGAATAGCGTTGACCCTTTTTTCATAAGTAATGCCTCACTTAGTAATTGGTCGGTATACTGTAACATATGATTTATCGTTTTTCAATATATTATTATCGTTATTCGTTATTATGACTAAAATGTAAAATTGTCGTTCTCCTATTCCACTTGCAAATTTTGGTACCACCCTCACTCAATCGTGGTCTGATACGCCGCCCAACAAAGCGTGCAGCGGCCCTGGACGCTAGGGCGCTCCGCGTAGCTTCAAGTTTTTTCTGCTCCCAAGCAGAGTCCACGCCCGCCCAAAGCCCGCGAACGCAAACCGTTGGGCAGTTGACTTATAGTTCAAGTAAAATCAAAAAATGTACAGTGACATTAGCAAATTCAGTGAACGCCAGATAGAAGTAACGAAGCTTCTCCTGGAGGGCAAAAGCAATAAGCAAATTGCTCTGGCGCTCGGTATTTCCGAAAGTACTGTTGAATATCATTTGAAAAATATTTACAAGAAACTTCAAGTGAATTCTAGAACAGAAGCTGTTTTGCGATTGGGGAAATCCATAGGTAAAGATATATCGAGTGAACTAGGGAAATCCACAGTTGAAATAAATAGTGAACCCACCGAAAATGGCGGTAAACCTATTTCAACTCGGAGGCTTCCAATGAATAAGATGTTTTATATTATCGGAGGCAGTCTTTTGGCAATCGCTTTGTTAGTGATAATCGTTCTTGCCAATATATCTGCTAAAAATGCAGATGTTTTGCCTGCTTCCATCGAACCTCTTCAAACAGACATTTCTTCTCAACTATCAAATACTCTTGAAGCGAATATACCTCTGCCAACTGATGTACCGCACACTATTTTTGAAGTTGAAAAAATGGCTGGCTTTGATGTGATAGAACCAACATATTTGCCAACGGGTGTATCCTTCGATCATGCCATTTACCAGAACTCACCATATCCCCTTGTAATCTTGTATTTCAAACTTATCCACGAGACTTATGGCGATATGGGCGTTTTTTTCCAAATTGTACAGGAGCCACAAGTAGAAGTGTTGCCAAACCCAACTGCCTGTGGTGTGACCGGTAGCGAATGTGAAATATTACCAATTGGTGATGTGGTTGTGAAATACCGTCTGACCTCTCCAACGGAATCTTTGATGTGGGATATGAATGGTTTTTCATATAGTTTATTGAGAACTGCCGGAGAACCCAATAAAATATATAAAGATGAACTACTAAAGGTCATGGAGAGCATGAAGCCATTATCTGCAAATCCAACTATGGTTTTGCAGGCACCAGATATCTCCCTCTCTGTCTTGGGAGAAAGCTTTACTTACATTGAGCCGCTTAAAGTTGTTAAAGAAGGGGAAATGAGTTATGGAGAATTTGGTAGATTGATGAGGGAAACTATTGATCGTCCAACAGAATTGAGGGTTTGGGTCGCCGTTTATTTCAACGAGATGTGGCAATACAAGCCTCTACCTCCAACTTTGACTCCATTTCCGCCATTTCGCGGCTGTGTAACGGTGATTATCAACCTCCTTGATGGCTCGCCAATAGGAGCTGGCGGTCCCTTAAGTAAAGATATCCTGCTTGAATGTGACAAATAGTATGAACCCACCACCTGCCAATATCACATTCGCGAAGATCACCCTTGGAGACGATGCCGCAAACCGTTAGGCCGCAACTCATTGGTTATAAGTCCGTATAGATTATTGCACTAAATTCAAAGTAACATGAGGAGGTTACATCTATGCGTACGAATCAATCGCTCGTCCATCTCGGAACATTTGCGGCTTTTATTGGCGCATTCCTATTACTTGCTGGCACATTAATGCATCCGACGGAAACTGATCCAAGTGTGCCAGTTGCTGCCTTCGCCGAATACGCAGCAAATAACATCTGGTTGTGGAGTCACCTTACTCAATTCTTTGGGGTTGTTGGATTGGGTCTGGGATTCGCGGCATTCTCGTTCACCTTTGAGTCAGGTCGTGCAGAAGCTTGGGCTCGTTTGGGTTTGGTCGGTACAGTGGCAATTATTGCTGTAGCTGCAGCTTTGCAAGCTGTTGATGGGATAGCTCTCAAATCCATGGTGGATCGTTGGGCAACCGCTACTGGGGATGCTCGTGCAGTCACTTTCGAGGCGGCTTTTGCAGTACGTCAAATAGAGATCGGTCTCGCAAGTCTTTTTAGTATCTTATCGGGCTTAACACTGATTTTTTTTGGTATTGCAATCCTTTTTAGTACTCGTTATCCACTTTGGTTGGGATGGATCGGTTTGTTAAATGGATTAGGAACAGTTGCTTCTGGGGTCACACAGGCGTCCACAGGTTTCTCGGATATGGCAATGACTCTCAGCATGACTACCAGTGTCGTCTTGCTAGGGTGGGTTGTCGTTGTAGGCGTTCTTATGTGGCGGTTATCCCCTCACTTGCGTGATGACGGCATTGCGGGCTAACAAACGGGTATACATCCACTGCGCTTAGGCAGGTGAGACGCTCACCTGCACTGCATCGCACGCAGTGCGGTGCAAGTGTCGCCGTCACCACGCTTCACAATGCCTGCCTTATAATATAAATTCCATAGAACTAACTCATAAATTACTCATCATGCTCTCCCCTAAGTGGGGGAAGTCAACACACCCCGGTCGATGGATGTGGTTGGCTGATATTTGTTGTATGATGATCTTGAAGCACAAATCATATAAAGGAGTATCACATGAGCATAGTTACTGATATTTTTGCCAAAATTCTTGCAAAGGTTAAAAGTCTGGTTCCTGGAGCGAATGCAATATCAGATGTTAACCTTACCGCTGAACTTGATAAACTGGCCGGAGGCAAAGGGCTTAAATGGAAAACTTCCGTGGTCGATTTTTTGAAACTGATTGGCGCAAACAGTAGCAGAGAAAACCGCGACGCGCTTGCAAAAGAACTCGGTGTTGACGCCAGTTTAAAAAGCGGAAGCCCAGAGAAGAACGAAGCTCTACGAAAAGCCCTTTTCAAAAAAGTCGCTGCACATGGCGGGAACATTCCTGCTTCAGTTTTGGATTGAAAATTTGGATTGAAAAAGACAGCCTCCTACGAATGGGAGGCTATCTTTTTTGTTGTAACAAACTATTCGTCAAGGAACGTCTGCAAATCCGTCAGCTTCTTATCCCATTGCTTGGATACCAGATCCAGATACTGCGTCATCGTTTCGATCGGCGCGGCGTCGAACTCGAACAGAGTCTCGCGCCCCTTATGGACGCTGCGCACCAGCCCCACGCGCTCGAGCACCTGCAGGTGCTTGGTCACGGCCTGACGGGTGAGCTTTGTCCCCTCAGCCAGCTGCGAGATCGACTGCTGCGAAACCTGGCACAGCCGGGCGATCAGCGAGAGACGCGTCTCATCTCCCAGTGCCGCAAAAAGCGGCGCCTGGCGGAAGAATCCCTGGGGGAGTGCGCTAGTCAACATATTTAGCGATGTTCTCCAACTGCTCGATCCAGCCCTCGTTGTCCATGCGGAAGGCTTCGAGTCGTCGATTCTCTGGGAGTTTATCGAAACCCGATTCAGTCACGGTCAGATGCGTGCCAGTGCCTTTCGGCTCGAGCGTGAATTCGACCAGCGTTGGTGATTCCTTGGAATAATCGACCGCCTCATCCATCGCGTACGGATGCCAGCTGAACGAGAAGTATCGCTCAGGCTCCATCTTTTTCACGTCCACGGCCCATTGCAGGTGTGCATACTCTTCGTAAGTCATCTTGCCGCCTACGATGGTCCCCGCGACAAACGGCCCATCGAGCTTCACGCCGAACCATTCACCGAACTCCTTGTGATCGGTCAATGCTTTCCAAACTCTCGAAGGCGAGGCCTTCAAGTCAATATGTCTTTCGATTCGATTCTCGTCCATGGAACACTCCTTTAATCATATGAAAATTATACAACCTTTGGGGTAAAGCTTTGGCAGGATTTGCCACAGAGATTCTTATGAGGTTTTCTCTGTGTCTCTGTGGCGAAATTTTTCTCTTTACGGCTGTGCCCACGGTTCGTGGACCGGCACTTTGCCCGTGGTGATCAGGCCCTGCAGACACTCGTTGATGTAATAGCCCCACGCACCGGAACAATCCCCATAACATTGGACCGCAGGCACCAGCCCGACGTGTGTGAAGCGCACCTCGGTTTGATCGCCTTTACGGGTGATCTCAAAGACGATGTCCGAGCCTGTCCACTCGCTCTTTTCGGTGACAAAGCTGAGCTGGCTATCCGTTGTATGCCAGACAATCTTTTTATCCGCGATCAACTCCGTGATCTTGTGCGTACTGCGATGCACGTCCCCGTAGCGATAGGTAAATACATCGCCGAGTTTATTCGTACTGCCTTCAACTCCCGGCTGGCCGGTCCACCAGGTACGTGCGTTATTGATCGCGGCGAAGACTTCTGCCGGGGTTTGGTCTACAAGAATGGATGTGGTGTAATTTTGGTCGTTCATTGTATATAGCTCCTCATATTATGAGTCTTTTTAGATTATGTCATCCTGAGCCTAGCCACACGATTCCATTATTTACAACAAATCGTGCTTGCCGGCGATCTCCACGTTTTGATTGGGATGGCCCTTGCCCGTGACGATCAACTCCCGCAGGCTGCCGTTGATGTACGTGCCCCATGCATCCGCGCAGACGTTGTAACATTCGTGTGAAGGGGCGAGACCCACGTGCGTGAAGTGGAGTTCGGTCTTGTCGCCTTTCTTTTCAATTTCAAAAACAACGTCGGTATCGTTCCATTCGGTCTTGTCTTTGATAAAGTTAAAGTCGTTATGCAGGACGTGCCAGGCAATTTTTTTGTTCGATACAAGTTCGGTGACTTTGATCGTGCAGCGATGTATATCTTTGAAGTGGTAATAGTACACAGCGCCTAGTTTGTCGGTGTCACCATCAATTTCTTCTGACCACCATGCACGAACATTGTTGATGGCAGCGAAGACTTCCTGTGGAGTTTTATCTACTGTAAAGATGGTGGTGTAATTTTTATCATTCATGATTTTCTCCTTTGTACCTGCACCGTAGACGATGCGGTTTTCCTCATTAAAAGTTTACTCATAATTCTTCCCTTGTTTAATCATCAAGATTTCTAATCCCTCGAAAGGGGCTATTAGATCGACATGCTCTTCAGGCGATTCTATTCCATATGCAACTCCTTAGTTGCATAATAGCACAAGTCCCAAAATTACACAACCTTTTGGATGCGTAATTTTGGGACTTTTCTGAACGGTTTTCCCCTCAGGCTTGGCCTGTTCATATCCTTATTGCTTCCGCACCAAGCGGAAAACGTGACATTGCGCAGACCGTAAGTAGACTGTTCTAGTGGTGGTGTGCGCGATTTTCAAGCATCTTCTGTCTTCGAGTTTTAACACCTATACTCAGAAAAGAAAAACAAGAACCCGCTACACAAATCTTTAATAAGTTTTATATTTCACCATCATCTCTTCCAAATTCTTCCTCACCTCAGGCCATTCTGTATCGATCACACTATAAAAGACTGAGTGACGAAAATATCCACCTTGTAGGATCATATGATTACGAAGCACACCCTCTTTCTTCGCACCAATCCGTTCCATAGCTTTCTGTGAACGTTCATTACGCGAATCCGTTTTTAGCTGCACACGGATGGCACCAAGCGTCTCAAAGGCATGACCCAATAAAAGGTATTTACACTCTGTGTTCACAGCAGTGCGCTGGAATTCAGGCCCATACCAGGTGCCACCGATTTCAAGTCCGCGATCATGCGGCATGATATTTAAATAACGCGTCGCACCTGCCACCCGCCCAGATTCAAGATGGATCACGACGAAGGGAACATCCGCGGTTCGGGCGAGAATATCCTTTACCCAAGTCCGCATATCGTTTTCCGTGTTCATATCTCCATATAGCATATATTTCCAGAAGTCATGGCCAATGCCGATCTGAGCCAGCCCGGGCACATGCGCTTCGGTCATTGGTTCGAGCCGCACATGCTTGCCAGTCAATACAACAGGTTTTACTTCCATCATTTCAGCCACTCCTCTTCTAGTGTGGTCTCGATATGCCTTTCGCACAAAACGCTCAAGGCTACTCGACCACCGGGCATTATCTATTCAACCACTCTGCTTCTTTTTTGTCCTGCGATGGCAGGTAGGGCATCTTTGGCCCATCCACGCCAAGGAATTCAGCCAATGCAGCACGCATTGCCATTCGATCATCCCATAAATATTCTATCTTTCCAAAACACATCGATTGCTCATGGCCTTTTCCACAGGAAAGCACGATATCACCTTCCTGCGCCAAACGAATTGCAAATTTGATCGCTTCGCCGCGATCTGGTACGCGCCAAAACGTCTCACCTTCAAGTCCGCCTTTTGCTATTGCACCTGCTGCCATCTCTTCCAAAATTCCATCCAACGATTCGACTCGCGGATCTTCTGCTGTCAACACAGTGAGATCGGCCAGCTCAATGGATGTCTCTGCCATCATGCGACGCTTCTCTTTATCTCTCAGGCCTGCGGAGCCAAACACAGAGATGACTCTGCCCTTCGTCATTTTTCTGCCCGCTTCTAAAGTCACTTTGAGAGCGTTTGGTGTATGGGCGAAATCAACTACAGCAATAAAGGTTTGTCCCAGATCAATTTGTTCCATCCGCCCGGGGATTCCGTCCAGTGAGCCGATTCCATGCACAGCGATACGCGGATCAATGCCAAGGCCGTACACAGCAGCGGTCAATGCTGCCAAACAATTAGACACATTATATGCACCCACTAGGTTACTGGTCACATCCACACGAAAATCTTTTGAGACTGCTGTAAATTTTATTCCACTGGAAGTATATTCAATATCTTCAGCGCGAACATCAGCATTATCCTGTAAACCATAATTTAATTGATTTGTTTTGACAATCGAAGCAGTCCTGCTGATAAAACTATTCAAAAATTCAAACGAACGGTCATCACGATTAATAACACCCAAGCGCGGATTGCCTAATGTTTTTTCTTTTGTGATTTCCAAACTTGAAAATAATCTGGCCTTTGCAGCGCGATAATTCTCGTAACTTCCATGCTCATCAAAATGCTCATGTGTAATATTGGTTACTACACCAATATCAAACTCACAGGCATCCACACGGTGCTGTGACCATCCATGCGAAGTGGTTTCGAGTACCACATGAGTCAAGCCTGCATCCACCATTTTGGCGAGATAATTTTGAACATCATGTGCATCTGGTGTGGTGACATGAAAGCCAGTATCTAAAACTTCATCCCCGATCACTGCATTTACCGTGGAGATCATTCCTGCTTTTATATTTGCTGCGACTAATATTTTATAAAGAAGATTGCTTGTGGTCGTCTTGCCATCTGTGCCCGTGACACCGATCACTGTCAGCTTGCGGGCAGGCCAGTTGTAAAATGCAGCAGCTAACCAGGTCAGAGCCTGACGCGGGTTTTCGAGTCGAATATATGGAATGGTGAGTCCAGTTAATTCCTGTTCCCCTACAATTGCAACTGCGCCATTTCCAATCGCCTTTTGGATGTAATCGTGCCCGTCAGAAGATCCGCCCTTCATCGCAACAAATAAATCGCCAGGCTTTACGGCGCGACTGTCTATGGATATTCCTGTAATTTGAACATCAGGTATATCTGTTTTATGAAATGGTTCGGGAATTTCAGAAAATATTTTTTGAAGAGACGAATTAATTTGCATGTTATTTAAACGAAATGGGTTCTGACGAGTATATCGTCAAAACCCATTTTTAGTAAACAACTGTGTTTATGCAGATTGAGCTTGTTTGGTCATCTTGGTCTTGAGCCACTTCAAGCGGAAGGTTTCTTCACGCTCGCGCTCCTCTAATGAGGCCACAATGAACTCAATTTGATTTTTGTACTGTGGAATGAAAATATGTTGCAACGCATTTACACGCCGTTGGGTTTTCTTCAATTCATTTGCAAGTCGCCACACAGCAGCCGTAAGCATGGAAAGCTGAGGAACACGCACAAGCACTTCACGGAATGCGGCACTAGCCTCATCGAGAACAGCGGCGGTGTCACCGGGGCTGTAAAGCAGCTTGGCCGGTTCACCACGCGATTCAATTTGAGGAATTGCCACCCCCATGATGCCGCGCAATTTCATGTGCACGTCCACCGTTTTATTTGCAGCAAGCGCAGCCCACTCCACATGATCAGAACCCATTACGAGGCGAGCTTTTTCCATCGCATCGTAGGCGGTTTGAAGTAAAGCCCACACTTCTTTTTGAAGGGTGTCGGCTTCCTTTGCCACACGAACCAATTCACCAGTTAAGGCCTCGCGCTTGCGGTCAAGGATCTCATAACCTTCTTTTGCAAAACGCAGATCCTTCTTGAGGCGGATCAGGTTCGTGCGAGTGGGAGCAATACTAATTTGTGGCATCGTCGCCTTGATAATATTTTTCGATTTCGTCGAGGTTGACGCGGGTGAGTTCCTTCTTTGGCAATATGGAAAGGAGTTTCCAGCCGATCTCCAGCGTTCGTTCGATGCTGCGATTTTCAGTAAAGCTCTGGTTGACGAATTCACGTTCGAACGCGCGTCCGAACTTAAGATATTTCTGATCCACTTCGCTCAACTCTTCTTCACCGATAACAGATGCCAGAGCGCGCACATCCTGAGTTCTTGCATAAGCGGCATAGAGCTGTGCACCCCAGCGCGGATGATCATCGCGTGTGCGGCCCTTACCGATACCGTCTTTCATCAAACGGGAAAGGCTCGGCAGTACAGTCACTGGAGGATAAATACCTGCGAAGTTAAGTTCACGACCCAACACGATCTGACCTTCGGTAATATAACCGGTAAGGTCAGGCATTGGATGGGTAATGTCATCGTTCGGCATGGTGAGGATCGGAATCTGAGTGATCGAACCTTTACTGGTACGAATACGGCCAGTTCGTTCATACATGGACGCAAGGTCACTATATAAATAACCGGGGTAACCCTTACGGCTTGGCACTTCACCACGAACGTTTGAAATCTGACGAAGAGCTTCACCGTAGTTGGTCATATCGGTGAGAACGACCAGCACGTGCATATCGCGTTCGTATGCGAGATATTCTGCAAGGGTCAACGCTGCACGCGGTGTCACGATACGTTCCACTGGGGGGTCATCTGCCAGGTTGAGGAACATTGCCACACGGGTCAACGCGCCACTTTCGGTAAATGAGCGGCGGAAGTAATCTGCAACATCGTTCTTGACGCCCATGGCAGCAAACACAATGGCGAATTCTTCACCTTCAGTTGCAGGAGCGCCTGCTTCTTTTCCAAGCGTGGCTTGGCGCACAATTTGAGCAGCCAGTTGATCATGTGGCATACCTGCACCAGAGAACAACGGAAGCTTCTGTCCACGAAGGAGTGTATTGACACCGTCAATCGTTGAAATACCGGTTTGAATGTAATCGCGCGGATAAATACGCGCGGTTGGGTTAATTGGCTGGCCGTTTACATCTGCATAACGATCAGTCAACGGTTCAGGGCCGCCATCAATGGGGGTACCCAAACCATCAAAGATGCGTCCAAGCATTTCTTCCGCAACGGGAATATGTAATGTGGTACCCAAAAAGCGTACGCTGGTTCCGTCAATCGACAATCCAGTGGAGCCGGCGAAAACCTGCACAACTGCAAAACCCTCACCTACTTCAAGAACACGTCCACGACGGAGTTTTCCGCGCGCATCTTTAATTTCTACAACCTCGTCGTAGCTGACACCCGTCCCGCCTTCCACGATCATGATCGGTCCTTCGATGCGTCCTACGCCATGGACTTCCTGACCACCTCGTACTGTTACATCACTCATGATCTATACTCCGCATCCAGTTGACCCATTTGCTCATCAACTTGTTTTCGAATGTCATCGAGTTTGCTTAATTCTTCATTTGGCACAGTGGACTTCGCACGAATGATCGCGTCTACAACCGGCAGGTCATGGATCAATGAAATCGGAGCACCGCGTTTGACAATGGCCATGCCGCGATCATGAAAGTAAAGTACGAGTTCCAACAAACCAATCTGCTTTTCAATGGATGAATATGCATCGACAGCTTCGGTGGCGTTCTGCTGCAAAATACCTTCGCGGATCAGGCGGGTGGTTTCAAGCACCATGCGCTCCGTGAAAGGCAATGCATCAGGGCCTACGAGTTTGACGATTTGTGACAAACGGCTTTCTTCACTCAACAATTCCATGGCACGATTACGCATTCCCAACCAATCCTTGCCAACTTTTTCCTGCCACCAATCTGCGACATCACCCACATATTCGCTGTAGCTATCCAACCAGTTGATGGCTGGGAAGTGACGAGCAGAAGCGAGGGATTTATCCAACGCCCAGAAACAACGGATGAAGCGTTTGGTGTGTTGAGTCACAGGTTCGGAGAAGTCACCACCGGGAGGAGAAACTGCCCCTACGATGGAAACAGAACCTTGTGAACCGTTCAAGTTATTTACATAACCAGCGCGCTCATAGAACTCAGCGAGGCGGCCAGCGAGATAAGCAGGATACCCTTCTTCTGCGGGCATCTCTTCGAGGCGGCCTGATACTTCACGAAGTGCCTCAGCCCAACGGGAAGTTGAATCTGCCATCAAAGCAACATGGTAGCCCATGTCACGATAATATTCTGCAATGGTAATACCTGTATAAATGCTGGCTTCACGAGCAGCAACAGGCATGTTTGACGTATTCGCTATCAGCACCGTGCGTTCCATTAATGGCCGACCAGATCTCGGGTCGATCAGATGCGGGAATTCCTGCAGCACTTCAGTCATTTCATTACCGCGTTCGCCGCATCCAATATAGACGATAACTTCTGCATCTGCCCATTTCGCAATGCTGTGCTGCGTAACTGTTTTGCCTGAACCAAACGGACCAGGGATGCCAGCAGCGCCGCCTTTTGCAACGGGGAAGAATGTATCCAAAATGCGCTGACCAGTTATCAACGGGATGTTTGCGCCGCGTCTATTCACAAACGGACGTGCACGGCGCACGGGCCAGCGTTGAAGCATGGTGACTGTCTTTTCTTCCTTGCCCATCTTTAACTTGGCAATCGGATCATTGACAGTATATTCACCAGCCTCGGCAACCCAGGTAATCGTGCCCGAGTCATCCGGGTTGAGCATCACGCGATGTTCAAACGTATCTGTTTCCATGGCAACACCGAGTATGGCGCCACCTGTAACTTCATCGCCAACTTTTACTTTTGGCGTATATTTCCATTTCTTCTCACGGCTGATCGGGTCAAAACGTGCACCGCGATTAATGAACGAACCCATTGCCTCTTCAATTAAGGGAAGCGGGCGCTGCACACCATCATAAATACTTTGGATCAAGCCAGGTCCTAATTCAACAGACAAAGGCAAACCCGTGCCATAGATCGGCGCGCCTGTTTGCATACCAGCGGTTTCTTCGTAAACTTGAATCGTCATTTGATCGCCTTTGAGACCGATCACCTCACCTACAAGATGATCCTCACCGACTTCAACGAGTTCAAGCATACCTACGTGACGTGAACCGCGGGCGCGTACAACGGGTCCGCTGATCCAGGTTATTTTTCCAACTTCTTCGCTCATGCCTTTTCTCCCATCAACACTTTATAAACTGAGGAGCGCAGGCCTGCCTGCAGGCGGCTCAGGCGGGTTTCGAGTGTATTATCATAATGAACTTTTCCGCCAGCAGCGTTCACCACAATTCCGGTGCCTTCCTCAAGTTTGTCGCCGAACGAAAATTTTCCATTGAGTTCCTTGGAAACTTCATCCAACTTCAAGGCTTTCTGTGTTGATTCATCTGCTCGTATTTCAGCCTCGGTCACATTCAATTGTGTCAATGCTTCACGAACCAGCATTGCTGCAATGGCATTGTAATCCGGGCGTTTCTTCACAGCATCCAATTGTTTTTTCACTTCTTCAAAAACGCCATTCAATATTTTTTCGCGTTGTTCCAATTGGCTGGAACGTCCCTTCAGTTGAGACGTCGCGGATGACTGACTGCGAAGACGATCTGCATCCTGCCTCGCACGATCCAGAATGATCTTCCGCTCAGACTCAGCCTCGGCTTGCGCACGCTTAAGAATGGCATCTGCCTTCTCTTTTGCTTCCGCTTGCAACTGATTTGCTTCATCCTGTGCCTCAACCATAATGGCACGTCCGAGCAACTCAATATCTTGTGCTTCAGTTTTCATAAATATTCAATCCTCTCTTTCCGTATTTCAAATTTATACAGGAAAGATTTATAACTTGATACCAATCGCCCGAAGGACAATGTCGCCAAGCGAAGCCTGGCCCTCTGGAACACCGCCGCTAGACGGAATCTCAACCACCAACGGAATGGTACTCCGCAGTTTAAGGTGTTCCATCCGTGCAGGAATTAATTCAGCCACATCCTGTGTGACGAGCACGATGCCCACTTCTTTCGAGGCTTGTGCTTCGTCCAATGCTTGATTCACCTCTTCGATGGTAGCCGCAACTCTGCCGCCCACACCTGCAAGAGAAAAACCAAGCACCGCGTCAGGATGACCGATGACCAGAATCTTCATATACTATCCTTACTTCCTTATGAAGGAAGAACGAGGAAGGAAATGATCAAACCGTAAATGGCGATACCTTCGGAAAGACCTACGAAGATCAGCGCGCGGCCAAAGGACTCTGGCTTTTCAGCAGTAGCACCTACAGCTGCTGCACCAGAACCACCCACCGCAATACCTGCGCCGATACAAGCGAGGCCAGTTGAAAGAGCAGCAGCGAGAGTTGCATACTGATCAACAACACCTTCCTGGGCTGCACCAGCAGCAAGAACGGATGTTGGGGAAGCAAACCAAACGACTGCAAGCCCGACAGCAAACAGGCCAACCAAAAGGTTAAAACCGTTGAAACCGGTCACCATGCGGGAAACTGCCTGAACAGGGCTTGTCTTACCATTTTGAAGAACATAAATCACCGCGGGTACAACCGGGATCAAACCAACCAATACTGCAAAGACTAAGAACATTGTTTATCTCCTTATAGATAAAAATTTATTTGAATACGAACGACGTACAATTAACTCTCAAGGTGTTTTTAAAGTACTTGCTATAACTTAGGGCTTACGCCTCCTCTTGAGAGGGGTTCAACTTCAACGGCTCAAAGCGCATACCTCCGCCGTGGAAGAATTTACCTAAAATCTCATAGTAGTGCAAACGCATCGTCTGAATATAAACAATCAGACCTTCAAA
>JACMLM010000044.1 GCA_014379595.1 Anaerolineales bacterium
GACCGACATCTGCACACCTGCGATTCCAAACAACCGAGTCATAAATGGCTCCTCATTACTCAACAAAATGACAGGCGATAAAGCGCCCGCTTCTTACTTCACGGAAAACTGGTTCTGTTTCCTGACAAATTCCCTGCGCGAGGGGGCACCGCGTATGAAAGCGACAGCCCGAAGGAGGATTGACTGGGCTGGGAACATTCCCCTCCAACACTGTTAATTTACGCTTCACAATATCCACAACTGGCAAAGGGATCGCGCCGAACAATGCCTTTGTATACGGATGTAAAGGATCATTGAATACATCTTCTGATGGACCAAGCTCTACAAGTTTTCCCAAATACATCACACCAATGCGGTCGCTGATATGCTGGACTACATTAAGGTCATGCGAGATAAACACGTAGGTCAGATTGTTTTCGCGTTGTAAGTCCTGCAATAAATTAATGATCTGCGCTTGAACAGAAACATCCAACGCGGATGTAGGCTCATCCAATACGATCAAACGTGGATTAACCGCCAGTGCACGAGCAATCGCCACACGTTGACATTGCCCGCCTGATAGCTCATGCGGAAAGCGATCCAAATGTTGCTCACCCAACCCAACCTGCTCCAACAATTGAAGGGCACGAGCACGGACTTCACTTTTTTGCACGATCTTATGCGTGAGCAATGGCTCTGAAATCGCATCCACAATTTTCAAACGCGGACTCAAGGATGAATATGGATTTTGAAAAACGATCTGCATTTCACGACGTATCTGCCTCATGTCATTCCGCGAAAAGGATGTGATCTCACGTTCATCAAAAATCACTGCTCCGTCTGTCGGCTCGATCAAACGCATTAACATTCTTCCCAAAGTAGTTTTGCCACAGCCTGACTCACCTACCAAGCCAAGTACTTCACCTGCAAACACTTCCAAACTCACACCATCTACTGCATAAACATAGCGTCTCGCAGAACGATTGAAACGTGAAATTAATCCGCCAGGGAGTGAAAAATGCTTCTTGAGGTTTCGCGCAGTAAGTAAAGGTTGATTAGTCATAAAAGATTACAAACCAATGGGCAATGCGGGTAAAAAGCAGGCACTCTCATGCGATTCGCCCACAGACTTCAGAGGAGGCTTTTCAATCAAACAACGGTCAAACACATTTGCACAGCGCGGCGCAAAAGGACACCCAATCACTTCACCAGGGTTGGATGGTACTGTGCCGGGAATTGCCGCCATTCTTTGTCCGCGTGAGCCGGGGCGAGGGATGGCATTCAATAATCCCTGACTATACGGGTGATGAGGTTTTTCGTATACAAAATAAGTTGGCGAGATTTCAACAACACTCCCAGCATATAGCACGGCCATGCGGTCACATGCTTGCGCTACAACCCCCAGGTTATGAGTGATCAATACAATCGAAAGATCAAATTTCTTTTGCAGGTCGCGCAGCAGATTCAGAATCTGAGCTTGAATCGTTACATCCAGCGCGGTGGTTGGTTCATCTGCAATTAACAGTGCAGGCCTGCAAGCCAAAGCCATGGCAATCATCACTCGTTGCTGCTGTCCGCCTGAAAGCTGATGAGGGTAGGATGTCATCACACGTTTTACGTCGGGCAATCCAACAGCATCAAGACTCTCTTCTGCCTGTGCCTGCGCTGCCTTTTTATCAAGTTTTAAGTGTTGGCGGACCACACGTGTAATCTGCTCACCAATAGTAAAGACAGGATTCAGTGATGAAGTTGGGTCTTGAAAGATCATCGAAATTCGCGCACCGCGGACTGTGTTCATTTCAGCTTCGGAAAGATCGAGTAAATTCTTTCCTTCAAACATGATCTCACCGCGTATCGTGGCAGATTTGGGTAATAACCGCAAAATGGAAAGACCGGTAATTGTCTTGCCGCAGCCCGTTTCGCCAACGATCCCGAATATTTCGCCTCGTTTCACATCAAAGGAAACATTATGCAAGGCCTTATGTACGCCGTGCGCAGTTTTAAAATCTATCGCCAGATTATTGATGGACAATAAATTATTCATTTATATTGCCTCGGGTCGAAGATGTCACGCAAGGTATCTCCGATCAAATTGAAGGCAAGCACCACGATAAAAATTGCGAGACCAGGAAATGTAGCAATCCACCATTGATCCAAAATATAAGTTCGGCCATCACTAACCATTAATCCCCAATCAGGTGAAGGTGGTTGTGTGCCAAGTCCTAAAAATGCCAAACCGCCCATTGCTAAAATAACCGTACCTAGATCCACAGTGGCTTGCACGAGAATCGGAGAGATCGTATTTGGCAAAATATGACGAAAGATAATTACCAAATCACTAACACCAATCGCCTGCGCAGCCTCAACAAAGTATCTCTCCTTCAAACTGATCGTGACCCCACGTGCAATCCGCGTGTACCACGGCCACCACGAGATAATTAATGCGATGGCAGCCTTATCCAAACCACGGCCAAGAGCGGATGCGATTGCCATTGCAAGCAGAAGGGATGGAAATGCGAGAAACAGATCCGTGATGCGCATGATGACTTCATCCAGCCAGCCACCTTTGTAACCAGCCAAAGCTCCCAACGGTGCACCGATCAATACGGCAAACAAAACCACACCTATAGGAATGATCAATGCAGGACGCGCGCCCATAATAATGCGGCTTACGATGTCACGACCAAGTTTGTCGGTTCCAAACCAATGGTCAGCGGATGGTGGCAGCAAAGTATTGGATGCGTGTGTTTTTCCTGCACCTTCCTCAGGATAGGGAGCGATCTGATAAGAGAAGATCGCCATAAAAATAAATAAAACAATAATGGCAGTGCTTGCAAATGACAAAGGATCGCGCATGATAACAGCCAACACGTGACGCACTGTACGTCTGCTAGCTGATTCAGAGGCAGGGAGAATTGGAATAGCTGTCATAATTAATTCAAGCTCACCCGCGGATCGATCCACGCTTGAAGCAGATCAACCACTAAATTGATCAGTACATATCCTGATGCACCGAAGAGAGTCATGCCCATGATGGCAGGGTAATCAAGATTCAAAAGTGAGCGAACAGTAAATAATCCCAACCCTGGCCAGTTGAAAAGAATCTCAACAAAGAAAGTTCCCGTCAATGCGAAGGCGAAAGTTAGACCAATTACTGTCAGTGTAGGGCTGATGGCATTCTTCAATGCATAAAGATAGATAACCACGTATTGCCGAATCCCATATGCGCGCGCTGTACGGATGTAATCCTGTTCAAACACTTCAAGCATGGTGGCGCGTGTCATACGGGCAATAAGCCCAATTGGATAAGCTGCAAGGGTTAAGGAGGGAAGGACAAGGTGTAGAAAAGCATCCTTAAGTGTGACCCAGTTGAGGGTTAAGAGTGAATCGATCAATATGAAATTGGTGATCTCGGTCAGCGGGTTTGAAAATCGCAGGTCACTGTCCACACGCCCAGCGAGCGGAAGAATATCCAGATTACGAAAAAAGACGATTTGAAAAATAAGTCCAAGAAAAAATGCGGGCATTGAAACGCCGATAATTGACAGTACACGCACACCCACATCAATCGGCTTTCCCTGCCAGCGCGCGCTCAATACACCCAGCGGCACACCAATGATGGTCGCAATAAACATGCCTGAGAAAAGTAATTCAAGTGTGGCGGGGATGCGCCCAGCAAGTTCTTCTGTGATCGGCCGCTTGGTTGAAATGGATGTGCCCATATCGCCGCGAAATAATTCCTGCATATAGATCGCATATTGAATAGGCAATGGCTTATCAAGGCCAAGTAGTTTTGTGACACGCTCAATATCTTCAGCTCGCGCCTTCGGGCCAATATATAAGGCCGCAGGGTTGGCAGGGACAACGCGCGCAAGAAAAAATGTAATGACCGATACGCCGATCAAAACGAAAAGCGATGTGCCCAAACGGCGGAGGAAGAATTCAAGCTTTTGCATGGCTATTACAGAGTAATGCGTTATCTGCCAAACTGAAATTATTTTTGCACTTATTTTGAGCCTATGCTCAGAAAATTTATGTAATGAGCAGTAGAAATTCACCACAGAGAACACTTGATGCGTGCCCTCTGTGGTGAATTTATCTTAGTACATTATGACTTATTGCACAGGGCGAAGTTCGTAGAACCAATAACGAACATCAGGATAGTTCAAGTTGTACTGGAAGCCTTCAACATGATTCGGGTTGACGAAAGCGACCATGGTATCGAAGAGGAAAGCAGCGGGTGCTTCTTCCACAAGCAATTTCTGAGCCTCGGTATATTTAGCGCGAGATGCTTCAACATCTGTACCACTTAGCGGGCCTGCTTCATCCATTAGCGCATTGTATTGATCATTCTTCCAATATGATAGGTTGAACTTTGTGACATTAAGGTAGGGTGCTTCTGCGCCGCCATAGAACATGCTATACATGTTATCTGCGCCAGCATCGGAGTAAGTCGGCCAGTACAACAACAGGAAAATATCCTGCGCGGTGGCTGGATCCGTCTTGGCGAGTTCCCATTGTTGGGTAAATTCAAGTGCTTCAATGGTTACTTCCACACCGATCTGGGCAAATGAATCTTTGATCAACGGAGCAAAGGTTTCTTCTGTTGCATTCTCAGAAGCATAGGTGAGTCTAAGACTGAAACCACCACCTTCATGACCAGCTTCCTTTAGAAGTGTCTTGGCCTTTTCAATATCATAAGTATATTGCGGGACATCCTCTGAATACGGAAACACACCAGCAGGCACTGTGCCACGGCTTTGTGTACCACGTCCATTGGCACCGAGGGCGATAATATCTTCGTAAGGAATTGCATAGGAGAGAGCCTGACGAACCTTGACATCATCCAATGGCGCTTTCAACGTATTAAAGAAAGCCGTGTAATTAAACAAAGCTGGTTCCAGCGAGGTAGTGTAATCAGGGTTTTCAGCAAAGGATGCAAAAGAATCAGCAGGAACGCTGGTCACCAGATCTACCTCGCCGCCTTCCAACAACTGCTGACGAGTCGTAGCTTCTGGTACGAAAGTAACCAATACTTTTTCGTATTGGCCTTCCTCCCAACCACCCCAATACTCAGTGTTTTGGGTTAAGACAAGTTCCTGGTCAGCTGTATAGGATTCGATCATATAAGGGCCTGTACCAGCAGAAAGACCGGCGCTCCAATAATTTTCATCAGCAGCGGCAGCGTCAAGAGCCTTCGGGCTGACGATATATGCAGCATATTCAGAACCCACAATCAATTCCAAAGGTTGTGCATAGGATAAAGTGAAAGTGACCGTCAAATCATCAACGACATCCACGCTGGCAAGAGGCAGCCAAATGAAAGAAGCGCCAGCATGATCTTTGGCGGCATCAATTGATTTCTTAACCGCGTCAGCATTCATTGGCTCTCCATCATGGAACTTCACGCCATCGCGTAAATGGAAAGTCCAAACGAGACCGTCTTCACTCTTTTCCCAACTTTCAGCGAGCAACGGTGTAAATTCCTCAGCACTGCCAGGAGGATTCACACGCAGCAGCTGCTCATACATATTTGCCATGTAGGCAGCTTCCGTTGAGAATGAAGCGATTGGGTCCCATGTAGTGATGTTTGCAGCACTGGCATATTTCAAAACGATTGGGCCAGCGGCAGGAGCTTCCGTCGGAGCAGGCTCTTCAGTGACGACCGGGGCTTCAGTTTCTGCGGCAGGTGCATCAGTTGCGGGCGCAGCAGGTCCGCAGGCTGTTGCAATCAAAGTAAGCAACACGAACAGAGACAAAATAAACAGATTTCTTTTCATGGGTTCTCCTCTTTTTTGGGGCGAATTTGTGCAATCCTATCACACTGAATTTGCAGAAAATTTGCAAAACATTAGCGGATATAATTGCCAGCGCATGAAACCCTCCCCACTATTGAATACTAAATTTACTCCGCCCCCAAATGCTGGATATTTGCCACGCCCGCATTTGATCCAATGGCTGGATAATCATATGGGACAGCGCCTCACTTTGGTTTCTGCTCCTGCGGGATATGGCAAGACCACGTTGCTTGCAGATTTTTTCAACGCTCATTCTGGACCCTCAGCCTGGTACCAGCTCGAGGCATCTGATTCTGACCCGACAGTTTTTCTCACTCATCTGATCGAGTCGATTCGCCGTACAAAGACAGTGAGTAAAAAGTCTAGCAAGATCGGGCAGAACGCACAGTCACTGTTGAATAGCTCAGAGTCAGGCGTGGACTCGCGACGTGTGTTGACCGTACTCATTAATGAACTCTCCGAGCAGATCAATGATTCGTTGCTCATCATCCTTGAAGATTATCACTTTGTCGCCAGTCCAATAGTTCATCAGCTATTGGACTATTTATTGGAAAATGCACCGCCTGTCTTACACTTTATTGTTTCCACACGCACAGATCCGCCGCTTGCATTGGCGCGTTTGCGCGCACGAGGATTGTTATCTGAATTGCGTGCCAATGACCTGCGCTTTAAAGATGATGAAGTAGCGACCCTGCTGCGACGTGAGGTTCCCGATATAACTGCTGAGAGTTTGAGCGCACTAAGCCAAAAGACCGAAGGCTGGGCAGCAGCTTTGCAAATCGTCCGCAGTTCACTGGCTGGGCAAAATGCTGAATCAGCAAATGATATCGTGACATCACTAAGCGGTTCACATCGCTTCGTTTTTGAATATCTTGCTGAAGAAGTTTTTCGCAGGCAACCCGAAGCGCGGCAGTCATTTTTATTACAAACATCCATCCTCTCACAAATGGACTCGGCTTCCTGCAATGCCGTGGTGGGAATAAAAAATTCCCAGAATATGCTGGAAGAATTGGAACGAGAGAATTTGTTTATTACCAGTCTCGACGAAAAACAACGCTGGTATCAATACCATTTTCTTTTTCGGGAATTCCTACAGAGTAGATTACGCCGTGAGAATGGCGAGCAGGTCAAAGTTTTGGAAAGAAGCGCGGGCGCATATTATGAAACTCAACAGGAGTATGAGGCTGCCTTCCTTCAATATATATCCGCACAAGATCATGAATCCGCTGCGCGTGTAGCATCCATTTTTGCCGTGGACTATGTTGAGCGCGGCCGTGTTGAAGTATTACATCGTTATCTCAATATGCTGCCAGCTGAAACGTTACGGGCCAATCCTGAGTTGCTGCTTCAAAATGGGAATGCACATCGCAGGCTGGGAGAAGCAGGGTTGGCGATTACATCGTATGAAGACGCGCGCACAAATTTTGCGGCACAGAAAAACGCATCTGGTATAAGCCGCGCGTTGACGAAACTTGCAGAAGTGTATCGAGCACAGGGAAATTATCGTCAGGCTGAAACACTTTCAGAACAAGCCTTACAAGCTGCGCCGCTTGATGACTACACTGCACGCGCCGAAGCCTTAATGGCACTTGCAAAAACAACAGGTTTTTTAAGCAGCATGGATCGCGGCCGCGAATTAGCCGAACAAGCCGTTGAAGAAGCGCGTAAATCGGATGGGCTTTCAGCATTATCACGCGCCAACTTTATCCAATCATTGGGCCAAATTTGCTGGTGGCATGGTGACCCGATTTCTGCCGCTAAACACGCACAGGAGGCGTTACGCCTCGCACCCGATGAACTTTCGCCCATCGCTGCTCAGGCATGCATCTTATTGGTCACACCACATTTATACTGGCGCGAATTTGAAACTGCACTGCGTTACGCCGAGCGTGGGCTTGAGATCTCGCAAACATTACACTTGAATGAATTATTACCCGCTGCTTATACGGCACTTGGTAATGTGTTAACCCGCTTTGGAGAAACGGCACGTGCTGAAGCTGCTTTGCGTCAATCCGTTGAACTTGCTCAACAACTGGGAATTGCATCGTACGAACAATTAATGGCAACAGGGTATCTGGCTTATAACCTATACGGTCAGGGACGTGTGGATGAAGCCTGGCAATTAGCCGAAGGTGCGTTATGGGCATACACAGGCAGCCCTGATACATACGAAGCATTTGTTTGCCGCAGTGTCCTTGCAGATGTAGCCTTGGAAAATAATGAACTCAACCGTGCCGAAAATCTTTTTAGTGATCTCGCAGAAACAGGCGAACGCCGCCAATTTCGCATACCGCTTTCCATGGTGTATTTTGGACTCGCTTATATTCATCTCGTTTCAGATCGTAAAGAGACGGGTATCCAACACGCTTGCAAGGCATTGGAATTAATTGAGCCAACCAAAGCCTTTCAACTTTTTATCGATCAGGGTGAGCGCAGCCGTGTAGTGTGTCATGCGCTTGTAGAGGCAGGCTATAAAGGCCCGTTCTTGGAACGCGTGCTTGAAAATTTACCAGGCAAAAAGAAACCAATAACGATCACGATTGCGAATCAATCTGTAATTAATATCAAAACACTCGGAACCTTTCAGGTCTTCGCAGGCAATGAAGAGATCTCGCAGGAACGCTGGGTTTCCACCAAGGCGCGAGATATGCTTGCCTACTTCATCACCTTTCGCGGAGAACGCATCCCTGCTGATCGAGTCTTCGATAGCATCTGGTCTGAAAAAGGCGGTCGCGGCCTGACAGCCTTTCATACTGCACTCTCCCGTTTACGCAGCGCTTTGAAAACAGGAGAAAACTCTCCGCGTTTAATTCTTGTGGAAGCAGGAGATTATCGCATTGATGCAGCGCGCTTCACCATTGATATAGATGAATTCGACGCAGCACTTGCTAAGGCCCGAGCCAGCACAGATGACGAAGCCACGGCACGTTTATATGAACAAGCCATAAATTTATATAAAGGTGAATACCTGCAAAACTTTTATTACGATTGGATATTCCCCGAACGCAGGCGATTAACGCAGGCGTATCTTGGTTCACTGCGGGCGCTTGCAGATCATCACTACGCTCATCAGCGTTATACACATTCGATTGAATTATTGGAACGTGCTTTACGGATCGATAATTTGCAAGAAGACCTGCAATGTCAGATCTTGCGTGCCTATGCTGCTTTGGGTGACCGCGCAGGGTTGATGTCTCAGTATCAGGAGATGAAGCGTGTGCTCGCTAAAGAATTAGATATGGAACCCTTACCAGCAACCGAAACTCTTTATCAAAGGTTGTTGGAGAATTTCAAGAATTGATATCAAGACAAAGTAAAAATTGATTTTTCCACAACGGAAGAACGGCTGCTCGTGCCAGGAATACTTTGCATACTTCCTGCTTTTATAAATTTAGTTTGAAAGAAGAACTCCCAAATTTCAGCAAGCACTACTCGAATTCCAGTTAATATTGAAGAGCGCATGATCTTTAGATAACGTTTGTCTTTTCCAAAGGCCAATCTTTTCAAGGCTTTAGGGCGTAAATGAAATAAGGCCTCGGTCAATTTCACGCCGAGGAAAAGAAAAAATGGATTTAGTTTCTTCGTGCCAATCACCTGATTCCGATATGACCATTTGGTCAAATCAGCCTGAATGATCTGATTCGCTTTTGTGGCTTTGCCATCGGATGTCCAAAAATGTGGAGTGAGATACATGGCATTGAGAATATCTGAGTCTAACTCCAGCATACCCTTAAATTTTTCAAGAAGCGTCTTCGAACTTTCCTCTTCCAATCCATATATGATATTCGTTAAACTGATGATGTTATTCTCACGCAAAAGCCGCACCGCTTCTTTTGAGATCGCAAATGGATTGTTCTTGCGGATATCAACGATGACATTATCTTTGAGCGACTCAACGCCCATCACAATATAATCTACGCCTGCTTTTTTATATAAATGAAGTAAATCCGCATCACGGACAACATCCGCAGCAGTCATATTAAGGTTAAGGGAAAGTCCCAAATCGGCTTCAATGATCTGCTCAAGTAATTGCTTTGCCGTCTCACGGTCTGCTGCGAAGTTCTCATCTGCAAACCAAATAAGTTTTATGCCATAGTTATTGGCTAATAATGTCATTTGTTCAACAAGATTTTGCGGACTGCGATGCCGCCATTTTTTCCAAAACATCCATTGGCCGCAATAACTACAAGTCAATGTACAGCCGCGGCTGAACTGCAAGCCTGCAGCATGGTCAAAGCCAAACATTTGATATTGTGACCAGTCGACAAGTTCCCATGCAGGGCGATATAAATCAAGATTCTGAATCGGCGCACGCGGACGATTGATAACGACATCTCTATTTCTGCGCCATATAATTCCATCTACTTTGGATAAATCAGATTTATTCTCCAAAGCACCGATCAAATCAACAATAGTCTGCTCCCCTTCTCCTCGAACAATGACATCGATTTCAGGAGTTTGATTCATTATTTCTTCAAATGCATAAGAAGGATACACACCACCATAAATAATACAAATATTTGGAAAAGCTTTTTGAATGACTTGCACAGTCTGCACAACAACTGGATGTGAAGCCGTGGAACCAGAATGACCCAATAAAACATAGTCTGCTTGAAAACCTGCAATCTCCTGCATCAATTTTTCATATGACCAGTGATTAAGGTCCTGATCTATTAATTTAACGAAATGACCCGCATCTATTAATGGCCCGCCCAGCAGAATTAATCCAAGAGGAGTGAGATAGCCGAGTCCCCATTCATTTGCAATGAAGTGACGAGCAGGATTAAGCAGAATAATGTTAGCTGACATTACTACCTCCTAAATATGACAAGATAAGTTTTAATTGTGAATATTATCACGATTAAAGAAGTTGTCAAGGAAATAATTCGGGAGGTTTTATAATCAATCATCTTATTTCTTGAAGGGTATTATGCAAAAAACAAAACTTCTTCCTTATCTTGAAGCCCTCTTTGCAGTTGTTGTTTGGGGCGGTTCATTTATTGCAACCAAAATTGCCGTTGGACAGATTTCCCCCATTGCAGTTGTGTGGCTCCGCTTTGCGATGGGGATTCCACTGATTCTATTTGCAGTCATCATCCGCAAACAATTTGCATTTCCAAAAGGAAACGAATGGCTATATTTTATATTGCTTGGTTTTTTAGGAATCACACTTCATCAATGGCTGCAATCTAATGGCCTACAAACTGCACAAGCAACAACCACTGCGTGGATCGTTTCCTCATCACCTGTGTTCATCGCTATATTAGGCTGGTTGATCTTAAAAGAAAAACTAAATCTCTTACAATCATTCGGTATTGTGCTTTCCATGATCGGTGTGCTGGCGATTGTAAGCAAAGGCAATCTCTCAACTCTTGCCATTGGCAAGTTTGGCACAATTGGTGATTTTCTCATTCTCATCAGTTCCGTCAATTGGGCGGTATTCTCAATTATTTCGCGGCGCGGGTTAAAAGATCATCCATCCACGCGGTTGACATTTTGGGTAATGACCATTGGCTGGCTCATTACGTCAGTTGCTTTTTTTGCAAACAAAAGTTATATAGAAATCCCACAGCTTGATAATCAAGGTTGGTGGGCGATGATCTTTCTGGGCATACTCACTACTGGTCTTGCATACATTGCATGGTTCGACGCGTTGAGTCAATTGACTGCTGCGCAAACAGGCGCTTTTCTTTTTGTTGAACCGCTCGCTAGCATGATCTTTGCGGCAATTATTCTTAATGAACATATTACACTTGCTTCTGTTCTAGGCGGCGCGGTGATTTTAGTTGGTGTTTGGTTGGTGAATAGAACAACGCCAACCAGTAACGAAGGTAAACTAGTGATGAAGGCAAGCGCAACGAAAAATGCAAAAGTTGAGAAAACCGAGAATGGCTGGAGATTGGTAATACAAAAAGGGGATTCTCTCAGCTATCGAGATGCCCAGCTCGATGATTACTCTCAACTCCCCCGGCATAAGTTTCCGCATCATTCTTTAACGTTGAGCCTGCGTGCAAAAACTTCAAGCAATTCCATCACTGGGACATGGGGCTTCGGACTGTGGAATGATCCATTTGGAATGTCGCTTGGGTTCGGCGGGAGTCCGTTTAGATTGCCTGCACTGCCTAATGCGGTTTGGTTTTTTTCAGCTTCACCGCAAAATCATTTATCATTTACAAATGATAAGCCTGCACAAGGCTTTTTAGCACAAACATTTTGTTCGCCGAAATTTCACCCTTTATTGATACTGGCAGGTCTGGTACTCCCCTTCTCAAGAAAGACAGCCAGAAAATTATTGAGTAAAGTTATTAACGAGGACGGAGTCGCTCTCAGCGTAGATGTCACTCAATGGCATGGATACAGGCTCGAGTGGAGTCCGACTCGCGTACTTTTTTACGTGGATAATGTCCTAGTGTTTGAGTCGCCTGTGAATCCGAATCCCCCGCTGGGAGTCATTATCTGGATCGATAATCAATATGCAGCGTTCACACCAGAAGGGAAAATCGCATTTGGAGTTTTAGAAGGAGGAGATGAATGGTTAGAGATAGAAGATATTGTAATAAGCGAGAAGTAAAAAGGCTCCGATCAACTCGAAGCCTTTTTGCTTTTTACGTTTTACTTTTTGCTTTTATCATTTGTATCACTGCATAGATCAATCCAATACCAATTGCAATGGCACCAAGCCAATTGGCTGACAGTGGAAGGAGCGATGTATATTTTCTAGCAATCGTATCAAGTAGGATACCGATAATGAAGAGACCGCCAAACATACGGTTGTGATAGAAGCAAAAGCCAGAGAACCATGTGGGCCAGAAAGCTTCAAAACCTTTGGGAGCCGCATCAGGACGCGGCTTGGAAAGTGCATAAATGGCAAACGCTGCACGTTGACCTGCGAAAAGAATGAGCAGCATGAAAGTGGAAAAATAGCCTGTGGCAACAAGATAAATGATTACACCATAAGCTGCAACAATGGAGAAGATATCTACATAACGTGCAAAGGTTTGACCCACGCGCACAGGGAAAGTGCCCACACCTTTTTTCTTATCATCATCCATTTTGTCAATGTGCTTTCCTATGTTGATACTGGCAACGCTCAATCCAAATGGAACGCCTGCAAGTGCAACTTGGAAAACATTGGAAATGTCGCCGCCATTGCCGATGACAAGCACCATGTATACACCAGCGATCATGATCGGTCCCCAAATCAGGAAGATCGCTAATTCACCGAGTCCCCAGTATTTAAATGGATAAGTATAAGCAAGCAAAACGAGTGCGCCAAAGGCAAACAAGCTGATAATCGCTGGATTGAAGTTCGTATAAACTAATGCATACACACCAGACAGTGTAGCAATGACACCGCTGACGATAAACCATTCGATTTGTTTTCTCTTTGACCAAAAATTCTGCACCAGTGGATGCACACCATATTGCGTGCGGAAATAGTTATCATTATCCACACCGCGTGAGAAATCGGTGTAATCATTGAGCAAATTGTTTGTGCCATGCGCAATAAACAAACCGATGGTCATGATGATCCACGGGAGCCATGAAAAATATCCATCGCGCCAGGCAAGCGCACCAGCAATAATACAGGAATAGACTGTGACCGCAGTCACTGCTGAACGAGTAGCGATCAGCCATTTGGAGACGACATCCAATGCATCCCACTCTTTTTTATCGTCCATCTTGATCAGTTCCCATGAGGCCTTGCGCCACATGGCAAAGTTAATATTCATATTCTCTCCTTGTAAAAAATAACGGCAATGCCGCAAAGAAAACCTACAAATCGGGATTATACTTCTGTTTTGTGAAATTGCGTACTTATCAACCTATTAACAAAAAAGTCGTGGTCTCCCGACCACGACTTTTATTTTCTACCCCACCAACCCAACTACAAAATTCAACGCACGCCAATACAAGTTATACAACGGACCAGGCAAATTCTTGGATGGCAAAGCAGGCGGGAAAGATGTGGATGCATTTGGTTCATCGAAGCGATTGTTCACACCAGAACCATCCCAGATAATATCGAAGCCCTGACCCAGCATATCTTTTACAAAAGGATCTGCATCGTAGCCATTATTTTCGTAAATATTATCGTGGGCATAATTATGTTCAGGGTTCGGGCCTACATCAATTTCTTCCTCTGAAAAACCAATTGTTAAATTGAAGATAGCCAGCCCACCCGTTTTATTTCCACGGATGGTATTGCCATACACTTCAACATGATCTGCAGCGAGAATGAGCATACCCGTCCCAGGCGGGATAAGCGCTACAGCGGTACCAGGTTTGCCAAAGTTTTCGCCATTGTTATTCTCAGTAAGATTGTTATAAACTTTTGTATACATCGAAACTTTGGAAGGCAGCTGTGGCAGCAAGTCAATGAATATGCCGATAGTATTATCGTGTGCTACATTGTTATATACTTCGCCATTGACTGTATTTTCTAATTCAATGCCGATCACGTTTCCATAAGTCAGTGTGTCGCGGATGACAACATTTTCGGATTTACCTGCATAGATCGCGGCATCGTTCATCAACGTACCTTCAATGCGTTCGATCAGTACATCCGTACAACGCACGGGATAGACACCATATACGCCTGTATTTTCAATATACATATCGTGCAGGTAAATATTTTTTGAACCTTCCACAAGCACACCGTTGCTTGTAAAGTTTTTTACCTGAAAGAATCCCATCTCAAAATTATTACCAGATGCGATCACGCCATCAGCACCAGTGCCCTCCCCTTCAATGATCGGCCATTCGCCTTTGTCATTCGGGATGCCAAAGAATTTCACATCGCTGATATCAATGATGACATGCTCTTTATAAATTCCATAGGACACTTCGATAGTATCGCCTGGGAGCGCTTTATCTACAACTGATTGAATTGTCTGGCCAGCTTCGACTCTTAAAGTGACCGCTTCATGCGTAGACGTTGAAACTGATTCAGTTCCTCCAGCATTCATCTGGCTGACAACTTCACGTGTGGGATTATCAACATGCTCAACTACTGGCAATTCTGATGGGACAGATACAGGAAACTCAGGAATATTCGTTTCATCAGTGAGTGCATACATGAATGCAACAAGGTCAGATTTTTCCTGATCGGTTAATTCAAATCCCAAAACATGGATATCCATGTTTTCAACACCATCATCACGCCCACCGCCTTTTGCATAAAAGTCTACAACTTCTTCAAGAGTTGCAAATGCTCCATTGTGCATATAAGGAGCGGTCAATGCAATATTGCGGAGCGTGGGTGCTTTGAAAGCGCCATCCAAACTTGTGCTTTCAATCTCCATGCGACCAGTATCATGAACTTGCCCTGGAAGATCAGGAACACCAGTAACAGAGAATGAATCATCGCTGAAAGTCGGCGCGGCGTGACATTCAAAACAGCGCGTGCCAGCCGAGCGGAAGGTTGCGAGTCCGCGGCGTTGGGCGGGTGTAAGAGCGTTTACATCGCCTGCAGCATAACGGTCAAATGGAGAGTTGTTGCTGATAAGTGTACGTTCGAATGAAGCAATTGCATTTTGCACATTTTCGTATGTAACAGCATCTTCGCTTCCAAAGGCTTTTTCGAATAGCGCAGTATAGGCAGGAATCGCTTTCAGTTCAGATTCAATTTCAGAGGGCAAACCAGCCATTTCGTCCGCGTGTGTGATCGGAGTATTTATCTGCTCTTCAAGTGTCGAGGCTCTTCCATCCCAAAAGAAATTGGTGTTGTATAAAACATTCCATAAACTCATTGCATTACGATTCAGTGCTGTCTTGTTCGCGCCAATGGACTGTTGCATTCCATCGGTGAATCCGAGATCGGGGTTGTGGCACGAGGCGCATGACAGGTCGTTGTTCTGAGACAGGATTGGGTCAAAGAAAAGGAGGCGACCGAGTTCCACTTTTTCAGGCGTGGAGAGATTCGCATCCGTTTCGTTGGAAGCAGGGAATTCACGCTGCAATCCACTATACGCGGGTTCGACACTGCTTGAACCTGCTCCCCATTTTTCTTGCGGCAAAACTTCATCCTGCGGAAGTGGTGCGAAAGCGGCATATAAAATACCAATAAGCAAAAGTATCCCCAATGTTGAAAAAATACGTTTCATCCAAATTTTCATTATATTCTCCTCTTTTCAAGAAACTTCGGAAGTCTTTAAAAAGACTCTATCGTGAATCTCGTCAAATCAGACTTCCGAAGTTTTTATTTCAACGTCATTAAAAATGCAACAAGTGCGTTCATATCTTCGTTGGTAAGTTCTTTCGAAAGATTGGTGATCATCACGTTATTGTATCCTTCAACAATATAATCTCCGGGCCGCAAAATGGCCAGTTGAATATATTCCTCGGCGCTCTGCCCATCCACACGGGTTTCAGCGACTGTTGCAATATCTGAGAGAGATGGCCCAATAATCGTAGTATTTGGTTCGAGTGCATGACATGTTGCGCAACGAGCATTGAAAACCTGGCGTCCCTGCACAATGAATGGGTCAGGCGTGGGAGTAGGTTGTGCGGGCGAAATTGCGGAACAAGCAGGTAGAACAAGCATCACCAGCATGCACAAAAATATAGAGTTCTTTTTCATAGTTTATCCTGATTTTGGAATCGCCCGATTATACACGTTTCTCATCTTCCCTCTTTCATCTTTCTTTATCTTTGCTATAATGAACTTATCTTTCAAAAGGAGCGTTATTTATGCAAAGTTTTTCGCGGGGTTGGTCTTTTCTCAAACAGGCGTGGAGCATGGCATTTAAAGATAAGGACCTGCTCAAACCGTCTGTTTATGCTTTGATCGTTGGAATGATCGTTTCGGTGATTGGAATTATTCCCCTGGCCGCCGCGGGCTTTTTTCTTGGCGACTCACAAATTGGCAGGATCATTTTATTTGTTCTCGGCAGTATTCTTGTCTTCGCACAGTTCGTAGTGACTTATGTCTTTTCCGGCATGACCGTTTACCTGATCTATGGCTACCTGACACATGGTGATGGTCATATGGATAAAGCATGGGCAATTGTGCGCCGTGACTTCTTTGATATTCTGACGCTCGCGGCAGCATCCACTGCTGTGAATATGCTTCGCAGTCTGGCAAATCGTAGCAACCGTGGCATTGCAGGAAATCTGGCACGTTCGGCAACAAGTCTGCTACAGGTCTTGTGGACGGAAGCAGCCTATTTAATTTTGCCTGCGATGGTGATCGATGATCTAAATCTCAAAAATGGCATGCAGCGTGTTTTAAACATTACAAAAGAAAACCTTCTGTTGATCGGTATCAGCACAGTTGGCGTTCGTTTTGTTACGGGTTTGATCAGTTTTCTATTTGGCTTGCTTGGTTTTGCAATTGGCTTTGCAGTTGGAGGCGGAGCGGCTTATCTCTCCGGTGGAAGCACGGCCCTATCCATTGTTGGGATCGTGATCGGCGCTTTGATCTTCTTCGCATTTGTGATGGTGGCAAATGTTTTCGGTTCCTATACCAGCACGGCTTATCACACCTGCCTATATATCTGGGCGCGTGACGTGGAAACAGCCAAAGCTGAGGGACGTGTTGAACAAAAAGTTGCGGCTCCTGCTCCGCTCGCAGCTGCTCTTGCTTAATTAAATTTTCTTTGGCTGAAAGTTTTTCCACACTAGCGAGGACTTAACTACATGCAACCTGCTGAACCACGCCGCGAAATGGTTTCATGGGATGAAATAGACCGTCTCATAGACCACTTAGTCCCACAGTTCCGCCGTGAATTTACTGCGATGGTGATGATTACGCGGGGCGGTATCATTCCGGGTGGAATGTTGGGCGAAGCGATGGACATTACACACGTCCTCACGGCCGCCGTAGATTTTCCCGCACAGTCTAAAACAGATAAATCCAGCTTGATGGCATGGCCTGAGTTCATTCAATTCCCTGCGGAAGATAAGCTGCGCGGCCGTCCAACACTTATTATTGATGACGTTTGGGGTTCAGGGCGGACGATTACATCGGTAAAGAATCGAGTCTCTGCGGCGGGCGGATTCCCTGAGACTTGCGTTTTGCACTTCAACCCTTATCGCAGTCTGTTTGGAAGTGCGCGGCCTGATTACTATGCCGCAGTTACAGATGCCTATATTGTTTATCCGTGGGAAGTTGACCGCGGCACAGATCAAGTATTACTTGGGGAGATATAGTTTTCTTTGTGAGAGTTTCTTAAATCAAACAGCGGCCTGATTTCTCAGGCCGCTGTTTGATTTATTGTTTATTGTAATGCTTCAAAATTTGAAACTGTGATCGAGAGCTCATCATCTGCGGCTTCCAGAATGAAGTCAAAATATATTTCACTGGGGAAACCATAGGTAGCGTCATAGGTGACAGTGACCTCGTCTGCGCCGCCTGCCAGACCAGTTTCCAGTTCAGAGAAGATGCGGTCAATCGTTGCGTAACGCTCGAAAGTTTCATAGCCTGGATCAGTTGCTGGAACAGGAGTCCCATCCAAGGCGGCAATTGAGATTACTTCACCATTTTGGACTTCAATGGTTAAAGGCATTTGATCACGGAAGGCGCAAAAACATCCGACATTAAGCGAGAAGCTGTAATGAGTAATACCAGCATCCTGCCAGGTTTGACGATTTCGCTCAAGTTCAGTGGGCGTGCCAGTCGGCGTACCAGCAGAACAAGCTGTGAGGATAACAATAAGGGTGAGAAGAATTAACTTTTTCATTTTTTACTCCTGTATAGTACGACGATCATACGATAAAAAAGTTCCTGAAAATAAAATATGCGGCAAAAGACCTTATTCTAAATTAATGATCATGATCATCCCCGGACCCATCCACATCTGCGACGTCCATCACTGGGACAATCAAAATAATATCTTCCCGATTTTTGAAGTGCAGGCTAATTGTAATTTCATCTCCTGAGTTCAGATCCCGCTTTAGGCCACTAAGCATAATATGCAAGCCGCCGGGCTTAAATTTCACCTCTTCATCGGCTGCGAATGGGACTGAGGATCGCCGATTCATCTCAATGGTCCCATTTGCATCCAGTGTGTTGTCATGTATCTCAACTGCTGTCGCCACATCTGAAGACACACCCACTAATTCATCTGCCGTTGTTGCATGGTTATGCAAGATCATATAGACTGCGCCATTCTGTCCCTGAGCCGCCGAACGTGCCCAAGGTTCATGAGCTTCCATCTCTGTGCTTGTACATGAATTTAAAAACAATATTCCCACTACTAACATAAACATCGCAACTCTTTTCATAACCTTGTCCTTTATTATTCTATATATTTATCTTATGGTTTTTTTGAGTGTGATATTTTCGTCCGCGCCAGGTCACTCCCTGACCAGAAATCACCTTCCATGCAGAGGTCAGCATCATGGATGCGAAGATTCCCGCACCTAAAGTTGTGGTGAATATATACCAAATGGAAATTTCCATCTTAAGCGCCACTCTTGCACGTGCATAAAGTAGAACGCACCAAATCATTAATGACTGAAAGATGACTCCAATGGCAAGCCACTGCCCACCTTTGAGATACCAAACGAATCCAAGGATGGGCCATATTGGCAAGAATAAAGCCGCGACCAGAGCAAGTGACGCGCCAAAAGCACCGAGCAATAACATGGCTGAATGTTCGCGCAAGCCCAGATAAATATTCTTCGTCCAGCCTTCCCACATGGTTGTAAAAGATGTGTACATGCGCGTACGAATGACCTGCATCCCGTCCGCAATGATCAGGCGATACCCATTCCACTTTACTAGTTCAGCAATGGCTTTATCTTCCACGATATGATCTTTCACACGTTCATGTCCGCCGATGGCATCATAGACGCTACGTTTGATCATGATAAATTGTCCATTGGCAACTGCATCACGTTTGCTGGGATCATTAACTTTGCGCGGCGAGAATCCAACGGAAAGCGCTGTCATCACAAGAGGCATGACTACTTTCTCCCAAAATGAACCAAGGATCTGCTCAGTCAACACAGTGAAAAGGTCTGCTTCTGTTTCGAGAGCTTTGACATAACAGGATGAAAGAGCAGTGGGCTTGAGAAATGTATCTGCATCTACAAAGCACAGCCACTCACCTTGTGCAACTGCTGAGGCTTGGTATAAAGCATGAGGTTTTCCAGCCCAGCCTGCGGGTAAGTCTGATCCACTGATTATTTTGAGCATATCATTTTGATTCGCAAGTTCGAGAAGAATCTTAGAAGTCTTATCTGTGGAACGATCATCCAAAACAATGACTTCGAAGTTTGGATAATCTTGCATAAGCATAGCTTCCACACATTTACGGATATTTAATTCTTCATTGCGAGCAGGAATGCAAATTGATATCAGAGGAGCGCCTGTGGCGGGAGGCGGCGCAGGCGTGACAATAATATCGAGATGATATTGATTGTGAATCCAATAAATAATGATAAGCGCAAGGACAAAGAGAATAGTGGAAATGATGAAATAGATCATGAATGTAACTAGTAACTGGCAACTGGCAACTTTTTAAGTTGCCAATTGCGATTTTTTTATATGACCGTGACAGTACTTCCCCGTTCGGTCTTCTCAACTTCGATATGGTTGGGAAATGCATCTTTGAGTTCATCCAAATGTGTGATGACGAGTATTTTTGCAAAATCGTTTTTCACGATATTGATGGCCTCAATCAGCCTCTGGCGGCCTTGTGCATCCTGCGAACCAAAGCCTTCATCAATCACAAGCGTTTGCAGACGTGCACCTTTGCGTTGTGCGAGAATTTCGGAGAGCGCGAGGCGAATGGCAAAATTAACGCGGAAGGCTTCGCCGCCTGAATACATTTCATAATCGCGCAGGCCAGCCGAATCGCTGATCTGAATATCCAATGTTTCTTTCAGGTCGTCACGTTTTTTATCTCTATATTCTGCCTGCGTAACAAATCGAATGGACATGTGTCCGTCACTTAATCTTTCGAGCAGGTCATTGGCTTTTTGCTCAATTTGCGGAAGCGCTTGTTCAATTAACAAAGCGGGTACGCCATCTTTACCAAACGCGCGCTCCAAGGCTTTGTGGCGCACAATCTGCTGATTAAGTTCTTCGCGTTGATTCGAGTAATCAATTTTGCGCGTGCGTAATGTAGCAAGCACGTCCACTTTTTGACGGGCCGCACCTACTGCATCGCGGGTTTGGTTTTCCTGTTCACGTAGATTAAACAATTCGCGTTCAACTTGATTAAGGTCAGGAGATTGAGCTTCAGACTCAGCCAAAGCTTTGGTGGCTTTTTCTTGAGATTGCTCCTGTTCATCAATTTCAGCTCTACGATTCATAATCTCAGATTTTAGACTGGCAATTTCATTTTCGATCTGTTTTATAACAGCCCGAGCTTTATCTAAATTTTGATACTCTTCTTCTATATCTCGCAGGTCAAGCTCTTCTCTGCGTTTCGCATCATGGGCTGATGCATCATAGCCCAGCTTGGCAAGTTCCTTATCCAGTTTGGTAAGCTGCTTGCGTGCTTCTGGCGCAAAGGATTCTTTATCCAAAGCTTTGTTAACTTCAGCGAGTCGTTTTTTGCCTGTCTTATCCCATTCTTTCGCACTCAATTGCAGGCTCTCGATCCGTTCGGTGAGCTGTGAAACTGTATTGGAATATTTCAGACGATCATTTTCAACATCCGCAAGTTTACTGATCTGAGAAGTGTAATCTGCTAGTTCTTTTTCAAGATCATCGCTTTCGTTCTTGTTCGCGCGGAATTTATCCCCTTTTTGCTTGCCTTCATCTTCCAGTTGCTTAAGAGTTGACCTGCGATGTTTTTCGGTTAAATCCTGCCCGCACAGCGGACATGTTGCACCATCTGCGGCTTTCAGCGATTCGATCCGCTCTTTTAAATTGTTCATGCTTTCTTTGAGCGACTCATTCTCTGCCTTTAATGTCGCTTGTCTTTCGCGTGCATCGTTTTTCTTATTTTCCAGCTCAATGCGTTCTTTAACTTTTAATTCAGAGTCTCTTAAGAGTTCCTTTGCACTCTGAATTTCAATTTGCAAATCACTAATGACTACTAATTGATTGCTAATGGCTGAAAACTGCTCACTCAATCCATCTTGCTCTTGTTCCAGTTTTGCTCTTTCCACCGCGATCTGCTCCAGTAAAGGAGAGCGTTCTTTTTCATGTTCGCGGAACTCCAAAGCAACTTTATCCAGTTCTTCCAAACCTTTGCGGGCTTTTTGCCAGGCTTTATACGTAGATTCAATTTCTTTTGTACGATTTACAAGATCAATATAAGCAGCGCTTTCTGATTCCTTTTCAACCAGCCGAGACCCTAATCCCGCAACAGCCATCCGCGCTCGTTCAAGTGATATGGACAATGTTTCTACAAGTTTACGTTGTTCGTTAAGTAAGGCCACATTCTTCTTAATATTATCCAGTATGCTTTCCTGTGCAACACGGCTGGACGATAATTGTTTTAATGTGGTTTCAAGTTCTATAAGCCTTGCCCTGCGTGCATCCTCTTCGCCAAGCTCTAAGTCAATTTCTGCTACGCGGCCGTCAATACTTTGAACATCTGATTCAAGAAGTTTCCGTTTTTCAGCAGTACGGTCTCTATAAGTATCCCAAACTTCCAATCCAAGAATCGTACTGAGAACAGCTTTTCTTTCACTGGCTTTCTTTTGTGTGAATTGGTCGGCTTTCCCTTGCAAAAAGAAGGATGAATTGACAAATGTTTCATAATCAAGCCTGAGAGTCTGTTCAATTCGTGCTTGTGTATCGCGAGTTGTTTTTTCTGTGAGTGGCTTCCAACTCTCATTATCCTGGATCTGGAATTCCAGCACAGTGCTCTTCCCGCGTGGTAGCGTTCTTTGCACACGAAATACATTGCCTTCATATTTAAATGTCAACGCAACTTCTGCGGCTTTTACATCCTGATTCAAATTAATAACATCTGTACCTCTGCCACGCGCTTCACCAAACAAAACCCAGGTAATCGAATCAAGCAGTGACGATTTACCTGCGCCATTATTACCAGAGATACAGGCTAGCTCAAATAAATTGAAATCCAATTCAACTGGATCACGATAAGATAAAAAGCCTGAAATACGAAGACGAAGGGGAATCATATAAAACGTATCCTGGAGATAACGAAGTGTATTCTGTGAATAGCCGAGTGTATGGTGTGGATGATGTTGGATTATAATCGACCCGATATGTTTGAAGCCGATACACCTCGCACCCGCCGCCGCATTAGAATTCTCGCGGTTATCCTCGCCACCATTCCCTGCTATTGTGTCGGATTTATTTTCCTAAGTTTCACACCAGACCGCGTCACTGCCACACCTACCATTACAGGGACTGGCACCCTTCCCACTGCCACCCTCAGCCCAACTCCACTTATTGTGACGAGCACGATCACATTGACACCCACTGCGACTGCCACACAAACAACAACATCCACTCCTACCTTAACCCTCACGCCGTTCCAACCAAACACTGCTACGCTTACATTTACCAACACGCCAAGCACTACACCTTCGTTTACACCTTCAAATACTCCTATTCCTCCTTCAATCACGCCAACATCTACATTCACGCCAACATTTACGCCCACACAAACGCCATCGAATACACTAACTCCATCTCCAACCGCGTTTGGTGGATGACAAATGAGTGACATCCTCCCCTTCTTAAAATCGATCATTTCAGTTGCAGGCCTTTCAGGATATGAGGGGCCTGTTGCGAATCTCATCGAACAGAGGTGGACTCCACTTGTGGATGAGATCAGCCGCAGTAGACTCGGGTCAATTCATGGACTGAAAAAGGGTACACCAACGAAAAGCAGTATCAAATCTGATAAATCCCTGCGCCCCTCCGTACTGATTGCCACCCACATGGATGCGATCGGTTTAATGGTCGTACGCATTGTAGATGGCTTTTTATATGTCACAGATATCGGCGGCGTAGACCCTCGCGTTCTGCCCGGCACACCCGTCATGGTGCACGCTACAAAAAGCGGAGAAGAGTTATATGGCGTGATCGTAATGCCTCCCGCAAATTTATTGCCTGAAGGCGAAGGCTTAAACGCCATGCCATTGAAATATCTCATGGTGGATACAGGACTCACGCCAAGCGAAGTCTCGAAGCGGGTACACATCGGGGATAGAGTCGCCTTTAATACAGAACCAGTTGAAATGTCCGGTGGATGCGTAAGCGGTCATACACTTGATAATCGTGCTTCAGTCGCAGCGCTTACAATATGTCTCGAAGAATTACAAGCCAAGTCGCATGTTTGGGATGTTTGGGCGCTGGCTTCGGTCCAGGAAGAAATCACATATGCAGGCGCGTTCACATCTGCATATCAATTGCGTCCCACGATTGCTGTGGCCATGGATGTGACTTTTGGCAAAGGTACAGGTTCAACTGATTATTCAGCATTTCCGATCGGCAAAGGTGTAACTCTTGGCATCGGGCCGAGCATGCATCCGTTTTTACATAAACGATTTAAAGAAGTAGCTGAAAAAGCTGAAATACCCGTCAGCGATGAAGCCATGCCAGGAGCTTCTTACACAGATGCAGATGCCATGCAGTTAACCGCTGAAGGTATACCCACCATGGTGGTGAGCATTCCACAAAGATATATGCATACTCCCGTGGAATTGGTTGCATTGAAAGATATTCAACGCGCAGGGCGTTTACTCGCAGAATTTATTGCTTCGCTTGAAGCAGATTTTATTGAGAAGGTTGTTTGGGAATAAATCCTTCGTCCTGAGCGGAGTGACGAGTGCTCTTCGAGGAACATAGTCGAAGGACTGGTTTCATAAAAAGTTAAAGCTTCCAAGTTTCCCGCGCTTCGACTTCGTTCGGACGAAATAACTGTCCTCACTCCGCTCAGCGAGGAGTATATCTAAAAGGTAATTACAAATATGCTTTCAATCGGCGCACCACAAATAAAACTACTTGAAAAATTATGCAATGCAATGTCAGTCTCTGGTGATGAAGGAGAGGTACGACGCATTGTATTGGAAGAAGTAAAACCTTACGCCGATGAAGTAAAAGTAGATGCGCTCGGAAGCGTGCTTGTAAGAAAAAAAGGTAATAGCAAAAAAGCGTTGCGTGTTTTGGTCGATGCACATATGGACGAAGTGGGCTTCATGATCGTGAACGATGATGGCGAAGGCTTTTACCAATTTGAAATTGTCGGCGGCATGGATGAACGGCATCTCGTTGGCAAGCAGGTGATCGTTGGTAAAGAACATGCCATTGGCGTGATCGGCGCAAAGCCCATTCATTTGACAACGCCAGAAGAACGTCAACACAGCATTAGCACAGACGCCATGCGAATTGACCTTGGACCCGAAGGCAAAGCAAAAGTCGGCGACCGCGCCACTTTTGCCACAAAGTTTAAACGTGTTGGCCCATCCATTATGTCAAAGTCAATTGATGACCGCATCGGCGTGGCAATTTTGATCGAGTTATTAAAAAATGCGCCAAAGAATATTGAGCTGTGTTTATCATTTAGTGTTCAGGAAGAGATCGGATTGCGCGGCGCGAAAGTTGCTGCTCATTATTTTGAGCCTGATCTCGCCATTGCAGTTGATTCCACGCCTGCGCGCGACTTGCCAGATTATGAAGGCAGAGAGAATTTTACGTACAATACAAAACTTGGTTTAGGTCCCGCAATTTATGTTGCAAACTCGTCCACAATTGATGACCCACGGCTTGTAAAGTTTCTTGCTGAAACTGCTGTCAAAGAAAAAATTCCTTATCAATTCCGCCAGCCTGGTGGAGGCGGCACAAACGCAGGCGCAATCCAACAGTCACGCGCAGGCGTACCTGTCGTTTCGGTTTCGGTGCCGCATCGTTATACACACTCCCCCATCAGCGTTTCGCGTGTGGATGATTGGAAGAATACATTAAATTTACTACATACTGCGTTGAAAAGAATAACGCGCGATATATTGGTAAACAAATAGTAATTCTCAATATGTCGTTGCGAGGAGGGGTCTTGCTCTTCCCGACGAAGCAATCCCAGTAATTAGGAGACTGCTCACCTGCATTGCAACAAACGCAGGGCGGCGCAAGTGTCGGCAAAAACCACACCTGCCCTGGCGGGCGGTGCTAGGGAGAACGCCTCGAAGCGACATTGACAGATATATAGGTAAATATGACATGAATGGATTAATTGCTTTATTAGGTTCCGGCGAATATCTTTCCGTAATGGATGATGTGGATCATTATCTGCTCGCGAATTGCGGAGCAGTTGGACGCAAACCAAAAGTTGTTTGCCTGCCAACTGCAGCAGGGCAGGAAGGCGTCAAAAGCGTGACTCGTTGGTCTACGATGGGCATGGATCACTTCACACGCCACGGTGCTGACGTTCAGGCTGTTCCTGTCATCGACGCAGAGTCAGCTAATGAGCAGAAGCATGCTTCAGTTGTGGAAGAAGCGGATATTGTCTATTTCTCAGGCGGTGATCCAGGTTATCTATATCGAACGATGAAAGACAGTCTCGTATGGCAGGCAGCGCAAAAAGCATGGGCGCGCGGCGCAGTCTATGCGGGTTGTTCGGCTGGCGCAATGATATTAGGTAGAGAAATGCCTGACTTCCGCGCATTAGGAATCCGCTCCTCTGCTGCGTTTGGGATTATCCCCGTCTCTTCCGTGATGCCGCACTTTAATGCGATCCCATTATTTGGAAAACCACTTGTTGCCACTCTACGCCGCCGATTAACAGAAGGCGAGATCATGATTGGTATAGATGAAGACACTGCGGTTGTTGGCAAATTAAATGAAGAGTGGACGGTAATGGGCAAGGCAAAAGCGCATGTGTTTACAAAAGATGACGGCAAGAGCTATGTTGCAGGTGAGAAGTTTTCTTTAGGAAAATAATAAACGAAATAACTCTTTGTTTCCCAGCAGTACAACTGCTGGGAAACAAGAAGATAATAATTTATAGACTTTTAGGAAAATGATATGAAACCACTACTGAAAACGCTCACAGAAACTTTTGCTCCTTCAGGCCATGAAGATGCCGTTCGTAAAGTGATTTTAAAAGAAGTGAGACCGCTTGCAGATGAAGTAAGCGTGGATGCGCTTGGAAATTTGATCGTTCGCAAGAAACCTGCCAAGGGAGCTAAAAATCCGAAAAAGATCATGCTCGCGGCCCACATGGACGAGATCGGTGTGATCGTCAGCCACATTGATAAAAAAGGTTTTGTAAGATTTACAAATGTCGGTGGAACTTTTGGCAGATATACGCTTGGAGCGAGAGTCCGCTTTTTGAACGGCGTCAGCGGAGTGGTTGGGTATGATCGTTTGGAACAGGTGGATAATATTCTTCCGATCAATAAAATGTACATTGACGTGGGTGCATCCAGTAAAGAAAATTGTCCCGTAAAGGTTGGAGATGTTGCTGCATTTGAAAGATCATATATCGAAATGGGAGATCGCCTGATTGCCAAATCGATGGATGATCGTTCAGGCGTTGTTGTCTTGATTGAGACATTGAGGTCGATTAAGTCCACACCGAATGATTTATATTTCGTATTTACCACACAGGAAGAAGTTGGAGTGCGCGGCGCGGGCGCGGCGGCTTTCGGCATTGACCCCGATATTGGAATCGCGATAGATGTTACACCTACAGGGGATACGCCTGCTTCATTAAAGATGGTGATGGAGCTTGGAAAGGGACCATGCGTAAAATTTCGTGACGTGGGCATGGTATCTGACCCGCGCGTTGTGGATTGGATGATCAACACGGCAGAGAAGGCACGGATTCCCTATCAACGTGAAGTGTTATTGATAGGAAGTACCGACGCACGCGAGATCCAAATTTCTCGTGCCGGTGTGATGGCAGGCGCATTGTCCATTCCATGCCGTTACGTTCACTCTGCTTCTGAAATGGTGGATTACAACGATCTAAAGAATTCGGTAAAACTGCTCGCAGCAATGTTGAGCAAGTCAGTTTCATTTTAGAAAAACTATATTTAAAAAATAAAAAGGTTTAGCTTTTCAGCTAAACCTTTTTATTTAATTATAAAGCCGTCTTACTTTACTTCTTCGTCTTCTTTCTTATCTTTTTTACCAGATAAAAAGAAAGCAATTCCAGCGCCAAGTGCAAAGGCACCTGCTGAACCGGGGCTGGTGAATTTGGTCAGCGCGGCGAGCAAAGCAAAAAGTCCAACAGCGAGCGCAGCTTGTACTTGCCAACTCGTTGATTTTTGGAAAGCCTCAAGTGTGAAGCGTCCGCCTGCAAATCCAAATACCAACAAACCAATAGCACTAAGCAAAAAACCGAGAAAACTAAAGATTTCAGTAACAATAACGGGCATGTTTTTTCTCCTTATAACTAATAAATTTTAGACCAAGCCTGATATGAATCAGTTTAATCACATTACTACGCTAAAGAACACTGCTATCTATAAAAAGATATGCTTTACCTTATAACCAGGCCCACAGTGCCCAGAAGATAATCATCAAAACACCGATCCCAAAACGCGCCGCAAGCGACCAACCCCAGCCTTTCATCCATGCTTTTGTATTATCCAATGCGCCTTGTTTATCCTTTAAGCGCCGCCACTCGGCAAGGAACAATCCTAGTGGAGAAGCAACCATGCCAGCCAACGGTGTGAGCGTGATACTGAGGATAAGTCCCGCCGCGAATGCCCATAGGATCGAACTCCAGGGCACATTTTTTTCGCGCACATGTTTAGCGATGATGATGTTATCGACAATGTTGCCACCGATCATTAACAAGGTGATTAAGGTGAAGAGTACCCAATCCAGCCAAGTCATGTTTCCATTTACAGCTTCCACAACAGCATAGACTAATGTGCCAAGCCACATGATCGTGAGACCGGGGAAAACAGGAATTAATAATCCGACCAAGCCCGATAGCAAGACCAGCAAAGTCAGGGTTTCTAAAGCCACTTGTCCTAAAAGTTCCCAAAAAGCGGGGTCAGTCACAGCGCCTCCTTAATAGCAGACTTCGGAAGTCTCATTTACAAATTCAGGTTGAAGAGACTCCCGACAGACTTCCGAAGTCTTTTTCATTTAATAATATCAACTCCGCCCATCCAGGGGCGTAGTACCTCAGGCACAACAATCGAACCATCGGCTTGTTGATAATTTTCCATTACTGCGATAAGCGTACGCGGTAGCCCCAAACCTGAGCCATTCAAGGTATGCAGGAATTTCACCTTGCCGCCATCCGCAGGACGATACTTTATATTCGCACGACGCGCCTGAAAGTCGCAAACATTTGAGATCGATGAAACTTCAAGCCACTCATCACAACCCGGCGCCCAGAGTTCGAGGTCATAAGTTAGGGCTGCGCCGAAGCCGAGGTCACCTGTGCATAGTTGCTTCACACGATATGGAATATCCAACAAAGCACAAGTTTCCTCTGCATCCTTCAACATTTTTTGATGCATGGCTTCCGAGTCTTCGGGTTTGCAATAAATATACATTTCAACTTTATCGAATTGATGTCCACGTTTGATGCCGCGCACATCACGGCCCGCGCTCATCTTCTCACGGCGAAAACACGGCGTATAAGCTGTGTATAGTTTTGGTAACGCTGTATGCTCAAAGATCTCATCCATGTGCAACCCAGTCAATGGGACTTCTGCAGTCGGCACAAAGTAATAATCTTCTTCGTGATCCTTGTATAAATTATCTGCAAATTTCGGCAATTGACCCGCGCCATATACAACCGCAGTCTTCACCATGAACGGCAAATACTCCTCCTGATACCCCTGCCCGCTACGCGTGTGAAGATCAAGCATCCATGCAATTAATGCACGCTGCAAACGTGCGCCAGCTTTTTGCAAAACATAAAAACGTGAACCCGTTAACTTCGTGCCACGTTCAAAATCCAGAATGCCAAGCGCAGGCCCAAGGTCCCAGTGCGGTTTCGGCGTAAAGTCAAATGTGCGCGGCTCACCCACCGTCCTCAGCACAACATTTTCATCTTCATTTTTTCCGTATGGCGTGCGTGCATCGGGAATATTTGGAAGCGTGGATGAGATCGCATTTAATTCAGTTTCAACTTCAGCGATTTGTTTATCCAAATCTGCAATCTGATCGCCGACAACACGCATCGCTTCTATCTTCGACTGTCGGGCTGCTGCGTCTTTCAGTTGCCCGATCTCCTTTGAGACAGTGTTCCGATTCGCCTTGAGTACTTCGGCTTGTCCAAGAAGAGCGCGGCGCTTTTCATCCAATTGAAGAATCGAATCAACCACTGAAGGATCCATCTGACGATCCTTCAGCGCCTTGCGCACAATATCTGGTGTTTCGCGAATGAGATTGATATCTAACATGGTAGCTCCTTTGGAGTCATAGAATTTGCCTGACTCCATATTAATAAAATACGCCCTTCATCCATTGCAGGACGAAGGGGCGTTTCGTGGTGCCACCTGCTTTTGCCATTCGTAAATAAATTTTACGAACAGCCTCGGAGCGTACTATAACGGGTACTGCCCGTCTTTCTTACGATGTCAAAAATTGACAGTCCCTGCGAAAGATAAGGTGAAGGGGATTTCGTTGTTTGGCTGGCTGCCTCGCACTGAACGGCAGCTCTCTGAACAGTTGAACAACTACTTGTCTTCACGCAGCTAATTGCCGTGATTATACCCATCTGGGGAGGGATGTCAAGAAATTGAAATCTCATATAATGAACAAAATAAATCATCGTGGAGGAAACATGCTGCCTCAAATCCAAAATTA